>CAVSHW010000050.1:0-48512 GCA_963727695.1 uncultured Methylomirabilota bacterium | reverse complement strand
CGTGGCCCTTGGTGTCTGGATGCTGTCTGGTCTAGCTCATCCGTCGCCTCGAGCCGGCAGGGCAGACGCCCGCAAAGTAAAAGTAAAACCGGAACCGGCTCGCAGAGACGTTGGACACGGTAACCTCTCCTTTGGTCAATATTTGAGGATTGATACCATCGCGGCGGGATTCCGTCAAGCGCTTTGTCGTGTGACGGCCGCGCTCTGCGTGCCTCTGCCGACGGGGCAGACCCGGATGCACCGCCCCATGCAGTCCGAGGTGGCCTGGCTCTTCCGGCAGGCCGCCCAATCGGTGCGCGCCGCCGGGTCCAGCCAGAGCCGGTCCGTTTCGGCTTCGGGCAGCGACCGGAGGGCGTCTACCGGACACTCGCGGACGCACTTCTGACAGGCCGATGCCCTCGCATGTCTTGGCCGAGAGCAGCGGGGACGGCGAGAGCGCGGCCGTGGTGATGACCGAGTTCCACCGGATCCGCGGGCCGTACCTGGCGGTGACGACGACGTTGTTGAGACCGAACTCCCCCAGCCCCGCCCGGACCGCGGCGTGGCGTTGCGAGAAGATGCCCGGGAAGCCCATCAGGTGCTCGGGCAGACCCGTGTTGGTCGTGGGGAAGAAGAGCGAGGGGTGTCCAAGCTCTTCCAGGTGTGTGGCCAGCCGCAGCGCAATGCCGCTCAGGTGGTCGTTGATGATGTCGTATCCGGATTTCTTGTAGAGCATGAGCCGCAGGGCCTCGACGCGGATCTCGGGGGGGTAGAAGACGGAGTCCTGGAGCAGGTTCGGCCACTCCATGACGCGATCGAGAATGCGCATCCCGAACGTGAAGACGCTCTGCGCACCCGGCAGCAGGTCCTGCGGGTGGTGTCCCCTCGGGGCGCCCGCGAACCGCTCCACCGGGGCCACGCCGGTCAGGCTCGCCCCGGCCCCCTTCGCCATCTCCGTGAGTGTCTGTGTCAGATCCATATCGCCTCCCTTGTCCTCTCCATCGAGTTCACTGCCTCAACTCCCGCGAGGCGCAAGATCCACCCCCGGCCACGACGCGATCGGATCGACCGAGCGCACCACGTGCATTCCCGCGGCGGCGAACCGATGGAAGGCGGCGTCGGCCTCGGCGGTGAAGTCCGCCACCCCGGGGACCACGACCGGAGATGTGCAGTCCTCCAGGAGATAAACCTTCCGGGTCAGCGCCGGCTCGCGGGCCCGAATCTCCGTGAGCAGGTCGTCGATCGTCCAGGCCACGCAGTGGCTCTTGGCCTGCCCCGCGATGATCACGAGGTCGAAGCTCAGCCAGTGCTGGATGCGACCGGTGTCCCACTTGGCGAGCGGCTCGCCATCGGGTCCTTCCCGGACTTCCGGAGACAGGACCGAGTAATGTTCGGTCAGCGGGTCGTTTCCCTTGATCTCGAAGCGGGGCTGCGTCTTCCGCGCCACAGCGTGGAAGAAGAGGGCCTCTTCGACGGCCGATACCAGCGCGTGGCCGATCCCGCCCAGCATGGCGTGGTAGGGCCACACCATGAGCGGGTACTTGCCGCGCTGGGCGAGGGTCCGCACGTAGTGGGCGGCATGGCGCTGCAGCCGTCCCGCGTCCCCCCCGGTCAGGCTGCCGGCCAGCGCCGGGCTGGCCTGCCAGCGGCCTGTCTCCACGTCCTCGGGGGTGATGGCCGTGTGCGGCCCGGGATGCTCGCCGGCGGCGTTGATCCAGAAGAGGGAATGGAAGATCTGCGCGGGGGTGTGCGTATCCAGGGTAGGGACGATCTCGGTGATGGTGTCGAGGTTCCGATAGAGGAACTGGCAGAGCCGGAGGTTGTCCTCTACCGCCCCCAGGCCGGACTTGCCGGCGACGAAGAGCTCGAAGCCGGGAATGCAGAAGGTGTTTTGGCAGTCCACGATCACCAGACAAACCCGCAGAGCGTCGGCTGCGGCGGGAGAAATCCGGTGGCGCCTCCCCCAGACGTCGGCCTCGTCGGCCCGCTCCTGGTACGGCACTCGCCAGACCGTTCCCACCGCGTCCGGCTGAAAGTGCGGCGGAATGGGAAGCTGTCGCACGTCCACCCCCGTTTCTCTTCGCGCTCGCCCCGTCCGGCCTCGCGGATCGCGTCCGACCCACGCGATCCAACCTAACGGCTCAGCAGCCTGTTGAAGAACCCGTTTTCGCCCAGGCTGCTCAAAAAGGTTCAGATGCAAGGCGGAATGCGGAAGGCCGAGTGAGGCGTACTCCAGGTACGCCGCAACGAGTGCTCAAGCGTCTCCAACGCCGCAGATGGGCCTTTTTCAGCAGCCTGTTAGGGGCAGGCCAGGCGCTGCCGTATCGCGGCCACCGCCTCGCGTGGGTTGGCCTCTCCGAAGATCGCCGAACCCGCCACCAGAATCGTGGCACCGGCCCGCGCCACCTCGCGGCAATTCTCCAGCGTGATGCCTCCGTCCACTTCCAGCTCGGGGGGGGCGGGTAGACGATCCAACCAGCGGCGCATCTCCACGATCTTCTTCAGAACGGAGGGAATAAAGGACTGCCCGCCGAAGCCGGGATTCACCGACATGAGGAGAATGAGATCGACCTGGTCCAGCACCTGCTCCACCGCATAGAGCGAGGTGGAGGGATTCAGCGCGACGCCGGCCTTCAATCCCGCCTCCCGGATCTGCTGGATGATACGATGGAGATGGGGGCAGACCTCCGGATGGACGGTGATGTGGGCTGCCCCGGCCTTGGCGAAGGGGCCGATGAAACGGTCGGGGTGCTGGATCATCAGGTGGACATCCAGCGGCAGACGGGTTCGCTTGTGGATCGCCTCGACCACCACGGGCCCGATCGTGAGGTTGGGGACGAAGTGGCCGTCCATCACGTCCACGTGGAGGAGGTCCGCCACCGGCTCGACCTTGGCGATCTCCTCCCCCAGCGCGGCGAAATCCGCCGAGAGCACCGAGGGTGCGATCTTGACCATGAGACCTCCTTGCCTGCGGCCTACTCCCCGATGGTGATCTGCACCTGTCCGCCGACCTTGACCGAGGCGCCGGGCGCCGGGTCCTGGGCCACCACGTGCCCTTCCTTGGACGCCGCCTGCTGGAAGCTGATCCGGGCCTCGATCTGGAGCTCCTTGAGGAGATTGAGAGCCACGACCATCTCGCGGCCGCGGAGGTCGGGGAGGGTGACCAGCTCTTCCCAGGGACCCAGGCTCTGCAAGATGCGGACTGCCGCTCCCCGCGTGGCGGCCGCGCCGACGGGCGGATCCTGTGCGATGATCATGTCCCGGCTGTGGACGTCCGAATGAATCGTCGCGATCTGCCCCAGATTGAGACCCGTCTCCGCCAGGATGCGGTTCGCCTGAGGCAGGGTGATGTCGGCCAGATTGGGGACGCTCAGCTGATCGGTCCCGCGGCTGAGGATCAGGCGCACCTCGCTCCCCAGCTTGACGCGCGCCCCGCCGGATGGGCGCTGGCTGGAGACGTGGCCCTTCGGGATGTTTGCGCTGAACTCCTCGGCGACGACGCGGGGGGCGAGGCCGGCTTCCTTGAGCAGGGCGCCGGCGGCCACCGAATCCAGACCGACGGCGCGGGGCACCTCCACGCGGTCCTCTTCCATGGACCAGAGCATGGCGACGTACCCCGAGAGGACGGCCAGGGCCAGCAGCCCCATACAGACGGCGAAGCCCCGCACCAGCCGATAGAACCAGCCGCGGGCCGGAGCGGGTGCGGGCGCACGGGTTGGGATCATGACGACCGCCGCAGACGCGCGACGAAGAAGCCGTCCGTGTCGTGCCGATGGGGCCAAGCGCGCAGGATCCCCTCGGTCAAAGGATCGCAGAAGGGCCGGAGCGCGGGTCCCGGCGCTTCCAGCGCGAAGTCCGAATGTGTGTCGAGAAACGCGCCGATCACCTCGTCCGTCTCCTCGGGCTCTAGGCTGCAGGTGCTGTACACCAAGAGGCCCCCGCCGGCCACCGCCCCCGCCACTCCGGCAAGCAGCGCGCGCTGCAGAGCCGCCGCCTGCGCGAGGTCGCTCGGCCGGCGACGCCACCTGATCTCGGGCCGACGCCGGATCGTTCCCAACCCGCTGCATGGGGCGTCCAGCAGCACCCGAGGGAATTGGCCGGCCCAGGCTTCCCCGGCGACGCGTGCATCGTAAAGCCTCGGCCGCACCCTGGCAAGCCCCAAGCGCAGGGCGGCGGCGGTGAGACGGCGGAGGGCCCGCGGGCTGCGATCCAGGGCGACGACCTCTCCCGTCCCGCCGACCGCAGCGGCGATGAGGGCGCTCTTTCCCCCTCCGCCGGCGCACGCGTCCAGGACGCGCTGGCCCGGCAGGGGGTCGAGCGCCAGGACCGGGAGTGCTCCGGCCTCATCCATGGGGAAGAACAGCCCCTCGCCGAAGCCGGGAAGGTCGATGAGGCTTCCGGCCCCCCGCAGAGTGAAGATACCGGGGAAGAACCGGCCGGGGGTCACTTCGGCATGGCCCTTTGCGAGGAGTCGCCCGACTTCCTCTCCATCCGCCTTCAGCCGGTTCGCCGCCAGCGTGAGGGGCGGGACGCGATTATTGGCCGTCATCAGCTCCCCGCCCTCGGCGGATCCGAGGCGGTCCAGCCAGCGCGCCGCCAGCCAGGTCGGGTGAGAACCCACCCCACCCCAATAGGCGAGCGGGTCCTGAAGAGAGTCGGGCGGTTGGCGATCCTTCCCGCGCACCACGGCGCGGAGGACCGCGTTCACGTAGCCGGCACTGCGCGCGGCGCCGATCTTCCTGGCAAGGGACACCGTCTCGTCCACCGCCGCGAACTCCGGGATCCGCGTGAGACAGGCGAGCTGGTATGTTCCCAGACGCAGGATCTGGTGGACGACGGGATCCAGCCGCGCCAGCGGCCGATCCAGGAGCGGCGCCAGGATCCAGTCAAGCTTCCCCCGCCAGCGCAAGACCCCGTAAACCAGCTCCGTCACCAGGGCGCGATCGAGGAGCGACAAGGACGCGGCATGGAGACGGGCATCCAGCAGCAGGTTGGCGTAAGCGTCGGTGGCCTCCACCCGGAGCAGGATCTGGATGGCCACCAGACGGGGATTGGTCCTGAGGGAGACTCCCCCTTTGGCCCGTGCTGCGACCGGAGTGGCTCCCTTGGGGGGTGCGGCGGGAATCCTAGACACAGCGAGCCCCCGCGCGAAGATGCCGACCGCGGGCGAATTCGGCGCCGGTCATCCGCTGCTTGCCCTCCGGTTGGACGTCTCGCAGGACCACGGCCCCCGTCCCCGTTCCGACGACGACGCCGGTCTGATCCATTCGAAGGATCACCCCGGGGGGACCGGACTCGGCTGATGCCTCCGCCTTGAGGATTCGTATCCGCCGCCCATCCAGTAGGATCAAGTATGCCCCCGGGCTCGGTGAGAGGCCGCGGACGCGATTCACCAGCGCCACCGGATCCCCTCGGATCTCCAGGCGGCAGTCCTGGTCGCCCAGCTTGGGTGCCAGTGTGGCGCGAGACTCGTCCTGTGGGCTCCAGACCGCGCGCCCGTCCATCAGGACCGGCAGGGCATCGGTCAGAGCCTCGGCGCCGAGGACGGCCAGCCGATCGTGCACGCTCCCCGCGTCATCCGCCGGCGAGATCGGACAGACGCGCTGGAGCAGAATAGGTCCCGCGTCCATTCGGCGCTCCACGCGCATGATGGTGACACCGGTCTCCGTCTCTCCCGCCATCACCGCCCGATGGATCGGGGCGGCGCCGCGATACTTCGGGAGGAGGGAGGCGTGCAGATTGATGCAGCCGAGAGGAGACAGCTCGCGGACCGGTTGCGGGAGAAACTGTCCAAAAGCCACGACCAGGATGACGTCGGGCCGGGCCCCCCGGAGAGTTGCCAGGACGCCCGCGTCGCTCAGCCGCTCCGGTTGCACCAGCGGAAGCGTCAGGCGTTCCGCCGCCAGCTTCACCGGCGAGGGGCGTAAGTCGCGGCCGCGTCCGGCCGGCCGGTCGGGCTGTGTGACGACCAAGCTGAGCGTATGCCCGGCGTCCGCGAGTCGCGTGAGCGAGGGGACGGCGAAGGTCGGGCTGCCCATGAAGATGATGCGCATTAGTCCGTATTTTAGCACACTCCCTGGGGATTTGTAAGTTCCCCGAATCGCGCCATCTAGAATGTTACCGAGAGCTCCATCGTCGCGCCATTTGAGATGTTACCCTCCCAGACAGCCACGGAAGGAGGGTAACCATCATGAGTCGACACGGGAGATGGGAGTACTTGCACGCGATCTATCCCCGCTACCAGCCGGCCAGTCGAGCCGAGAAGCAGCGGATCCTCGATGAGTTCTGCCGGGTGACCGGCTACCACCGGAAGTCGGCCCTGCGCCTCCTCAACGGCCCACTCCCCGCCCGGCGGCCCCCGACGCCCCGGCGACGGCCGCCGACGTACGGGCTCCGGGTGATCCAGGTGCTGGCCGCCATCTGGCGCGCGGCCGGGTACCCCTGGTCGGTCCGCCTCAAGGCCTTGCTGCCGCTCTGGCTGCCGTGGGCCCGCCCCCGCTTTCGGCTCACCCCAACCCTCGAAGCCCAACTCCTCCGCCTGAGTCCCCGCCAGATGGACCGACGGCTGGCGGCCTACCGGCGGCCCGCTGCAACGGGCCGGTACGGCCGGACGAAGCCGGGGTCGCTCCTGAAGCACCACATTCCGCTGCGCACCGATCGGTGGGACGTCACGGTCCCCGGCTTCACCGAAATCGACCTGGTGGCCCACTGCGGCGACTCGGGCGACGGGGAGTTCGCGCACTCCCTGAACCTGACCGACATCCACACCACCTGGGTGGAGACCCGAGCAGTCCTGGGCCGGGGCCAGCACGCGGTGCAGCAGGCGCTGGAGGCGATGCGGCAGACGCTCCCCTTCCGCCTCCAAGGCATTGACTCCGACAACGGCTCCGAGTTCATCAATGCCCACCTCGTCCGCTACTGCCAGCACCACGCGATCCAGTTCACGCGGGGCCGGCCCTACAAGAAGGACGACAACGCGCACATCGAGCAAAAGAACTGGACCCACGTCCGGAAACTCGTAGGGTACGTCCGCTATGACTCCCCCGAGGCCGTGGCCGCCCTGAATGCGCTCTACCAGCATGAGCTGCGGCTCTTCCAGAACCTGTTCCTGCCGTCCGTGAAGCTCGTCCGCAAAACCCGCGTGGGGGCCCGGATCCGGCGCGTGTACGACCGTCCGCAGACGCCTTTCGAACGCGTCCAGGCGTGCCCCGAGGCCGACCCGCTGCGGGTGGCCCACCTCCAGCACCTCCGGGCCACCCTCGACCCCTTCGCGCTCGCCGACACCATTGACGCCCAGCTCGCGCGCCTGGCCGCCCTCGCCCATCACCGGACGGTCTCGTTGTCGCCCGGTCCCCGCACACCGACGACGCGACCCGCCGCCGCACATCGGCCCCGCGAGACACCGCCGTCCAGCGGTGCCTTACAACCTGCAGGATCTCGCTCCGGGGCGACTCCCGTGGGTGCGCCTCAGCAGCAGAGCAGGGTAACATCTCTCATGGCGCGACGATCAGGAGGAAAGTAACATTCTTAAATGGCTTGACAGGTTCCCCGCGGCCGAGCGCAGGCGCGCTTCCGCTCCCGCGGCGGCTCGCCTCTTGACAGTCCCGAAGGCGCCACCTAGACTGCCTCCGAGGCGCGCGACGACGACTCGCGCGCAGAATGGATAGGGTCGCATGAAATCACCGAGCGAAGTCGAGCTGTTGACGCTGCGGGATCAGGTTCGGGGGCTGGAAAGCCGCCAGCGGGATCTGTGCGCGCTGCTGGAGAGTCAGCAAGCCCTTGGCGTCTCCCTGGATCTCGATCAGGTTCAAAGAACGATTGTCCGCCAGGCAACCTTCCTGTCCAGCGCAGATGGGGTGCGGTTGTTTCTCCTGGACGATGTGTCCTCGACGCTTCGCTGCTGCGACGGAGACGGGCTCCCGCCGGACGAGTTACGGAGGCTCGAATTCCTCATTGGAGAGTGTTTCTCTGAGCGGGCCGGCCCCACCGATGGACCGATCTCCACCGCCGACGCCGGAGCCGATTCCGCACCCGATCCCCCCTCGCTCATGCTGGAGCTGGGCCAGACCGCCTATCTCGGCTTTCTGGTCGCGCTGGGCGATCGTCCGCTCGGTGTCCTGGCGTTTCCGATCCCCTCTTCGCGCAGTTATACGGGCGAGGAGATCGGCCTCTTCGGCGCGTTTGCCCGCCAGGCGGCCTTCGCCCTCCACCATGCCCGACACTACGCCGGTGCCCGCCGCGAGCTGGCCGAGTGCCAGCGGGAGGAGGCGAGCATTCAGTCCGCCCTCGCCGAGAGGGATCTGCTCCTGCGCGAAATGCACCACCGAGTCAAGAACAACCTCCAGGTCGTCGCGAGTCTTCTTGACCTCCAAGCAGGAACCCTGCGGGACGCGTCGGCACGCCAGGCGCTGCAGGAGAGCAAAGACCGCGTGCAATCGATGGCGCGAATTCACGAGTATCTCTACAAGTCGGCCGATGTCAGCCGGGTCGCCATGGATGACTATCTCCGCCACCTGGCGACGGCGCTTCAACAAGCGCACAACGCGAAGCACATCGGGCTCACGGTGCAGGTCGGCGTGGGGCCGTTCGAGGTCGAGCGGGCCATCCCCTGTGCGCTGATTGTGAACGAACTTGTTTCCAACGCCTTCAAGCATGCCTTCCCGGCCGGCCGGGTCGGAGAGGTGGTGGTGGCCCTGGAGAGCCGGGATGACCAGCATGTGCTCACGGTCCGGGATACCGGGGTGGGATTCCCGCCTCACACGGATCCGCAATCGACCGATTCGCTGGGCTTGCGCCTGGTCGGGATGCTCGCGAAGCAGATCGGGGGGATGCTGCATCTCGCGAGCGATGGGGGCGCCATCGCCCGGATCGCCTTTCCCGTCCAACCGGACGAGAGGGACGCGGCGTGACTCTCCAGGACGAAAGCACCCGAAGTGGATCGGTGAATCGGTGAACTGGTGAAATCGGACGGCTGCGAGCCCGTTGTGTTCGTCACCAAGCCGAAGGAACCTCGAACCCGCATGATCGCGTGAGACATTCTATCGGCAGACTTTCCCGGCAGGTGTGGCCAATCCTCCACCGGCATCGGCGGCACTTCGCGCTCGGCGTCGCGGCCCTCCTTTTCACCGACGCCATGCACCTCTTGATTCCCTGGTTCGCGCGTCTCGCGCTGGACAACCTCGATTCGCGCCACGGCGGCCAGCGGTCTCTCCTCTTCTACCCCGCGCTGATCGCCGGAGCCGCTTGTGCCCAAGGGGTCTTTCGGTACTTCTGGCGGACGAACGTGTTCGGCTTCTCCCGCCACATCGAGTGGGACCTCCGGAACCAGCTCTTCTCCCATCTCCAGCGGCTCCCGCTGACCTATTTCCACCGCATGAAGACCGGCGAGCTGATGTCCCGCCTCACCAACGACCTTGCCTCGGTGCGGGAGATGTTGGGCATCGGGGCGGTGGCGGCGCTGGACGGGGTCGTGCTGATCTTGGCGACACTGCCGCTCCTCGTCGCCATCGACCCATGGCTCACCCTCTGGTCGCTCCTCTCCCTGCCGGGGATCACCTGCCTCGTGCTCCTATTCGGGAATCGCATCCATCGGGGATACCGGGAGGTTCAGCAGTTCTTGGGACAGGTGAGCATCTTCGTCCAAGAGAGCCTGGCGGGCATCCGGGTCGTCCAGGCATATGCCCAGGAGGAGAACCGGCGTGCACGGTTCGGGAAACTGAGCGTCGAGTACATGCGCAAGAATCTGGTCACGGCGCGCTTGAGCGGCGTGCTCTGGCCCCTCATGTCCGTGTTTTCGGGTCTCGCTGCCGCGGTGGTCCTCTGGCTCGGGGGTCGTGAGGTCCTTCGGGGAACACTCACCATCGGCCAGTTCGTCCAGTTCGGCGGGTATCTCGCCATGCTGACTTGGCCGGTGATGGCGATCGGATACGTGGCGAACCTGTACCAGCGGGGCACCTCGGCCTTGGTCCGTCTGGCGGAGATCCTGGAGACCCCGGTTGCCCCCGCCCATTTCGTGCCCGAGGACGGGTCTCCCCGGCGCCTGCGCGGCGAGGTCGAGTTCCGGGGTCTCTCGTTCCGCTACGGGCCGGAGGAGCCCTGGACCCTCACGGAACTGCGGCTCAGGATCCCGGCGGGAAGCTCCTGCGCCATCCTGGGCGAGGTGGGGGCGGGCAAGAGCACGCTGGTCCACCTGATCACCCGACTCTTCGAATCGCCTGAGGGCTGCCTCTTCCTGGACGGGAGGGACATCCGTACCATCCCGCTCTCCAGGCTGCGGAACTCCATCGGCCTGGTGTCTCAGGACATCTTCCTGTTCTCGGAGACGATCGGCGAGAACATCCTCTTCGGCCGCCCCGACGCCACGGTTCAGGACATGGAGGAAGCCGCCCGGATCGCGGCGCTGCTGCCCAGCATCCATGCGTTTGCGGACCGGTTCGATACGCTGCTGGGCGAGCGCGGGGTGCGGCTCTCCGGCGGACAGAAACAGCGGACGGCGCTGGCCCGCGCCCTGATCAAGAATCCTCCCATCCTGATTCTGGACGATGCCTTTTCCAGCGTGGACGTTCAGACGGAGGAAGATATTCTGGGCGAGCTCAAGGCGGTCATGGCGGGGCGGACAACGATCCTGATCTCGCACCGGGTCTCCACGGTGAAGGATGCGGATCAGATCGTGGTCCTCGAGGAGGGGCGGATCGTGGAACGGGGGACGCACCAGGAGCTCTTGGCCCAGGAGGGACGCTACCACCGACTGTACCGGAAACAGCTCCTGGTGCGCGAGTTGGAGACCCTGGCCGAGAAGGAGAACGGCTGATGCACGGGCACCACGTCCATATCGACGACGAGGTCCTGGGCAAGGCCTATGACACCCGCCAGGTCCTGCGTTTGCTCGGGTATCTCCGGGGCTACTGGGGCCTGGTTTGCTTTGCGTTCGTGTGTCTGGCGGGCTACACCGGCGCCCAGCTTCTGGGGCCGTACCTCGTCAAGATCGCCGTCGATCGCTACATCGCGGTGGGGGATCTGGCCGGGCTGAATCGCGTCGCCATCGCGTACATGGGGGCGCTGATCCTGGGATTCTTTTGCCACTTCGGCCACGCCTACACCACCCAGTATGTGGGCCAACGCGTGATGCACGACATCCGCCGGCAGCTCTTCGGGCATCTCCTCGGGCATGACCTCGCCTTTTTCGATCGGAATCCGGTGGGGCGCCTCATGACCCGGGTCGTAAACGACGTGGAGAATCTGAACGAACTCTTGAGCTCCGGTGTGGTGGCTTTTCTGGGCGACATCCTGATGATCATCGGTATCGCCGGGGCCATGATCCTGCTGGATTGGCGGCTGGGAGCGACGGCGCTCTGCCTGCTGCCGGTCGTGACCCTGGCCACAAATGTGTACCGCCGGAAGGCCCGGGAGAACTATCGGGAGAGCCGCAAAATCCTGGCGCGCCTGAACGGCTACCTGAACGAGCACCTCTCGGGGATGGCCACGGTGCAGGCCTTCGGCCAGGAGCGACGGGCGTACCACCGCTTCAGGGAGATCAATACCCGCAATCTGGAGGCTTTGATCAAGAGCGTTCACTATAACGCGATCTTCTTTCCGCTGGTGGAGGTGTGCAGCGCCGTCACGGTGGGCCTGGTCCTCTGGCAGGGGGGGCGACTGATCCTGGATCACGTCCTCCTGCCAGGGGTCGTGATCGCCTTCCTCCAGTATGTGTACCGGATGTTTCAGCCGATCCGCGACCTGGCGGAGAAATACAACATCTTCCAGGCCGCCATGGCCAGCAGCGAGCGGGTCTTCCGGCTGCTGGACGAGCCGCCGACGATCCGGACGCCGGCCCTGCCGGGTGCCCCCCCCGCGCCCGCCGGCGCTATCGAGTTCGAGGACGTCTGGCTGTCCTACGTGCCGGGCCAGCCGGTGCTGCGTGGCATCTCGTTCCGCGTGGCCCCCGGGGAGAGGATTGCCCTGGTGGGTCCCACCGGGCACGGCAAGACCTCTATCGTCTCGGCCCTCTGCCGTTTCTACGAGGTGGACCGCGGGCGGATCCTGGTGGATGGTCTCGACATCCGGGAATGGGACAAGACGGCGCTCCGCCGGCACGTCGGCCTGGTGCTGCAGGACGTCTTCCTCTTCTCCGGAACCGTGGGAGAGAACATCGGCCTCGCCAGCCCGGAGATCTCGGCGGCGCGGATCGAGGCGGCCGCTCGCCAGGTGCACGCGAGTCGGTTCATCGAGCGGTTGCGGGACGGATTCGAGACGGAGGTCCAGGAGCGGGGCGCTACCCTGTCCCAGGGCGAACGGCAGCTCCTCTCCTTTGCGCGGGCCCTGGCCTTCGACCCCAGCATCCTGGTCCTGGATGAAGCGACCAGTTCCGTGGACACCGGGACCGAGCTCCTCATCCAGGAGGCCCTCCGGGTCCTGCTTCAGGACCGGACGGCCCTCATCGTCGCCCACCGGCTGTCCACCATCCAATTCGCGGACCGGATCCTGGTCATCCACAAGGGGCGGATCCGGGAGGAGGGAAGCCACGCGGAGCTCCTGGCCCTTCAGGGATTCTACGCCCGCCTGTATCAGTTGCAGTATCAGCCTTGACTCAATGGGAGTTGTATGTTTTGATCGGCCGAAGGGGAGGACATTCCGCGGGGCGTTGCCGTACTTCCGAGAACGATGAGAGCGACGTCCGGACGGGCGGATGGGAGGCAGGACTTCGGCAGACCGGAGGATACCGAGATGGAACCGCGCATCCTCGTTGTGGACGATGACAACCTGATTCGCCGAATCATGCGGGACACGCTGGTAACGATCCCGGCGACCGTACTGGAGGCGACGAATGGGGAAGAGGCGATCAGGATTGCGAAGGCGGAGCGTCCCGACCTGATCTTCCTGGACACCATGATGCCGGGCATGGACGGCTTCGAGACGGCGGAAATCCTCAAGCGGGATGCGGCCACGGCGCCAATCCCCTTGCTGTTTGTGAGCGCCCTTGGGACGTCCAGCCACAAGGTGCGGGGATTGGATATGGGAGCCGAGGATTACATCTCGAAGCCCATCGACCCCGAGGAATTGAAGGCCCGCGTCCGCTCGATCCTGCGACGAACTCGGCCGACTCCCCCGCCGCCGGAAGCAGCCGCCCCCGCCGTCGCGAAGGGACAACTGCAGAATATGCCGCTCCCGTCGCTGATCCGCTGGCTGGAGATGGAGCGACGCAGTGCGCTTCTGCATCTCACGCGCGGAACCGAGGAGGGGAAGATTGTCTTCCAGGACGGGCGTATCACGAGCGCCGGGCAAGGGCCACGCCGGGGCGAGGCGGCCGTCTACCAGTTGTTGACCTGGAATGAGGGGGCGTTCAACATCAACCCGCCGCTCGGCCTGCCGTCGGCGGTGGGCACCGAGGTCACCGCGTCGAACGAGACTCTGCTGGATGAGGGGGCCCGACGAGTCAGGGAGATTCCGGGCCTCCGCGGCGTATTGCCAGCGGCGGACCTGCTCTTGGAGATCCCCCTGGCGCTTCGCGCGGCCGTACAGGCCGAGCTTCCCTCGGCCGGGGTCGCCCTGACAGCCTTGCTGGATGGGACGCGCGACATCGAGGGTGTCCTGGCGGAGAGCCCTCTGGATACCTTGATGACACTGAAGACACTTCATTGCCTGTTGCGGCTGGGGGCCTTGGGCTGGGAGCCGCGAACCGGAGCGGCCGGTCAGGCTGCCGCCGGCCGCCGCAGCATTCCCCGCGTCACGGTCGAAGACTCGATCGAGTATCAGCCCTTGCACCCGGCGGAGCACTCCCACCAATATACCCTCTCGGCGCGCGGGGTGTTTATCCAGACTCCGACCCCGTCGGAGGTCGGCGAGCAGCTCTTGCTCCGGCTTCAGTTCCCGGGATCCGCCATCCGCTTCACCGCGGTCGGGCAGGTGATCTGGCGGAATGCCGACGCGGCACAAGGTAAGCCGGAAGGCCTCGGGATGGGCCTGCAGTTCGTTGACCTGTCCGCCGATCAGTTGGAGACCGTCGAGAACCGGCTGACCCAATCCATCGCGGCGGAGATTCGCGCCACCCTGGAGAAGCCGTAAGCCGAACGAGCTCCTAACCCGATTGTCCAACCCCCATATTGACAATGGCGATGTCGCCCCTGAGCACTCTAAGCCGTGACGGGCGCCTGCTGTTCGCCGCCCGGGTGGCGCGGATGTTCGGGTACGGCTTTCTGGCCGTTGTCCTCGCCCTGTACCTGGACACCCTAGGATTCGACGGGACGCAGATCGGCCTCCTGCTTACGCTCACCCTGGTCGGCGACACGGTCATCTCGCTGTGGATGAGCACGCATGCCGACCGATACGGACGGCGTCCGATGCTTGTCGTGGGGTCGCTCCTCATCCTGGGAGCGGGCCTGGTCTTTATTGCCACGGATAGATTCCTCCTCCTCCTGGTAGCCGCGACGATCGGCGTCATCAGCCCCAGTGGGTACGAGGTGGGTCCGTTCTTGGCCATCGAGCAGGCTGCCCTGTCCCAGACTGTTGCCGACAACCGGCGCACGGGGATCTTCGCCTGGTACAACCTGGTCGGCTCCTTCGCGACGGCGGCCGGCTCCCTGACTGCGGGTGGCATCGCCCGGCTGGGACAGGCGTGGGGGCTGACGCCGCTTGCAAGCTATCGGATCGTGCTGGCGGGCTATGCGTTCATCGGTGTGCTGCTCGCGTGTCTCTTCTGGCGGCTGAGCCGGTCGGTGGAGGTTCCGCAAAGGGCGGCGGCCCCCTCGGCGCCGCGATCTCGATTCGGCGTGGACCGCTCGGCCGGGGTGGTGTTGCGGCTGTCGGGCCTCTTTGCCATGGATGCCTTCGGCGGAGGCTTCGTCATCCAGAGCATGCTGGCCTATTGGTTCTATCTTCGGTTCGGCGCCAACGAGGCGATGCTGGGGGCGATATTTTTCGGAGCGAACCTTCTGGCCGGCGTCTCGGCCCTGGCGGCCTCCGCCATCGCGGCCCGGATCGGACTGGTGAACACGATGGTCTTCACCCACCTCCCATCCAACGTCCTGCTGATGCTCGTGCCGCTGATGCCGACGCTTCCCCTGGCGATCCTGGTTCTGCTGCTGCGGTTCAGCATCTCCCAGATGGATGTTCCCACGCGGCAATCCTACGTCATGGCCATCGTCCCTCCCGAGGAGCGCGCGGCGGCGGCGGGGATCACCGGCACCGCACGTTCCGTCGGCGCCGCGGTGGCCCCGGTCTGCGCCGGCGTCCTGCTGGGGAATCCTGCCCTGATGAGTGGGCCCTTCTTCTTGGCCGGCGGGTTCAAGATCGTCTATGACCTCCTGCTCCTGCGGAGCTTTCGCCAGGTGAAGCCGCCGGAGGAGGCGGAGGCTCCTGACCGCCGCCGGTAGGCGAGTCGTGATGACCGCAAAGCTCGCCTGTCTGCGCCTGCCTGTGCGTTGCACGCAGACAGGTGCGGAACGCACAGGCAGGCAAAGACCGCAAAGAGAGCCAGGATCTGTGGATCGGGCCTCGGACCACGGATGGAAATCGTACGACTTGCTTAGACCGGGTGATTTCGGGACCCTCTGAATACAGTGGGTTTTCTTTGCGCTCTTTGCGCACCAACGGCCGTTGGTACCGGCGGTTCAACAGGCTAGGGGTTCTGCGGCGGCAGGGGAGCCGCGGCGCAGCGGCGGCAGAGGGGGGGATCGGTCTGCGACAGGCAGCCGTGGTGGACCATCAGCCGGCACTTGGAGCAGATCGGGAATGGCCGCGCGCTGAGTACGGCCCACAGGCCGCGCAATTCCTTTCGGCACACCCCACAGCGGAACGGCAGCGTCGGAGTCAACATCGGCGCGATGCTTTCAAGTGCGAATCAAAATTTGCGGTTTTCCCGTTAGCGGGCTGCTGAAGAACCCGCTATTGCCCAGGCTGCTCAAAAAGGTCCAGATGCAAGGCGGAATGCGGAAGGCCGAGTGAGGCGTACTCCAGGTACGCCGCAACGAGTGCCTAAGCATGCCAACGCCGCAGATGGGCCTTTTTCAGCAGCCTGTTCAGTTCACCGCCTCCAGGATCGCGCACTTCAGGTACTGGGTCTCCTTGGCGGCCAGCAGGATCGGATGATCGGCGGCCTGGGTGCGAAGCTCCACGAGGCGGAACTCTCGCCGGGCGTCGGCTGCCGCGGATCGCAGCATCTCGAGGAAGGTCGGGGCGTCCACGTGATACGAGCATGAACAGGTCACCAGCATGCCCCCGGGCGCGAGAAGTTTCATGGCGCGCAGGTTGATCTCGTTGTAGCCGCGGAGCGCCCCCTCGAGGGCGTCTCGCCCTTTGGTGAAGGCCGGCGGATCCAGCACCACCAGACCGAAACGTCGCTCCTCCCGGGCGAAGGCGCGGAGCTGGTCGAAGGCATTGACCGAGACGAACGTGCAGGACGCGGCCAGGCCGTTCCGCTCCGCGCTCTGCCGGGCCCAGGCGAGGGACGTTTCGGAGAGATCGATCCCAAGCGCCGAGGTCGCGCCGCCGCCGGCGGCGCTGACGGCGAACCCACCCGAGTAGCAGAAGCAGTCGAGGACCTCGCGGCCCTTCGCCAGACGCCTGACCACCTGCCGGTTCTCTCGCTGATCCAGGAAGAAGCCGGTCTTCTGGCCGGCCGCCACGTCCGCGAAGAAGGCGAGGCCCTCTTCCTGAATCCAGACGCCGGTCTCCCCCGTCCCCCAGGCGAAACCCTTGCGAAGCTCCAGCCCCTCCAGTCTGCGTGAAGAGGAGTCGTTCCGCTCGTAGATCGCGCGTGGAGCAACGACCCGGCGCAGGACCTCCAGAACCGTCTCGCGTAGTCGCTCCATCCCGGCGGTGAGGAACTGTGCCACCAGGAGATCGCCGTAGCGATCCACGATCAGCCCCGGCAGATGATCCCCCTCGCCGAAGACCAGGCGGCAGGCGTCGGGCCCGCTGACGGAGCGCCCGCAGCGGGTGAGGGCCTGGCGGATGCGCCGCTCGAAGAAGGCGTCGTCGATCGGCGCCTCGTCGCGGGAAAGGAGTCGGCCGGCGATCTGGCAGGCGGGGTTCACCGTCGCCTGGCCGAGGAACTTACCGCGGTGATCGAGGATCCGCCCGATCGCGCCCGGCGTCTCCGTGCCTTCGATACGAGCGATCTCGCTCCGATAGATCCACGGATGGCCCGCCTGGAGCCGACTCTCTTTGCCCGGGGCGAGCCGTATGGTAAACATGGTTCATTCTCACTTCTTTTCAGGCTGCTCAAAAAGGTCCAGATGCAAGGCGGAATGCGATACGGCCGCAGTGCCAGGCGTACTCCAGGTACGCCGCAACGAGTGCCTGAGCGTTCCAACGCCGCAGATGGGCCTTTTTCAGCAGCCTGTTACGCCGCCGCCTTGGTCCACGGGACATAGCGCAGGCGATGGGCCAGCGCCACCGGCTGGTTGGTCACCTGGCCGTGGATGACGTTCAGGCCCCTGGCGATCTCGAGGTTCTCGCGCGCCGCGGCAAGCCAGCCCTTGTCGGCGATCTGGAGCGCGTAGGGGGTGGTCACGTTGGTGAGGGCGAAGGTGGAGGTCCGGGCATAGGCCCCCGGCATGTTGGCGACGCAGTAGTGCACGATGCCGTCCACCAGGTAGATCGGGTCGCTGTGGGTGGTGGGCCGCGTGGTCTCGCAGCAGCCCCCCTGGTCGACGGCCACGTCCACGATGACGGCGCCGGGCTGCATCAACTTCAGCATCTGGCGGGTCACCAGCCGGGGGGCCTTGGCCCCGTGGATCAGGACGGCGCCGATCACGACGTCGGCTCGCCGCAAGCAGCTCTCCATACTCATCTGGCTGGACATGAGCGTCGTCACGTTCTCGGGCAGGACCTCGTCCAGGTAGCGCATCCGGACGGGATTCTTTTCCAGGAGGTACACCCACGCCCCCATTCCCGCCGCCACGCGGGCCGCGTTGTATCCCACGATGCCGCCGCCCAGGATCACCACGGTGGCCGGGGGGACTCCCGGCACACCGCCCATCAGCACGCCGCGGCCGCCGAGCGGCTTGGAGAGGTACGTGGCCGCCACGTGGACGGCCATGCGGCCCGCGACCTCGCTCATCGGCTCCAGGAGCGGCAGACGGCCGTCCGCCGTCTCTATCGTCTCGTAGGCGATGCCGACGATCTTCCGGACCAGGAGTGCCTCGGTGAGCGTCTTGTTGGGGGCTAGGTGCAGGTATGTGAAGAGAATCTGCCCCGGCCGCAACAGCGGGTATTCCGACGGGAGCGGCTCCTTCACCTTCATGATCAGCTCCGCGCCCTTGAAGACCTGACGAGCCGTCGCCACGATCTTCGCGCCAACCGATTCGTAGCTCTGATCGCTGATGCCCGACCCGGCGCCCGCCCCCTTCTGCACGAGGACCGTGTGGCCGCGCGAGGTGAGCGCCTGGACCGTGGCGGGGATCGCCGCGACCCGATTTTCGTTGTCCTTGATCTCTTTCGGCACCCCGATGATCATGGCGCTCACCTCCCCCAATCCCGCGCGTACCGGAAGTCACGATCGATGGTACGCGACGAGATCTTGGCGATGACGGGCAAGCGCCGCTTGTACTGCGACGCCTGGATCCTGCGCGCCACTGCCCGGACGAACTTCTCGTCAAAGAGCCCCGCGGCGGCGACCTCGCCCACCTCGTAGCGCTGGTCCACCAAGAGGTAGAGGACCTTGTCCACTTCTTCGTAAGTGAAGCCGAGCTCCGCCTCGTCCGTCTGGCCCTCCCAGAGATCCGCGCTGGGCTGTTTCTCGACGATGACCGCGGGGACGCCCAGGTGGCGCGAGAGTTGCCGCACCTGGGTCTTGTAGAGATCCCCCAGTGGGTTCACCGCCGAGGCCATGTCGCCATGAAGCGTCCCGTAGCCGAGAAGCAGCTCCGTCTTGTTGCTCGTCCCCAGGACCAGCGCGCCGAGCCGGGCCGAGTGGTCGAACAGGATGGTCATGCGCTCGCGCGCCATCTTGTTCCCGCGCCGCATCTGGTCGGCGTCGGGGAACTGCGCGAAGTAGGCGTCCAGCATCGGCGTGATCTCGACGGCGAAGTGCTGGATGCCCAGGGCCCGCACCACCATCGTGGCGTGCTCGGCGCTGGCGGGACTGGACGTGCGATAGGGCATGAGGATCGCCCAGACGTTCTCGGGGCCCAGCGCATCGGCGGCCAAGAAGGCCGCGAGGGCGGAGTCCACGCCGCCCGAGAGACCGACGACCACCCGGTGAAAGCCGGCCTTCCGAACCTCGTTGTCGATGAAGCCGGTGAGGACCTTGCGAACCGTCTCGCAGTTCAGTTGCAGGTTCATCATGGGACTATTTCCCGTCCGTCTGCCGGCCCTGGATGATCCGGCTGAGTTCTCGGAGCGTCAATTCCATCCGTTCGTCGCGCAGGAGCGGGTTGGCCATGCGGGCGCGCCGGAGGCCGCCGGGGTCCATCTCGGCCAGCAAGAGATCCTCCTCCAGATAGCGCGCCTTGGCGAGCGGCTCTCCACCGGGGGTCACCACTTCGGACCCGCCCCAGAAGCACGCCCCGTCTTCGTAGCCGACCCGGTTCGCGTACACTACGTAGGAGGTGAGCAGATCGCCGCAGGTCCGGAGGGTGCGCTCCCATGTCGTCGCATTTTGGAAGGGCTCCGCCTGACCGAGGCCCCGACCGGGGCTGGCGGAGGGGCAGATCAGGATTTCGGCCCCGTCCCAGACGGCGATTGCAGGGACGGCCGGGTGCCAGAGGTCTTCGCAGATCAGGAGCGCCATACGGCCCAGCGCGGTATCGAAAGCCCGGACGCGGTCGCCGGCAGCGAGATAGCGCGCCTCGTCGAAGATGCCGTAGGTCGGGAGATAGACCTTGCGGTGGATGTGGCGGATCTCTCCGCCTTCGAGGTAGGCGGCGGCGTTGTAGAATCGGTGGTCGGGCGCCTCCTCGACGAAACCCAGCACCATGGCCACCCGCGAGCTCAGCTCCCGAAAGCGCTGGAGGAGGGGAGAATCGGCGCGAAGCGCGACGGAGGGGACCTGATCCTTGAGGAAGTAACCGGTCAGGCTGAGCTCGGGAAAAACCAGAAGATTCACGGATTGCTCGATGGCCTGCCGGGCCATCTTCTCGTGCAGGGCGAGGTTCTTCTCCAGATCGCCGAGCGTCGGGGCGATCTGGGCGACGGCCAAACGGAAATGACGCATGCTTCCCCTCAAGGGTATGAGGTTGGAGGAGCGCTACACACCCGGCATCCTACTACAGTTATCACCGCAACTCAACCGCGTGGGACGTGCGGCCCCGTGCGCAGGGGGATGCCGGAATCCGGTTGACTTCGGTGTCTGCTCGGAGGTAAAGCTAGCCGCGCCCATCCGGGCCGGACACGTTCTCTGAACTAGGAGTGATCGGACTTGAGTATGCCCTTGCCAAGAGCCGTCCTGTTCGATCTGGACGACACCATCATTGAGTTCGCCGGCAGCGCAGGGCCGTGCTGGAAAGCGGTGTGCGACCGGTTTGCGCCGGAATGCGACGGCGTGACCTCCGAGCGGCTCCTGGCAGCGGTGGACGCCTACCGAACCTGGTATTGGAGCGACCCGGAACGCCACAAGGTCGGCCGCCTGGACATGGCGGCGGCGCGGCGCAAGGTGATCGCCGGCGCATTTCAAAATCTCGGTCTCGACCGGTCCGCCCTCATCGACCCGATGGCGGAAGCCTTTGCAGAGGCACGGGCCGAGGCGCTTCGTCTCTTTCCCGAGGCGATCGACGTCCTGCGCGATCTGCGCAGTCTCTCGATCAGATTGGCCCTGATCACCAACGGGGAGAGCGGCGAGCAGCGGGCCAAAATCGAGCGGTTCGGCCTGGCGCCCTACTTCGACTACATCCAGGTGGAAGGGGAGTTCGGCGTGGGCAAGCCCGACGAGCGCGTGTATCGCCACGCCCTGGACCTGATCGCCGTGAGGCCCGCCGACGCCTGGATGGTGGGCGACAACCTGGAGTGGGACGTGAAGGGCGCTCAGCAGGTCGGAATTCGCGGCATCTGGCGAGACATCGCCGGCACAGGTCTACCCCCAGCCAGCCCCGCGCAACCCGACCAGATCATCCGCTCCCTGACCGAGCTGATCCCAGGGAGGTCTGCGTGTTGCGCCGATCCACGGAAGGAGGAGGGGGGAGCCGATGACGGCCATTCCGCTTGAGATTGACGACGCCAAACTACGCGACGTCTTCTTCCACGAGCTGCTCTTCGATGCGCTTGATGGGCTCCAGGATGATTCGCGGCCCGGTTGGGGGAAGATGTCGGCCCGGCAGATGGTCGAGCATCTCGTCTGGGCCTTCGAGTTGTCCACGGGACGGGCTCAAGCGGCCTGCCAGTTCCCCAAGGCACAGCGCGAACAACTCAAAGCCTTTCTTTACCACAACCGGCCCACGCCTCGCGAATTCCAGAATCCCGTCCTGGCGGCGGGACTCCCGCCCCTGCGTTACGCCAGTCTGCCCGAGGCGAAGGCGGCTCTGCGGGTCGAGGTGGAGCGCTTTCTTCGCCAGGCCGGCGACACCTCGGAAGCCATGCACATGCATCCGGTGTTTGGGCCGATCAAGGCGGAGGAGTGGGCACGCAGCCATTTCAAGCACACCTACCACCACCTCCTCCAGTTCGGCCTGATCGATGAGACACCAGGTGCTCAGGTCTAATGGTTCAACCCGAACATTTCACCGTTCGAGTTTAAGGCCAGTGGCTATGTGCCGACGCGCTGGCTTCGCCGCTCCGTGATAATCGTGTCCCGCCATACGCCGTCAAGCTGCGCGATGCGCTCACGACGGCCAAGCACCCGAAACCCGCACCGCTCTTGAATCCTCAGGCTTCGCCCGATTCTCCGGGAAGGTGCTGGCCTGAAGGGTCCAGATCCCGTGCGCCTCCGATGCGGCGACAAGCGCCTGAAGAATTGCCAACCCAATCCCTTGGCCGTGCAGCCCCTCGGCCACGTAGATGCTCACCTCTGCCACGCCGTGGTAGCACTCGCGCTGCGATACGGGACTCAGCGCTGCCCAGCCCGCCAGCCTCTCGGCGCCGCGGCAGGCCAGCCGACACACGGCGAGGTGCGCGGCATCCCACTCGGGCCACGTCGGCACCCGGGTCTCGAACGTCGCGTTGCCGGTCGCAATGCCGGCTCGGTAGATGTCAGCCACGGCGGGCCAATCCGAGGCTGTCAGCTCATCGATCCGATATGTCATCGCAGTCTCCGGATTCGCGGTCAAGCGACGCCAGCGAAGCCGCTAAGTGCTTCTGTCCGCAATTTCGGTGACGTATCGCCGGTCCCCCGGACCGCCCCTCGGACGCCTGGCGCCTCGTCGATGCCGGCTCGCCCTTACCCCGGGTCGGTCCGCTCAGGAGCGGACCTCCGTGCCGGGGACGGACTCGCCCGCGGGCGCGGCGTCTCGGGTCGGCCCGGGGGACCTATATTCATACGGCCAACGTATACGTCATCGAATTTGTATCCGCGTGCACGAAGCTGCAAGGCTCCGTCCGGCCGTGCCTCGTCGGCATCATGCGCTCGCTGGGCGACACCGTCTCTCACGCGGCCTCGAGCTGCTCCAGATGATGCTTCAGATGGCGAAGGTAGTCGCGCATCCACCACTCCAGCGGGGCCGGCTCGTGATCGCCGATGATGCAAGGCGTCTGGAGTTTCTCGGCCGGCACGGCTTCGATCACCGCAGCCATGTGCCGGTTCAACGCCAGCCACAGATCTACCAAGTCAGCCCAGGGGCGCTCCCGGTATCGGTGGAGCGGCACCCATGCCTGCTGGTCGTACCCAGGCCATGTGAATGGGTTGGCAAACTGTGCACGCACGAACCGCTGGTGGTTGTTGGCCGCCGAGTCGATCAAATGGCCCAGAATCTCCTTCTTGACCCACTTGCCAGCGCCCCGGCTTCGCGTGACGTCGGTTTCGCCGAGGCTCCTGAAATACGTTGCAGCACGGTCCACTTCGGCCCGCAACATTGACGCCAGCTCGATCATGCGCTCACTCCTCCGATCTCGTTCGCGAGCCCGAGGTCGCCCAACGCAAAACTAACCGGCGCGAGCCGCGTAGCGGCGAAGCGTCCGAGTTCAAAAAGGTACCGGACACCATTTAGGGCGTAACTCCTTGATTCTGCGAGGGCATGATTTCAATTCTTGGTTGACCACGCCGTTTGGGAAGAGCGCGCGCGAGGACCGCCGGGCTGCCCACGGCACGCCGGGGGATACCACGGGGGTTGCGAGATATTACCTCCTCGACGAGACGATCCAATTCCTCCTGTGAAGGGAAGCTCGTCCCGATATGCCGGCCGAGTGCGACGAGGCTGTTCCGCCCCGGGTACCGCAGGGAACGAAGGTCGGCGGCGTTCACTTGGGTGTGTCCGCTGAACTGGCGGAAGTAGGTATCAACGAGAGTTGAGTTCAAGAAGGCAGCGAGCCCCTTCGCGACCGTCACCGGCAAGCCAGCGCCATGAACGTGGTAATAGTTCAGGTGGTTTTCGAAGGCGACCCGACCGGGTGCGACCCGCGTCGGGTCATAGACTGCCACCACCACTCGCCGCCGCTCCTCCTTGGCTGAGAACCTCTTTGTGAGAACGTAGAAACCCTCTGGAGTGAGAAGTTCTTCTGCCCGAGGGCCAAGCGCAAGTGCGTTCGGCTTACGCGTGTGGCCGTTTGGCCATTCCACGAATCCATCCCGGAGATGGCAGGGATAGATGAGGGGGACCGTGTTCCGTCCGGGCTGGTCGCGGAGCAGTTCCTTTGCCCGAAAATCCACGACGCGACCCGTGGAAACGGTCAGGCCGAGATCCGAAAGACTCGCCTCAAGGCTCGCCATCAGATGACGGATCGGTCCCCCGTCATCATCTGGGACGATGTGGATAAAAGCTTGGGGGTCGCGTGGCCGAACAAGTTCATCGTGTTTGATCGTTCGCATGCGGAGGCCGGACCCGTCAGGGCCGGCGCTGGCGGAGACAACGACGTCGCAGTCGATAGCCTCGGTCTTCACTGCGCGGAACACCACGTTCTCTTGCAGGACCTTGTCGTCGGCGAAGGCGCGGTCTCTCGTGTCGAAGACGTGGACTCGGCAAAAGCGCATCTCTCGCAGGAAGAAACGGCGAAACGGTTCGAAATATGGTCCGTTGCAGAAGCTCCTCGGCGTGATGGCGACCATTTCACCGCCTGGAGCGAGGAGCCTTGCCGTCACCGCCAAGAAGCCGGTGTACAGGTTGGTTGTCTCAAGCCCGATGGCGCGGAGCAGCGTTCGCTCACGGGAGTCCGTCCCGATCTTCCGGTATGGCGGGTTGAGGATGGCGCAGTCGAATCGTTCCTTCTCCCCGGCGGCAAAGAGATCGCCGCCCAGGGTGGTTGCGCCGGCCTCCAAGAAGTCGGTCGCAACGATGTGTCCCTCGAATCGAATCCCAACCTCTTCGCTCACAGCCCGGCATAGATCGAGCGTCTCGCGGAGATAGCCGATGAGCACGGGATCGATTTCGTAAGCGGTCAGGGCGATGGTGTGCGGAGGATGCGGTCTGCGGCACATCGCGAGCACGAAAGCCGCCGAAAGCGCGCCCGATCCGGCGCCAGGATCGAGAATGCGCACAACGGGCTTCTTGCATTCGAACATCCCGAACATGAACGTGGCGATTGATGCGGGCGTCAGAAACTGTCCCATGAGAGCCCGACGCCGAGGATCCAGTTGACGCGAGGCGTCCCGGCGGGCAGCCTCGATCGACGACATGAGGGAGTCCGCGTCACTTCTCGTGACTTCCTGGAGAGCCTTCATCTCGGTTCCAGCCATTTCATCCGCTCGATCATTATTCCTGTCCGGCTAACGCTCTGCGCATTGGCGACGCGCAAAGCGCGTCCGTCTGGCTGCGTCTCTTCGGTGACCACCTACCCGAAGAACGCTCCGTACTTATCCTCTTCGACTACCCGCACCAGCGTCGGAAGATCGCACTTCTTCGTTTCCGGATCGTAGACATGCCACTTGGAGTCACGGCGCATCCAGTACAGCGTCCACGTGGCTTGGGCACGCACGTATTTGAACCTTGCGCACGGCATGCGCGTCCACTCGCCTGGCCCCTCCCAGGGGGGGCGCTCCTCGATGATGGACGCGCTGTGCCCGTCGATCTCGCACACGAACCTGAGCTTGCCAGCGAGTACCGGTGGAGACATCCGCCGACATAGGGCTCCGATTGTATCATCGATGATCTCCATCTCCATCGCGCTGAACGCCACGCTCGCCTCCGTTTTGCTGTGTGATCGAATGAATAGGCTATTATCCGGCAAGCCTCACGCGTTACAGGCCGACGACCACGGAAGCTGGCCCGCCGGATAAATCTCGTTGAGCTGGACCGATGACAAACACGCTACGGGGATTGTAAGCCTTCCCTGCCCCAGGGGGAAGGGCTTTGTGGTGGAGTGGCGTGGGCGCGGGGAGCGGCGGCGCTCGATAATCTACTGCGGGGTCTGATTTGAAGTCTTGTGAAAGACTTCCAAGATGACGATCACATCCGGATCAACTTCCAGAGCCGGGTCGCTGGTAACAGAAAAATGAACACCGGCCGGCTTGGGGCCGGCCGGTGACGTCGACCTATGCGGAAAGGACTGGTCTCTGACGCTTCGGAGGGCTACTTTCCGCCGAACAGCTTGCTAAGGAAGCTGCCCCCGCCGGAGGCGCCCGACCCTTCGCTTCCTTCGGGCGCCGGGAGGGCCTCCTTGCTCTCCTTCGAGCCGATCCGCCCGACGATGTAGCTTCGCCCGATCTCCACGCGAATCTTGTCGGCGACTTCCAGCTTGATGGACTGCTCGCCGCCCTCCACGATGGTGCCGATCAGGCCGCCGCTGGTCAGCACGCGGTCGCCGACCTTGAGGGCGCGGAGCATCTCCTTATGTAGGCGCTGCTTCTTCTGCTGGGGGCGAATGAGGAGAAAATAGAACACCCCGAACATCAAGAGGAGGGGGACCATCATCGAGAATCCCCCTCCGGCCCCTCCGGCTCCGGGGCCACTCTGGGCATAGGCGAGATCAAACATCGTTGTGAGTCTCCTGTCCGTCCTGCGAGGTTGAAGGTTCGGCGCGAAGCCGCGCCAGCGTCGTGTCTTTCCAGGCGGCGAAGCAGCCGGCCTCGATGGCCTGCCGAGCCTGACGCATGAGGTCCAGATAGTAATGCAGATTGTGGATGGTATTCAAGCGAAGACCGAGGATCTCGTCGGCGACGTACAAATGACGCAGGTAGGCCCGGGAGAAATGCCGGCAGGTGTAGCAGACGCAGTCGGGGTCCACCGGCCGCTCATCCCGCGCGTGGACCGCACCCTTGATGTTCAGGCGGCCCGCGGCAGTAAAGAGCGTTCCGTTCCGGGCATTCCGGGTCGGCAGGACGCAGTCGAACATGTCCACGCCGCGGGCGATGCATTCCAGAAGATCCTGGGGGGTTCCGACACCCATGAGATACCGCGGGGCGTCGTCAGGCAAGAGCGCCATCGTGTCCTCGACGGTCGCGTACATCGCCGCCGCCCCCTCGCCGATCCCCAGGCCTCCGAGGGCGTAGCCCGTGAAGCCGATCCGCCGGGTCTCCTCGGCCGAGCGCGCCCGCAGGTCCGGGAACGTGCCGCCCTGAACGATGCCGAAGAGCGCCGGCTCGTCGAGTGAGTGAGCGGCGCGGCAGCGCGCCCCCCAGCGAAGGGTCCGCTCCATGGAGGCCGCGTGGTAGGCGTAGTCCGCGGCGTGCGGCGGACACTCGTCCAGGGCCATCAGGATGTCCACGCCCATGGCGAGCTGGATCTCCACCGCCCGCTCCGGGGTGAGGGTATGGCGCGATCCGTCCAGGTGGGACTGGAAGGAGACCCCTTCCTCGGTGAGGCGACGCAGGGCGGCCAGGCTCATGACCTGATAGCCGCCGCTGTCGGTGAGGATGGCCCGGTCCCAGCCCATGAAGCGGTGCAACCCACCGAGGTCCCGAATGATCTCGTGGCCGGGTCGGAGGTACAGGTGGTACGTGTTGGCTAGCAGGATCCGGCAATCCTCGGCGTGGAGGTCCCGCGGATCCAGGGTCTTGACGGTGGCCTGGGTTCCGACGGGCATGAACACCGGGGTCTCCACCGGACCGTGCGCGGTCTGGATTGTCCCGCGGCGGGCGCCGGTGGCGGAGTCGGTAGTCAGCAGTGTGTAGTGCATGAGATTCCTAGTGGATCAGCATGGCGTCGCCGTAGCTGAAGAATCGATACCGCCGGGCGATCGCCTCCTGGTAGGCGCGGCGCGTCGCCTCCAGACTCGCGAATGCCGCCACCAGGATGAGCGGAGTAGAGCGAGGGAGGTGAAAATTCGTCAGGAAGACATCAACCACCCGGAAGCGGAATCCCGGTGTGATGAAGAGATCGGCATCGCCCGCCCCCGGCCGGACCAGGCCGCGATCCTTGGCGGAATGCTCCAGCGTGCGGACACTGGTCGTGCCCACCGCGATCACGCGTCGCTTCTCCTGCTTCGCGGTGTTCACAGCCAGGGCGGTGGTCTCGGGGATCGTGTACCGCTCCGATTCCATCCGGTGTTGCGAGACCTCGTCGGCGCGCACCGGCAGGAAGGTCCCGGGACCGACGTGCAACGTCACCGGACAGATGTGGACGCCCAGACCACGGATGCGATCGAGGAGTGTCTGAGTGAAATGCAGGCCCGCCGTGGGCGCGGCCACCGCGCCATCCTCGCGCGCATAGACAGTCTGGTAGCGTTCGCGGTCCGAGACTCGAGTTGCGAGCCGCGAGTCGCGAGCCGCGAAGCGATCTGTCGCCGACCCTTCCGACTCTGTCGTGGCTCGTGGCTCGCCACTCGCGACTCTCCGCTTGATATACGGCGGAAGCGGGACGACCCCGTAGGAGTCCAGGATCGCGCGAAGATTCAGCCCGGAGGGTATCCGGAGGACGCGGCGTCCATGCAGGCCCATTGTGACGACTGTCGCCTCCAGATGGCCACAGGCCAAAGAAAGACGGGAACCGACCCGGGCGAACTTTGCGGGATTGATCATCGCCTCCCAGCAATCGTCGCCGACCGGGCGGACAAGCAGCGCCTCGACCGACTTCCCGGTATCGAAGACGCCGAACAGCCGCGCCGGGAGAACCCGGGTGTCGTTGAGCACCAGGACGTCGCCGGCTCGCAGATACTCGGGGAGGTCCAGGAACGTGCGGTGCTCGAGCCCGCCGCCGGCCCGATCCATGACCAGGAGGCGGGACGCGTCTCGTTCGGCAGCCGGCTCCTGCGCGATCAGGTCCGCCGGAAGATCGTAATCGAAATAGCTGAGTAACATTGGCATGAGAGCCTAGGGCCACGAGCCACGAGCCGCGAGCCGACGAACTGCGATCTGTGGATCGAGCGCAGATCCACGGTCTGCAAATCTAAAGGCGCTGATACGTCACTTGGGCCATACGGCGATCGTCGCCAGGGGATAGTAGAACTTCAGGATGTCTTGATATTGAAAGGCCAGCTCCGCCATCTCCTTGGCCCCCCACTGGCTCATGCCCACCCCGTGCCCGGAGCCCCGCCCGACAAAGGTGAAGATCGAGCCGTCGGAGCGGATCTCGAAATCGGTGCTCCGGATCACCTCGCTCCCCATCGCCTCCCGGAAGCGTCGGCCTTCCAGGACGAGCGTCCCGCGGGTGTGTCGGACCTCGATGCGGAGAATCCGGCCGGTGCGACTCCGAACCAGGTCCACAATATCCAGGATACGACCGACCGGATACCCCGCCCGGGCCAGGCCTCCCTCGATCTGCTTGGATGTCAGCCGCTCGATCCAGAGGGAATACGGACACGTCAGGCTGAAGTCGTCCTTTACCCCCGGCAGGGTGTCGAACTCCATGCCGAAGACGTCCGTCGCGTCCTCGGTGGCCCCTCCCGAGCAGGAGTGATAGAAAGCCGAGATGGGCTGCCCGCCGAACACGAGGATCTGGCCGCGCGTCGCCTGGATGGCCCAGTTCGTGCGGAGATCCTCGCCGCGGGCCCCCCCGTACACCTGGGAGGCGGTCGTGCTGCGCAGGTGAAACAGGCCGCCGGGGTTCTGGAGCCGCTGGTACACGGCGTATGTCCGAGCCGCGATTGCCATGGCCTTTGCCGCCTCGGCTGGCCAGCCGGCCGGGATCTCGTCCTTCAGCACGCCCTGGAGGTAGTCCTCCAGTTCCACCACGTTGACGGCGACGAGGCCGCCGTCCAGCGATTGCACCTCCAGGCGGCCTCGGTAGGGACGGCCATCGAGCGCCACGACGGCGCTGGCTCCCGGCCAGGCGATCAGGCGCGGGACGGTCCGTCCGAGATCGCGGACGAGGATGCCGCCGCGCTGGAGCGCGAGGCGAAACTCCCCTCCGGCGGCGCGCTGGCCCAGGGTGCGCTGCCCTGTGCCGTCGGTGAGCGTGAGCGGCCCGGCGCTCGCCAGGGTGAGCGTCGGCCGTCCTTCGGCCACCAGGACGCGAACCGCGTCCTCGGCCCGCGCCCCGGTCCCCCACGCGGCGACCAGACAGAAGACAAGCGCCGTCCATGCCGTGGAGTGCAAGGCAAGACGATGAGGCTGTCCACTCATCGGCGACCGAACAGGCTGAAGAGCAGGGTGAGCACAATGCTGATCAAGATGCTGGTCGTCAGGGGGAAGTAGAGGCTCCAGTGTTCCCGCCGGAGAACGATGTCGCCGGGCAGCCGCCCCAGGAACGGGATCTTCCCCACGAGGAGGAGTAACCCGCCCACGAGGGCAAGGACCACCCCCAAGATGATCAGCATTCTTGCCATAGAATCGAACATCATGAGCGTGAATAACCTGTGAATGTAAAACCGACAACCGACGACCGACAGCGGGCCGATCGGAGCCCGTTGTTCGGTATTCCATTGTCCGTTGTCCGTTTTACATTTGCCATTTCATCATCGGCCGGACCACAGGTCGCTCTGCGAGCCGGCGGGCGGCACCAGGCCGAAGTGGGCATAGGCGAGGCGTGTGGCAACCCGTCCCCGGGGGGTCCGAGCCAGGAAGCCGAGCTGGATGAGGAACGGCTCGTACACATCCTCGATGGTCCCCCGCTCCTCGCTCACGGCCACGGCCAGGGTGTCGATGCCCACCGGACCGCCGCCGAACTTCTCGATGATGGTCTGGAGGATGCGCCGATCCATCTCGTCGAACCCCCGCTCGTCCACGTTCAGCCGGTTGAGGGCGTTGTGGGCCACGCGCCGGTCGATCGTCCCGTCTCCCTTCGACCTGGGCGAAGTCCCGGACGCGGCGGAGCAGGCGGTTGGCGATCCGGGGCGTCCCGCGCGAGCGGCGCGCCAACTCGACGGCGCCATCCCCGGTGAGCCCCACGTTCAGGATCCGGGCCGAGCGGGTGACGATCTGCACCAGGTCGGCCTCCGTGTAGAAGTCCAGCCGCAGCACGACACCGAACCGATCGCGCAGGGGGGAGGTGAGGAGGCCCGCCCGCGTGGTGGCGCCGATGAGCGTGAAGTGGGCCAGGGTGAGCTTGTAGGTCTGCGCGCTGGGCCCCTGGCCGAGGATCAGGTCGAGCTTGTAGTCCTCCATGGCGGGGTAGAGGGTCTCTTCCACCGTGGGGTTGAGGCGGTGGATCTCGTCCACGAAGAGGACATCCCGCTCTCGCAGGTTGGAGAGGATGGCGGCCAGATCCTTCGGCCGCTCCAGCACGGGGCCGGCGGTGGGCAGGATGTTGACCCCCAGCTCCGAGGCGATGATGTTGGCCAGGGTCGTCTTGCCGAGGCCCGGCGGACCGGAGATGAGGACATGGTCCAGCGCCTCGTTGCGGGTCTGCGCCCCCTGGATGAAGATCTGGAGATTGTCCTTCACCTGCTGCTGGCCGACGTACTCGTCCCACCGGGTCGGGCGGAGCGTCTGCTCGACCTGCTGGTCCTCCGTCAACTGAGTCCGCGCGGTGATACGATCGTCGGTCATGCGCGGTGATCCCCTACGGCGCGCAGCGCCGCCTTGATCATCTCCTCGAACGCCGCGCCGGGTCCCAACTCTGTCCGGGCGGCCTCGGCCGCCTGCTGCGCCTCCTTGCGGTTGCAGCCCAGGTTGGCCAGGGCCGACACCACGTCCTCCAGCGTGCGGTCCAGAGGGGCCGGGGCCGCCGCCGCGGCCTTGGGGGACAGGGTGGCGCCGGCAGCCTTGTCGCGCAGCTCCACCACCAGCCGCTCGGCCAGTTTCTTGCCCACGCCGGGCACGGCCCGGAGCCGGGTGACGTCCCCTTGAGAGAGGGCGGCTACCAGGTCGTCCACCGAGATGCCGGAGAGGATGTTGGTCGCCAGGCGCGGTCCGATGCCGCTGACTCCCTGGAGCAGCTCGAAGAGGGTCTGCTCGTCCCGCGTGTGGAAGCCGAAGAGCTGGATGGCATCCTCGCGCACGTGGGTGAAGGTATGGAGCATGACTTCGGCCGGGACCTCGGGGAGTCGGTAGAAGGTCGAGAGGGGAATGAGCAGCAAATAGCCGACCCCGCCGACATCCACGATGATGCGGTGCGGCTCCTTGCTGACCAGGCGTCCGCGGAGCTGGGCGATCATCTCACGACTTTCTCAGCCGACCCTGCAGTCGGGCGGCATGCTGGTGACAGATGGCGATGGCCAGGGCATCCGCAGCATCGGCCGGTTGCGGGGCCTCGGGCAGCCGGAGGAGCATCTGGACCATGCGCTGGACCTGGTCCTTCTGGGCTTGGCCGAAACTCGTCACGGCTTTCTTGACCTCCAGAGCCGAGTACTCGTGGATCTCGACCCCCGCCTCGGCCAGGGCCAGCAAGGCCACCCCGCGCGCCTGCCCCAGCCGGAGGGCGCTCTGCACGTTCCGCGCAAAGAACACCGCCTCCACGGCCGCGCAGTCGGGCTGGAGCTCGATCAGAAGGGCGCGGAGTTCCCGATAGATACGGAGCAATCGTTGTGGGAAGGGGAGGCTTGTCGGGGACGTGATCGCGCCGTGGCGGACTGCATGAAGACCATCTTCCCGCTCCTCGACAATTCCGTACCCCGTGGCCGCCGTCCCCGGATCGATGCCTAGGACGCGCATGCGAGCCACGGGCTACCGGATGCGGATCGCCGGAGGTGGCACCCGGGAAGAGTCAGGCGGGGATGTCGAGCCTCGGGCATTGGGATCGCGATCAGGCGGTCAGGGCCGCCATGACCTCCTCGGGAATGTCGAAGTTCGCGTACGCATGCTGGACGTCGTCGTGCTCTTCCAGCTCTTCCATCAGCTTGAGCATCTGCTCGGCCGGCTTGCCCTCCAGCTTGACCGTGGTCTTGGGAAGCTTGCTGATCTCGGCGGAGAGGGGCTGGATGCCGGCCTTGACGATGGCCTCGCGCACCTTCTCGAAATCCCGCGGCACCGTGGTGACGGCGAAGACGCCCTCTTCCAGGTGCATGTCCTCGGCGCCGGCATCCAGGGCGACGGACATCAGCTTGTCCTCGTCCACCTTGGCAGCGTCCACCACGATATGCCCTTTCTTCTCGAACAGGAAGGCCACGCAGCCGGCCTCGCCCATGTTTCCTCCGTGCCGGGAGAACACCTTGCGGATCTCGCCCACGGTCCGATTCTTGTTGTCGGTCATCACCTCGGCCAGAATGGCCGTGCCGCCGGGGCCGTAGCCCTCGTAGATGATCTCTTCGTAGGTGACCCCTTCCAGCTCGCCCGTGCCCTTCTTGATGGCGCGATCGATGTTGTCGGCGGGCATGTTGACGCTCTTGGCGGTCAACACGGCGCTGCGCAACCGCGGGTTGCCCGTCTGATCCCCGCCCCCCACGCGAGCGGCCACCGTGATCTCACGAATGAGCTTGGTGAAGGCCTTCCCGCGCTGGGCGTCTACCTTGGCCTTCTTGTGCTTGATGCTCGCCCACTTGCTGTGTCCGGACATGTTGGCACCCCCCTGAACCCTGTGATTGATTGAAAGCTATCATAGGGCCGCGAAGCTTGCCAAGCGAAAAGTCCGGACCGGCCCCGGCTCGGCGGAACGCCCCGGAAATCGCCTTGACAGCCCGGAAGGGGTGGGATAGATTCCGGGCAATCAGGCGTGCCGAGACAGGTCGAAATCCTCGCAGGGGCGGAGAAAAGAGAAAGTCCTAACGAGGGGCGATTCAGGGGATCGCCTTTTGTTGGGACTTCGTGTTTTTGGAGGGGTGTATGGCGAAGCCAGGCGATCGATTCTTTGAGGCGCTCAGGGCCCGGCCGATAGCCGCGGGGCTCCGACGTTCTGCGGACGTGGAGGCAGCGCTCCGCCATGGCATCCAGGTCCTCTTCATTCTGGGGGAGGATATTTTCGCCCTGCAGGAAAGCGTGGCCAAGGCCCGTCGCCAGGGATGTCTGATCCTGGCCCACGTCGACCTGATCAAAGGGATCGGGCGCGACGAGGCCGGCATTCGATTCCTAGCCCGGGTTCTCTTCATTCTGGGGGAGGATATCTTCGCCCTGCAGGAAAGCGTGGCCAAGGCCCGTCACCAGGGATGCCTGATCTTGGCCCACGTCGACCTGATCAAAGGGATCGGACGCGACGAAGCCGGCGTCCGATTCCTGCCCACGAGATCCAGGTGGACGGGATCCTCACCACCCGGGCGAACCTGATCGGGCCCGCCAGGCGAGAGGGGTTGATCGCCGTTCAGCGCCTCTTTGTCCTCGACTCGGAGTCGCTGGAGGCCGGCCTGCCCACCGTGGAGCGGGCCGCTCCGGACGCGGTCGAGGTCTTGCCGGGGGTGATCTTTCCCCTGATCGCGGCGCGACTCCGCGGGGCGGGGCTGCCGCCCGTGATCGCCGGGGGGCTGATTCGTACCCGGGCCCAAGTGGACGAGATCCTCGCGGCGGGCGCCGTCGCCGTCTCCACGAGTCAAGAGGCCCTCTGGGGCCTCCGCGCGAATAAGGAGCAGGGCAAATCATGAAGGGTGGACTGGCAGATATCAACGGGCGGACCTTTGATCTGGTGGTGATCGGCGGCGGCATGGCCGGGGCCGGGATCGCGCGGGATGCCGCGCTCCGCGGCTATCGCACGCTGCTCTTGGAGCGGAAGGACTTCGCCTTTGGCACCACCAGCCGCTCCTCCAAGCTGATCCACGGCGGGCTCCGCTACCTGGAGATGTTCGACATCGGGCTGGTGCGGGAGTCGCTTCGCGAGCGCGAGCGACTGGCGCGCCTGGCCCCCCACCTGGTGCGACCCCTGCCGTTCCTGGTCCCGGTCTACCGCGGCGCCAAGCGCGGCATGTTCATGATCCGCATCGGGATGAAGTTCTACGACCTCCTCACTCCCGGGAAGCGAACGGAACATTACCGGACCATCTCCCGCCAGCAGACGCTGCGCCTAGAGCAGTATCTGAATCCCGAAGGCCTGAAGGGATCGGGCTTCTATTTCGACGATCTGCTGCTCCTGCCAGAGCGCTTGTGCCTGGAGAACGCCCTTTCCGCCCAACGCTGGGGGGCAATGGTGTACAACTACGCCGAGGTGACGGCCATTAAGAGCCACGAGCACGAGCCACGAGCCACGAGCCGAGAGGCGCGAGCCGCGAATGGGATATCGAGGTTCGAGGGGCGCTTGATGGAGCCGTGGCGCACGTCACGGCACGAGTGGTGGTGAATGCGACGGGACCCTGGGCCGACCAAGTCCGACGGCTGGCCGGGGTGGACGGGGGGCGCCGGTGTGTCCGGACCACGAAGGGGATTCACCTTCTCCTCCCGCACATCACGGACCATGCGGTCTATATCGCGGCCAAGCGGGACGATCGCATGTTCTTCGTGATCCCGTGGCAGCAGTTCACGCTGGTCGGGACCACCGACACCGACTTCAGCGGGGATCTGGATCGCCTGGCGGCGACGCGCGAGGATGTGCAGTACCTGATGCACGAGACCCAGCGGGTCTTCCCGACGGCCCGGATGCGGGAGGAGGATATCTATTACACCTACGCGGGCGTCCGTCCGCTGAGTTTCGAGGAGGGCAAGTCCGCCTCCGCCGTCTCGCGGGCGCACAAGGTGGTTCCCGAGGGGGACGGGGGGAGCTTTCTCAGCATCACGGGGACGAAGCTGACCTGCTTCCGCAGCCTCGCCGAGAAAGCCGTGGATCAGGTGGGCCGACTGCTCGGCCGGCCGGCGCCCTGCCGCACCCACCGGCTGGCCCTGGACGGCTCCGACGGGGAGGAGACCATCGAAGTCCGGCTCTGGGCGGACGTGCCGGACCTGGCGCGCCGCAGCGGGCTCACGCCCGCTCAGATCCAGAACCTCCTCAACACGTACGGGCGGCGGTACCCGGCCATCCTGGCCATGGCCAGCCGCGCTCCGGAGCTCAGGGAGCGGCTCTGCAAGCAGAATCCCGACATCCGGGCCCAGCTCATGCACGCGGTGGAGCACGAGCGGACCGGGACGCTCGCCGACTTCCTGCTGCGCCGCACCGGGATCGGGACCAGCCCCTGCATGGGGAAGGATTGCTGCGAGACGATCGCGGTCCAGATGGGCGAGCTCCACGGCTGGGATCGGGCGCGCATCGACCGGGAGATCCGGGAGTACCTGGACGAGATCGCCTTGGGGCAACAGTTCCGCGCGGCGTAGCCGTCTCGACCGGTTTTCGGCGGCGCCGAGCCATGGGGTTGTGCTATAGTGCAGGCGGTAAAGCCCCCCGTCGGCGGGAAGCGGGCGCGGATCGGGATTCGGGGAGGGCTATGGCTGGCGACACGCGAAAAAAGGCGGGGTTCCTTGCCGTCCAGGGCCACCGCGGTGCTTCGGGTTGGGCGCCCGAGAACACCCTGACCGCATTCCGGAAAGCTGTCGAGCTTGGCGTGGATGGCATGGAGATGGATCTTCAGGTCACGCGAGACGGGGTCGTGGTGGTGATCCATGACGACACGCTGGACCGGACGACGGACGGCCGGGGCAGGGTGACCGACCTAACTCTGGACGAGGTGAAACAGGCGGATGCCGGAATCAAGTTCGGTCCGGCCTTCCGTGGGGAGCGCGTGCCTACGCTCTCGGAAGTCATCACGCTCGTGCAGGCCAGCGGCGACCAGCGGGTGCGACTCAATCTCGAGATCAAGTTCGGCGAGGGACGAGAAGGCCAGCCCGAGGACGTCGAATCGCGGGTCCTGGCCGTCCTACGCGAGACGAGCTTCGTCGACCGCGTGACCGTCCAGTCCTTCCACCACCCGTCGCCGGCCAAGATGAAGACACTCGATCCGCGGATCACGACCGGGCTGCTGGTCGGCCAGCGCAACCTTCCCGCGGACCCCCTCGTCCGGGTGCGCGAGTGCCGCGCGGATTACTACGCGCCGGCCGCCGGCCTGATCACGGCCGAAATGGTTTCACGGCTCCACGGGGCGGGGATCCCCCTGGTGGCCTGGACCGTGAACGATCCGGACGAGGCGCGGCGGCTCGTCGAGCTGGGGGTCGGCGCCCTGCCGGGCGACACGATCATCTCGGATTATCCGGACCGGTTGCTGGATATGCGAAGATCTCTCCAAGCAGCCTGAGAACGCCTCGAGACCTCGGACCACACGACGGAGGAGGACAGCCATGAACGGAATGTCTGGTTTCCGGAAAGTGATGGTACTGGTGATCGGGATCGTGGTCACCGCGGGGCTGGCGTCGGTGCCGGCCGAAGCGCAGCAGCGCGTCCAGGTCGAGTTCTGGCACGGCCTCACCCAGCCGCTGGGCGGCATTCTGGAGAAGATCGCGCACAGACTTCAACGCCTCGCAGAGCAAGTACCAGGTGAACGCGACGTTCAAGGGGAGCTACCCCGAGACGATGGTGGCCGCCGTCGCCGCCTTCCGCGCCGGCAACGCGCCGCACATCGTCCAGATGTTCGAGGTGGGGACCGCCACCATGATGGCGGCCCGCGGCGCCATCAAGCCTGTGTACGAATTGGCGAAGGAGACCGGCGTCAACCTCGACCCCAAGAACTATGTGGGCGGTGTTCGAGGATACTACAGCACCGCGGATGGCAAGCTGGTTTCGATGCCCTTCAACAGCTCGACGCCCGTCACCTGGTACAACAAGGACGCCTTCAAGAAGGCGGGCCTGGATCCCAACAAACCGCCCAGGACCTGGGAGGAGACCCGCGAGGCGGCGAAGAAAATCCGCGCCGCCAACGCCGCCGCGTGCGGTTACACCATGGCGTGGCCCACCTGGACCCAGTTCGAGACCTTCAGCGCCATCCACAACATTCCGCTGGCGACGAAGGCCAACGGCTTGAAGGGGATGGACACCGAGCTGAAGATCAACAGCCCGCTTCACATCAAGCACATGCAGACACTGATCGAGATGCAGAAAGAGGGATCCTTCAAGTACGGCGGGCGCGACGCGGCGGGCGACGCGCTTTTCCCATCGGGTGAGTGCGCCATCATCCACGCCTCCTCCGGACTTCGAGCCCGCATCGTGAAAGAGGCGAAATTCGACTGGGGCGTCACCATGCTGCCTTACTATAAGGGGACGCCCGGCGCCCCGAAGAATTCGATCATCGGGGGGGCCAGCTTCTGGGTGATGACCTCGCCCAAGCGCACACCGGAGGAGTACAAGGCGGTGGCGGAATTCTTTGCGTACATCAGCCGGCCCGAGGTGGACGCCAAGTGGCACATGGACACCGGGTACGTTCCCATCACCCTGGCCGGGTTTGCCCTCGCCTCCGGGCAGGGGTACTATATCAAGAATCCGGGGGCGGATGTTCCGTTCCGCCAGCTCACGCTCACCGAGCCCACCGAGAACTCGATGGGGCTGCGGCTGGGCAACATGCCCGAGATACGCGTGATCATGCAGGAAGAGATGGAGAAGGCGTTCCAGGGCCAGCAGACCGCCAAGCAGGCGCTTGACAATGCCGTCCAGCGCGGCAATGTCGTACTGCGCAACTTCGAGCGGACCAACAAGCAGTAGACGATCGGCATCTTCGCCTAGTGTTTCCTGCACGGATGGGAGGCAGACATGACACGAAATTTTCGATTATCGAGGATTGCGCTTCTGGCCGCCGGGATCGCGCTGATCGTCAGCCTGGTCCCACTGGCGGCTGAGGCGCAACAGCGCGTCCAGGTGGAGTTCTGGCATGGCCTCTCCCAACCGGAAGGCGGGATCCTGGAGAAGGTCGTTTCCGACTTCAACGCCTCGCAGGGCAAGTACCAGGTGAACGCCACCTTCAAGGGGAGCTATCCCGAGACGATGGTGGCCGCCATCGCCGCCTTCCGCGCCGGCAACGCGCCCCAGATCGTCCAGATGTTCGAGGTGGGGACCGCCACCATGATGGCGGCCAAGGGGGCCGTCAAGCCGGTGTATGAGCTGATGAAGGAGGCCGGGGTTCCCTTCGACCCGAAGGCATACGTCTCGGCGGTGCGTGCCTACTACAGCACCTCGGACGGCCGCATGCTGTCCATGCCCTTCAACAGCTCCACTCCCATCACCTGGTACAACAAGGACGCCTTCAAGAAGGCGGGGCTGGACCCCGAGAAGCCTCCCAAGACCTGGGAAGAGACCCGCGAGGCGGCCAAGAAGATCAAGGCGGCCAACGCCGCGGCCTGCGGGTATACCATGGCCTGGCCGACCTGGACCCAGTTCGAGAACTTTAGCGCCATCCACAACGTGCCGCTGGCGACGAAGGCGAATGGGCTGGACGGGCTGGACGCCGAGCTGAAGGTCAACAGCCCGCTTCACGTCAAGCATCTGCAGACCTTGATGGACATGCACAAGGAGGGCTCGTTCAAGTACGGCGGACGAGACGGGGCGGGAAATTCGCTGTTCACCTCCGGGGAGTGTGCCATCATCCACGCTTCTTCGGGGATGCGCGCTCGGGTAGTGAGCGAGGCGAAGTTCAACTGGGGCGTGACCATGCTGCCCTACTACAAGGGCACGCCCGGCGCCCCGAAGAACTCCATCATCGGCGGCGCCAGCTTCTGGGTGATGACCTCGCCCAAGCGCACACCGGAGGAGTACAAGGCGGTGGCGGAATTCTTCGGCTACCTGGCCCGCCCCGAAGTGGACGCGAAGTGGCACATGGACACCGGCTACGTGCCCATCACTCTGGCCGGGTTCGCCCTTGCCTCCGGGCAGGGCTACTACATCAAGAATCCCGGGACGGATCTCGCGTTCCGCCAGCTCACGCTCACCGAGCCTACCGCCAACTCGCGCGGGCTGCGGCTGGGCAATATGCCGGAGATCCGCGTCGTCATGCAAGAGGAGATGGAGAAGGCTTTCCAAGGCCAGCAGACCGCCAAGCAGGCGCTGGATAGCACCGTGCAGCGGGGCAACACCATTCTGCGAAACTTCGAGCGAACCAACCGCCAGTAGCGGAGGCGGGACGATCTCGAATCGCGGTCTATTTTTCTTGCTGCGCGGGGGCCATCGATGCGCCGGCGCGTCATCTTTCCAAACAAGGTTCTTCCATACCTGCTGCTTGCCCCACAGCTCGCCATCACGGTGGTCTTCTTCTTCTGGCCGGCCGTGCAGGCCGTCTACTGGTCGGTGCTCGTCCAGGATCCGTTCGGCCTCCGGACCGAATTTGTCTGGCTCGAGAATTTCCGCACGATCCTCACCGACCCTCTGTACCTCGGCTCCATCCGGGTCACGGTCGTCTTCTCCCTCGCCGTGGCGGCGCTCGCCATGGGCTTCGCGCTCCTCTTCGCGGTGATGGCCGACATGAAGATCCGGGGGGTCAGAGTGTACCGGACGCTCCTCATGTGGCCTTACGCGGTGGCGCCCGCGGTGGCGGCCAGTCTCTGGCTGTTCATCTTCCATCCCTCGATCGGGATCATCGGTCGAAAGCTGAACGACATGGGGATTCTCTGGGACTACAAGTTGAATGGGACCCAGGCGCTCCTCCTGGTCATCCTGGCTTCGGCCTGGAAGCAAGTGAGTTACAACTTCCTCTTCTTCCTGGCCGGCCTGCAGGCGATCCCGAAATCGGTGGTGGAGGCGGCCTCCATGGATGCCGGCCCGGCCCGGCGCTTCCGGAGCATCGTCTTCCCGCTGCTGTCGCCCACCACCTTCTTCCTGCTCGTGGTCAACATGGTCTATGCCTTCTTCGACACCTTCGGCGTGATTCACGCGCTGACCGGCGGCGGTCCGGCCAAGGCGACCGAGACGCTGATCTACAAGGTGTACACCGACGGCGTGGTCAATATCGACCTGGGAAGCTCCTCGGCCCAGTCGGTGATCCTGATGGTGGTCGTGATCACGCTCACCGCCCTGCAATTCCGCTTCATCGAGCGAAAGGTACACTACTGATGGCCACGCCCAGTCGTCGCGAGAGCTGGATCCCGCACTTCGTGCTGATCATCGGCGTGGTGGTTTTTGCATTCCCGATCTACTTCGCCCTGATCGGCTCGACTCACGACGCCGCCACGATCGCCACCGGCCGAATGCCGCTCCTCCCCGGCGCCCATGCGCTTGAAAACTACTGGCAGGCCCTGACCAGCGGGTCGGGGGAGCACATCTCCTCGGCCCCCGTCCGGACCCTGATGTTCAACAGTCTGATCATGGCGCTGGTCATCGCGGTCGGGAAGATCGCTATTTCCATCATTTCCGCCTATGGGGTGACGTTCTTCAACTTTCCCCTGCGGATGTTCTTTTTCTGGATGATCTTCGTCACACTGATGCTGCCGGTCGAGGTGCGCATCATCCCCACCTATAAGGTCGTGACCGATCTGGGGATGATCAACACGTTTTCCGGACTCACCATCCCCCTGATCGCCTCGGCAACGGCCACCCTGCTCTTCCGACAGGTGTTCCTGACGATCCCCGACGAGCTGGTGGAGGCGGCCAAGATCGACGGAGCGGGTCCGCTGCGGTTCTTCTGGCAGATGGTCCTGCCGCTGTCGCGCACGAATATCGCCGCCCTGTTCGTGATCCTATTCATTTACGGATGGAATCAGTACCTGTGGCCGCTCCTGATCACGACCAACCGGTCCATGGAGACGGTCGTCATCGGGATCGTGAAGATGATCGGCACCAGCGACGCCCAGACCGATTGGAACATCATCATGGCGACGGCGATCCTCGCCATGCTGCCCCCGGTGGCTGTGGTGGTCTTCATGCAGCACTGGTTCGTGAAGGGGCTGATCGAGACGGAGAAGTAGGGGGACCGGGCCATTGACAGCGTATGGGGTGTATGCCATCATACGTATGCTTATAGGGAGGTGCGTATGAGACGGACGACGGTGTTTGCCGATGATGAGGTGCTCGGGGCGCTGCAGGTGATCGCGCGCCGACGTGGCGTCACGCTGTCGGAGGTCACACGAGAGGCACTAGCCACCTATGTGGCCCGCAGCGGGCGGAAGCGAAAGCCGTTGACGCTGGCCGCGATCGGCCGCAGTGGACGCAAGGATGTCGCAGAACGAGCCGAGGAGTTTCTTCAGGGAGGCTTCGGGCGCTGATGGCCGGGATGCTGCTCGATACGAGTGCGCTGTACGCCATCGCGGATCGGGATGACAAGTGGCACGGGGCCATGGTGGAGGCCGTCGAAGCCTGTGTCGCCGAGCGGATCGTGCCGGTCAGCGTGCTGGCAGAGGCGTGCTATCTTCTCGGCAGGTACTTGGGGCCCGCCGCCGAGCGGCAGTTGCTGCGGGCCTTGATCGATGGAGAGCTCCTACTGGAGGGGCTCGACCTGCGGGACTTGGAGCGCGCGGACGCTGTACTACAGAAGTATGCTGACGCCAATATCGGCTTTGTGGATGCCTCAATCGTGGCGATCGCGGAGCGGCTCAAGGTAGGAACTATTGCCACGACCGATCGCAGGCACTTCGGCATGCTTCGCCCCAAACATTGTCGGGCCTTTCACCTCGTCCCGTGATGCGAACCAGACAGTTGACGCGAAGAACAATCCTGTTCTTGATCGCGGCATGGGCGGCGCCGGCGTTGCCTCTCGGCGAGTGGAGCGCGCCGATCGCCCGTGCCGTCGATGCCCCGCCCTATCATCTGGTTGTGCTCGGGGATCCTCATCTGCCGGGAAGATTCCTTCCCGCCAAGGAGCGGGTCATCCAGACGATCAACTCTTGGGCCGATGTGGATGCGGTGGCGGTTCTGGGAGATATCTGCGAGGACGCCGGCACGGCCGTGGAATACGCCGCTGCCGAGCGGTTCTTCGCCACGCTGACCAAGCCCGCCTTCTTCATCGTCGGCAACCACGATTACATCTATGAAGATGCTAAGGACGCTCAGGGGCGTCGTGTCAGGGGGTCGCCGGGAAGCCGCAGCGCCAAGCTGGCCCGTTTTCGAGAGACCTTCGGTCTGGCCGAGGTCTATTCCAGTCGACGCCTTGATTCGTATCTCCTGATCTTCCTGTCCACGGACCATCTGCTCTCCAACCATCTTGCCGAGATATCCGACCGACAGCTCGGGTGGCTGCGCGCCGAGCTGGCCAAGAACGGCGGGGTGCCGACAGCGATCTTCTTCCATGCGCCACTCAAGGGCACCCTGACGAACTACAACGAAAACGCCAACAAGGACAATTTCGTCGCCCAGCCGGAACGAGAAATCCGGGAGTTGCTCGTGCGGAATCCCCAGGTGTTCCTGTGGGTATCTGGTCACACGCACACGCCCGCCACCAACGAGAGCTACGCCGCGCCCATCAATCTGTACGAGAATCGTGTCACGAACATCCACAATGCCGACATGAACCGCGAGCGGATCTGGACGAACTCGCTGTTCTTCTATCCCGACCGCGTCGTGGTGAAAACCTTTGATCACACGGCTGGGGCGTGGATGGAGAAGCTGGAGCGGACGGTGCGGCCGGTTTGGAATTAGCGAAGAGGCGTCAAGCGATGGAGACGTACATTCTCGCTCTGGATCAGGGCACCACGAGCTCGCGGGCCATCCTGTTCGACCGGAAGGCCCGGGTTGTCTCGCTGGCTCAACGCGAGATCCGGCAGATTTACCCCCAGCCCGGCTGGGTGGAACACGACCCGATGGAGATCTGGGCGAGCCAGCTCGCCGTGGCGCGGGAGGCGATCGCCGCCGCGGGGGCGCGGGCGGCGCAGATCGCCGCCATCGGGATTACCAACCAGCGCGAGACCACCATTCTGTGGGATCGCGCCACCGGGCAACCGATCGGCAACGCCATCGTGTGGCAGTGCCGACGGTCGGCGGGGATCTGCGACGCGCTCAAGGCGGGGGGATGGGAGACCGCGGTGCGGGCACGCACCGGCTTGGTGATTGATGCCTACTTCTCGGGGAGCAAGATCCAGTGGTTGCTGGAGCAGGTGCCTGGCTTGCGCGCCCGGGCGGAAGCCGGCGAGATCTGCTTCGGGACAGTGGACACGTGGCTGCTTTGGAAATTGTCGAAAGGGCGCGCCTGGATGACCGATTACAGTAACGCGTCCCGGACCATGCTCTTCAACATCCATCAGCTTACCTGGGATCCGAACCTGTGCGGGGCGCTGGGTGTCCCACAGGCGATGCTGCCGGAGGTACGGCCGTCCAGTTATCGGTACGCCCAGAGCGCGCCGGATCTCTTCGGAACGGAGATCCCCGTGGCCGGCATCGCCGGCGACCAGCAGGCCTCGCTGTTCGGCCAGGCCTGCTGGTCGCCCGGGATGGCGAAGAACACCTACGGGACCGGCTGCTTTCTCTTGGTGCACACGGGCAACCGGCCCGTGGCGTCGGAGACCGGCCTGCTTACCACGATCGCGGCGAGCCCGACGGAGGGGCAGGCCGAGTACGCCCTGGAGGGGAGCATCTTCATCGCCGGCGCCGCCATCCAGTGGTTGCGGGACGGGCTCCAATTGATCGGCCACTCGGCCGAATCGGAGGCGCTGGCCGCCTCGGTTCCAGATACGGAAGGCGTGTATTTCGTGCCGGCCTTCGTTGGCCTGGGTGCGCCGCATTGGGACATGTACGCGCGGGGCACCATCCTGGGGATCACGCGCGGAACCACCAAGGCCCATCTGGTGCGCGCGGCACTCGAGGCGATCGCCTACCAGAGCCGCGAGGTATTGGGCGCGGCTCTTGCGGACGCCGGGCTCAGACTGGAAGAACTTCGCGTGGACGGCGGGGCCACCGCGAACAATCTGCTGATGCAGTTTCAAGCCGACGTCCTGGGAACGGCCGTGGTTCGGCCGGTGGTCAAGGAAACCACCGCCCTGGGTGCCGCCTACCTGGCCGGTCTGGCCGTGGGATACTGGAAGAGCCGGGAGGAGATCGCCCAGAACTGGGCGGTCGACCGGCGCTTCCTGCCCGAGATGGACGCGGCGCGGCGCGAGGAGTTGTTCGCCGGCTGGCGGCAGGCGGTGGCGCGATCCGCGGGCTGGGCGCTCCCCTCCCCCGGCGGGCCAGTGCAACCGGTTTAGCTTGACATTATGTTCATTTTGGCCTTATGTCATTTTGGTGAAAACCGGACAGCAAGAAAGAGTGGAATGTTCGATTTTCTATGAGAACCCCTCAACCTGGGAGGGGAAAGTGATGTTCAGGGCAGCAACCATAAACAAGGAGGTGGGTATCATGAAGCGTCTTGCAGTGGTCATTGCCTTAACGGTCATGTGTTTCTCTTGCCTGACAGGGATCAGTTACGCCCAGGCGATCGAGAATGAGTTTTATCTCATTACCCCGGTCTCCAAGGACGTCACCGATCCAGCCCTCGCGGCCTTCGCCGCCTTCGTAAAGAAGAAGTACAACGTGGATCTCAAGACCAGCACCATGCCGCAGGGGACGCCGGTCGCGTATGGCCAGATCGTCGAGTGGAAGGGGAAGCCGCAGGCGGACGTCTTCTGGGGCGGCGAGGGCACGCTGTTCGACCTGCTGGCCAACCAGGGCCTCCTGGACAAGGTGACCATCCCCAAGGCGATGTGGGACGAGATCCCGGCCACCATCGGCAAGCCGATCGGCCTTCCGCTGAAGGATCCCAAGGGGTTCTGGGTAGGCACGATGCTCGAGCCGTACGGCCTGATCTACCAGCCGAAGCTGCTGAAGCGACTCGGTGTCGAGCTCAAAGACTGGAACGATCTGCTCAATCCCAAGCTCAAGGGCCAGATCGCCCAGTGCACGCCGGACCGGTCCAGTTCGAGCCACGCGAGCTACGAAGTGATCCTGGCCATGTACGGATGGGAGAAGGGCTGGGATTGGCTGACCAAGCTGGCGGCCAACACCGGGATCTTCACCGCGCGCTCGCGTGACGTGCCAAGCGTGGTGGCCAAGGGTGAGTTCGCCGTGGGCATGGCGGTACCCAGCTACATGGCCTTCGCCGAGGTACTCGGCGGCTACGACGTGATGTACGTGTACCCCACGAATGCCTATGTGACGCCGGAGCCGATGGCGGTGCTCAAGGGCGCGCCCCATCCGAAGGCGGCCCACGCTTTCATTGAGTTCCTTCTGACCGCGGAAGGACAGAAGATCTTCATGGAGCGCGGCGTCTACCCCATCACCGCCAAGTACAAGGTGCAGGGGGCGGCCGGCTCCGATGCGGAAAAGGCGGTCCAGTTCACGGCCGGGATCCGCTCCTTCTACGACATCCAGGTCGGCAATGTCTATGATCCCGCGGTCGCCGGCGAGAAGAAGCGGAACGAGGACGTGAACGCCTACTTCCGTAAGGAGATCGCCGAAAAGCACAAGGAAATCGTCAAGTAACTGATGTCGGGCGACGCATACGCTTCTGTGAGCGCGCCTCACGCTCCCCCGGTGCCCGTGGAGTTCGTCGGACTTCGCGGGCACCGGGGACGTTCACGTGTCGGCCTGAGAGCGACGGGATGGCGAACGCGCGAGGCCGTCGGGAAAAACTATGAACATTCAGCTAAAAGACATGGTGAAAAGGTTCGGCGCCCTGGAGGCCGTGAGTCATGTCTCCCTTGATATCAAGGACGGCGAGCTTTTTACCCTGCTGGGTCCTTCGGGTTGCGGCAAGACGACGATACTGCGTCTCGTCGGCGGCTTTCACAAGCCCGATGGCGGAGAGATCTACTTCGGCGACCGGGAGGTTTCAGCCATCCCCCCCTACGAACGGAACATCGGCATGGTCTTCCAGAACTATGCGCTGTGGCCGCACATGACCATCTTCGACAATGTGGCCTACGGCCTCAAGATCAAGAAGACAACCCACGGGGAGATAACCGAGAAAGTCAACCACTCGCTGTCGCTGGTCAATCTGACGGGGCTCGAAAAACGGTATCCCGGCCAGCTCTCGGGCGGTCAGCAGCAGCGCGTGGCGCTGGCCCGCGCCCTGGTCCTCAACCCGGACGTGCTTCTGCTCGACGAGCCGCTCTCCAACCTGGATGCCAAGATCCGCCAGCAGGTGCGCGCCGAGATCCGTAAGCTTCAGAAGGATCTGGCGATCACCGCCATCTACGTGACCCACGATCAGGAAGAGGCCCTGACCCTCTCTGACCGCATCGCCGTCCTCGATCACGGGAAGCTCCAGCAGCTCGGCTCTCCCCGCGATCTCTACCAGAGACCGGCGAATCCCTTCGTGGCGGATTTCATCGGCATCAACAACCTGATCGCAGGCGAGGTGAAGGAAGTCCGGGAGACAAAGGGCTGGATGGCCGTGGACACCCGCTTCGGCCTGATCAAATGCCTCTATGAGGGCCGGTTCAAGACCGGGGATGGCTGCAAGGTCACCGTCCGCCCCGAGGTCGCCTCCATCTGCGACTCCGACGAGCCGAAGGACGACATGAACCTGCTCCCAGGGAAGGTCAGCTTCGCCTCCTATATGGGCAACACCATCCGCTATGACATCGAGCTGGATCCGGAGACCATCTTCAAGGTGGACGTGCAGAATCCCTGGAACCAGCAACCGTTCCCCATCGGCGAGAAGGTGAACGTGCGTTTTCCAGTCCAGATCACCCTGGGGATTCCCGCTTAAGCCGTTGTCAAAGAATAACTTGACCGGAGAAATTTCGGGAACGGCATAAGGAGCCGTAACGAAATTCCAATGAATGGACAAGTTATTTCGTAACGGCTCCTAAAAGGAGAGGTCCGTCGACGTGAATGCAGAAGACGCGGTTGCCCTGCCCAAGACGAGTGTCTGGTCGGAGATGAAGATCAGCGGCCTTCTGGGGTATGCCGCGATCTGGGCCTTCTTCGTCATCTTCCTGATCTATCCTTTGATCCGGCTCTTCTATGACACCTTCACGACCGAGGCCGGGGTCTTCACGCTGGCAAATTTTCAGGATTTCTTCACCGACGCCTTCTACCTGAAATCCCTGCTGAACTCCATGATCCTGGGTGTTGCCACCGTGATCACCACCTCGATCATCGGCATCGCCATCGCGTTTCTTTTGCTCCGGTACGATTTTCCCGGCCGGGGGCTCTTCTCGTATCTGACGATCATCCCGATGATCATGCCCCCCCTGGTCGGCGTGATGGGTTTCGTCTTCATCCTTGGCCGCGCCGGAACCGTCAATATCATCCTTCAGGACTATTTCGGGTTCCAGCATCCGATCAATTTCATGTACGGGCTCCACGGGGTGCTGCTGGTGGAAACGCTGCACCTGTTTCCGCTGATGACGCTCTCCATCGTCGACGCCATGGGGAAGATATCCCCCTCGCTGGACGAGGCGGCCGAGAGCGTCGGGTCCCGGGGGATCCGCAAGTTCTGGGACATCACCTTCCCGCTGACCACCCCCGGGTACGTTTCCGGGGCGCTGCTGGTCTTCATCTGGACCTTCGCCGACTTTGCCACGCCGCTGGTGGTTGGAATCTCCGACCTGCTCGCCTCCCAGGCCTATCTGAATATCGTCCAGTTCGTGGACCGGCGGCTCTTCAAGATGGGGATCGTGATTTCGGCCATCATGGTGATCCTGGCCATCCTGTTTCTGATCATCGCCAAGAAGTACGTGTCGATCAAGGATTACAGCTCCCTCTCCTATTCGGTGATCGAGAGGAGGAAGCTCTCCCCCCTGGCGCAGGCGGGGGCGATTGCCTTCCTGATCTCCATCCTGATTTTGGCCTTTATCCCCTATCTGGGGCTGGCACTGGATTCCTTCGGCAGGGGGTGGGCGCTGACCCCCATTCCGGTGAAGTACACGCTCCAGTATTTCGAGCGGGTGGCCATCGAGACGCCCAAGTTCATCATTAACAGCCTCCTGTACTCGGGGATATCGGTCGCGATCTGTATCGCCGTGGGGGTTCCCGTGGCCTGGGTGATGTCCCGGACCAAACTTCCGGGGCGGGGGGTCCTCGATTCATTGACGACGCTGATCTTGGCCCTGCCGGGGACCGGCATCGGCATCGCTTACATGCGGGCCTTCAGGGACCCCTTTCCGTTCATGAGCACGGCGCTCATCGGCATCTGGATCGTCATCCCCATCGTTCTGGCGGTCCGGCGGCTCCCCTATACGGTGCGGGGAACCTTCGCCTCGCTGCTCATCGTTCACCGCTCCTTCGAGGAGGCGGCCGAGAGCGTCGGCGCCACCAAACCCAGGACCTTCAAGGATGTCACGCTCCCCCTGATCTGGAAGGGGGTCCTGGTGGGGTCCCTCTACTCCTTCATCCTGGCCCTCCAGGAGGCCTCGGCCACCTTGCTTCTGGTCGTACCCGGCCATGAGATGATGACGGTGGGCATCTTCAACTTCTACATCGGCGGGTCCGTCAACGAGGCGGCCGCTCTCGGGTTCATTCTGCTCATTCTCGGCGCCGCTTGCCTGTTCATCATCAACCGCATGGCCGGCTCCAAGATGGGAGGCGTCTTCG
>CAVSHW010000049.1:0-70498 GCA_963727695.1 uncultured Methylomirabilota bacterium | reverse complement strand
ACGCTTTGCGTCCGTGCTCGGACGTCCTATAATGCCCCGACTGGGCAACCCTGGTCCTTGATCTAGATCAATTCGACGCGCCGGGCGATTCGGCAGGAGAGTGAATCGTTGAACATCGCCGACGTTCTCGCCTCGTGTTCTTTCTTCTCGCACGTGGACGACGCGAGCCGGAAGCGGTTGGCCCGGATGGCGGTCCGCCGGGACTTCAAGAAGGGGGAAGTGATCTTCCGGGACGGCGAGCCGGCCCCCGGCGTCTTCATCGTGGCAAGCGGCCTGGTACGGGTGTACAAGCTGGCGCCGACCGGCAAGGAACACGTCCTGCACCTGGCGAGCCCAGGCATGACCTTCGCGGAGGTCGCGGTGCTGGGGGACTTCCCCTGCCCGGCTTTTGCCGAGACCCTGGAAGAGACGGCCTGCGTCCTCCTGCCGATCGAGCCTTTCACGAAGGCGCTCCGGGAGGATCACCGGTTGTGTCTCCAGATCCTCTCAGGCATGGCGACGTGGGTGAAGTCTCTGGTGTCGCTGCTGGAGGGGATTGTCCTGCGCGACGCCTTGGGCCGGGTGGCCGGGTATCTCCTGCAGGCCCAGGCGGACCAGGGGCCGGTGATCTCCCTGCCCGGTCTGAAGCGGCACGTGGCCAGCCATCTCAACCTGACCAGCGAAACCCTCTCGCGCACGCTGCGGCAGCTCCGGGACGAGCGGCTGATTCGCGAGGACGAGAACGGCCTGGTCATCGAGGACACACGGGAGCTGCAGCGTGTCGCCGAAGGGTTCTACCCGAAGATCTGATCTGAGCGCGACGGCAGCCGGGGTCTGCGTCTGGCCGCCCCCCGGCGCATTCCACCGCGCAGCCACTAAAGAAAGAGGCTAGCTCGCCGGGGCGGCCATGGACTCGTGTGCCCGATCCGCCTTGGCCGCCAGGTAGAAGTCGCTCTCGGTCAGGCCGTCCACCTTGTGCGTCCAGACCTCGACCTTGCACTTCCCCCAGGCGACGTAGAGGTCGGGGTGGTGGCCCTCGGTCTCGGCGATCGCCCCCACCTTGTTGGCGAACTCCAGCGCCCGGGCGAAGTCCGGAAACTGGTAGAATCGCTCCAGGTGGCCCTGGGGGCTGAGGTGCCACCCGGCCTTGAGCTGGTAGAGCATCTCCTGGATCCGCGGCCACGCCAGCGGGGGAACGCCCCCTCGGCAGGGTACACAGGCTTTATCTGCGAGGTTCATCACTGCTCCTTTGCGCTTCAGTGGATACGATATCCTTGTCTTTTTCCCGAGCAGGGCCTTATTCTAGCGCATCAAGAACGCGAGGTGAAGGCCCACGGCCCCGCAAACTGATTTCTGCACTAGACAACGGAGGGAGACGGATCATGGCGAAGATTTCGGCGAAAGACGCGCAGCAGCAGGCGGTGAGAGCGGCGGCGAGCTTGATGGCGGCGGCGGCACGGACGGCTCCCAAGACCCGGGGCCTGGATTCGACCGAGATGCTGATCCTGGACGGAGAGGATCTCGAGATCCTGGCGAAGGCCATGGAGGCCAAGGTAACCGAGCAGGGCAAGGGTCCCACGTTCATCCGGGACGCCAAGAACGTCCGGGCGGCTTCGGCGGTCCTCCTGATCGGGGTCACCGGCGAGCCCAAGAACCCCAAGGCTCCCCTGGATTGCGGCGCCTGTGGCTACCCGGGCTGTACGGAGTTTATCGAGGCCGCCAAATCGGAAGGAGAGGATTTCCGCGGGCCGCTCTGCATCTACCAGGTGATGGACCTAGGCATCGCCCTGGGGTCGGCGGCCAAGACGGCCGGCCTCCTGAACATCGACAACCGGATCATGTACAGCATCGGGGCGGCGGCACGGAAGCTCAAGCTCTTGAATGCCGACGTCATCATCGGCTTCCCACTCTCGGTGTCAGGCAAGAGCCCGTACTTCGACCGATGAGGCAGAGCGCCCTCGAGAATGCGGCCGCGAACGACCAGCGCCTTGCTTGTCGTTTCCTCCACACACGGGGACGAGCCATGGTTGATGTTCTCCCACGGGCGTGATATTTCCCAAGACGGGAGGTGCATGCGCGATGCGTGAATTCGAACGAATCCGAGCCGCCATTATCCGAGGCGGGACCAGCAAGGGCGTCTACCTACTCGCCAGCGAGCTTCCGAAAGACCCCGCCGTCCGGGACCAGGTCATCCTGGCCATCTATGGGAGCCCCGATCCCCGGCAGATCAACGGGCTGGGCGGCGCCGACCCGCTGACGAGCAAAGTGGCCATCATCGCGCGCTCCGCCCGGCCCGATGCCGACGTGGACTACACCTTCGGCTACGTCGGGATCGACAAGGCGGTCGTGGATTACGACGGCAACTGCGGAAACATCTCGCAGGGTGTCGGCCCCTTTGCGGTAGACGAGGGCCTGGTTCCCGTCAACGAGCCGATCACGAAGGTGCGCATCTTCAACACAAACACCAAGAAGGTGATCGAGGCGGCGGTTCCGGTCAGAGACGGGAAGGCTCTGACGGAGGGCGACTTCTTGGTCAACGGGGTCCCGGGGACCGGCGCCAAGATCGTCCTGAACTTCGTGAACTCCGGCGGCTCCAAGACGGGAAAGCTCTTGCCGACGGGGAACGTGGTGGACAAGATGGCGCTGCAGGACGGCCGCAGCATCCGCGTCAGCTTGGTGGACGCGGCCAACCCCGCCGTATTCGTGCAAGCGGCGGAGATCGGCTTGACCGGAAAAGAGCTGCCCAAGGATACCGACGCCAATCCCAAGATCCTGGAAATCATGGAGGAGATTCGAGTCAAGGCAGCCCTGATGATGAAGATCGCACCCAGCCCGGACAAGGTGAGTCCCGCCGTGCCCAAGGTGGCCTTTGTGGCGCCCCCGCAGGAGTACGTCACGAGCACGGGGAAGACCATCCACGCCGCCGACTGCGACCTGCTGGCCCGGACCAAGGCCCTGGCGGTGATGCACAAGGCTTACGCGGTGACGGGCGGCATCTGCGTGGGCGCTGCCGCCCTGATCGAGGGCACGGTGGTGAACGAAGTGGTGGGCCCGCAGGCGAAGACGAGCGGCGTTGTGCGCGTCGGGCACCCGTCGGGCGTGTCGGATTTCGTCATCACCGTCACCAAGAAGCCGTCGGGCGAATTTGAGCTGACCCAGTCCGGCGTGGCCGGGACCTCGCGCCGGATCATGGATGGGTTCGTCTACGTGCCGCGGAAGGTGTTCTTCCCGGACAGCAGCGAGGGTTAGGTCGGAACGAGAAGATCGAAGGCGTGTGTCGTTGCAATTTATCGAGTTTCAATCCGTAGGGGGACCCCATGCCCTACCCTGAATCGATGCGCCCGTCCTTGAAGCTGCTCGAAGCGACGCGGGCGGAGCGAATGCGCGAGGCGATGCCCCGGATGGACGCGGAGGAGAAGACCGCGCTGCTCAACGCCTTTCACCCGGATTTCCGACCGGAAGGGATGCGGGAGGTTCGGGTCGGCCCCAACAAGGGGGACCGGGTCCCCAACGAGCTTGCCGACCAGCTGGAGGCCAAGAGCCGGATCGACCCGGACACCTTCGACCTCCGCACGATCGACTACGATGTGGACGTGCTGGTGATCGGGGGCGGCGGGGGAGGCAGCACGGCCGCCCTGGTGGCCCAAGAGCAGGGGCGAGCGTCCTGTTGGCGACGAAGCTCCGCCACGGCGACTCCAACACCACCATGGCGGAGGGGGGGATCGCCGCCGCGAGCCACCCGCACGACAACCCGTATCTCCACTACCTGGACACCCTGGGCGGCGGCCGCTACATGAACAAGCCGGAGCTGGTCCAGGCGCTGGTCCTGGATGCCCCGCTGATCCTGGACTGGCTGTTCAATCTGGGGGTGATGTTCGACCGGGACGCCGACGGGACGCTGATCTGCTCCCTGGCGGGGGGCCAGTCGCGCAAGCGGATCCACTCGGCGAAGGATTACAGCGGCCTGGAGATGATGCGGGTGCTCCGCGACGAGTGCCGAAACCGGCAGATCCCGGTGGTGGAGTTCGCACCGGCGGTGGAACTGCTCCTGGATGAACACGGCCGCTGCGCCGGCGCGATTCTCCTCAACCTGGACACCGGCCGGTATCTGATCGTCCGGGCCAAGGCGGTCATCCTGGCGACGGGCGGCATCGGCCGCCTCCACATCCTGGGGTTCCCCACGACCAACCACTACGGAGCCACGGCGGACGGCCTGGTGATCGCCGGCCGGGCGGGCGCCAAGCTCCTGTACATGGATGCGATCCAGTACCATCCAACCGGGGCGGCCTGGCCGGAGCAGATGCTGGGCTGGCTGTGCACGGAGGCGCTGCGGGGGACCGGCGCCCACCTGGTGAACGTGGAGGGCAAGCGGTTCATCAACGAGCTGGAGACACGGGACGCAACCTCCTCGGCAATTCTGCGGGAAGTCAACCATCGGAAGAAGGGGCTCCAGACTCCCGCCGGAAACGAGGGCGTGTGGTTGGACACCCCGATCATCGACATGATTGCGCACAAGGGCAAGATCCAGCGGCTCTTCGCCGGGCTCGTGCGGCGCTTCCAGAGCTACGGAATCGACATGACCAAAGAGCCGCTCTTCGTCTATCCCACGCAGCACTACCAAAACGGGGGCGTGGATATGGTGGATGCGACGGGACGCAGTGGGGTGCCAAATCTCTTCCTGGCCGGCGAAGTCGCGGGGGGCGTCCAGGGGCGGAACCGCCTGGGGGGTAACTCGCTGGTGGACATATTTGTCTTCGGCCGGCGCGCGGGCCAGGCGGCGGCGCAACTTGCCAAGGAGACGACGCCGGGGCGGCTCACGCTGCAGCACGTCCGGGAGCACCACCAGGCGCTGGCCGCGGCGGGGATCGACACCGGGAAGGTGTCGCCCTTGCTTCTGCCGGACTACGTCGTGCAGCCCAAGCACTAGAAGGCTGCTCAAAAAGGCCCATCTGCTGCGTTGGCGCGCTTGGGCACGCGTTGCGGCGTACCGGACGTACGCCTCACTTGGCCCTGCTCGCGCCGCCTTGCATCTGGACCTTTTTGAGCAGCCTGCCGATAAGTGAGTTTTTGAGCATCTTGCCAGCGCAGGCTCCATCCTTGGCGCAAAGGGGGACGCAACCGTGGACCAAGCACTGATCCCCATCTACATCATGAACAAGCGGTACGAGGTGCCGGAGGGGCTCACCATCATGCGGGCCCTGGAGCACGCGGGCTATCGCCTGGTGCGGGGCGCGGGGTGCCGGGGCGGCTTCTGCGGCGCCTGCGCCACGACCTATCGCGTGGAGGGAAGTCCCCGGCTCCACATGGCCCTGGCGTGCCAGGACGTCGCCGTGCCGAACATGCACCTGGTGCAGATCCCCTATTTCCCGGCCCGGAAGGCAGCCTACAACCTGGAGGAAATCACCGATCCCGCGCTCCAGGCCCTGCGGCTGTATCCGGAGCTGGCCCACTGCATGGGCTGCAACACCTGCAACAAGGCCTGCCCCCAGGGGCTCAAGGTGATGGAGTATGTGGCGGCGATGTTGCGAGGCGATCTCGCCGAGGCGGCGGAGCTCTCCTTCGACTGCGTCATGTGCGGGCTGTGCACGGTCCGCTGCCCGGCGGAGATTACCCAGTATCAGGCCGCCATGTATGCCCGCCGGGCGGTCGGCCGTTTCGCCAACCCGCGGCCGCCGCATCTGGTCGCGCGGCTCGCCGAGCTTGAGCGAGGGGAAATGGGCGTCGGAGGTCGCGGGTCTCACGAAGCTCGATGCCGACGCGCTGAAGAAGTTGTATGCGGCCCGGGACATGGAGACCCCCACCGGGGGCTTCGCCAAGGCCGTCGGGAAATAGGGGGAGCCCAATGCTGGAATCCAACCCGCAGCGCCGCCGATCTCCTGCCTCCCCGGACGGAGATCCTGGACGAGATCCTGGACCGGGTGCATCCGCCCGTGCCCCGGTGCCGGGTCATCTCCAATGGCCTGGCACCGAACCACACGCTCAAGGTGTCCGACGACATCTCCGGCACCGCGGCATGTCTCGCCTGCGGCAACTGCGTGGATGTCTGCCCGGTTGTGGCGGGCAAGCGCGAGGGCACGATGTTCGTGCGGACCTCCATGCTCCTGGAACACGTGGTGGCGGATGAATGCCACCGCTGCTACCAGTGCGTGGCCGCCTGCCCCCAGGTGAATCGCGCCATCAAAGACTACGTGCGGAGCTTCCGCCGGATCGAGCGGGCCTCGCACTGGGATCTCCTGGTGTCCTATCTGGTGCTGATGTGCACGGGGATTCTGATCAACCACTGGGGAGACGGACTGCCCGGGGACTTGCGATTCCTCTTTGGTCTTGCTCACCGCGTCTTCGCGATAGGGCTCCTGGCCGCGCCGGTGTTCCTCTTCCTGCTCGATCGCCATCACTTCGTCATGGCCCTCCACAAGGCCTGCTCGTGGTCCTCCGAGGATGGGGCCTGGTTCCGAGACGCCTGGGCGTGGCTCACGAACTTCGGGAAAGCGGGAGCGCTGAAGCGGGGGGCGTACAATCCCGGCCAGCGGCTCTGGTACCTCTATGTCCCGGCGGCCATCGTGGTCTTCGTCGTCACCGGGGGCATCAAGCTCCTGGGGCCGGAGGTCTTCGGCAAGGGAGCGGTCGGGGCGGCAACCTACGTCCACATAACGGCTCGCCGTCGTGACAGACATCCTGCTGGTGCTCCACATTTACCTGAAGCTGGTCTGGCCGACGCTGCGGGAGATTATCCGAGGCACCCGGCTGTTCTTCGAATACCAGCGCCGCCGCAAGCTGACAGTGCCGATGCGGATCCAATAGACGGCCGTTCGAAAACCGGCAAAAAGAAGGGGGAGGGCCGAGTGGCCCTCCCCCTTGTCGTCGGCACCGATGGACGCCTTTCGCTAGAAGAGCCCGATCGCCTTCCAGTAGAATGGGCCGATCCCCATCCACACGACGATGTAAAACAGGGAGACAAGAAAGCCCACGCCCCACCATTTCTTCAGACTCACGTAGCCGGCACCGAAGTACACCGGGGAGGGGCCGCCGCCGTAGTGGGTCAGGCAGACGCAGAGGTTGGAGAAGAAGGCGAAGATGAGGGCTGCGAAATAGGGTGGCGCCCCAACGGCCACGGCCACGGTGAGGAACGGGACGAAGAAGGCGGTGGCGTGGGCGGTGAGACTCGCGAAGAAGTAGTGGGAATACATGAAGACCAGGGCAAGGATGGCCAGGGCCGGCAGCCATGGCCAGCCTTGCACGTGGCCCCCCACATACGTCGAGAACCACTTGATGAGCCCCAGCTTGGCCAGCATGGTGGCCATGCCCACCAGCCCGCCGAACCAGATCAGGGCATCCCAGCCGGACCGCTCGGCCAGCACGTCCTCCCAGGTAATGGCGCCAAGGACCAGCATGAGGCACAGGCCGAGGAAGGCCACGACCGTCGCATCGATCTTGGTCCAGGACCCGGTGAGCCAGAGGAGGAGGGCCAGGATGAACGCCGCCAGCACCACCCACTCTTCGCGGTGCATCGGCCCCATCTTGGTCAACTCCGTCCGAGCCAGCTCCGCCGCCTCCGGGGTTTCCTTGATCTCGGGGCGCATCAGCAGATACATCAGGTACGGGATCGCGAGGAATGAGATCAACCCGGGGACGAGGGCGGCAGCGGCCCAGCCGCCCCAGGTGATCTCGATATTGATCGTCTTCTTGGTCAGCTCGGCGATCAGGGGGTTCGCCGCCATGGAGGTCAGGAACATGGCGCAGGTGACGCCGTGGACGTGATAGGCGCTCATCATCAGAAAGCTACCGATGCGCCCGGCCGTCGGGCCCGGCTCGGAGCCGTACGTGGTGGCGAGGTTCCTGACGATGGGGAAGAGCACGCCGCCGGTCCGGGCGGCGCCCGACGGGATCCCTGGGGCCAGCACCAGGTCGCTCACGGCCAGGGAGTAGGCCAGGCCCAGGGTGCGATGTCCGAAGGCTCGAATGAAGAAATAGGCGATCCGGCGCCCCAGGCCGGTCTTGCCGAAGGCCCGGGCGAAGAGGAAGGCCACCACAATCAACCAGACGGTGCCGTTCATGAAGCCGTTCAAGGCGTCGGCGATGGAGAGGGTGTTCGTCAGGGCGGTGAGGGTGGTTCCGATGAGCACCACGGCCCCCATGGGCAGCGGCTGCGCGATCAGTCCGATGATGGTTGCGAAAAAGATGGCGAAGAGGTGCCAGGCCTTGATGTCCACGCCGGCAGGCGCCGGCAGGAGCCAGATGACCACGGCCGCGAGGACGGTGATCACCCCCCGCATTACCCGGTTCTTCCTTGGTTCGCTGGCGCTCATTGTCTCCCCCTTTCACGGCAGGCCGGTGTTTGAGTATGCTCCGGATTCAGTCCGCGAACAGTGCCGGATGTATGAGCCGATTCCTTCGGGAAGCCTGGGATGGGCGCGAACCCCCCCCTCACAAGATATGCGATGAGGTTCAGGGAAGCAGAACAGTATTATCGCGCGAAACACTACCACCGCCAAACCAAGAGTCAAGGGAAGACTTCGAGTTTGACTTGACACGGCACGGGCCGTGCGCGATTCTCCTGCCATCCTGTCCCGTATTCACCCCGCATGCTTCGCAGTGGAGGCGCTGATGAAGAAGATCAAGGTCGGCAATCCTATCGTGGAGTTGGACGGCGACGAGATGACCCGGATCATCTGGAAGGCGATCAAGGAGAAGCTGATCCATCCATATCTCGACCTTGACATCAAGTACTACGATCTCGGCATCGAGAGCCGCGATCGCACTGACGACCGGGTCACGGTCGAGGCCGCCGAGGCGATCAAGCAGTACCATGTCGGCGTCAAGTGCGCCACGATCACCCCCGACGAGAATCGGATGAAGGAGTTCACCCTCAAACGGATGTACAAGTCCCCCAACGGGACCATTCGGAACATCCTGAACGGGACAGTCTTTCGAGAGCCCATCGTGTGCAGGAACGTCCCCCGCTTGGTTCCCAACTGGACGAAGCCCATCTGCATCGGCCGCCACGCCTTCGGCGACCAGTACATGGCGACGGATCTCGTCATCGAGGGCAAGGGGAAGCTGACCCTGACCTTCACGCCCGAGGGCGGGGGGGAGCCGAAGCAGTTCGAGGTCTACAGCTTCAAGGGCGGCGGCGTGGCGCTGGCCATGTACAACACGGATGAGTCCATCCGCGGCTTCGCCAACGCCTGTTTCAACCAGGCCTTGATCAAGAAATGGCCGCTGTACCTGTCCACCAAGAATACGATTCTCAAGAAGTACGACGGGCGGTTCAAAGACATCTTCCAGGAGATCTATGCGAAGGACTACAAGGCGCGGTTCACGGCGGCTGGGATCACGTATGAGCACCGACTGATCGACGACATGGTGGCGTCTGCCCTCAAGTGGAACGGCGCGTTCGTGTGGGCCTGCAAGAACTACGACGGCGACGTGCAGTCCGATACGGTGGCTCAGGGTTTCGGCTCGCTGGGGCTGATGACCTCCACACTCATCACGCCCGACGGGGGTACGATGGAGGCCGAGGCGGCTCACGGCACCGTGACCCGGCACTACCGCGAGCATCAGCAAGGCAGGCGCACCTCGACCAACCCCATCGCCTCCATCTTCGCCTGGACGCGGGGCCTTGAGTTCCGCGGGCGACTCGATGGCAATACGGAGCTGGCCGAGTTCTGTGAGACCCTGGAAAAGGTCTGCGTCGAGACGGTGGAGTCCGGCAAGATGACCAAGGACCTTGCCCTGTGCATCTACGGCAAGGACCTCAAACCCGAGCACTACCTCTACACGGAAGAGTTCCTGGACGCCCTGGACAAGAACCTGAAGGCGAGATTGGCGTAGAACCGCCTGGCGAGATGCGAAGACCCCTCGGCCTCCGGGGGGTCTTTCTCTGCCAGTCCTCATAGCAGGGGACGTTGCGGCTTATATGGCTTTTCGCCTCGGCTGCTCCCTCCCAGTAGATCACCTGCGTGCTCTTGGGCGTGTCCAGCTCCTGATCGGGAAAGGCCAGGACGACCGTGGCCTCCAGCCCGATGACAGGTACCCGGAGGCGCCACTTCTACGGGTACACCCCCTTGGTCCGCGGACCAGCCCAGCGATCGAGGATGGGACCGGACGACCACGACTTTCCAGTCAGGACGAGCTGAGAGCGATGGCGGAAGGTCAGGGTCACCCGGATGGGCATCCCTGGAGCCTTTGCAGAGCCGATCGAAGAAGGATCCCACCCCGGCTCAGGTCCAGGGCAAGCCCGATTCATGGGCGGCAGCGGGTCTGCCGTCAGATCGGCAGCGGGGACATTACCGGAAATCGTGAGTATCCTTTGCGTTAAGGGGTATTGTCCTCATGCAATGCGCTGATTGACGAAGAGGGAGTATCGTGATAAGCATTTGCTCACCAATGATTCGAGCCGATATGGAACGACTTGGCGCCCGAGGGACTTCAGATCCTCGCCTGCCTCTGGCTTTCTGATCTCTGAACCCCTCACCCGCGGGACACCGGCTCGCTCGCGTGCGGCGAGCCGACAAGATTTGACCACGGACCGCGTCGTCGCGGAGATGATGGCGCTCTTCCTGCGAGGGGTGAGCGTGTAAGACGGTCGGTACGGATTGATCCGAGAGTGCGCGGAGTCGAGGCGAGGAGGAGAAAGATCGCATGAGGTTACGAAATGAACGAAGCACACCCTGCCGTGCGGGCGGCCTCTTGCTTCTTGGGATGACGCTGATTCTGGTGTCGGGATGCAAGGAGGGGAAGACGGTGGCGGCGACCTCTCCACCCATCGTCGAGGTGGTCGATGTCGTTCAGCAGGACGTTCCGGTGTACGCGGAATGGATCGCCTCGACCGACGGCATCGTCAACGCCACGATTCGCGCCCAGGTCCAAGGGTATCTCGTCAAGCAGAACTACAGAGAGGGCGATTTCGTCGGGAAGGGACAGATCCTTTTTGAGATCGACCCGCGCACATTTCAGGCCGCGCTGGACCAGGCCAAGGCCGCGCTGGACCAGGCCAAGGCCGCCCTGGAGCAGTCCCGGGCAATCTTGGAGCAGGCCAGAGCCGAAGTGGACCGACAGGACGCCTTGTGGTCCAATGCCAGGGCGACCTTTGAAAGGATCAGGCAACTGGCGGACGAGGGCGCCGTGAGCCGCAAGGATCTGGATGACGCCACGGGAGGCGAGCAGTCGACCCGTGCGGCGGTCGCGGCCGCCCAGGCCGCGGTGGGATCGGCGCAGGCGTCGGTCGGCGTCAACCAGTCGGCGGTCGCGGCCGCCCAGGCCGCCGTGGCCAAGGCCCAACTGGATCTGGGCTTCACGAAGATCGCCTCGCCTGTCGACGGGATCGCCGGCATCGCCAAGGCGCAGATGGGAAACCTGGTCGGTCCCGGCTCCGTGGAGGAGCTGACCACCGTGTCGACCGTCGATCCCATCAAGGTGTACATTCCTATGAGCGAGCAGGACTACCTGAAACAGGCGCAGAATGGAAAGGGGGGCCCGCAGTATGGCCCCGTCGATCTGATCCTCGCCGACGGGAGCGTTCATCCGCACAAGGGACGCTTCGCTTTCGCCGACCGGCAGGTGGACGTCCGGACCGGCACGATCAAGGTCGCGGTCCTGTTCGCCAACCCAGGGAACGTCCTGCGTCCTGGGCAGTTCGCCCGTGTGCGCGCCCAAAGCAAGATCAAGCAGGGCGCCTTGCTGGTGCCGCAACGGGCGGTTACGGAGCTGCAGGGAAGCTATCAGGTGGCCGTGGTGGGTGCGGACGACAAGGTCGCCATCCGATCGGTTAAGGCGGCCGAACGTGTGCAAACGCTTTGGGTGATTGACGAAGGGCTGAAGCCCGGAGAGCGAGTGGTCGCCGAAGGAGTTCAGAAGGTCAGGCAGGACATGCGCGTTACCCCCAAGCCGTACACGGCCGTGCCACAGACCGCCGCGCCAGCCGAAGGTCCCCACCAGGCCCCCGGGGAAAGCGGAAAGAGGTAGATCACGATGGCGCGCTTCTTTATCAACCGTCCCATCGTGGCCATGGTCATCTCGATCATCTTCGTGGTGTTGGGTCTCGTGGCGATGCGGGGATTGCCCGTGGCCCAATTCCCGGAGATCGTCCCGCCGGAGATCCAGCTCAAGACCACCTATGTGGGCGCCGATGCAGAGACGGTCGAGCAGTCCGTTGCCGCCCCCATCGAGCAGCAGATGAGTGGGGTGGACAACATGAACTACATGTACAGCCTGAACTCCAGCAGTGGGACGATGCGGATGTACGTGAACTTCGACGTGAAGACCGATCCCAACACGGATGTGGTCTTCGCCCAGATGCGGCAGACGCAGGCCCAGTCGCAACTGCCCACCGACGTCCGCAATTACGGGATCACGGTCCTGAAATCCGCAGCCGCGCCGCTCATGCTCGTCTCCCTGCTCTCGCCCAGGGGGACACATGACGCGACCTTCCTGGCGAACTACGCCTACATCAATCTCAACGACCAGTTGCTGAGGCTGCCCGGCATCTCCAACGTGAACGTCTTCGGCGCCGGGCAGTATGCGATCCGCATCTGGGTGAAGCCCGACACGCTGGCCAAGCTCGCCATCACCGTCCCCGACATCATCAGCGCGGTCCAGAAGCAGAATACGGTCAATCCGGGCGGTCAGATCGGGGGCGAGCCCGTCCCGCCGGGGCAGGAGTTTGCCTACGTGGTGCGGACCCAGGGCCGTCTCGTCTCCGAAGAGGAGTTCGGCCAGATCGTCATCCGCGCCAATCCGGACGGCTCCATCGTGCGGCTCAAGGATGTGGCCCGGATCGAGCTGGGGACGCAGGACTACACCGTCAAGGGCCGAAGCGACGGAAAGCCGGCGGCGGTCGTAGCGCTCTACCAGATGCCCGGCTCGAATGCCATCGCCACGGTGGATGGCGTCAAGAAACTGCTGGAAGAGGTCAAGGGGCGATTCCCGGCGGATCTCGATTACGTCATCGGCCTCGACACGACGCGGGCCATCAGCGAAGGGATCCGCGAGATCGTCAAGACGCTCCTTCTGGCCCTGGTCCTCGTGATCCTGGTGGTCTTCGTGTTCCTGCAGGGCTGGCGGGCCACACTGATCCCGGCCTGTGCCGTACCGGTGTCTCTGATCGGGACCTTTGCCGTCTTTCCGCTCCTCGGATTCTCGATCAACACCCTCTCGCTCTTCGGCCTGGTGCTCGCCATCGGCCTGGTGGTCGACGACGCCATCGTGGTGGTGGAGGCGGTCGAGCATCATATCGAGGAGGGCGAGTCCCCCCTGGAGGCGACGTTCCTGGCCATGAAGCAAGTGTCGGGGCCGGTGGTGGCGATCGCGCTGATCCTGGCGGCCGTCTTCATCCCCACGGCGTTCATCCCGGGGATCACCGGGAGGCTCTACCAGCAGTTTGCGGTGACCATCGCCATCTCGGTCCTGATCTCGGCCTTCAACGCCTTGACGCTGAGCCCTGCCCTCTGCGCGCTCCTGCTCAGGCCGCGAAAGGAGGCGCGGGGGCCGCTCGGCATCTTCTTCGCCTGGTTCGACCGGGTCTTCGGCCGGGCCACGAACGGGTACGTCGGCGTGTGCGGTCGGCTGATCCGCAAGAGCGCCCTCAGCCTGCTCTTTCTGGTGGGGATCGCGGCGATCGCGGGTCTGCTGGGCAAGAGCATCCCCACCGGATTCCTGCCGGAGGAAGACCAGGGGTATCTGTTTGTGAACGTCTCGCTGCCCGACGCCGCCTCGATGCAGCGGACTGACGCGACCTGCCGGCAGATCGAGGAGATCCTTCGGAATACCCCGGGCGTCGCCCACTTCCAGACGGTCGTCGGGTTCAGCCTGTTGAGCCTGAACCAGAGTCCGGCGGGCGCCTTCTTCTTCGTGACACTCAAGGAGTGGAAGGATCGGACCAGACCCGAGGAGCGACTCCCGGCCATCCAAGCGCATCTGAACCGCGAGCTGGCCAAGCTGCCACAGGCAATCGCGTTCGCCCTCTCGCCCCCGGCCATCCAGGGGATCGGGACTGCCGGCGGTGTCACGCTCGTCCTCGAGGACCGGGCCGGGAAGGAGATCGGTTTTCTGGCGGATAACGTTAACAAGTTCCTCGAAGCCGCGCGGAAGCGGCCCGAGCTGGCCCGCGTGACGACCACGCTCCTGCCTGCGGTTCCCCAGGTCTTCGTGAAGGTGGACCGGGACAAGGTGCTTCGCCAGGGGATCGACATCGCGCAGGTGTACCAGACCCTGCAGACGTTCATGGGCGGATACTTCGTCAACTACTTCAACCGGTTCGGCCGTCAGTGGCAGGTTTACGTCCAGGCGGAGGGAGATTCCCGCACCAAGGTGGAGAACGTCGGGCAGTTCTTCGTCACCAACGATCGGGGAGACCCGGTCCCGCTGTCGTCGGTGACGACGACGGAGTTTCGTCCCGGCCCGGACTTCACCATGCGGTACAATCTCTTTCGGTCGGCCCAGATCAACGCCTTGGCGGCCTCCGGGTTCAGCTCCGCCCAGGCGATGCAGGCCCTGGAGGAGGTCTTTCGCGCCACCATGCCCCGCGAGATGGGCTTCGACTATCTCGGCATGAGCTTTCAAGAGAAGAAGGCCCAGGAGGGGTTGCCGGTGGCGGTGATCTTCGGCTTCTCACTCCTGTGCGTCTTTCTGATCCTGGCGGCGCAGTACGAGAGCTGGTCGCTGCCGTTCAGCGTGCTCCTTACCACACCCGTCGCCGTCCTGGGCGCGCTGGGCGCGATCTGGCTTCGCGGCCAGGTCAACAACGTCTATGCCCAGATCGGCCTCATCGTTCTGATCGGCCTGTCCGCCAAGAACGCCATCCTGATCGTGGAGTTTGCGAAGAACGAATACGAACGCGGACAATCGATGCTGGATGCCGCTCTGGGCGGAGCCCGGCTTCGTCTCCGGCCGATCCTGATGACCTCTTTCGCCTTCATCTTGGGTGTGCTCCCCCTGGCCGTGTCCAGTGGGGCGGGGGCGGTGGCGCGGCAGATCATGGGGACCGCCGTCCTGGGCGGCACGATCGCCGCGACACTGATCGCCGTCTTCCTCATCCCGGTGACATTCTACGTCGTCCTGCGACTCTCGCGTGTCGGGAAGAAGGCGGGATGACCGGTGTGACGGGGGAGGCCGGGCTCACCGCTGTCAAGAGGGGTTCCGGGCAAGAAACGGGTTGACCTCGGCGGGTCGGTGTGGTAATTAAGCACTCACTATTCATGCGGAGCCTGGGAGTATCGAGGGTGCCCACAAGCGATATCGGGGAGCCGAGAAGCACGGCGCGGAGCCGGCGGGAGCGCATCCCGAGAGAGGAGCGGCGGCGCCAGATTATCGAGGCGGCAGCGACGCTCTTCTCGCGCAAGGGGTTCCGGGGGACCACCACGCGCGAGATCGCCGGAGCGGTCGGGGTGAGCGAGGCGATGCTCTTCAAGCACTTTGCCACCAAGGAAGAGCTCTACGCCGCCATCATCGAGGCCAAGTCCCACGGGTGGCGAGCGCTGGACGCGGCCGTGGAGGCGGCGGAGCGGGAGGACGATGCCGAGGTTCTCCGGACTCTGGCCCGCGAGATGATCGAGCGGATCCGGGAGGACCCCACGCTGATGCGGCTCACCTTCTTCAGCGCCCTCGAAGGGCATGCACTGTCCGAGATAATGTTCCGCTCCCGGGTGCAGCAGCTCGACGACTTCCTCAGCCGCTACATCGCCAAGCGCATAGCGGCGGGTGCCTTTCGCTCCGTCGATTCTCTGCAGGCGGCCTGGAATTTCATCGGCATGGTGGCCTATCACCTCCAGCTCCGAGAACTGTTCGGGCAGAAGGCGCCACGCCATCTCACCACGGAGCGGGCCGTCGAGGAGATGGTCGCACTGTTCCTGCATGGAGTCCGCAGCGCATGATGCCAGCCCTTCGAGCCGAGGCTGGCAAGGCCTCCCGGACGACCGAGATCACCCCGGACAGCAATTCTCGGGAGGGATCGCGTAACTCGCTCCCGGGGTCAACCTCGACCCCGAAGCTTTGCTATCAAGGCCGCCATCCCCGAGCGGGACGGCGCATTACAGAGGTGACGCATGCTACGTCCTCGAAACGGTGAATGAACGCGGCAACCTCCTTGTCGTGTCGATCGTTCTGGTGGGTGGGCTCCTGCTGGGAGGTTGCGACGCCTCGAAATCCGCCCCGCCTCCTCCCCGTGCCGGAAGTGGCCACCGTGACCGTCCAGCCGGAACGGGTCGTGCTGACCACCGAGCTGCCGGGTCGGACCGCCGCGTATTCGGTGGCGGAGATCCGTCCGCAGGTGGGCGGCATCGTCCAGAAGCGCCTGTTCGAGGAAGGCGCAGACATCAGGGCCGGTCAGACGCTTTACGAGATTGACCCCGCCCCCCTCCAGGCAGCCTATGACAACGCCGCGGCGAACCTTGCCGCCGCCCGGAGGGCGGTTGACCGGGCGCGGGCCACCCTGGAAGCCAGCCATACCGGCGTCCTGCGGCAGCGGGCAGTCGTCGAGAACGCGCGTGTGAACCGGAAGCGCTTCGAGGATCTCCTCGCCGAGGGCGCGGTGGCCACCAGCCAGCGGGACCAGGCCGTGACCGATGCCGACGTGGCCGAGGCCACCCTCCTGACCACCCAGGCGCAGGTGGGGAGCGATCGGGAGGCGGTGGCCGTGGCCGAGGCGGCCGTCCAGCAGGCGGCGGCGGCGCTTGAAGCGGCCCGCATCAATCTGGGGTATGCCCGCGTCACCGCGCCCATTGCAGGACGCATCGGGAAATCCAGCGTGACCGTGGGGGCCCTGGTCATGGCGGGCCAGGCCGCGGCTCTCTCAACCATCCAGCAGTTGGATCCCATCTATGTGGACGTGACCCAATCCAGCGCCAATCTGCTGCAGCTCAAGCGGGAGATCGCGGCCGGTCGGATCAAAGGTGATGGCCCCGACCATGCGCGAGTGAAGCTGCTCTTGGAAGACAGCACACCCTATCCGTTGGAGGGAACCCTGAAGTTCTCCGATGTGACCGTCGATCCCAGCACCGGATCGTTCATTCTGCGCACCCAGTTCCCGAATCCCCGACACGTGCTTCTGCCCGGCATGTACGTGCGCACCATCGTCCAGGAGGGTGTGGTCGATCAGGCAATCCTGGTTCCGCAGCAGTCGGTCTCCCGCAATCCAAAGGGGGACCCCTTCGTCCTGCTCGTGGGGGCCGACGGCAAGGTCGAGCAGCGGATGATCGAAATGGATCGCGCCATCAGCGACCGATGGCGCGTCGCGTCGGGCCTGACGCCCGGCGACCGGGTGATCGTCGAGGGCATTCAAAAGGTGCGGCCCGGCGTCTCCGTGAAGCCTATCCCGTTCAATCCCGGCGGGAAGGGGAGCCCGGAGGTTGCCAAGCCCGGTCAGCCGGCCACAGGCGCGAAGTAGACGGGGGCCATTCATGCTTTCGAAATTCTTCCTCGATCGTCCGGTCTTCGCCTGGGTGATTGCCATCGTCATCATGTTGGTGGGCGGCCTCGCCATCCACAATTTGCCCATCTCCCAATATCCTCCCATCGCCCCGCCCTCGATCTACATCCAGGCCTCCTATCCCGGCGCCTCAGCCGAGACCGTCGAGAACAGCGTCACCCAGATCATCGAACAGAAGATGACCGGGCTCGACCAGATGCTCTACCTGTCCGCCATCAGCGATTCGTCCGGGACCGGCCGTATCGAGTTGACCTTTGCCCCGGGGACCGATCCGGACCTCGCCTGGGCCAAGGTGCAGAACAAGCTCCAGCTCGCCATGGCGGGCCTGCCCGCGGTGGTCCAGAGTCAAGGTGTCACGGTCGGCAAGGCGACTCGGAACTATTTGATCATCGTGGGCTTGATCTCGGAAGACGGCAGCATGGATGGCAACGACCTGCGCGACTATGCCCAGTCCAACCTGGAGAAGGTGCTGGCGCGCGTGCCTGGCGTCGGCGAGGTAGAGTTTTTCGGATCCCAGTATGCGATGCGGGTCTGGTTGGATCCCAATCGGCTGACCGATTACAGCCTGACGGTGGATGACGTCATCGCCGCGCTCCAGTCTTATAACGTCGAGGTCTCGGCCGGCCAGTTCGGCGGGGCGCCGGCAGCGCCGGGGCAGCGCCTTAACGTCTCCATCATCGTGCAGAGCATGCTGAAGACCCCCGAAGAATTCGCCGCTATTCCTCTCCGCGTCAATCCGGACGGGTCCATCATTCGAGTCAGGGATGTGGGGCGCACGGAGTTAGGAACCGAGGCCTACGATATCGAGGCCTTTTACAACGGCAAGCCTTCCGCCGCTATGGCCATCCGGATGGCGGCGGGCGCGAATGCCCTGGATACAGCCGATGCGGTCAAGGCCAAGATGGTGGAGATGAGCCGGTACTTCCCCACCGGGATGAAGGTCGTCTATCCCTACGACACCACTCCCTTCGTCAAGGTGGCGATCGAGGAGGTGGTCAAGACCCTCCTGGAGGCGATCCTCCTGGTGTTCCTGGTCATGTGGCTCTTCATGGGAAACTTGCGGGCCACGCTGATCCCGACCATCGCGGTGCCGGTGGTGCTCTTGGGGACCTTCGCGGTCCTGGGATTTTTCGGATTCTCCATCAATATGCTGACCATGTTCGCCATGGTGCTGGCCATCGGCCTACTGGTGGACGACGCCATCGTGGTGGTGGAAAACGTAGAGCGAATCATGGGCGAGGAGGGGCTGTCGCCAAAGGAGGCCACCCGCAAGTCCATGGAGCAGATCACCAGCGCGCTGATTGGCATCGGGCTGGTACTCTCGGCGGTGTTCGGCCCCATGGCCTTCTTCGGCGGCTCGACCGGCGTCATCTATCGTCAGTTTTCCGTGACCATCATCGCCTCCATGCTCCTCTCGGTGGTGGTGGCCCTGATCCTGACGCCGGTCCTCTGCGCCTCCCTCCTCAAGCCGGTGCCGGCCGGGCACGAGCCTGCGGAAAATGCGATCTGGTTCCTGCGCCCGTTCTTCGGCTGGTTCGATCGGGTCTTCTTCCGGCTGCGCGACCGCTATGTCGGGACGGTCGAGCGCTCCTTCTCACGGAAGCTGCGCTATGCGGTCGTCTATGTCGCGATCGTGGCGGCGGTGGGGACCGTCTTCTATCGCCTACCCACGTCCTACGTTCCCGACGAAGATCAGGGGATCCTGCTCTCCATGATCATGCTGCCGTCGGGAGCCACCCTGGAGCAGACCAAAGAAGTCGTAGGCGAGGTCCAACACTATTTCCAGGAGAACGAAAAAGAGGCGGTGGAATCCTGCATGACGGTTGCCGGCACCGGCTTCTCCGGGCGGGGCCAGACGAATGGCCTGGTATTCATCAAGCTCAAGGATTGGCACCTCCGCAATCGGTCGGAGCTGCGGGTGAAGGCCATTGCGGAACGGGCCACCAAGGCCTTCTCCAAGATCCGCAATGCCCTAGTGTTCGCCTTCCCGCCCCCGTCGGTGATCGAGCTGGGGACCGCTACCGGCTTCGACTTCCAGCTCCTGGATCGGGGGGGGCTCGGCCACGGGAGGCTGGTGGAAGCCCGGAATCAGCTCCTCGGCATGGCCGCGAAGGATGCGCGCCTGACCAAGGTCCGGCCCAACGGCATGGAGGATGTGCCCGAATATCGGCTCGACGTGGACTGGGAGAAGGCCGGGGCCCTTGGGGTCCCCATCACCTCTATAAACGACACCGTCTCGGCGGCCTTCGGCAGCGCCTATGTCAACAACTTCATTCAGGGCGGCCGGGTCAAGCGGGTGTTCCTGCAGGCGGACGCCCCCTACCGCATGTTGCCCAAAGACATCGAAAAGCTCTACGTACGGAATACGACGGGGAAGATGGTCCCCTTTTCTTCCTTTGCCTCCTCCCACTGGACGTCCGGTGCTCCTCGGCTCGAGCGATTCAACGGCTTTCCATCCATGAACATCCAAGGGGAGCCGGCTTCGGGGAAGAGCTCCGGCGAAGCGATGCAGGCGATGGAGGAGATAGTCGCGAAGTTGCCCCGGGGGATCGGGTATGAATGGACCGGACTCTCCTATCAGGAGCGCATGGGAAGCTCGCAGGCGCCCTTGCTGTACGCGTTCTCCGTTATCGTCATCTTCCTGTGCGTGGCAGCCCTGTATGAAAGCTGGCCGATCCCGATCGCCAATCTGCTGATGTTGCCGCTTGGGTTGTTCGGTGCGGCGATGGCCACTTGGTTACGGGGGATGCACAACGACGTCTATTTTCAGATCGGGTTTCTCACCACGCTCGGGCTCACGACCAAGAACGCCATCCTGATTATTCAGTTTGCACAGGAACGGATGGCACGAGGAGAAGGGCTGATCGAAGCGATCTTGGGGGCGGTTCGGGTGAGATTCCGACCAGTCATCATGACCTCGCTGGCGTTTTTCTTTGGAGTCCTGCCGCTGGCCATCTCTACAGGTGCAGGTGCCGGCGCCATGAATGCCATTGGCACCGCCGTGACCGGTGGGATGCTCTCCGCCACATTTATCGACCTCTTTTACATTCCGCTGCTCTTTGTCGTCGTCTCCCGCAGATTCAAGGGCAATCGACCCGCGCCCACCCTTCCACAGGAGCCCCCGCCAATCAGTGGGTAGCCTCCTGATGTCCTCGTTTCGCCAAACGCGCAGTGTAACGGTCGCCTCCGCTTGCCCTTCTGGGGTGATTGGGCTACGCTTATTCGGAAGCGAATAGAGAGACGAAGTCGATGGCGGCGCGTATCCGGAAAGGCGCGACTGCGGATTTCGCGACGTATTTCAAACCCGGCGCCAGAGCCAAGATCTCGGTCTACAGAAAGGATCAGTCGGCATGAATCCCTGGCCCAAGCATCCGGTCATCTACGAGATCAACGCCTGGACCTGGCTGCGCGAGCTGAGCCGGAAGCACAGGCGGCCCGTCACGCTAGAGACGGTGCCGGTGGAGGAGTGGGATTCCCTGGCCGCCTGGGGGTTCGACGCGGTGTGGCTGATGGGCGTTTGGGAGCGGAGTCCGGCCGGCATCCGGGTGGCCAGGGGACACCCAGGGCTGCAAGGCGAATTCCGTCGGGCGCTTTCCGACTTCACGCCGGACGACGTCGTCGGGTCGCCCTACTGCGTGCACCGGTATGTGGTGGATGAGCACCTGGGCGGGCCGGAAGGGCTTCTTGCCGCCCGGTGGGCCCTGAAGGGGCGCGGCATGCGGTTGGTCCTGGATTTCGTGCCGAACCATGTGGCGCGGGACCATCCGTGGGTCTTGGAGCATCCCGAATATTTCGTCCGGGGGAGCGCCGAGGATCTGACCCGGGCGCCGGCCGAGTATTTCGAGGCCGGCGGGAACGTCTTCGGCTGCGGGCGTGATCCCTTCTTCCCGCCCTGGACGGATGTGGCACAGCTCAACGCCTTCGACCCGGGCCTGCGCCGGGCCGCGATCGACACCCTGGACGCCGTGGGGAAGCAGTGCGACGGGCTGCGCTGCGACATGGCGATGCTGCTCATCGGCCATGTCTTCGAGCGCACCTGGGGAGAGCGGGCAGGTGCGCGGCCTGCCGTGGAATACTGGCGCGAGGTGATCGGCGCCGCGCGCGCGCGGCACCCCGGCCTCCTGTTCATGGCCGAGGCGTACTGGGACCTGGAGTGGGAGCTGCAGCAGCAGGGGTTCGACTACTGCTACGACAAGAGACTCTACGACCGGCTGGAGCACGAGAATGCCGAGTCGGTCCGCCTGCATCTGTCGGGTGATCCGAGTTACCAGAACAAGCTGGTGCGGTTCATCGAGAATCACGACGAGCCGCGCGCTGCCGTGACCTTCCCTTCTCCCAAGTCGCGTGCGGCTGCGGTGACGATCGCCACGCTCCCAGGCGCAACGCTCCTGCACGAGGGGCAGTTCGACGGGAAGTGCGTCCGGCTGCCCGTGCAACTGAGGCGCCGCCCCGACGAGCCGGACGATCCGGATCTTGAGGCGTTCTACCGGTCGCTGCTGAGTGCGGTTCGCGCGCCTGCGCTCCGGGATGGAGAGTGGCGCCTCTGCGAGCGGACCGGCTGGCCGGACAATCCGAGCTGCATGAATCTGGTGGCCTGGTGTTGGCGGAAGGGGGAGGAAAGGCACCTCATCATCGTCAACCTCTCGGATTTCCGATCGCAGGCGCGCGTCCGGCTGTCCTGGGATGACCTCGCCGGCCGGTCGTGGCGGCTTACTGATGCGCTGTCCGGGGCCGCATACGACAGGGATGGAGACGAGATGTGCGATCCCGGGTTGTACGTGGAGCTAGAGGCCTGGGGGTATCACTTCTTGACTCTTGGAGTGTATCCCTAGGCCGTCCTTCCCGCGCGGTCTTGGACTTCACGGCAAGTCTTTCTCGATCCAAAAAGAAAGGGAGCCATGAGCACACAGGGTAAAGTTGCTATCGTGACGGGTGCGGGCAGCGGTGTCGGCAGGGCGGTTGCGATTGGGTTATTCAACGACGGGTATCGGGTCGTGCTGGCCGGGCGACGGGCAGAGCGACTACAGCAGACCGTGAAGGAGTCGGGGGCGCCAGAGTCCCGTATGCTGGCGGTCCCCACCGACGTCAGCGACCCGGAGTCGGTGCGGGCCCTGTTCGCGAAGACCCGGAACGCCTTCGGCCGGCTCGACCTGCTGTTCAACAACGCCGGCGTCAGCCCTCCGGGGATCCCGCTCGAGGAGTTGAGCGTGGCGCAGTGGCGGGCGGCGGTGGACACCAACCTGACCGGCGCCTTTCTCTGCACCCAGGAAGCGTTTCGGATGATGAAGAGCCAGACCCCGCGGGGCGGGCGCATCATCAATAACGGCTCGGTCTCGGCCTACGTGCCGCGCCCGAACTCCGCCCCCTATACCGCGACCAAGCACGCCATCACCGGGCTCACCAAGTCGACGGCGCTGGACGGCCGGAAGTACGACATCGCCTGCGGCCAGATCAACATCGGCAATGCCGCGACCGAGATGGCGGCGAAATTGGCCCAGGGGGTCACGCAGGCGAACGGCACGATAGCGATCGAGCCGCTCATGGACGTGACGAATGTCGCCCGTGCGGTGGTCCACATGGCGAGCCTCCCCGCGGAGGCCAACGTCCTGTTCATGACGGTGATGGCCACTAAGATGCCCTTCGTCGGCCGGGGGTAGTCCCGGCTCCGCCATCATCGAGAGAGATCGTAGTCGTTCAGATCCACCCGGATGTACTGCGCCAAAAGCGGGTGCACCCGCTCCAATTCTCGGAAGACCTGCCGGGCGATGGAGCGGTACGAGACGTGGCCCTGCCGGCCGGAGCGCAGCTGGACGAAGTGGTGGATCTCGCGCAGGTTCCAGGTGAAGAGGACGCGCTTCCTGAAGGCGAGCGGGAGGACGTACTGCGCCTCCCGCGGGAGGTCGCTGGCGATCGCCCGGTAGGCTGTCTGCGCCCGCGTCATGCACTGGTCGAAATCGACGGATAGCCCGTAGCGGACGATCTCTGGCGGCGTGCTGTGGCCGTGGACGGCCGCGGACTCCTGCGGCGTCTGCGTGACCATACGGTGACGCTGGATGTCCCGGAAGGCGCCGAAATCCACCAGGATGTCGAAGGTGTAAGTGAGGTGCTCCAGCGCCCGCAGGGGCTGATCGTGCGGCCCGCGTCGCCGGAGATACTCGTCCACGACCCGGACCCTCTCCTCGCGGGAGAGGGCGCGGACCCGCTCCACGACCTGCGGGAGCGGGTGAGCCGTGTAGCCGTATAGTATGGACGCCACCAGCCGCTCTTCCGCGTCCTCCGGATGCCACACCAGTGACACCGCTCGGGTGTCCGCCGGAGTCGTGCTCGCGAAATACTCTCCCGCCAGCGCCTCCATCGCTTCGCCGGTCTCCTGCAGATAGGGGCTCGCATCCGCGTACTTGATCAGGGTGGGAATGACCCGCTGTGCCTCTGCCTTGACCCGGGCCCCGACCTCGCGCGCCTCGGCCAGGGGATGCGAGAGCAGCTTGGTGAGGAGATGCTCCAAGACGCGCCCGTTGACCGTCATCCCGATGTTCGTGAGGGTGGCCGCCGGCAGGATATAGCGAAGGATGTCGCACGCCTTGGCCCGGCAGGCCGCTTCGTGCGCCCGCTCGGTCTGGCGCTCGCCCCGGGGGGTCTCGGTCCGGACCGCGGCCGCGACCTGTTCCATCAGGCGCGTGTAGGTGTCGAGGAGGAAGACGCAGGTGTCCTGGTAGAGCCCCGCGTGCGGGGACGCCATGAGCCGGGGCTCGCGGTAGAACTTGTCCGGGTCGAAGACGACATAGCGCGTGGACTTCTCGGTGAAGGAAGCGAGGCGGGCGTCCTCCAGCAGCTTGCTCGCGACGATGGAGACATCCTCGACCGCCAGGTGGGCCACGGCATGTTCCGCCACCGAGCCGTGGCCGTACCCCACCACCCACTTCTCGTGAAACGCCTTGGCCTTCTGGCTGGCCCGGGCGAGGTCGGCCTGCCCCGAGTCTTCCCGGGTGAGCCGCTCTTCCAGGTCGAGATCCTTGTCGCGGATGAGCGTGAGGAGGTTCCGGCGCAGGCTCTCGCGGCTTCGGCTGTAATAGGCGAAGAGAACCGCCACCACTTCTTCGGGGAGATTGTGGAGCGCGAAGATCGGCCGATCCACGTTGGTGACGTAGGGCCGCAGGATCGCGATCTCGTCCGCGGTGAAGGCTTCAACCATCCGCTTATTCTTTGACAACGGCTTAGTGGGAGTGGCCGAAGTCGTCCAGATCCTCCTCGCCCTCGACTTCCTCCATGTGATCGAGGAAGTCCTCGTACCAATCGCAGCGCTCCTGGAACAGATAGGCGACGCCGTCCTTGATCCAGCCCATGCGGATCTCGCCGGTCAGGCCGATGTACCGCTCGAACTCTTTGAGCCGAGCACGGTCCCCGTTGCTGGACCCCGGCCCCGCCTTCTCCTCGACCCACTCGGCCAGTTCCTGAAGATCTTCCTGCTCGAGGACCGCCCGTCCGACGAAAAGCGTCCGAGCCCCTTCGGCTTTGGCGATGCCCAGGAAATCCGGCCAGTCGTCGGGATTGCCCTGCCACCAGACCGAGGGCAAGTCCTCGTCAACGAACCCGGGAAAGACGAGCAGGCTTTGCCGCCCGGCGGCAGCCACAATCTCCTCGAAGCGATCCGCCAGATCTGTCATTGGCTCACCTACAGGTATGATGTGAAAGATCGAAAGGGGAAATCGTCACGCTCCCCAGGCCACAAAGACCGTCAGCTCCTTGCCCCGGGAAGGGACCTTGACGAATCCTTCGCGGCGGCCGTACACCACCAGTTCTCGCAGGATTTCCACGTCCATCCGGCAATAGTCGGCCACGCGCCGCCGCAGAATCGGATCGCCCGACCGCCACCACGTGACCGCGTCGACCCCCGAACCGGTCTTCTGTCTCCCCAACGTGGACTGCGCCACGGCCTGCAGACTTACCCGGAACCCCAGCCGACGCTTCAAGTCCCGCAGGATATCCACGCTTTTCTGTCGCAGGGCGACGACATCGCCATAGGCCGAGAGGACCTCCAGGTCGAAGCGGTCCCCGTTGAAGGTGACGATGCGTTCGAAGCCGGAAAGCTCACCGATCAAGCGGGCGGCGTCGTCCTCATACCACTCCCGGAAATCGTTGGCGGCGTCCCAGGTCACGGCGACAGAAAGACCAAAGGCGCGGATGTTCTCCCACCCACCCTGCACCTCGTCGGCGAGCCGCTGGGTTTCGACGTCCAGATAGATCTCCTTCATGACACCACCCCGTCGGGAGAAACCCTTATGTTAGTACGCGGGCGGTGATCAGGGCAAGAAAGAAGTGAGCGGCCGAGAGTCGGGCGAGTAACGGGCAGGTGAGCAACTGGGCAATCAGGCAACTGGGTGAGCTGGCAATTGGGAAGAACGGAACCAGGTATTTCAGATCTTCCAGTTGCCAGGTTGTCCAGTCGCCGAATCGCCAGATCGGCCAGTCGCCGAGCGTGCGAAACGCTTAGTCCGGCAACTCCTCGCCGGCGATGATGTCCTCCACGGTCAGCATGCTCAGGAGATAGTGACGGACCCGGTAGGTGAGGTAGTCGTCCTTCTCCAGGCTCCCGGGCTTCAACACCAGGCCGTATCGGTTTCTCGATTGACCCGGACCGATCAGGCCGGAACGGAGGTCCTCTTCGAGCCGCATGAAGGAGCGCTGGAAGGGAATCCCCCACCCGCCGCCTCCGGCCCCTTCCAGCAAGAGCCGGTCTCCCGCCTCGAGGTGGATCGCGACCCGGCCGGGATCTCGGATTTCGCGCGTGCCGTTGCGCGGCGTGATGTGGATCGCCCGGGCATCGGCACCCCGCAGCCCTCCCTGGAGGCCGGTCGCCCGCTCGGGGATGAGTAGGTCAGCCTCGGCCTGCCCTTCCAGCAGCTCGATCTCCAAGGCGGCGGCCAGCCCGCCTCGGTATTGGCCGGGGCCGCCCGAATCGGGGAGAAGTTGGAGGCGATGGATCCGGATGGGGAGTGTCCGCTCGATCTCCTCGAGTGCCCGAGTACGGTGCTGTGCGAACGGGGGAGTGCTGAAGGTGAGACCATCACCAAAGACCGAGGCGCCGAGGCCTCCCGGAAGCCCCAAGCGTGCGCGAAAGCGACTGCCGTCATCCCGCTGCCCGCGCAGATCCATGAGGAGACATGCGGCGTCGGCGGCGTGGGTCAGGTGGGAGAGGACGCCGGCAAAGGCGGCGAGAACCGTCGAGAGTACCGCCTGCGCCTCTGCGAATCGCGCCTCGCCCGCGGGGCGAGAGTCGGGCGGATCGTCCAGCGCCGTCTCGATCGAAAGCGTCTCGGTGAGCCCCCCCAGGATCGCCAGCGTGGGCGATTCTGCGGACAGGACCTCTCGGAACCCTGCGCGGACCGCGGCGCGGGCCAAGGCGGGCGTCAGGTCGAATCGATGATCGGGGTCGGTCGGCTCGAGCCGCACCGGGAGCGGGTCTTTGTCCCGTCGGATGCGGACGGCGAGGCGAGCCGTGCGTCCGCCGATCTCTTCGGTTTCCAGTCGGGCGAAGATCTGCGACAACGCCCGCCGTGCACCGACCACCGCGACTTCCGCCAGCTCGGAGAGGATCTCCGGTCCCTCACGATCCAGCAGATCCTCCAGGGCGGTCCGTCCCAGATCCAGGGCATGGATGTGGGCGGCGAGATTCTCTCGAAACGCGGCGGGATCATCCGTGTTGGCGACGAGGAGGGAGATGATATCCCCGTGCAGGCGGCCGGGGGATCCCAGCCGCATCCAGGGGAGGACGATCCCTTCCCGCCGCAACCGCTCCACGGGGGCCAGGGTGGCGTGACCCAGACTCGGATGGCTGGCCGTCAAGGCCACAAAGCCGAGCAGTTGCTCTCCGCGCACGATGGGTGCGGCCAGGATCAGATCCTCGAGCCCGGCGGCGTTGCAGCCGGGATCGTTTGTCCCGTAGGTTTCCCCAGCGACGAAGATGCGTGGCTGGGCGGCGTGACTGTTCACCAGGAAGGCGAGAGCTTCGGCGGCGGTCTCCATGAGCAGGGGATGGCTCTCCCGCCCACCCAGGAGGAGGGATCCCGTCGGTGCGTAGAAGCCGGCGGCCGTGCTGCCGTGACGGCCGATGCTGGCCGTGGTGGCGGCACGACGGAGCGTGGCGTCCATGGCCGCCGCGACCTCCTCCAATTGGAGGCGGGTAACGAGGCTGGCTCTGGATGGGGACGAAGAAGTCGGATTGAGGCTCACGATCCGGTCTCCATCACCAGGTTCCCCCACCGATCCACGTGGTAGGCGGTGCCGTCCGGGACGAACGCACTCGCCCCCGGCAGGATCACGAGTGCCGGACCGGTCGTCGGCATCCCCACGGACAGAGACTCAACCGGTCGCCGGGGCACCCTCCCGGTTGATGCGACGATCTCCGGCGGCGGGGAGGCGGCGTACCGCTCCTGCTGTCGACGAAACGTCGCCTCCAGGGCTGGGCCCAGAGAAACAACGGGTATTCCTTGCTCCAAGATTACCAGCAAACGCACAACCTGGACCGTGTCCGGCCCCGGGCGCACGCCGTAAGTCTGCTGGGCGAAGGTCTGGTAGCGACGGATTCGGACCGCCTCGGTCTCGTCGAGGTCGCGGACCATGAGGAGATCCTCGTGCGAGTTGCCGGCGCGGCGCAGGATGAGCGCCAGGCGCGGCCGACCGGAGGCCTCCTGGGGAAATGCTGCGGTGCAGAGCTCGCGGAGGCGCGCGGGGGAAAGAGCCCCCAGATTCTCGTTCACGGCCAGGAGGGCGACCTGGGCCGGCGGGCACAGGAGACACCCGAGCGCAGAGAAGGCAGAGGCGAGGTAGGGCACCACGACCCGCTTCAACCCGAGCCGGCGCGCCACGGCCGCGGCGTGCGCCGGGCCCGCCCCTCCGAAGGCGATCAGGGTCGCCCGAGCCGGCGCGATCCCCCGGGCCGCGAGCTGTATCCGCAGGAAACCCGCCATGTGCGCCTCGGCGACCTCGAGGACGACCTCGGCCGCTCCCCGCGGATCCGTTCCGAGGCCCGGGCAGACCTCGGCCAGCATGGCCTGCTCGGCCGCGGCCCGGTCGAGATGAGGCAGGCCCAGATCGGTGCGGTCGCCGATGAGCCGATCGAGCAAGAGACTCGCATCGGTCACCGTCGGCTTCCGGCCCCCCTGGCCGAAGCAGGCCGGCCCCGGGAGGGCCCCGGCGCTCTGGGGACCGACCTGGAGGCCGCCCGCCACCGACTCGTCAACCCAGGCCAGGCTCCCGCCGCCGATGCCGACCGTCTGGATATCAACGCATGGGAGCGCGACGGTGAGGCCGTACTCTAGCGCGCGATCGGCACGGAGACGCGGTTGGCCGTCCTGGAGGATGGCGACGTCGAAGCTGGTCCCCCCCATGTCCGCGGTCACCGCCGAAGAGAGGCGGAGCAGGTGGGCCAGCGCCGCGCCCGCCACCGCGCCGCCCGCCGGTCCCGAAAGGATGGTCTGCAGCGGAGACAGGCGGACCTCCTCCGGCGTCATGGAGCCGCCGGCCGACTCGATGAAGCGGAAGGCCGGCGAAGTCCCCGCCTCCGCCAGGACGCGGGTGAGTCCAGCCACGTAACGGGTGATCAGCGGAGTGAGGTAGGCGGCCAGCGCCGCCGTGGCCGTGCGCAGCCGCTCGTCGGGGAAGGGACAGACTTCGCTGCCCAGGACCACGGCGCCGGCCGGCCAGGCGCCCTGCAAGAGCTCGCGGGCGCGCCGCTCGTGTGCGGCGTTGCGATCCGCATGGAGGAAGGAGATCGCCAGCGCCTCGATGTTCTGCCCGGCGAGGGCCGCCGCGATTCCGGCAAGCTGCTCCTCGACCAGGGGAGTGAGGACCCTTCCAGAGGCGTCCAGCCGCTCCGCGACCTCCCATCGCCACGGACGCGGGATCAGCGGCGCGAAGGGGGTCTGCCGCCCGTGCAGGCTCCGGCGCGCGCCGTCCCGGAGCTCGAGGACATCCCGGAAGCCACCGGTGGTGAGCAAGCCGGTCCGAGCCCCCGTGCGCGTGAGGAGCGCGTTCGTGGCCACGGTCGTGCCGTGGGCGATCTCGGCGACGTCGGCCGGGGGAACGCCCGTGGCCGCGAGGGCCGCGGCGATGCCCCGGGCGATGTCCTGGGGGGTCGTCGGGACCTTGTGGAGGGCGAGGATGCTGTCCTCCCCCCCGCAGGCGACCACGTCCGTAAAGGTTCCGCCGACGTCAATTCCGATGTGAAAACGCTGGTTCCCCATATTCATCCTCGCGAACGCGCGGGATCATACGCGGTTTGGGGGCATCTCGCAAGCCGCAATCCGGCGAGACGAACGAACCGCCACGGTGCCAAGGGTGCCGAGGCAAGAGAGGATTCGAAAGACTTGCGGCAAGGTAAAATGGAAAACTGACAACCGATAGCCGGCCAATGCCTAGAAACGGATGGCCGGTATTGCATTGTTCGTTGTCGGTCTTACATTCCACTCCCACTTCGAATCAGACGTCGGATCTCCGCGTGGCGGAAGCAGGAGACGAGATGATCGTTCACCATCCCGACCGCCTGCATGAAGGCGTAGCAGATGGTGGGGCCGACAAAGCGAAAGCCGCGGCGGACGAGATCCTTGCTCATGGCTTCCGCCTCGGGCGTGCGAGCCGGGACATCCGTGAGCGTGCGCCAGTGGTTGGTCCGCGGCCGACCGCCCACGAACGACCAGAGGTAGGCATCGAGGCTGCCGCACTCCCGCTGGACGGCGAGCGCGGCTCTGGCGTTCCCGATGGCGGCCGCAATCTTCATGCGATTGCGCACGATGCCGGAGTCGGCCAGGAGCGCTTCAGTCTTGCGATCGTCGTAACCGGAGACGCTGGTGATCTCGAAGTGGTCGAAGGCCGTCCGGTACGCCGCGCGCTTCCTCAGGATCGTCTCCCAGCTCAACCCGGCCTGGGCCCCTTCCAGGACCAGAAACTCGAAGAGGGTCCGGTCGTCGTGGACCGGCACGCCCCACTCCGCGTCGTGGTACGCGATGGACAGATCGGTCTTGGCCCATCCGCAGCGCATCGGGGGTTCGGTTCTTGTCATCAAAGAATATCCGTGACGTCGTGGATGTCTAGCGCGCCGATTTAGGGGGTGGCAATTGGGCAACTGGGCTATTGGGCGATTAGGAGTCCAAATCGCCAGATTGCCGGGTCGCCAAATTGCCTGATTGCCAATTCACCTGCCTGGCGCCATCCCTTGACGGTCCGGTGCGCGATCAGACACGGATCGTTCCCCGGATGACCGGGACCGTCGCGCCGCCGACCCGGATCGTCGTCGGCATGCCCGCGGCATCGCAGGCGATTTCCACCCAGATCAGGCTGGGTCGGCCCATCTCGATTCCCTGCTCGATGACGAACGATTTGCGCTCACGCGACAAGACTCCGTGGACCGCCAGGTAGGCGCCCAGGGGACCGGCGGCGGATCCCGTCGCCGGGTCCTCGGGTACGCCAGCGCCCGGCGCGAACATCCGTGCGTGGGCGAAGGCGTCGGACGAGATCGTCTCCAGTGTGAACACGAAGCACCCGAGCGCTCCGCGATCCCGGAGGACAACGTCGAGGGCCGAGAGGTTGGGACGAAGGGCGGCCATACTCTTCAGGTCCGGGAGGGGCACCACGAGGTGCTCCAGGCCGGTGGACACCACCTGGATGGGAAGCTTCGCCCTGGCCAGAATCGGCGGGTCCAGCCCCAAGGCGTCGGCGACCGGCGTGAGGTCCCGCTGGACCGCGCCGAACGACGGCGCCCCCTGGGTCATGACGACCCGGCCGGGCTTGCCATCGGCCACCTCGATGTCCAGTGGCAAGGTGCCGATCCCGACCTGCTGGAAGATGCGTGTGACCGGCTCGTGCAGGGGAAACCGACCGGCGCAGGCCATGACGTAAGCCGTCCCGACACTGGGATGCCCGGCGAAGGGGATCTCCTTGGCGGGGGTGAAGATCCGCATCCAGTAGGCTGCCCGGGGGTCCGTGGGCGGTAGGACGAAGGTCGTCTCCGAGAGATTCATCTCCTTGGCGATGGCCTGCATCTGCTCCGTTGAAAGCCCCACCCCATCCGGCACCACGCAGAGCGGGTTTCCCGCGAACGGCCGGTCTGTAAAGACATCCACTTGCTCGAAGGTGATTTGCATGAAGATCCTCTTTTCGCCCAGGCTGCTCAAAAAGGTCCAGATGCAAGGCGGCGAGCGATGGGTCGAGTGAGGCGTACTCCAGGTACGCCGCAGCGAGCGCCCGAGCGCGCCAACGCCGCAGATGGGCCTTTTTCAGCAGCCTGCTAGCCCAGGGCCTTCTTGTAGAGGGCGAGGACGTCCTGCCGGGTCGGTCGCCGCGGGTTGAGGGCGATGCCGCCGGACTTCATCGCATCGTCGGCCATCGCCTCCAGGTGCGCTTCCGTCACGCCCACCTCACGTAGGTTGTGCGGGATGCCCACGTCGTCGGCCAGTTCCTGGACGGCATCCACGGCGGTTCGGGCCGCGTCCATGACGGAGAGGCCGTCGGTGTCTTCCCCCAGCGCCGCGGCGATGTCCCCGTGCTTCTCGGGGCTGCCGATCAGGTTGAATTCCATGGTGTGGGGCACCAGGATCGCGTTGGCGATCCCGTGGGGGACGCCGGTGTGCCCGGTCACCGCGTGGGACATGGCGTGGTCAAGCGTGGTCCGGGTGTTGTTGAAAGCCATCCCGGCCAGCAGTGCTGGCCATGGCCATCCCGGTGAGGTCCGTCAGGTTCCCGTTGGCCACCGCGGTCCGCAGGTGCCGGCCGATCATCTGAATGGCATGGAGACTGAACGCGTCCGAGACGGGCTGCGCCAAGAGACTCGTGTAGGCCTCGATGGCATGGCAGAGGGCATCCATCCCGGTCGATGCCACCATCCGGCTGGGCAGCTTGACGAGCAATGACGGGTCCACCAGGGCCACCTTGGGGATATTGAATGGGCTGCCGATGCCCAGCTTGAAATGCGTCTCGGTGTCGGTGATGACGGCGAACTGGGTCACCTCGGAACCGGTCCCGCAGGTGGTGGGGATGGCCGCCAGGGGCGGGAGCGGTCGCTCCACCTTCTTTCCCGCAAAATAGTCGCGCATCGAGCCGCCGTTCGAGGCCAGGAAGCCGATGGCCTTGGCGGCGTCCATCGGGCTCCCGCCGCCTACGGCAATCAGCCCGTCGCAGCCCTGCGCGCGATAGAGGGCCAACCCCTTTTCCACCGTCAGGATGCTCGGGTTCGGCTCCACCTCGCCGAATAGCGTCCACTTCACGCCGGCGGCGTCCAGGCTGGCGGTGACGATGCCGGGGACATCGGTCTGGACGAGACCGCCGTCGGTGACGACCAGGCCATGCGAGACCCCGAGGGCGCGGACCTCCACCCCGACCTGCTGGGCGGTCCCGACCCCGAACAGGACGCGCGACGCCAAGTGCAGGTATGTCTTGCTGATGTCCATGCGCAATGACCTCCCGTGGGTTACGATGCGATCAGAGGATCCGGAAGAATGCCACGCAGACGCTATCGCTCACGCGGGGCAGGTGTCAAGGAAAGAGTGGCGATAGGGAGTCGTTTTGTTGACTCGTGGGTTCTTGGGCTCGACGGTTAGACTCATGTTCGGACCCGGAAAGCGCAAGAGGAAGGGCGTTGCGAAGGCTCAGCCACCCTGGAATTTGTGCTTGCGATGCCAGGCCAGGTGGCTTCGGTCCGGCCAGTAGTTGCGGTCGGCAGGCAGCTCGATTTGTCTTCCGGGAGATCGTCGCAGGAGGAATCCGTCCGGACCGGCTTCGTCGAATCGACCAACGGCGATGACGACTTCGTAATCGTCGGTCAACGACCACAGTCCCTGATCGAAGAGCCAATGTGCGTTCTTACACAGCGCAATGCCATTCTGGGGATGGTTGTTCCGGCTGTCGGAGAACTGGTGGATATGTGCGGCGTCCACGATGCTTCCCGACTGCATGGTGATCAGTCGATAGCCGGTGAGCGCGCAGGTGTAGTTGTAGGCCGGCACGACAGTGAGCCGGAATCGCGCTTCTCGGCCACGCTCACGCGACTTCGCAAACAACCGGGTGTCCGCCTTGACGATTTCGTCCGGTGGCACAGGCAGACCGACCAACGAGTAGAGTGCGGCTCGCTCTCCTCCGTCGATGAAATATCTTGCGACGAGCACGCGCCGCATCGACTCGCGGAAGCGTTGGTCATTGAGGCAGGCGAGGAAGCCTTCGTCAAGCTGCGCCGCAACCGCACGGCGTCGTTCGAACGTGGGTTTGCCGTTTTCGTCGAGCGGTTCCCAACAGCCGTCACTGTGCAGATGATAGAAAGGCAGCGTGATTTCCGGCCGCTGAGAGCGACGCTCAGCAACAATCGTCCAGAAAGCCAGGAACCGGAAGACGAGTTCGCCGGTCAACCACAAAAGCGGTTCGCGGAGATTCCCTTGTTCGGCGAGTTCGGCGAGGACCAGCAGGAGCAAAGGCTTGTGCGGCGCAATGTTGCCGTTCTTCCGATCGACCCGAAGATTGGCGACAACTCTCAACCAGTGTTCGCATTGCGCTGGTGCGGTCATCGCAGGGGGCTTCTCCGCTTGTTCCGATTTATCCCGGAATGTACCCTTGGCGTGGGGGCGGGTCAAGCGTGAAACCCGCTGGCAGGAAAGATGTGGGGATTGTGATGCCTGTCTCGACCGACAAAAAACGGGGGGGTCCCGTTTCTTGGGACCCCCCCGTCTGGAATACAGGAGCGTGTGCGGCTACTTCTCGCCCATCTCCTTGACCTTTACCTTGTCCTTCAGCGCCGCGTGGGCCGCCGCCAGCTTGGCGATGGGCACGCGGTAGGGGGAGCAGCTCACGTAGTCCAGGCCGATCTTGTGGCAGAACATGACCGACCGGGGCTCGCCCCCGTGCTCGCCGCAGATCCCCAGCTCGAGATTCTTGCGGGTCTTGCGGCCCTTCTCGATGGCCATCTTCATCATCTCGCCCACGCCCTCCTGGTCGATGCTGACGAACGGATCCTCGGCGTAGATCTTTCGCTCGACGTACATCGGGAGGAACTTGCCGGCGTCGTCGCGCGACAAGGCCAGGACGGTCTGCGTGAGGTCGTTGGTTCCGAAGGAGAAGAACTCGGCCGTCTTGGCGATCTGATCGGCCACCAGACAGGCCCGCGGGATCTCGATCATGGTCCCGATCATGTAGCGGACCTTGACCTTGTACTTCTTCATGCACTCCTGGGCCACCCGCTCCACGATGTCGCGCTGAAGCTGCAGCTCCTCCAGCGTGCCGACCAGCGGGATCATCACCTCGGGATACGGGTTCTTGCCGTCCTTGCGCAGCTCGCAGGCGGCCTCGAAGATGGCCTGGGCCTGCATCTCGGTGATCTCGGGATATTCGATCCCCAGGCGGCAGCCGCGGAAGCCCAGCATCGGGTTGAACTCGTGCAGGCTGTCCACCTTGGCCTTGATGCGCTCGGGGGTGACGCCGATCTTCTGCGACAGGTCCTGCACGTCCGCCTCGGTCTTGGGCAGGAACTCGTGGAGCGGCGGATCCAGGGTGCGGATGGTCACGGGAAGGTCCCCCATGATCTCCAGGATGCCTTTGAAGTCCTGCTTCTGCATGGGCAGAAGCTTGGCCAGGGCCTTCTTGCGCCCCTCCAGGTCGTTGGCCAGGATCATCTCCCGCACCGCGTCGATGCGGTCCCCCTCGAAGAACATGTGCTCGGTCCGGCACAGGCCGATGCCGCCGGCCCCGAACTTCCGGGTGACCCGCGCGTCGGTCGGCGTGTCGGCGTTGGTGCGGACGCCGATCTCGCGATACTTGTCCGCCCAGGCCATCAGGGTGGAGAAGTCGCCGCTGAGCTCGGGGTTGATGAGCTTCACCTCGCCCAGCATGACGTCGCCGGTGGCGCCGTCCAGGGTGATGAAGTCGCCGCGCTGGACCTTGAAGTCCTTGGCGAAGAAGTAGCCGTGCTCCTCGTACACCGTTATGTCGCCGGAGCCGGCCACGCAGGGCTTGCCCATGCCGCGGGCCACGACGGCCGCGTGGGAGGTCATGCCGCCGCGCGCGGTCAGGATGCCCTGGGCCGCGTGCATGCCGCCGATGTCCTCGGGCGACGTCTCGAGCCGGACCAGGACGACCCGCTCGCCCTTGGCCGCCATCTCCTCGGCCTCGGCGGCGGTGAAGACCACCTTGCCGACGGCCGCGCCCGGCGAGGCCGGGAGGCCCTTGGCGATCTTCTGCGGCTTGGCCGCGGGGTCCACGCGCGGGTGCAGGAGCTGGTCGAGCTGGTTCGGGGCCACGCGCAGGACCGCCTCCTGCTGGCTGATCATCCGCTCTTTCACCAGGTCCACGGCGATCTTCACGGCCGCGGCCGCGGTCCGCTTGCCGACGCGGCATTGCAGCATGTAGAGCTTGCCGTCCTGGATGGTGAACTCGATGTCTTGCATGTCGCGGTAGTGCTTTTCGAGCCGCTTGTAGATCCCCTCCAGCTCGGCGTAGATCTTGGGCATCTGCTTCTTGAGCTCGCTGATCGGCACCGGGGTGCGGACGCCGGCCACCACGTCCTCGCCCTGGGCGTTGATCAGATACTCGCCGTAGAACCGCTTCTCGCCCGTCCCCGGGTCGCGCGTGAAGGCCACGCCGGTCCCGGAGTTCTCGCCCATGTTCCCGTAGGCCATGGCCTGGACGTTGACCGCGGTACCCCAGTCGCCGGGAATCTTGTTGAGCTTGCGGTAGGTGACGGCCCGCTGGTTATCCCAGGAGCCGAAGACGGCGTTGATGGCGTACTTGAGCTGCTCCTTGGGGTCCTGTGGAAACTCCTTGCCGGTTTTCTCCTTGAACACCCGCTTGAAGAGATCCACCAGCTCCTTGAGGTCCTGGGCGCTCAACTCGGTGTCCAGCTTCACCTTTTTGGCGTGCTTCTGGGCCTCGATCAACCGCTCGAAGACCGGCTTCTCGATCCCCATCACCACGTCGCTGAACATCTGGATGAAGCGGCGGTAGGAGTCATAGGCGAAGCGCTCGTTCTTGGTCTTGGCGATGAGACCCTTCAGGCTGGTGTCGTTCAGACCCAGGTTGAGGACCGTGTCCATCATGCCGGGCATGGAGACCCGGGCGCCCGAGCGCACGGAGACCAGGAGCGGGTTGTGCGGATCCCCGAAGGTGGCCCCCATGGCTTTCTCCAGCTTCTTCAGGGCCTCCTCGGCCTGCTTCCACATCCCCTGCGGATACTGCTTCTTGTTGCTGGTGTAGTAGATGCAGGCCTCCGTGGTGATGGTGAAGCCGCCCGGCACCGGGATCCCCAGGCGGGTCATCTCGTGCAGGTTGGCGCCCTTCCCCCCCAGGAGGTTCTTCTGCTCCGCCCGTCCCTCTGCCTTCTTGTTTCCGAAGAAATAGACCCACTTCTTTGCTGTCGCCATGGAATCCTCCGATGTCCCTCTAGCCGTTAATCTTCGTAAAGTCCGCGATCCGCGCGAACAAGTCCCCGACCATCTTGAGGAGCGCGAAACGATTCTGCGTCAGCCCCTCATCCGGTCCGATCACAAGCACCTCCTCGAAAAACATATCCACCATCGGTCTGAGCGCCGCGATGCGCCGGAGCGCGCCCAGATAGTCTTGGGCCGCAACCAGTTGGTCCACCTCCGTCTTCAGCTCCGCTGCTTGGGCGTAAAGCGCACGCTCGGCCCCCTCCACCATGCGGCTTGTCTCCACCGCCCGCTGGAATCCGCGCGGGATGATCCCCACCACCCGGCGGAAGGCCGTGGCCAGCTCGCCGAAATCCGCCTCGCGCCGCAGGACCGCCAGCGCCTCGGCCCGTCGGGCGGCGTCGGCGACGTCGCTGGACCCGGCGGAGAGCACCGACTCCACCACGTCCGCGGACAGCCCCCGCTCCAGCAGGATGGCCTGGGTCCGGCCGCGCAGGAACTCCAGCACGTCTCGTCGGACCGTCTCGGCTTCCGCCGCCGACCCGTCGCCATACCCCGCCTGGGCGGCGGCCACGACCTCGTCCAGCGACAGGCGGAATCCCCGCTGGAGGATCGTCTGCACCACACCCAGGGCCGCCCGACGCAGCGCGTACGGATCCTCGGATCCGGTGGGCACGAGCCCGACGCCGAAGCAGCCCACGATAGAGTCGAGGCGATCTGCCAAGGCCACGGCGGCTCCCGCCGACGGACGCGGGCAGCCGGTCGCCGGTGAAGCGGGGCAGATAGTGTTCCTCGATCGCCTGGCAGACCTCCGGCGGCTCGCCGGAAAGCCGCGCGTACTCCCGGCCCATGACCCCCTGCAGGTTCGGGAACTCCTTGACCATGTTGGTCGTGAGGTCCGCCTTGCAGAGGAAGGCCGCCCGTTCTGCCGCCGCCCGCGTCGCGGGATCCACCCGCTCCGCGATCCAGGCCGCCAGCCGCCGGATCCGCTCCACCTTGACGGCGACCGACCCCAGCTTCTCCTGGAAGATGACCTGGCGGAGATCGGGGAGGCGATCGGCGAGCGGCCGCTTGCGGTCCTCGCGGAAGAAGAATTCCGCGTCGTTCAACCGGGCGCGCAGGACGCGCTCGTTCCCCTCGCGGATGAGCTGCATGTCCTTGGCCCGCATGTTGGAGATGGTCACAAAATACGGGAGCAGACCTCCGGCGGCATCCACCACCGGGAAGTAGCGCTGGTGCTTCTGCATCGGGGTCACGATGACCTCGCGCGGGAGCTCCAGATACTCCGGCTTGAAGGCCCCGCAGACGGCCGTGGGAAACTCGACCAAGTCCGCCACCGTCTCCACCAGCGCCTCGTCCAGGATCGGCCGGCCGTCCACGGCCGCCGCGGCCTCGGCCGCCAGCGTCCGCACAAGCTCGCGCCGCCGGACAGGATCCACGATCACGAAGCGCTCCTCCAGGGTGTCGAGATATTCCTGGAAGCTGCGGATCCGTATCCCCCGCGGGGCCAGGAAGCGATGTCCGTAGGTCTTCATGCCGGTCTTGAGACCGTCCACCTCGAAGGGCACCACCCGCCCGTCGTAGACGGCCAGCAGCCAGCGGATGGGCCGGACGAAGCGGAAGGTCCCCTCACCCCAGCGCATGAACTTGGGGAAGGAGAGGGCGGTGATGAGCTTGGGCAGCAGCGTGACCAGGATCTCCCGGGTGCGGGCTCCCTTCTCCTCCTGGATGGCCACGAGATACTCGCCCCGATCCAGCGCCCGGACCTGCAGCGAATCGACCGGCACGCCCTGAGCCCGAGCGAACCCCTCGGCCGCCTTGGTGGGCTTGCCCTCCGCGTCGAATGCCACGGCCTTGGGCGGACCGACTACCTCGCGCCGCTGGTCGGGCTGGCGCTCAAGCAGACCATCCACGAAGAGGGTCAGCCGCCGAGGTGTGCCCAAGGTTCGCACCTCGGCACAGGTCAGCCGCTGCTCCGCGAGGAGGCGGCTCGCCACCGCCTTCAGATCCTCCAGCGCGGGAGGGAGGTATCCGGAGGGGATCTCCTCCGTGCCGATCTCGAACAGCAGTTCCTTGCCCATAGTATCCTTCGCCTAGGACTGACCCCGCAAGAGCGGGTAGCCCATCTCCTCGCGCTGCTTCAGGTAGGCTTCAGCCACGCGTCGGGCCAGGGCGCGCACCCGTCCGATGAAATGGGTGCGCTCTGTCACGCTGATCGCCCCCCGGGCATCCAGGATGTTGAAGGTGTGGGAGCACTTCAAACAGAAGTCGTACGCGGGCAGCACCAGGCCCTGCTCGATCAGCCGGAGCGACTCGCGCTGGTACTCGTCGAACAGGCGAAGGTGGAGGGGGACGTCCGCCGCCTCGAAGTTGTGGACCGACCATTCCACCTCGCTCTTGTGGTGCACGTCGCCATAGGTGAGGGTGTCGTTCCACCGGAGATCGTAGACGTTGTCCACGCCCTGCAGGAACATGGCGATGCGCTCGATGCCGTAGGTAATCTCGCCCGCCACAGGCCGAACTTCGATCCCGCCGGCCTGCTGGAAGTAGGTGAACTGGGTGATCTCCAGGCCGTCCAGCCAGACCTCCCAACCGAGACCCCAGGCCCCCAGCGTCGGCGCCTCCCAGTCGTCCTCCACGAAGCGGATGTCGTGTCGCATGGGATCCACGCCGAGGCTCTGCAGGCTCTTGAGGTAGACTTCCTGGATGTTGGCCGGCGAGGGCTTCAGGATCACCTGGTACTGGTAGTAGTGTTGAAGCCGATTGGGGTTCTCGCCGTAGCGGCCGTCGGCGGGGCGGCGGGAGGGCTCAACATAGGCGACGTTCCAGGGCTCCGGTCCCAGCACCCGGAGAAAAGTCGCCGGGTTCATCGTCCCGGCGCCGAGTTCGACATCATACGGTTGCAGGATGGCGCAGCCATATTTCGCCCAGTAGCTTTCCAGGGCGAGAACCAACTCCTGAAAGGTCATCAGCAACCTCCCAACCTTGCGTAAGAACGTACTCAGGCAAACGCGAAGACGAAAACTAACAAACTTCGGCGTCGAGTGTCAAGGGAATAAGGCCGGCGCCGGCTGCCGAGGGCCGTATTGATCGAGAGTTAGAGCCTACCCAGGAAGTCCGCCGACCGCAGGGGGCGGCCCAGCACCTGACGGAGAAAGGCGTGCAAGATCAGGCCGACCTCCCGGACCGTGGGCGGGGCGAGGGCGATCCGGTCCATCACGCGGAGCGCCGAGCCGCTCGCCCCTCGGAGGAAGCCCAGGGCTTCCGGGGAAGTGGAGAAAGCGTCGGGGGTTCCGGGCCGACACTTGTCGCAGATCAACCCCCCGTGCATCGGGCTGAGGGAGAGCGCGGCCTTCGGGGGCACCGGCCCCCGGCAGCGCACGCACGCCGAGAACTCCGGCATGTAGCCGAGGAGGCGGAGGGTGTGCAGCAGAAACCCCTGGAGCACCGTGGCGGGCCGCACCGCGCTCTCCAGGAGATCCAGGCCCTCGGCCAGCAGACGATACAGATCGGACGAAGGCTCCCCCTCCTCGGCCCCCAGGGAGACCGCCTCGACGGCGGCGGAGGCCAGGGCGATCCGGTCGAGGTCCTCGCGGAGGAGCTGGTGCGAGCGCAGGACCGAGAACTCGTTCACCTTGTGGAGGGTCTTGTTGGGCCGCTCGAAATAGACGAGCTGCCCCTCCGTGAAGAGTTGGAGGCTTCCCCCAAACCTAGTCCGGATCCGCCGCATCCCCTCCGCCACGGCGCGGACCTTCCCCAGGGTCTTGGTATAGAAGACCACGATCCGGTCCGCCTCGGCCAGATCGTGGCCGCCGATGACGATGGCCTCGGTGCTGTGTAGTGGCACGATAAACGGTTCTCAAATATCGAAATGCGTTATTTCAGATTTGCAATTCGCAATTCAAAATCCCCCTAGGCTTCCCGGTAGCCGAATCGTTTGAGACTCGTTCGGGTCCTTCCGCCAGGCCTCCTCGACCCGCACGTTGAGCTTCAAGAAAGACCCGGGTGCCCAGCAACTCCTCGATGGCGGGGCGGGCGGAGGCCCCGATGCGCTTCAGCATCTGTCCGCCGCGTCCGATGACGATCCCCTTCTGAGATTCCTTTTCCACGCAGAGCGTCGCCTCGACGTCGGTGAGATCCTGCCCCTCCCGTGCCCGGACGGCTTCGACCTCCACCGCCACGGCGTACGGGAGTTCCTGGTGGAGGATGGCGAAAGCCCGCCCCCGCAGGATCTCGGCGATGAAGAACCGCTCGTTGCGGTCGGTGAGGTCTTCCGGCGGATAAAACGCGTGTCCGGTCGGCAGGGAGGCCACCAGGAGAGCCTCCAGACGATCCAGGTTGACCCCCTTGGCCGCCGAGATGGGAACGATCTCGGCGAAGCCGTACACCGTCTGCCAGTGGGCGATCAGCGGTAAGAGGAGGGGCTTGGCAATCAGGTCCACCTTGTTGACGGCCAGGAAAACGGGCGCTTTCGGCTGTTCCTGCTGAAGCTTTTGCAGGATGAGCTGGTCGTCCGGGTGGTCGGTCTGGGTGGCGTCGATCAGCCAGAGGATCGCGTCGGCGTCGGCCATGGCCCGCTCCGCCGCGCGGACCAGATTCCGGTTGAAGAGGGCGTCCGACCTGTGGATGCCCGGAGTGTCGACGAAGAGGATCTGGGCCGCCGGGAGATTCTTGATCCCGAGGATCCGATGCCAGGTGGTCTGTGGGCGCGGGGAGACGATACAGAGGTCCTGTCCCACCATGCGGTTCATCAGGGTGGACTTGCCCACGTTCGGCCGCCCGATGATGGCCACGTATCCCGCTTTGAAATTCCCCGCATCTTCAGGCGACGCTTCGGTCATTGAGATTTGGTCATTGGTCATTAAGACGAAGCAGCTCCTCCGGATCGATCCGTGCCCAGTTCAGTCTGGCGCCCCAGTGCAGGTGCGGCCCGGTGACACGTCCGGTGCTCCCGACGCGGGCGATCGCCTCGCCCCGCTCGACCCGCTGGCCGGGGCCGACCAGGAATCCCTCCAGGTGGAAGTACATCGTGTAGAGCCCCTGGCCGTGATCCAGGACGAGCGACTTGCCCGCGAAGAAGTGCTCCTCCACGAGCGCCACCGTACCGGCGTTGGCGGCGAGGACCCGGGCGCCCGCCGGCGCCGCGAAGTCGGCCCCGGTGTGGGGTGCGCGCGGCTCGCCATTGATGACACGCCGTAGGCCGAAGCCGGTCGGAAAGGCTGCGCCGTCGAGCGGCAGACTAAACGGAGCGCGCCAGAATCGCTCGGGGGTCCAGACCTCCCACAGCCGGTCCAGGGTCGCCTTCTCGCGGCCGACCCGCTCCAGCGTGGCCGGGTCCAGCTCGGTGAATGTCCGGGGCACCGTCAGGCGCTGGACGGGATACGCGGCGTCTTGCACGAGCAGTCGGGCCGTCGCCCGCACGGGCCGGCCCGTAGCCAGGCTCCCCTCGACCACCACCTCGAGCGGACCCGGCGGCTGCTCCAGATCCACACCGATCAGCAGCCGCGGCGCGGCGCCGGGGGCCGACGCGCCCAGTGGAATCTCGTGGTCGCCCACCCGGACGCGCAGACGATCTCCCGGAACCGCACCGACCAGCTCGAGTGCCGCCACCCCACCCTGCTTCACCTGCGCCGGCGCAAGATGGAGTGCGAGCGGCGAATCCTCGGCGATCGCTTGGGCCGGCAGGAACAGGAGCAGGGCGAAGCCGAGGCAGCCCAAGCGGATGGCCGTCCACAACGCGCTCATCTGGACGGGAGTTCCGCCCAGCCGTCGGGGAGCTGGATGCCGCAGGCCGAGAGGAGGGCCGCCTGCTTCTTCCACATGCGCTGCCGGCCGCGGGCCGTCCCGTGATCGTACCCGATGAGGTGGAGGATCCCGTGCACCAGGAGCAGGGCCAGCTCGGGATTGAGGCCCCCGTGGCGCGCCTGCCGGGCGGCAGTTTCCACCGAGATCGCCACGTCGCCGAGACACTGCGGCGAGAGCCGCTTGAAGGGTCCTTCGGCCATGGGGAAGGCGAGGACGTCGGTGGGGCCGCGAACCCCGCGGTAGGTGCGATTCAGGGCGGCGATCCCGGCGTCGTCCAGCAGCACCACGCTACAGTCCGCCGTCGGGCATCCCAGCGCGCTGAGCGTCTTTCGCCCCACTCTTCTTAGCCATCCCGTCTCGATGGGGACCTTCCGCTGCCGGTTTCGGAGACTGATCGCCATTCTCGCTCCGCTTCCTTGCGCCCTGTTCCAGCTCGGCCCCCGGATACTCGATCCGGTGGTGGAAGATCCCGGTGAGAATCCGGACGAAATTGTTGGCGATGAGGTGGAGCTCGCGCAAGGCCAGATCGCACTCGTCGAGCTGGCCTTCCACAAAGATCCCATTGATGATCTTCTGCACCGTCCCGCGGATCCGGGCCGGGGTAGGGTCGGTGAGGGTGCGGGTGGTGGCCTCGGCCGCGTCGGCCAGCATCAGGATGGCGGCCTCCCGTGTCTGGGGCTTCGGCCCGAGGTAGCGGTAATCCTCTTCGTTCACCGCCTGCAATTCGGGATCGGCCGTCTCCTTGGCGCGCTGGTAAAAGAAGCTCACCAGCCGCGTCCCGTGGTGCTGGGGAATCATGTCTACCAGGACGTCCGGCAGACCATACTCCCGGGCCATCTCGACCCCCTCTTTTACGTGGGACATGACGACGGCCCGGCTGAGGCTGGGGGCCAGCTTCTCGTGACGGCCGGCCGCCTCGGGGTTGTTCTCGATGAAGTAGCTCGGGTGCCGGGTCTTGCCGATGTCGTGGTAGTAGGCCCCCACCCGGCAGAGGAGGGCGTTGGCGCCGATCGCCTCGGCGGCGGCCTCGGCCAGCATCCCCACCATGCTGCTGTGATGGTACGTCCCCGGGGCGGTCAGGATCAGGTACTTCAAGAGCGGCTCATTGGGGTTGGACAGCTCCAAGAGGGTGAAGGCGGTCGTGCGGCCGAACGGCTGCTCGAGGAGGGGGAGGAGCCCCGTCGCGAGGACGGCGACCATGAGTCCATTCACGATCCCCCCGACGATGTCGACCGTGAGCGACGAGGTATTCGCCTCCAGCAGCGCGAAGGCGATCAAGGTATAGGCGTTGGCGAGTCCAATCGCGCAGCCGGCCCGGAAGAAGGCGGTCCGATCCTGCCGGCGAGACAGGGCGAAGATCCCCACCAGGTTGCCGACGAACGAGAGCATGAAGTAGTCGAGCGGCGCCTCCAGCATCAGGCCGATCAGGATCGTCAGGCCGAGCGAGCCGGCGAAGGCCAGGCGGGCGTTGAACAGGATCGTGAGGAGGACGCCGCCCAGGGCAACCGGGAGAGCCGCCCGCATCCCCGAAAAGGGAATGTGGGGGAAGGTCTGGTGGAGCGATGTGGCCACCACCAGGCCCAACCGCGTGAGGATCAGGACGGTCAAGAGGATGGTGCCGAGGAGCACGAGGCTGCGCGCCCGGGCCACCTCTCTCGGCTGCAGGATGCGCACGTACGCGTAGAGCACCGCCAAGAGGAAGGCCACCAGCAGGAACATCCCGAGGACGGACCAGGCCCCGAGCGGCAGGGAGACGCTGGATGTCACGATGTTTACCGTGGCCAGCAGAAAGAACGCGCCGGCCGTCGGCAGGAACCAGCGCTTTTGCTCCAGGCGCAGGACCGCGCGGCGAACCGGAGCCAGCGGCCGCCAGCCCTTCGGGGGGGGCGGCACCAGTCGGTCCGCCGGTTCGCGACGCAGGGTCTTGTCGGAGAAGAGGGTTTCCATTGGCGTAGCGTTACGTCCCCGGCTCTGCGGGGGGGCCTTGATAGGCCTCGTAGGCGCGGACGATCCGTTGCACCAGCTCGTGCCGGACGACGTCCTCCTCGCTGAAGTGGATGAACCGGATACCCGGGACGTTCTTCAGAACGCCGCGGACCTCGATCAGGCCGGAAACGCGGCCAGTGGGCAGGTCCACCTGGGTGATGTCCCCGGTGATCACGGCCCGCGACCCGAAACCCAGCCGGGTGAGGAACATCTTCATCTGCTCGGAGGTGGTGTTCTGCGCCTCGTCCAGGATGATGAAGGATTCGTTCAGGGTGCGGCCGCGCATGAAGGCCAGCGGGGCGATCTCGATGGTGCCCTGTTCGATCAGCCGCGCCGCCCGCTCCGCCTCCATCATATCGTAAAGGGCATCGTAGAGAGGCCGGAGATACGGGTTGATCTTCTCGGTGAGCGTGCCGGGAAGATAGCCGAGCTTCTCCCCCGCCTCGACGGCGGGGCGGGTGAGAATGATCCGGGACACCTGCTTGTGGAGGAGCGCCGACACGGCCATGGCCATGGCCAGATAGGTCTTGCCGGTTCCGGCCGGTCCGATCCCGATGACGATATCGTTCTCGCGCACGGCCTGGATATACTGGGCCTGTCTGGCGCCCTTGGGTCGGACGGAACGCTTCTTCGGCGAGACATTGATGAGTTCGGCCTGGACATCGCGGAACGTATCTTCCGTCTTCTGGCTGAAGTGGCGCAGCGCCAGCCGAACCTCCTGGCTTCCCACTTCCCGCCCTTGCCGAACCAGCGAGACCAACTCCCCGACAAGCTGCTCGGCCAACGCCACCGAGGCCTCGCTCCCGGAGATGATGAGCTTGCCGTCCCGGACGACGAACCGGACGCGTAGTCCGTCCTCGACGAGTCGGGCGTACTCATCCCCCCGACCAAACAGGCCCTGCATCTCCGGCCCGGCGACCAGGGAAACCTGCTTGAGATCAATCTGATCGGTTTCTGTCATGAACGAGCGAAGTTCCCCTCTCCCACGTGCAGCCTTTCGAGAAAGGAGGATAGGGCGCCTCCCCAAGGCTGTCAAATGGAAAAGGGGTGGCCGGATGCCCGCGCTGCGGACCCGCTCGTTTCTGGGCCATTTGGCCCTCCAGACAAATCCAGCCGATCCCCCCAGGGGCTCGCATATTCGGCTTGACACGTCAGGAGGGCCTTGCTAGTTTTCCGACATTCGGAAGTCTGGGACCGGCTTGCTTTATCCCGCTGTGCTAGTCCTCTAGGGGCCAGGCGGAAAAGTGTGCCTGGGCCTTGTCATTCGTTTTGACTTTCCCACGGGAATCTGTGAAGGAGGGTAAGGACGTGAGCGAAGCTTGTGTTGCGCTTCCAACATCTGGCCGGTCGGTTCGCCGTGCGCTGGCGGCCTCGCCGAGGTTTTTCGCGGGGCTCGTGGCGCTGGTGGCGTCTCTGTGTGCCACCGCGGCGGGGGCGAGCGAGGCGGAGCTGAAGATCCCGGATCTGGGCTCCGTGAATTTCGTCGGGATGTCCGGGCACAACCTGCTCCTCTTCGGGCTGATCATCTGCGTCGGCGGGATGGTCTTCGGCTTCATCCAGTTCGGAGCGATCCGCAAGCTCCCGGTCCACAAGGCCATGCTCGAGGTCTCGGAGCTGATCTACGAGACCTGCAAGACCTACCTGATCACCCAGGGGAAGTTCATCGCCATCCTCTGGGCGTTCATCGCGGTCATCATGGTGGTCTACTTCGGTTTCCTGCTGCACTTCTCGGCGGACCGGGTGCTCCTGATCGTCCTCTTCAGCATCGTCGGGATCCTGGGGAGCTACGGCGTGGCCTGGTTCGGGATGCGGATCAACACGCTGGCCAACTCCCGGACGGCGTTCGCGAGCCTCGGCGGGAAGCCCTACCCGACCATGGCCATCCCGCTGAAGTCCGGCATGAGCATCGGCATGCTGCTGATCAGCGTCGAGCTGGTCATGATGCTCTTCATCCTGCTCTTCATCCCGGGCGAGTCGGCCGGCCCCTGCTTCATCGGCTTCGCCATTGGTGAGTCGCTGGGGGCCGCGGCGCTCAGAATCGCCGGCGGCATCTTCACCAAGATCGCCGACATCGGCTCCGACCTGATGAAGATCGTCTTCAAGATCAAGGAAGACGACGCCCGCAATCCGGGCGTCATCGCCGACTGCACGGGCGACAATGCCGGCGACTCGGTCGGCCCCACCGCCGACGGCTTCGAGACCTACGGCGTCACCGGTGTGGCCCTGATCACCTTCATCCTGCTGGCGGTGAAGAACCCGACCGTCCAGATCCAGCTCCTGGTCTGGATCTTCGTGATGCGCGTCGGCATGATCATCACGAGCGGCCTGTCCTACTACCTGAACGGCGCCTGGGCCAAGGCCAAGTATGCCGGCAGCTCCAAGTTCAACTTCGAGATCCCCCTCACCACGCTGGTGTGGCTGACCTCGATCATCTCCATCGCCATGACCTATGTCCTGTCGGCCATCCTGATCCCCGGTGTGGGCGACGGGACGCTCTGGTGGAAGCTCTCCACCATCATCACCTGCGGCACCCTCGCCGGCGCCGTGATCCCCGAGTTCGTCAAGATCTTCACCTCCACCAACTCGGGCCACGTGCGCGAGATCCTCTCGGCTTCCCGCGAGGGCGGCGCCTCGCTGAACATTCTGAGCGGCCTAGTGGCCGGCAACTTCAGCGCCTACTGGATGGGGATCGCGATCATCTCCCTGATGACGGGCGCCTTCTGGGTGAGCCGATTCGGTCTGGCCGATCTGATGGCCGCTCCCGCGATCTTCGCCTTCGGCCTGGTGGCCTTCGGCTTCCTGGGCATGGGGCCGGTGACGATCGCCGTGGACTCCTACGGCCCGGTCACCGACAACGCCCAGTCCGTGTACGAGCTGTCCACCATCGAGACCCTGCCGAATATCTCGAAGGAGATCCAGAAGGAGTTCGGGTTCAAGCCCGACTTCGAGAACGGCAAGATGTACCTGGAGGAGAACGACGGCGCGGGCAACACCTTCAAGGCCACGGCCAAGCCGGTGCTCATCGGCACCGCGGTGGTCGGCGCCACGACCCTGATCTTCTCGATCATCCAGATGCTCGAGAAAATGTTCGGGGCGGCGGACGTCGCCAGGGGCCTCTCGATCCTGAACCCGCTCTTCCTGCTGGGGCTGATCACCGGAGGCGCGGTGATCTACTGGTTCTCCGGCGCCTCCATCCAGGCGGTCTCCACCGGCGCCTACCGGGCCGTGGAGTTCATCAAGCGCAACATCAAGCTGGAAGGGGGCGGCGAGAAGGCCTCCGTCGAGGACAGCAAGAAGGTCGTGGCCATCTGCACCCAGTACGCCCAGAAGGGGATGTTCAACATCTTCCTGGGCGTCTTCTTTTCGACGCTGGCCTTCGCCTGCGTGAACCACTACTTCTTCATCGGGTACCTGATCTCGATCGCGATCTTCGGCCTCTACCAGGCGATCTTCATGGCCAACGCCGGCGGCGCCTGGGACAACGCCAAGAAGCTGGTCGAAACCGAGCTGAATATGAAGGGCACCGAGCTCCACGCCGCCACGGTCATCGGCGACACCGTGGGCGACCCCTTCAAGGACACCTCCTCGGTGGCCATGAACCCCATCATCAAGTTCACGACCCTGTTCGGGCTCCTGGCCGTCGAGCTGGCGATCGAGCTACCGGCCTTCACGAGCCACGTCTTCGCCGTGCTCTTCTTCCTGGCCTCGACGATCTTCGTGTGGCGGTCGTTCTACGGGATGCGGATCCCGGCGATGAAGGCGTAGCAGGCTGCTGAACAAGGCCCATCTGCGGCCCACCGCCTTGCGCTTGCTCGGGCACTCGTTGCGGCGTACAGACAGTACGCCTGCCCACCTCGGTGGGTGCCCACCTTCCGCACTCCGCCTTGCATCTGGACCTTCTTGAGCAGCCTGGGCGAAGGCGGGTTTTTCAGCGGCCTGTTTGAAGTAGGCGGCGGTCGGACTGCCCCAGAAAACGAAAACTCCCGGCCCGAACTCTCGGGCCGGGAGTTTTCGTTTGACCTGCCTGCGGCATCTTCCTAAACTCAAAGTGATGCTCGATGGGCGAGGTGGCCATGGCGTTCAAGGGCTGGGAGAAGGTTGCGATCCGCACAGCGCAGGGAGAGGCCGTCGAGGCGGTGGCGCCGGTGATCGTGTCGGCGAGTCGGCGGACGGATATTCCTGCGTTCTACGCGGAGTGGCTTGTGGAGCGCCTGCGGGCCGGATACGTGCGATGGGTGAACCCCTTCAGCGGGATGCCGCAGTTCGTGTCGTTTGCCAGGACGCGCGCGGTCGTGTTCTGGACCAAGAACCCGCGGCCGATGTTGCCGCATCTGGCCGAGCTGGATCGGCGGGGGATCGGCTACTACTTCCAGTTCACGCTCAACGACTATGACGCCGAAGAACTGGAGCCGGGCGTGCCGCCCTTGGCGGAGCGGATCGAGATCTTCGCAGGGCTGTCGCGGCGAGTCGGCAAGGAGAAGGGTGATCTGGCGCTATGACCCCCTGCTGCTCGCCGACGGCCTGATGTGGCCCAATTGGCGGCGCGGGGTCGGCCCGGGTCGGCCAGGTCGCTCCATCCGTATACGGAGAAGCTGGTCGTCGCCTTCGCCGACATCGAGCGGTACGCGAAGGTCCGAAGCTCGGCTGCGGGCTTCAGGCAAGGGATACCGGGAGTTGACAGCGGACGAAATGCGGGACTTCGCGGAGCGGCTTGCCGACGCGGCGCGCCCCTGGGGCCTCGCGATCGCCACCTGCGCCGAGGCGATCGATCTGACCGATCTCGGGATCGGTCGCAACAGGTGCATCGACGACGAGTTGCTGGCGCGCCTCTTCGGACACGACCCGGAGTTGATGCGCTTTCTCGGTCCCGAGGAATTCCGACACCGCCTCAAGGACAAGGGGCAGCGGAAAGAGTGCGGCTGCATCGTCAGCAGGGACATCGGCGCGTACGACACCTGCCCGCATCTTTGTCGCTATTGCTACGCCAATTCCTCCGAGCGGACCGTCCGCGAGTTCGAGTAGCGCCGTCGCCTCGGACACGCGATGGTTGCTCTCAGGGCGGCCCCCGGTGTGCGCGAGGCATCCGTTGACCGAAGCCATTCGATCCCGTATAGTGCGTGTGGCGCAGGCAAAAGAGGCCGTCTGAACGGCTTGGAGCTTTCGGGACTCTTCAGGGGCCGGCCAGAAAAGGAGGCAATAGCAATGGCGAAGCAGGTGGTGGTATATTCGCAACCCGGGTGAGGGGCGTGCGATCGGGAGAAGGAGTTTCTTTCTCAACATGGCGTCGCGTTCATTGTCAAGGACATCCGGGCGGACCAGGCTGCACTCCAGGAACTCGTGAAGCTGGGCTTCCGGGCCACGCCGGTGGCCCTCATCGATGGCGAGGCGGTGGTCGGATTTGATCGCGAGAAACTCCAGAAAATCCTGGGCCTCGTCTAGCCGCATGAGGTCAAGGCAAACGCAGGACTATCGGCGCGGCCTGCTGGGCTTGGTCGCCTGGGTGCTCGGAGGCTTGCTGATCGTTGTCGGCCCGGCGCTTGCGGGGGCGCCCGGCGGGTCGTCAGGGTCCGGTTTTAATCGGGCGGCGCTTCAGGAAGAGCTGGCGCGGTCCCCCCTGGAGCTGAAACAGCAGGGCCCAGACGCCCTTCAGGCCCACGTGCAGCGCCTGACGGAGATGTATGCCTCGCTGGATCTGGCCAGGGGGGTCTCGCCGGAAGAGCGGCGGGTCCTGAGCGACACCATCCTGGCCCGGGTAGTGCAGGCGGGGCTCCTGTTGCGGGAAGGTCGCCCCGGCTCGCCGACGGAGAGCGGGGGACGAGGCGCCGCGGCGCAGGCGACGGCGCTGAGTGTCCTGGACGGCGCGGCCGGCCTCCTGACGGACCACTCCCTCCTCCTTGTCGGGGTGCTGGGCGGCGCGATCATCACCTTCTCTCTCGGGAGCATGGCGGGGTACCGACGTGGGGCGAGCCAGGCGTCGTATTACGGCGAGAGCGACCCGCGCATGTGGTTCGTTGCCCGCGACCAGGAGAGGCGGGGGACGCCGGGACAGCTTCCCCGGATCACCTTGCCGCAGATCCGGGAGGCGCTCTCGGCTGGCCGGACCGTCCTGATGCAACTGGGGTACGAGATCGCGCCAGAGCAGCGGGTGGAATATCTGGAACTGATGCGCGAGATGCAACGGATCTTGAGCGAGGCGGACGGGCAGACCTACTCCGTCTGGGAAGACCCCAGACATCCGAATCGGTTCTATGAGCTTCTGACGTGCCATCGGCTGGTGGCTCTAGACCGGCTGACCAGCAGCGAGGGAGAGCTGCCCGGCCTGGCCACGCAGGTCGAGGCCTGCCGCGTTCCCGGCCGGCCGGTCCTGCGTCGGGTGTGGTGGGGGGTCCTGCCGGAGCGGGCGCTGGCGGCGGCCCGCGTCTCTCTGACAGACCAAGCGAGCGCGAGAGAAAGGGGCAGATGGTCGTGAGATTCCGGCTCCTGTATCATCTCTACGAGCGTCGCCTCGAGGCGGAGATCCAGAAGAGCAAGCTGCCACAGCACATCGGGCTGATCCTGGACGGGAACCGGCGCTACGCGCGATCCCTCGGGCTGGTCGATGTCCTGGACGGGCATCGGCTGGGGGCCAACAAGCTGGAGGCCGTCCTCACCTGGTGCGAGGAGCTGAACATCCGGATGGTGACCATCTGGATCCTCTCCACGGAGAACCTGCAGCGCCCTCCCGAAGAGGTCGCCGGGCTCACCCGGCTGATCGGGAACCGGCTGCGCGATGCGGCGCGGGACCCGAAGACGCACACGAAGCGGATGAGGATCAGGGCCATCGGGAAGCAAGAACTCTTGCCCCAGTCCCTGCGGGACGCCATCCGAGAGGCGGAGGAGGCCACCCAGGGCTATGAAGGCTTCTTCCTCAATGTGGCGGTGGGATACGGGGGGCGGCAAGAGATCGTGGACGCGGTGCAGCACCTGCTCAAGGAGCGGCTGACGCGCGGGATGCCCTTCGAGGCGGCGATCGACGAGGTGACCGCCGACAACCTGGAAAAATACCTCTACACCTATGACCTGCCCGACCCGGAGCTGATCATCCGCACCAGCGGCGAGGTGCGCCTTTCCGGCTTCCTGCTCTGGCAGAGCGCCTACAGCGAGTTCTACTTCTGCGACGCCTACTGGCCGGCCTTCCGCCGGATCGACCTTTTGCGCGCGATCCGGAGCTACCAGCAGCGCGAGCGCCGCTTCGGCTTTTAGCCACCCCCGGGCCGCCAGCGCTTTCCAGCCCACCTTCCTACCAAGCCCTTCTTGATCTTTCCACTGAACCCAGAGATTTCACCGCAAAGCTCGCAGAGACCGCAAAGCAGGCCAGGATCTGTAGATCGGGCTTCGGAGCACGAATGGAAATCGTACGGCTCGCTCAGACCGGGTGATTCCGAAACCCTCTGGAAACAGCAGGTCTCTCTTTGCGCCCTTTGCGAACCAATGGGCGTTGGTACCGGCGGTTCATCTGCAACGTTCGGGCTGAACGGTTGGCCGACACCTGAGGGGTGAATTCTACGCGGGCGCGAACGTTTCGAGATGATCCGGAGGTCCAGCAGGATGCCGAAGAACTCCCCTTTCGGCAGGCTGCTCAAAAGGGCCCAGATGCAAGGCGGCCCGCAAAGGGCCGAGTGAGGCGTACACTGGGTACGCCGCAACGAGTGCGAGCGGACCAACGCAGCAGATAGGTCGTTTTCAGCAGCCTGCTAGACGACCTCGCCGAACCAACGATGGAGGATAACTTTGACTGTGGCGTCGGGAGGGGTGGCGGCGTAGGCCCCGTCGGCGAGTCCCGGCACGCCGCGGACCTGGTACAAGGTGAACCGGCGCCGGTCCCCTTCGCTGATGAAGCGGGGAAACCAGGTCAAGTCGCAGAAGCGGTAGGGGGGATCGGCCGAAAGGATGGCCTTTGCGTCGGCGAGGTCGCGATGGCGTGCCGTGAGGCAGGCGTGCGTGCTGCGGCCCCGGGCGGCCTCGATCTCGGTCGAGGATTCCACCTCCCAGACATCAATCGCCCCCATGGCATCCTCCTCGGTGTCCAACAGAAACACCGGGCTCCGCTGCGGCGGCTCCCGGTGTGTGAAGCTTCGATGGCGTGCCCGGCGCGATTTGAACGCGCGATCTTCGACTCCGCAGGCCGACGCTCTATCCGGGCTGAGCTACGGGCACACACAGGTTCTCGGTCGAAAGCCGGCGGGAAAACTAGAAGGCATCTTAACATCGGGACGGATCGGCGTCCAGCAAAACCCGGCCCCGATCCCGAACCCGGCCCGAGGGGGTTCCCTCCTCTTGAGCAGCGGGAAAGACGAGGAATTATGAGGAGTCTAGTTGTCGCCCCGTTCCGAGCGTCCTGACGTGATCTCGGCTACGAAGTCCCCGTCCAGCTCCTCGAGGAATGCGACTCCGAGCGATCCGGAGCCCGCCGGGATGGGACGATCGGCCCAGGCGACCCACCCCGCGCAGGTAAGGGCGGACCGTCCGGGGGGGTAGACGGTGACATGCACCGGCGTCCCCGCGGACAATGCCTCGAAGATTTGCAGCGCCAACCCTCCCCGGCTGAGGTTCACGGTTCGCCCGTGATGGAGCCCGCCCGTGGTCAGCGCCTTTTCGACGGTCGCAGGGACGATAAGGGGGAATCGTGGGGCTCGGGTTTGTCGTCGGTCAAACCTGTTCGCCATCGGGCGTCTCCTCATTCCGGCATGCATCGGGCAGGATGGTATGTCCATCCTGCCGCACACCGTGTCAATCGGTCCGAGCGTAATCTTCTTGAAGCCTCTACTCCCTTCGCCGGGTGGCTATCCCTTTCCCAGCGCCACCTGCGTTTCGCGGAAGACCCGATAAATCTGCTCCGCCTCGGCCAGGGAGCGTTTGAGCGCGTCCGCCAGGTGGGGGAGATCGTTGGGATGGATCACCAGATCCACGCTTTTCGCGAACGCGGCCGCGGGATCGTGGGAGGCCACGGTGGGGCTGACGAAGACCACGTGGGTGTTCCGGCGCATCGCCATGGGCATCTCGGCCAGGGCTTCCCACAGGGAATGGCCGCCTTCCGCCGGGCCGTCGAACCCCTCGCGCACCACGACCACCGCGTAGACGGTGAAGCGCAACCGCTCCAACGCCTCGGCTGGATTAGCGGCGGTCTGTGTCGCATAGCCCGCCCCCTTGAGGGTCGCGAGGACCTGCTGGCGCTCCGCCGGCGCGATCATGCACACCAGGGCGCGAGGTTGGCCCCGCTCGCCGTACGAGACGGGCTCTTCCGGAGCCGCGGCAGGAGGGACCTCGGCCGGGCCGGGAGCCTCCGCCGGGGGCGCTGTCTCGACTGCTGCGGCCGGGGCAGGAGTTGCCGCTACGCCCGTCATATCAATGATGATGGCCCCCTTGCAACGCGGGCAGGCGGCAGTCACCGCCTTTCCCTTGGGGAGGCGATCGTCGGGAATGGTCAGGTTGGCTTGACAGTTCGGGCACGTGACGATCATGACGGACTCCTCAACGCTTCGGCGGCGGGCCGATCCGCTGCGATTTGCCGCGCGGATCCGGCGGCTTGACGTACTCGGCGTCCAGGGATAGACCCTCGATGTCGCTGGTCTTCTCGCCCTTGGTGGCCTTGATCAGATCCGCGCCGCGGGCGACCACCGACTTCTTGGAGGCGTAGGAGAGGGCCGTCTCCTCGGTGATCAGCCCGTCCTTGAAGAGCCGGAGGATGTGCGTGTCGAACGTCTGCATCCCCAGGGCCTCGCTGTCCTGGATAATCTCGTAGTAGGTCTTCCCCTCGGATTCACCGTTCAGAATGATGTCTTCGATCCGAAGGTTCATCCCCATGACCTCGAGGGCCGCCACGCGGCCTCCGCCCACCTTGGGAAGCAGTCGCTGACAGACGACATAGCGGAGGGTGTCGGCCAGGCGCATCCGGATCTGCCGCTCTTCGTCTTTGTCGAACATGCCCAGCATGCGGTTGATGGTCTGCCCGGCATCCACCGTATGGAGAGTGCTCATGACCAGGTGACCGGTCTCGGCGGCGGCCAGGCCGATCTCCAGCGTCTCGCGGTCGCGCATCTCGCCCACCAGGATCACCTTGGGGGCCTGGCGCAGGGCGGCCCGGAGGCCGCTGGCGAAGGCGTCGAAGTCCGTGCCGAGCTCTCGCTGGTTGAAGGTAGCCTTCTTCACCGGGTGGACGAACTCCACCGGATCCTCCAGCGTGACCACATGGACGGCCTTGTTCTCGTTGATGATGTCGAGGACAGCCGCCAGGGTGGTGGACTTCCCGCTTCCCGTGGCGCCGGTGACCAGGATCAGGCCGTTGCGCGGCTCGGCCAGTTTGCGCATGACCGGCGGCAATCCCATCCGGTCGATGGTGGGGACCTCGCTGGCCAGCTTCCGGAGGACGATGGAATAGTTGCCCCGCTGCTGGAAGATGTTCACGCGGAAGCGGGCCGCGGTCCCCAGAGCATAGGGAAGGTCGCACGAGCCGGTGCGAACCAGGAAATCGGTGAGACGCCGGTCGGCTCCAACCAGGGCCAGGGCGACCCGCTCGGTCTGGAACGGGGTGAGGTGCGACAGCGGCGGGTCGGTGACGACCGGGGTGAGCTGACCGCTCGCCTCCACTTGGGGCGGATGGCCCACGGTGAAGTTCAGGTCGGACACCGAGCCGTGCGCTTCCAGCATCCGGGTGAGGATCCGATCGAGCTCGTGGCGTTGCATGGCGCTCGCTCCGCGGACCGCGTTTAGGACAGCCCAAGATCATCCGGCGGCTTGGACAGGAAGGGCAGGAACTTCGCCTTGTCCACTGCCTTGTCGTAGGCCTCTTCGGGGGAGATCCAGCGTTTCTTGAGGAACTCCAGGATGGAGTCCTCCAGGGTGATCATGCCATACTTCTTCCCGGTCTGGATCACGCCCGGGAGCTGGAAGGTCTTGCCTTCGCGGATCAGGTTGGAGACAGCCGGCGTCACGATCAGGATCTCCAGGGCGGCGCAGCGGCCCTTCACGTCGATCCGCTTGAAGAGGGTCTGGGCCACCACAGCCTTCAGCGTGTCGGAGAGGGTGGCGCGGATCTGCGCTTGCTGGTTTGCGGGGAAGATATCGATGATCCGGTCCACGGTCTTGGAGGCGTTCTGGGTGTGGAGGGTGCCGAACACCAGGTGGCCGGTGGAGGCGGCCTCGATGGCCAGGAAGATGGTCTCCAGGTCGCGCATCTCCCCGACCAGGAGGATGTCCGGATCCTCGCGCAGGGCTCCCTTGAGCGCGGCGGCGAAAGACTTGGTGTCTCGGCCAACCTCGCGGTGGCTGATCACGCAGCCCTGACTGTTGTGGACAAACTCGACCGGGTCCTCGATGGTGATGATGTTGTCCTTCCGGATCTTGTTGGCGTGATCCACAATGGCGGCCAGGGTGGTGGACTTGCCGCTGCCGGTGGGCCCGGTCACCAGGACCAGCCCCTTTTGCAGCGTGGCCAGTCTCTGGACGGTGGGGGGCAAGCCCAGCTCGTCCACGGTCAGGATCTTGCTGGGAATGGATCGGAAGACGGCGGCGATGCCGTTTTTCTGCATGAAGAAGTTGGCGCGATAGCGGGCCAGCCCCGGCAGCTCGTAGGCGAAGTCGATGTCCCCCGTCTCCTCGAACAGCTTGGCCTTCTCCTCGGGACAGATCTCGAAGAGCATGGCCTTCAGCTCCTGATGCTCCAGGAGCTTGTACTTGACCCGCTCCATGTCTCCCCGGACCCGGAGGATGGGTGGGTTTCCGGAGACCAGATGGAGATCCGAGGCGCCGGTGTCGTGCATGAGCTTGAAGAACGCGTCAATCTTTGCCATGCCGCTCGACCCTCCTGAACGACCGGGGTTAGCTTACGACCTCTGCGGCACGATCCGCGAGACGAAGCGCTTGTGCAACAGATGGAGATGCTCCGGCCCCTGCAGGGGCAGGAAGGCCGGCTGGGTGTTCAGGAAGTCGGAGAGCCGGCGCCGACCGGTCGGCCCCTCGATCAAAACGGTTCCGGTGAGCTGCTCGCCGTTGATGAGCTGCACCCGGATCCGCTCGACGCTGACGTGCTCCAAGAGGTCTGCAGTCTCGGGCGGGCGCTCCTCGGCCGGGACGTCCGCGCGGACGAGCTGGATCTTGTTCAGAAACAGCACGGGGCTGTCGCCGGCGACGGACAGGGTCAGAAACAGATTGGGATCGTTCAGACGATCCAGGACCGTTTCCGGACCGTCGTGCGTCTCGGCGTTCAGGTGGAGGAAGAGGGCCCCCTCGAAGGCCGCCCCATCCACGGTCCAGAATGTCGCGCTCACCCGGCGCATGGGGACGCTGAGCTCTCCCCCGCCGTCCCGTCCCTTTGCCCGCGGTGCGGGCGCTTCGGCCGGCTCGGCCGTTGCGCCGGCGGGGTGGCCACTCAGAGCCAGGGCGGCCTCGATGGTGCGCAGGACGGCCGCGGTTTCCGCCGTCTTCTGCAGCGCCAGGACGGCTCCCGCCTCGAAGGCTCGGCTGTTCAGCTTCGGGTCGTTCATGGCGGTGAGAATGACGACGGGGATGGCCTTCAAGGCGGGGTCCGCCTTGAGGAGGCGGCAGACCTCGAATCCGTCGATGCCGGGCATCATGACATCGAGCAGGACCAAGTCGGGCCGCTCGCGGCCGGCCACGTCCAGACCCGTCTCACCGTCCGGGGCCGTCACGACCGTGTACCCGCGGAAGCGCAGGATGTCGCCCAGCATCTGGAGGAGCAGCGGGTCGTCATCCACGCACAGGATCTTGTACTCGCGCGCGCCGGTCTGGTCCGTGTCCGAGGCCGCCTCCAACGTCAGGCCGGTTTCCACCGGGAAGCCGCAGGCCTGGCAACGGCGCAAGAGCACGCCGTCCTCGGTGAACTGAAAAGTGGACTGGACAGCCTGGCAGCGAGGGCAATATTCGGAAAATGATTGTTGCTCCATGCCGCCTCCCGGATGGTGGATGGCCAGGTGCGTCCGCCCGGACGCACCAGCGGGGACAAACCGTTAGCGTGAGAGAAAACCTATCAAAGATGCCTGGCGTTGTCCAGTGTCTCAGTCGGCGCACGCCCGCGGTCGGCTCACAAGCCCGGCGGGAAGCACTTGATCACCACAAGCGGCCCCTGCGGTTTCGCCTGGAACGCCTCCTGCTCCGAGGCCGCCGGGACGAAGAAGGTGCTCCCGGTCTCGACCGGCATGTCGCCTCCGGGGCCGAGGAGGGCACCTCGGCCCTCGATCACAATCCCCACGTAGCAACGGCCGCGATCCCGCTCCGGGATCCGGTCCCGCACCGTGAGGCGGGCCATGCCGAAGCAGCGGGTGTGTTCGGGCCCGATCAGGACCTCTTCGGAACCGGCCGAGTCGTCCCGCAGCATCCGCGACGCGAGCCTGTGCTTCGCGACATGGGCCAAGCCCGTGGCCCCATAGTCGAAGCAGCTCATCCCCAGGTCGAAGTCGAGGCCCATGAAGCACTGGGCCTCCGTCCGCCGGACGCCGCAGAACACGTACTCGGTGACAACCACGAGGTCGGTCGGCTCCTGCACTTCGATCAAGAAGACGCCCGGGCCGAGTGCGTGCGGCACGCCAGGTCCGACCAAGTACAGGTCACCAGGCTTCACCTCGATCCGGTTGAGCGCGGCGATCTGGGCCGCAATGTCCTGCGCGGCGACGATGCGCCGGAACTCCCCCTCCGTCACCCCGTCCTTGAACCCGAGGAGGATGTAGGGGGCGACGCCGTCGATCGCGCGCGTGGCGAGGATCAGCCAGGCCTCGGTCTTCCCGAAGTTGGATCCCAGGTGCTGTCTGGCGAAGGCGGCGCTCGGGTGACACTGGACCGGCAGACGCGTGGCCGAGTCGAGGAACTTGCAGAGGACCCCCAACTCGGTCCCCAGGTGCGCCACGTGGGCGGCGCCCAGCATGGCCGCGGGGAAGGCCTCGATCAACTCCTTGAGAACGACTGCCCCGCCGTCCGGGAGGGCGATCCGGCTCAGCCCCTCGTCCGATGGCCGCCCGGGAAGACGGGAGACCGTGGTGGATCCCACCCATTCTTCCGGGACGTTTCTGTCTGCCGGATCCGGCTGCCCCTGCATGCGATCGAGCAGCGCACCACCGCGCCAGAGGCGATACACCCGGTTTCGGGCCAGCGGGAGGGGTCGGCGGGTGAGAGACACGAGGGATGCGAGACTCGGCGTTGCCATGGGGGGGCTCCCGTGATCCGTTGCTACCTGCGATGTCTTGGCCGGCCCGCGCCGGATGTGAAATGCGAGCGGGGCGAGTATCCCTCAGAGGGCGGAGCATGTCAACGACCCAACCCCTCCCACAGCGATTCTGCGTCCAGGCGGAGCCTGGAAGGCTCGCCGAAAGCCGACGGCTTTTCCGGTTGACAGGCTTCTTCTGCTTGGCTAGCTTCGTTCCTCGTGACGGTTCTGCCGATAATCAGACCAGGCGGCACGGACCATCGGGCGAGCGACAGGAGGAGCACGCATGAGTGACAGTCTCGGGTCTCGACCCAAGCTTCGGCGTCTCAAAGCGAAGAGCTGGATCGGGGGAGTTTGCGCAGGCTTTGGATACTGGATCGGGATGCCGACCTGGCTCGTCCGGCTGATTTGGACGGTGATGGTGCTGGCGTACGGGGTGGGGGGGATTCTCTACATTCTGCTCTGGATCTTCATGCCGGTCTGGGAGTCGTGTCCCCAGGATTACGAGGAGCGGGCCGGCGGGTGAAACGGTGGAGGCGACGGCGGACGAGCGGGCGGCCCTCGCCCAGGGCGGGTATTCCCTGGCGGACTGGAGGCCGGATTCTTCGGCGTGTGCGGCGTGTCATGGGGGTGAGTGCGAGGAAGCGGGCCAGTGCCGGGAACTGCAGGACGAGAAGGAATAGGTGTGTCCAGCGGGCTGAGCGCCGCGCGGGCGACCCAACTGGATCGTCGGAATTTTTATGTGTTCCGCCCAGGCTGCTCAAAAAGGCCCAGGTGCAAGGCGGCAAGCGATGGGCCGAGTGAGGCGTACTCCAGGTACGCCGCAGCGAGCGCCCGAGCGCGCCAACGCTGCAGATGAGCCTTTTTCAGCAGCCTGTTAGGGGGCCGTCGGCAGGGGGCCGGGTGGGAAGGGGCGGTCGGGGCGGTAGGGGGTCAGGGAGATGGAGGGCGCGCCCCCAACGATCAACTCCGCGATGAGTTGTCCGGTGATCGGGGCGAGGAGGATGCCGTTTCGGAAGTGGCCCGTGGCCAGGATCAGCCCCGGCCGACCGGGGACCGGGCCCAGCAGCGGCAGGCCGTCGGCCGACGCGGGCCGAAGGCATCCGTAGCTGGCCACCATTTCCGCCTCTCGCAGGGCGGGCGCCAGAGCTGTGGCCTCGTTCAAGAGGCCGGCAAGCCCCTCGACGGTCACGCGCTTATCGAACCCCACGTACTCGACCGTGCTGCCGATGATGTGCTCTCCCGTGGCGCGCGGGATCGCATAGGCGGACGCATACACCACGTGCCGCAGGGCCGGCACGGGGAGTCGCGCGACGACGATCTGTCCCTTGGCCGGAAAGACGGGCAGGGGAATGCCTGCTGCCGCCTCGAACTCTCCCGACCAAGCGCCCGCGCACAGGACGATCGTGGGGGCCGAAATGGTCTCCGTGGCCGTGCGGACCCCCGTGACCCGATCGCCATCCCGCACCAGATCCACTACCGGACACTCCACGCGAACCTGTGCCCCGAGCCGGTTGGCCGCGCTCGCCAGGGCCTGGGTCATGGCGGTGCTGTTGATATGGTGGTCCTCGGGAAACCAGCCAGCCCCGAGAATCTCCTGAGGCAATCCCGGCTCGAGATCCCTGGCCTCCGCAACCGTCAGCCACTGTGCAGGCAGGCCGCGCGCCGCCTGCCACGCGACCCGCGCGGAAACCCGTCTGGCCTCGGCCTCAGTGAGGGCAGGGACCAGGTGACCGAGCTGCCGGTACTCGACGTCCAGATCCACGCGTTCGCGAAGCTCATCAGCCAGGCCAGGGTAGAGGGCGCGACTCGCCAGCTTGAGGTCGAAGAGGGGATCGAGGTCATCAGTATGGGCCTGGGCCGTCAGCAGTCCGGCGCCTCCGCTGGAAGCCTCGGCGGCCACCGCCGTCTTCTCCAGGACCAGCGGAATCACTCCGGCTCTTGCGAGATGAAAGGCGATCGAACATCCGATGATTCCCCCGCCCACGATGACGACGTCCGACCTTGCGATGGGGCACCTCCTATCCTGGCGGTTCCGCGGAATGAGCAGGACTTCGGAGCAGCGTATCCACCTTGGTGGCCGAAGGGGACGGATTAGCCTCTCCCCGCAGCGCATCCCGATGCCGTTTACTGGGCGAGCAGCTTCTCGATCCGGCTGACGAACGCCTCCTCCAAGTCTCCCTCGAACGCGCCGATCTTTTGCTCCACCAGCATTCCGTTCTTGTCGATGAAGAAGTTGGAGGGGGTGGACTCCACCTCGTACGGGGTTCCGATCGCCGCGTTCGTGTCGTGCCCCACGGGGAACGGCAATCGATACTCCTCCACGAACTTCCGCGCCAAAGACTCTGTGTCCCAGGCCACGTTTACGCTCAGGATCTCGAGACCCTTGTCGTGGTATCGGGCGTACAGTTTGGCCAGAACGGGAGCCTCCCGTTGACAGTGGGGTCAGGTGGCTCCCCAGAAGTCGACCAGGACGGGGCGGCCTCGCAGGCTGGCCAATGAAATCTTCTGACCATTCAACTGGTACAGGGTGAAATCCGGTGCCGGGCGCCCGATCTTGGCGATCCCCGCCGGGCCATGCGTGATCAGAAAGGCCACGATTCCGGCCAGGGCGAGCGCCAGTATTCCCAGATACGCCCAGCTCTTCCAGGCGGTCCAGGTGGCTCGCTTCTCCTTGACGGACGAGCCTCGTGCAAGCCGACGCTTTCCCATGCGGCCTCCTTTACCAGAACACCGACGGCGCCGTATCGTTCGACGGCCACAATTTCTATAAGGAAAAGATCGTGCGCGCAAGTGTTTCCATCTTCGTCGTAAGAACGGCCTTGACCCTCTCTGCTGCATTGACTACCGTGTGGCGGGTTTGGCGGGCGCTCCCCGTCGAGTGCGGACACTCCCGGCGCCGGAAGCTCGTTGGGTAACCGTTCATTCAGTGTCGTGGGTTGGAAGTCGGTCGCACACTCGCCGGGGTCACCAGGGCCTCCCTCCGACGCCTGACCCCGCACCCACCCTGTCGGGCGGGTACCCGTGGCGGCTCCCCCTTACCCCGGGTCGGTCCGCTCGGGGAGCGGACCTCCGTGCCGGGGACGGGGTCGCCGGGTACCCATCCCCGGGATGGGTGTGGGGCGGCGCTCCGGGAGACCCTGGTGACCCCTGGTGTCGTAGCTGAACGCTTACCTCGGCAGATCGTTACTTTGGGAGATCGGGGCGAGGCCGGCAAAGGAAGCGAAAGAGAGCGGACGGCATGATTCTCGTCACGGCGGGCATCCTCAGGGACGGCGAGCGCATCCTCATCTGCCAGCGCAAGGCGGGGGATCGGTTCGCTCTGAAGTGGGAGTTTCCGGGCGGCAAGGTGGAGGAGGCGGAGGCCCCCGAAGCCTGCATGAGACGGGAACTCGCCGAAGAGCTGGGGATCGAGACGGAGGTCGGGCCGGAAATCCATCGGGTGGATCACTGCTATCCGAACGGAGTCGCCGTCCGTCTCCTGTTCTTTCGAATCCTGCGCTATACGGGGACGCCGGTGAATCGCGACTTCGAGCAGATCGTGTGGGCCCGGCCGGAAGAGCTGGCCGGCTATGACTTCTTGGAAGCGGACCGCGAGGTCGTGGACCGGCTGATCCGGCGAGAGGTCGGCTAGGCCGTTGTCAAAGAATAACTTGACCGGAGAAATTCCTGGAACGGCATAAGGAGCCGTAACGAAATTACAAAAAATGGACAAATTATTTCGTAACGGCTCCTAACGTGGCGAGCGCTCGCGCTGCCAGGCCGCGCCTCGATGGCGAAAGACTCAGGGCGTTTCAGACGCGCCTCCTACGCTGGTTCCGGAAGAACGGCCGCGACCTTCCCTGGCGGCGCACGCGGGATCCGTACAGGATTCTGGTCTCGGAGGTGATGCTCCAACAGACCCAGGTGGAGCGTGTGCGGGACTACTACGCGAGATTTCTGCGCGAGTACCCGACAGTCCGCGACTTGGCGGCGGCCCATCCGGCGCGCGTGCGGGAATCCTGGGAAGGACTCGGATACTACGCCAGGGCCAGGAACCTCCAGGCAGCGGCACGAGCGATCGCCACGCGGCATGAAGGGGAGTTTCCGCGCCGGCTGGAAGAGGTCCTGGCGCTGCCCGGCGTGGGACGTTACACGGCGGGGGCCGTGGTCAGCTTCGCCTACGGGGAGGCGGCGCCCATCCTGGACACGAACGTCCGCCGCGTTCTGACGCGGCTCTTCGTGCGGCGACGGCCTGCCGGCGCGGCGAAGCTTGACCGGCGGCTGTGGGTATTGGCCGAGGCGGTGATCCCTCCCGATCGGGTCTGGGAGTTCAATCAGGGCCTGATGGACTTCGGCGCGACGGTCTGCACGGCGCGGAACCCGAAATGCTCCACCTGCCCGTACACTCGCTCTGCGCCTTCTACCAGCGCGCGAATGACTCTCGCGGGACCCCGGCGTGAATCGCCGCCGGAAGAACCGGGCTCCGCGGAAGAACGGTTGCGGGAAGCCGGCGATCCCGATAGAATGACGCCATCGCGTATCTCGCGTCAGGCACGCTTCCGGCGTCGGGGATGCGAACAGCACTCAACCCGTTTTAAAGGAGACCATGGGATGATCTTCGTAATTGCGACGATCGAGGTGAAGCCGGGTAAGCGCGAGGCGTTCTTGGCGGAATTCCATCGAAACGTTCCGAACGTCCTCGCCGAGAAGGGCTGTATCGAGTACGGCCCGAACGTGGACGTGAAGACGGAGATCAAGGCGCAGATTCCCCTGCGCGACGACGTCGTGACCATCGTCGAGAAGTGGGAGAGCCTGCAGGCGCTTCAGGCGCACCTTACGGCGCCACACATGGCCGCGTATCGGGAGCGGGTGAAGGAGATCGTGGTCGGCACGAAGCTGCAGATCCTGGAGCCAAAGTAAGGATGGCGCCGCACATGCCCGTATACCGGGAGCGGGTCAAGGAGATCGTGGTCGGCTCGAAGCTGCAAATCCTCGAGCCAAAGTGAGGCGAAGAGGCGGCACGGAGATGCCAGGGGATTATGCTCGGTCCGCTCCATGTACGCCTGGCAGCGGGCTGAGGGCTGGGGCGGGGAGATGATGCGGCAGGGAGTCATCGCTCGGCAAGACATCCGTGCGATCTTCAATAATATGCTTGACGCCTCCGAATGACTGAATGAAATGAAAAGGGTGCGGGGCCGCGTTGGGTGACCGGCAACGCGCCCCCGCACCCAGTCGATGCCGCCTACTTCTGCTCGAGGGCGGCAAACAAGCTGGCGTCTCCCCGCTTGAGCAGCAGCAACAGCGACCCGCCAGCCTCTTGCTTCTTCGCCTCGGCCTGCGCCACCGCCACCGAGGGGACCTTGTGCCGATTCACTTCCAGGATGACATCGCCCGGGTGGACGCCGGCCCGCTCCGCCGGACTGTCGGGGGTGACGGCGGCGACCAGCACCCCGTCGCCGGGGGTGACGCCGGCCCGCTGGGCCTGCCGGGCATCTAGATCACGAAGGGCCAGGCCCCACGTGCTCTGGGCCGGCTCGGCCGGGCTGCCGGGCTGGTTGGCGGCCTCGGCGCGTTCCTTAGGCATCCGGCCGACCTTGACGGAGAGCGTCTGCTCGGCGCCGTTGCGGAGGATCGTCACGGGGACCGTCGTGTCGACCGGCGTCGCCGCCACGAGACTCGGTAGGGCGCTCATCTCGGCCACGGCCGTGCCGTCGAAGCGCACGATCACGTCGCCGGCCTGGATTCCCGCGATCTCCGCCGGGCTCCCCTTGGTTACCCCCGCCACCAGGGCCCCCGTGGTGTCCTTCAGGCTCATGCTCTTCGCCAGCGCCGGGGTGAGGGGCTGGATGGCCACGCCCAGATAGCCGCGGGTCACCTCTCCGTGCGCTCCAGTTGGGGAATGAGGGCCTTGGCCGTGTTCACGGCCACCGCAAAGCCGATCCCTTGCCCATTCGGGACAATGGCGGTGTTGATCCCGACCACCTCGCCCTGCAGGTTGAAGAGCGGGCCGCCCGAGTTGCCCGGGTTGATCGGGGCGTCCGTCTGGATGAAGTTGTCATACGGGCCGGCGCCGATGTCCCGGTGCTTGGCGCTGACGATCCCCTTGGTGACCGTGTTGCTCAGCCCGAAGGGGTTCCCCACCGCCACCACCCACTCCCCGACGCGGAGGTGATCCGAGTCGCCCAGGCGGGCTACGGTCAGGGCCTCTTTGGGCTCGATCTTCACCAGGGCCACGTCCGTCTTGGGGTCCCGCCCGATGACCTTGGCCGGGTACTCCTGCTTGTTGGCCAGGGTCACGGTCACCTCCGTGGCGCCCTCCACCACGTGGTTGTTGGTCACGATGTAGCCGTCTTGACTAATGATGAAGCCGCTGCCCGCCCCCTGTTCCCGGTGGGCCCGGGGGCCTGGGGCGGCCCCCCGAAGAACTTCTCATGAAGTCGCCCAGGGGGGAGTTGGGGTCGATCCCCTCGGGCCCCCCGAAGCTCGGCCCGCTCATCTGCTCCACCTTGGTGACCTTGATATTCACGACACTGGCCCCCACGTGCTCCACCAGGTCCGCAAAACTCGCTGGCACCCCGGCCGAGACCGCCGCGGCGGCAACCCTGTCTCGGCGCGGCCACCGTGGACGTGAGGCGGCCGCCCGCCAAGCCGAACCCCAGCCCGCCCCCGACCAGCAGGGCGGCCGCTGCCACCGCCAGAATCCCTTGTCGGGCTGCATCATCTGCCTCCCTATCTGTGCATATGCTGTCCTCCTCTGGGTGATGGATTGACGCTACGGGATACCCCCGCGTTGACGGACGAAAGATACCGTGAACACCTGTGCGCCACATTAACCCCCCGTGAGAAGTTTCTAACGGAAGCCGCCGCGCGATGACCGTCCGTGCGTCCCATTTGACCGCGTTGAGCTGATTCCAGCTTCAGCGACACCACCCGTCGCGGTACGGGCGGGCGTCACGGAGGAGGGCATGCGCAGGATCTGCAGGAGGGCGAGGAGAACAACTGTGTGCGGACGGAGTCCGGAGGGGTCCATGCGGACGCGGCGAGGGCCGGCTCTGTATTGGGGACTTGAACGGAGCGGCGACCGAGACCGGCCCGATGGGCGTCGACGGCTTCGTCGGGATCCGGTCCGTGCGGGGCACCGGCATGGCGTGGAGAGTGATCCTGCCCGGGACGGGCCGCCCGAGGTCCCGAGAATCACACTACCGAAGATGGGGAGTAGCCCCAGTGGCTGACCAAGGCGTTCAGGGTCGCACATCCTTCTCACTCCACGTCGGCTTCTCCGCCGGGCGGGGTGCCCCGTGTTCCGGTGGGCGGGAAGGGCGCGCAGGCTCGGGGGGCACGGGCACCGGATCCCAGCGCACGCCACCGCGCAGTCGGTGTCCGGTCGAGCCCAGGTGCCGAACCCTTACCGGCTTCGCTGCCCCTGCCAGGCCAAGGCCCCCGAGGCCTTTCCGCCCGACCACGACCTGGGCCACGGGGCTCCTCTCCGCCCCCCAGCCTGCAGTATCCGGGTGTCCGGTGGGGCTCGCTGCCCCCTTACGCTGAAATGCTTTCCACGACGAGCGCCCAGCCGAACAGCTGCGCCGCGGTGCGTTACATGACTGGGCCCATGTAGCCCGGTGGGATCTGCACGACCTCGCATGTGACTGTCGTGACGCCGGCACTCGCCGAGCCACCGGCAGCGGCGTCCAGCAGGGCCGAGCTGAAAACGACCCCGTTCGTCGTCACCGGTCGGCCTGGGCGGTGACCTCCACATTGAGGTTTTTGGTCACCGGCTCCGAAGGCGATCGCGGCGCGCACCTGGGCCGCCAGGGTGAGGTCGTGGGGCTTCTGGCGTGAGGCCGGCGTGGCTGGTACCGCGGTGACGAGCCGCCGCCACCAGAAGATCCGTGTAGAACTGCCAGGCATCATCCCGGGTGTTGAGCACGAAGTCGTAATTCTCGGGCTGCGTCCAATCCCGTCCGAACAAGAAATCGATGCGTCCGCACAGATCGCGATGGTAAGTGTGCACGCGGGCTGTGGCTGTCTTGTGGTCTACGCGGTCCTGTTCCATCACCCGCCGGACCCGGACCTCGAACGGGGCCATGATTTTCACCTTGACCGCGTGGCTGATCTCCTGAAAGGAAAAAGGGCCCGCCGCGACCGGATGTGACCACATTCCCCCGCTCCGCGAACGTCAGATAGGCTGCCTCGATGAAGATGAGATAGCGACGTCTCTCCTCGTTGAATCGCTGCCAGACGGACAGGTGCTGCTCATCGGCGGCGGCGATCTTCTCCTCCGACACCCCATGCGCCTGGGCGGCCTCGAGGAGGTTCGCGCGGTCCACGAACTCGAAGTTCAAAGCCTTCGCCACCGCGGCCGCGATGGCGTTCCCCCACTCCCCAGTTCGCGTGAAATCGATACGATGGTCATGGCTCGACTCCTCTTCATCCCTTCACGGGATCGTCATGCCGCCGGTTTACTTTTTCTCTGAATGCGCGCAGCACGGCAGCGGGTGTGTGATATAAAGCGTCCTTGCCGAACAGGTCGGTGAGATTGGACCGGTCAAATTCCGACCGGACTTGTCGACGATTTCGCACCACACGAGCCTGATCCCACTCCGCCAGTAAGCCGTGGAGCCCCCGAGGGTTTCCGCTGCGGTGAAGTCCACATCGTTGACCGCAGGCCGCTCGATACAGAACCAGGACAAAGGCGGGGTGGCTCCCTGACGAGTCACAATCTCGTCGGTCAGGACCTGGCTATTGGCGTAGTACATGTTGTGCATGAACCGATAGATCATGAGTCCGGGCATGGCCTGGACCGGGCTGCTGATCGGCTCTTCCGCCACCCGACGTATTATCGCCCACTAGCAACAGTTGTTGACGCGATAACCATGTCGGGTATGGACCACGAGCGACAGGACGATTGCCAGGAGGATGCTCTGCTCGACCCCCACAAGGATCAACGCCGCGGCCGTGATCAGCGCGACCCAGAACTCCCAGGGTCGTTCAGCGTAAATTTTCTTCATCCCCTCGATATCGACGAGTTCCAGGCCGATCAGGAAGACCACCGCGGAAAGGACGGCCCCCGGCATATAGGCCAGCGGGCCGGTGAGAAAGAGCAGGACCAGGAGGACGATGCGCTCGCGGTAAGTTGCGCGAACTGGCTCTGCCGCCGGCGCTTTCCACCATCTGGGTCTTTGTCGGGCTGCCGTTCACGACGAAGGTCCCGGAGAGGCCGGCGCCGATGTTGGCCATCCCCAGCCCCAGATGTCGAGATTTCATTGAACCTCTCGCTGTTACGAGAAGCATAGGCGCGTGAGGTTACGGCGCTCTGGGTCAGGATGACGACGAACATCGCCCAGGCGACGGGAACCAGCTTCTTTACAGCTCCAGTCCAAACACATCCGGTAGGCCGAGCCGGGGGAGCCCCTCGGGACCTCGCCGAGCAGTGGACTCCGCGGATTCCAGATTGAGCGCCCAACTGGCGAAATCGCGCCGAGCACCGCGATGATGGCGCCCGGGATCTTCTTCGAGACCCTGCGTAAGCCTACGATGATCGCGAGCACGGCGCCGACACCGCCACGAGGGTATGTTTGTCCGCTCGATCTGTTGCAGGTCGAGGCCTGTCCCGTTCCGGGCCCGTCCCCGGCAGGCCCAGCATCCCGGAGATCTCTCCGAGGGCGACCTGGATGCCGACCCCGGAGAGAAACCCGATCAGCACGGTGCGCGACAGGAAGTCCGCCAGGAACCCGAGCCTGAAGATCCGGGCGAGCAACAGAAGACCCGCCGCCATGAGCGCCAGAGGGCCGCCAACGCGACCCACTCGGCCGACTTGGGCGCTGCCATGGTCGCAATGCCGGAAGCGAGAATGGCAGCCGTGGCGGAGTCTGCGCCGACCACGAGGTGCCGGACCCCCCGAAAATCGCGTACAAGGTCATCGGGATGAGGAGGGTATAGAGCCCGGTTATTTCCGGAGTACCCGAAATCTTCGTGTAGCCCATTACTTCGGGGATGGCAAGGGCCGCCAGCGTGATGCCGGCGATGATGTCGGCCGGCACCTGGGACCCGTCGATGGGGAGGATTCCCTGGAAGACCGGGAAGCGAACTTTTCCATGCTGGGCGTCGGTTGTTGCCATGGTGTTGCCTTACCGGCACAAGGTGAGGCCCATCGCCGCGACCACCGCCCCCCCAGCCGCGGTCGACGAACGCCCGGAACGCCTGGCGCCAATCGGGGCGGTGCCCCATCGTCCAGAGCCCTAGGGCGACGAAGGCCCCGATGATCACGATCTTACCGACCGTGACGACATTCCCCGCCTTGCCGGTCTTGGAGGCCCCCCGGAAATTGATATGGAGAAGACCAGGCAGGTGAGACGGCGAGCCGCTTCTCCAAGGTCATGGAGCCCAGGGAGATCCCCGGGACCCCCAGCTCGCGGCTCAGGCGGACCTCAAGGGAAGATGTCGCAATGGGCGTCATACGTATGTATGGTCCTTTACGACCGACGTGTGTAACGGAACAACCCACCTCGTTGACCGGGGGGGGGAACCGAGAGCCCCTCCATCCGAGACTTGGCAACGCGCATTGTCCGTGAGCTGCCGGACCCGCTTCATCTGCTCTGAGGCTTCTCGAGAACCACGCGCTGATAGGCCGCGAGGAGATCGCTGTGCCAGATGACCCCGAGCAACAGGGTGGGGTTCTCGCAGACGACAGGAAGCCGACCAATCTCGGTCACCCTGAATTTCTCCATGACGTCGGTCAGGGTCTCGTCCGGGTAGCTGACCGGCGTGGGGGACTGCACAGGTCGCGGGCTCTGAGGGACTCTTCCGGATGCTTGGAGGACAAGACCTCCCCGAGTCGCTGTACCCGAGGATCCCCACCAGCGCGCCGTTAGCGCCGATCACCGGAAAGCTGGTGAAAGGGTGACGGCGGACGTAGTCCAGTATGGCGCGCAGGGTTTCCCCTCGTTCAGGGTCACGACCTGATGGACCATCACTCGGCGACGTGGACAGTGCCAACGGGTCGGTGCGGGGTGGCGCCAGGATGTCAATCCCCCGACGGCGCAATTGATCGTGAGATCGTCTCTCGGGCGAGGAAGCGAGAGCGAGACTGCTGATGCCCACCGCGGTCATGAGAGGAGATGATCCGGTAGTCCCCGGTCATCTCGAAGAGGATGAGGATCGAGGTGATGGGGGTCTGGGCCGCCGCCGCAGACACGGCCCCCATGCCCACGAGGGCGTAGGCTCCCGAGGGAGCCGTCACGGAGGGGAAGAACGTACCGAAGACGCTGCCAAGGGTACCTCCCAGCATGGCACCCATGAATAGCGAAGGAGAGAAGACACCTCCCGGATCCCCCCGACCCGAGTGTAAGGGAGGTGGCGGCGATCTTCGCCAGCAGCAGCCCCCCATGAGGAGCAGCGTCAGTCGGCCCCGCAGGGCGACCTCCAGCGTATCGTATCCCACCCCGAAGACTTGAGGGAATCCCAGGCCCACGACGCCGACGCAGAGCCCTCCAACGACCGGCTTCAGATACTCGGGGGAAACCTCTACCCGTCCGAATAGATCCTCGCAGCGGTAGAGCGACCACGCAACGGCCCGGGCCACGAGAGCGGCCAGCACGCCAAGCCCCGCGTAGAAGCAGAGTTCCCAGGGGCTCCGCAATTCGTAGGGCGGCACGAAGAAGGCGGCGTTTTCGGCCAGGAGGGCCCGGGAGATTGCCGCTCCGTCACCGAGGCCAGGACCACCAGCGAGAAGGC
>CAVSHW010000048.1:0-68412 GCA_963727695.1 uncultured Methylomirabilota bacterium | reverse complement strand
TCCAAATCAGGAATCAGGAATCTGAAATTACTTGGTTGTGACTATTTCGAAGGAAGGTGGATGCTCCAGGTGCTTTTTTACCACCAACATGATTCGGCAGCCCGGATTACGGCTGAAGTATATTGCTTCGGGGAACACCAGAGGAAGCTGAATCTCCAGCCTGACCTTGCTGGCCATCTTGGTCTTAGGATCTCGCTCGACTTTTTGCACAAGCTGTATTCCGTCTGTCGAGATCCCGCGCATTTTGCAGAATCCCAGAACGTACGCCCCTGCGCACGTCGCCAGCGATGCCAGGAACAACTCAAACGGGGTCGGGGCCGACTCCTCCCCGCCGCCCGGATTTCGGCTGGTGCAGTCTCAACCACGAACGATCCGAAATGAGCCCGCACCCGGGCTCCTCCCGGAAAATCAACCGTCATTTCCATTCTGTTCACCTTTCAAAAGATTCCCGGCTTCAGGTTTCCCGTTTAGAAATAAACTGATTCCAGGTTTCGAACTGGGAACGGGAAACGTAGAACGGGGAACCGGGTGTGCAGGCCCACGGCCGTTCAGCGCGGCAGGCTTCAGCCACCGCTCAGGCGCACAGTTGGCGGACTTGGAGCTTGAAGCGAAGCTTGAAATTTTTTCTTCCAGCCTTAAGCTGTCGCACGCCGGGCATTTCGCTTGGGCTTTTTCCGAAGCCCTTTGCACCAGCGCCTCAAATTCAAATCCGCAATCAAGGCACTCAAATTCATAAAGCGGCATCAACTTCACTCCGCGAAAACAAACATTGTATCATCTTCAGGAAAAAGAAAAAGGGCTCCGATTATTTCAACCGGCGCCCTTCCTTCGATTCCTCGCAGGGGATATGGGCAGTCCCAATCCCTCTCTATTGCAACTATCGGGTTCCGAAATCCCCCTACCACCTGATGCCAGCCCTGTTGAGCCACCAATGTTTTGGGGGACGGGCACTCATAATTGGAGTTTTTCCCATCCCCCGACTTTACTTCTGTGTTCCTTTCTCCAACAATTACTCCGGTCCTGACAAACGACCCGGAGGTGAAGCACAACATCTCAAAAACAACATTTATTGAGTACTCGCTTTTTTTCACAATTAATTGCCTGAAATACTCATTGAGGGGTAGGTAGCAATTATCAGAACTGGACTAGGCAATAGCCGACAGCGATGGTCATTGCTGTTGCCATCGAATTATCCAGAGCGTCACGGAACTGAATGCTCATTGGGCAGTGAGTGACGAAGGGCCAAAAGGCGATGGCCCCGACCTGACAGCCAGGCTTATTCACTGGCGGCCTTCGGGCCTACAAACCGACGTGCGCGTTTGGCTACGAGACGCTCTGTATAGCTTCAAATCTGAGCTACGAAGTCTCAAAGAGACAAAAGCCGATGTTTTTGAGAGTATAAAGCAATGCAAAAGACAGTAATGACAGTGACCGGACCAATTGTCTCCAGACAGACTTGGCATATAACCCTGATGCACGAGCACTTTACCTTTGCCTATCCGGGCTGGTTCACAGATGACGACCTGACGCCCTACAACCGGGACGCGGCCGAGGCGGTGTGCCTCAAGGTGTTGGACGACGTGAAAAAGCTTGGAGTGAAGAACGATCGTCGACGCCACTGCAGCGGATGTGGGCGGCCGTGATCCCATTCTGCTGAAAAACCTATCAGTAAAGTCTGGCGTAAACATCATCGCTGCGACAGGTCTTTTTGCGGAAAGCATAAGCACCGACCCATAATACAGGTGGCAATCGACGATGAGAGGGCGGAACCTTAGGGAGGAAGAAGACACTTTATGAATTGTTCTCTACCGAGATCAATCTTGGCATCAGCGGGGCTCCGGGGTCAAGGCGGGAATCATGAGGGTCACGGAACCAGCGATCAGGTCATGAGCGACGATGAACTCGACCGTATTTCAGGCCGCCGTGAGGGTCGCGAAGGAGAGCGGAGTTCCTATCATTACCCATGCCGAGGCGGCAACAGTCGGGCCGGATCAGCAAAACCTGTTCCTCAGGCTTGGCACGGTGCAGATAGGATCATGATCGGGCATCAAAATAACTCGGAGAACATTGATTACGCTCTGCGTCGGCTGCCAGAAGCCCGGCTTCTATCTTGGTTTCGACAGGGTCAATCCGCTGATGTCGACAGCCTCGGAAGACAATATCGTTTCCCTGGTGGCGCGCGGTTACGGCGATAGAATCATGATTTCTCACGATTGTATTTTTTTCTGGCTCGGCAGACGGGGAGCTCTGCTGCCGCGATACGCCGAGTGGTATCCTGACTACCTGTTCGAGAAAAAATACTTTGCCTTCCACCTGAAACGGATTCACGGTCAAACACGGATCGGCCTCCGGGAGGGCGGGAAGCTGCTCTGCGGGGGCGAGATCTGGCGGGAGGGGGACTGCAAGCGGGGATGTTTCTATACCCCGACGGTCTTCGGCGACGTGACGCCAAAGATGCGCCTTTTGCACGATGAAGTCGTGGGCCCCACCATGGTCGTGGTTCCCGTTTCCGGTCTGGAGGAGGCCCTAGAGCTCGCCAACGCCGTTCGACACCGCCTGGTCGCGCCCGTGTATACCCGCGACCCTTCGCGGGGGTTTCGCGCCATCGATGGTCTGCGGGCGGGGATCGTGGCCGTGAATCCTCCCGCGGTGGACGGGGCAAGCCGCTCCGCCTGGGCGAAGTTCGGACGCCCGGGTACCTCCGGCTTGGATGGCGCCGCGCCACCGCTCACGGGGTTCGCGGACTGGAAGGCGGCGACAATCGACTCGTTTGCCAAGCGGCAACCGGTCGCTCGAGAGGGGCACTGACGAGGAGACCGCTCGCCTGCCGGAATCTGCTGCCTCGCCCTGCATGCGGGCGGACGCGCGCACGCGATCCTTCCCACCCGACCAGAGACGATCTATCGTGATCATTCGCGAGACCGCCGGGAATCGCTCCTGATTTGGGCAAGGCCAAAGATGGTGCGGGGATGCACGGGTAGTGCCGCCGCGGCCGGAGCCACCCGAGTCGAGAACGCCGAGGGGGTGCGGAAGTGGGGGGGGATTCGCTTTACAGGTTGCGTGTCGGTGTGCTATAGCATCATCGAAATGATGACAACCAACGTCCTAGGGTCTCTCCGGTGGTTCTGGCAGACGGCGATCCCGGTTGGCCTCCTTATCGCCTCGGGCGTCGTCCCCGCGGCGGGTGCGGCCGACTCGGCGGGATCCGGTACCTCCCCCCCGGAGATTGTCTTGCATCGGGTCCATATCTTGGAATCCCGCGACGGGGCCGCGGTGTGGGAGGTCCGGGCGGACCATGCCGAGGTCAACGAACGCGAGGGGTTCACGGTCCTGATGCGGGTAACCCGGCCCGTCGAAATCACCTTCTTTTCGCGTCAGGGGCAGGTCTTCTGTTTGGCGAATCGGGCCACCGTGGATCTCAAGACCAAAGATGTCCGGCTGGAGGGGGCCGTGGTGGCACGCTCGGACCAGGGGGCCGAACTCCGCACGGAGATCCTCCGGTGGATCGCGGCCACCCGGCGCCTGCTGACCGATCAGTCCGTGACCATCACCCGGGGAGAGTTTGTGACTCAGGGGCGGGGCTTGGAAGCGGAGACCGGCTTGGAACGGTTCCGCATCTTTCAGAACATCACCTCGCAGTTCGGGCCATCCCAGGCCCTGACGGGAAGGAGTCGTCCGCAATGATTCGGGTGCGCTGGTTCCTGGTGACCCTGGGGATCCTGTTCCTTTTTCCCGGGGCGCCGCGTGCGGCGGACGACAAGTCGCCGCTCACCATTTCATCCGACACCCTGGAAGTGAATCGGAAGGACCGTGTGGCCATCTACCGGGGAAACGTGGCGGCCAACGACCGGTCCCGGGGGATCAGCATCCTGGCGGACCAGATCGAGCTCTTCTTCGACGAACGGATGGAGGATCTGGAGCACGCCTTGGCCGTGGGAAACGTGCGGTTGTCCTACGGAGAGCGGCGGGGCGTGGCGGAGCGGGCCGAGTACTATCCTGCCGAGTCGCGGGCCGTCCTGATCGGACACCCCAAGGTCTGGCAGGACAACGACGTGATCACCGGCTGTCGAATTACCCTGCTCTTCCAAGAGGACCAGAGCCGGGTGGAGGGCTGCGAGGGGGAGCGGGTGAACGCCATCCTCTATCCGAAGCGCAAGGAGGAGTCGCCGACGGGAGGCCCGCAAAAGTGAGGATCGCCGGCCGGTGCTAACGGGAAACGGGGTGAGGTGGAGCCTCCAGACGGACGAGCTTGTCAAGGCCTACAAGCAGCGCGTGGTCGTGTCAGGGCTGAGTCTCTCGCTGGATGCCGGGGAGGTGGTGGGTCTCCTGGGTCCGAACGGGGCGGGCAAGACCACGGCCTTCTACATGATCCTGGGGCTCACCCGACCGGACGCGGGCCGGGTCGTCTTGAACGGCGAGGATATCACATTTCTCCCTGTCCATCAGCGGGCGCGCCGGGGGATGGGCTTTCTCCCACAGGAGCCTTCGATCTTCCGGAAGCTCACGGTCGAGGAGAACATCCTGGCGATTTTGGAGACGCGGGGCGTGCCGGGCGCGGAGCGTGCGGATCGGGCCCAGGCCTTGTTGCGCGATCTCAACATCGCCCACTTGGCCAAGAGTCGAGCTTACACGCTGTCCGGGGGGGAACGGCGGCGGGCCGAAATCACCCGGACTCTCGCGACCGACCCCTCGTTCATCCTTCTGGACGAGCCGTTTGCGGGGATCGACCCGATCGCCGTGTATGACATCCAGGGCATCATAGGGCAACTCAAGGACCGGGGGATCGGAGTCCTGATCACGGATCACAACGTGCGGGAGACCTTGCAGATCGTGGACCGAGCCTATGTCATCCACGAAGGTCAGATCTTGGTTTCCGGCACGGCGACCGAGCTGGCCTCGGACGAGCGGGCCCGCCAGATCTACCTCGGAGAACGCTTCTCGCTGTGACGGAAGGGCACGAAGGTTCCATGGCGTTCGATACCAGACTTCGGATGCTTCAAACCCAGCGAATGGTCATGACGCCGATGCTGCAGCAGGCGATCAGCCTCCTGCAGCTCTCGCGGCTGGAGTTGGTGCAGGAGCTGCGCCAGCAAATGGAGCAGAACCCGCTTTTGGAGGAGGCCCAGGAGGAAGTCCAGGAGGAGGTGGAGGAAGCTCGGCTGTCTCAGGAACAGGACGCGCCGGATCCGGAGCGGGAGGACGCACCCGAGGCGGAGAGATCGGATCGCATCGAGGAATTCGACTGGGACAACTATCTGCAGGACGCCTCGGACTATCGCCCCCAGATCCCGCGGGAGGAGCTTGAGCGCTTCGATGCAGAGTTGCATTTGGCGAAGCCCCGCTCCCTGGTGGATCACCTCCTCTTTCAGCTTCATCTCAGCACCTCGGATCCAGAGATGCTCCAATTGGGAACACTCCTGATCGGAAACCTGGAAGAGACGGGGTACCTGAAGGAGTCGCTGGAGGGATTAGCCGAGGGCGCGGGGGTCGCGGTGGACCGCCTGGAGGCCGCGCTCCGGCTGGTGCAGGGCTTGGAACCCACCGGGGTTGGCGCACGCGACCTCTGCGAGTGTCTGTTGCTGCAAGTAGACACCCGCCCCGATCTTCACCCCCTGGCGAAGGATTTGATTGTCTCGCACCTCCACGAACTCGAGCGGCGAAACTGGGAGTCGCTGGCGGAGAAGCTCAACGTCTCCGTGAAGGCCATCCAGAAGGCGGTGGAGTCGATCGCCTCGCTGGAACCGAAACCGGGGCGGACCTTCGGGACCGAGGACCCGCGCTACATCACGCCGGACGTGCACATCGTTAAGATGGGCGACCAGTTCCTGGTCCTGCTGAACGACGAAGGGCTTCCCCGCCTACGGGTGAGCCCCTACTATCGCACCATCCTGGCGGACAAGACCGGCAACGCCAAGGAGGTCCGCGAGTACATCGAGGGGCGGATGCGCTCCGCCCTCTGGCTGATTCGCAGCATCGAGCAGCGGCAGCGCACCCTCTACAAGGTCGCCACCAGTCTGGTGAAGTTCCAACGCGATTTCCTGGAGCGGGGGATCACGGCCCTGCGCCCGCTGACGCTGAAGGAGGTGGCCGAGGACATCGAGATGCACGAGTCCACGGTCAGCCGCGTCACGACCAACAAGTATATCCAGACTCCCCAGGGGCTGTTTGAACTGAAGTATTTCTTCCATCGGGGGGTGCCCGACACCCAGGGAGGGACCGTCTCCTCGCTCAAGGTGAAGGACTTAATTCACAAGCTGCTAACGGTGGAGGACGATGGCCGTCCCCTTTCCGACCAGCGGATTGTGGAGTTGTTGCGAGGAGAACACGCCATCGAGATCGCTCGGCGCACCGTGGCGAAATACCGGGGCCAGCTCAAGATTCCGTCGTCCAGCCGACGCAAGCGCTACTGAGCCGGCAGGGGTGGGCGCGGCGCGGCGGCCGGTCGCGATGTTCCGCGGGTGGCATCGAGGTTCAGGGGTGGGCCTGGTCCGGCGATTCGTCCCGCCGCCTGAGACCCTCGTAGCGCCCAGAAGGAGTCCGACGATGCAGCTATCCGTTAAGGGAAGGAATCTGGAAGTTACCGACGCGATTCGCGCCTATGCGGAGGAAAAGGTCCAGCGGATGACCCGGTATCTCGAGAACATCGTCTCGGGCACCGTGTACCTATCGGTGGAGAAGCATCAACAGATCGCGGAGGTGACCCTGCGAGTGCGGGACCTCACGATTCGAGCGGAAGAGAGCACCGACGACCTGTATTCGTCCATCGATCTGGTGGCCGAGAAGCTGGAGCGACAGATCCTGCGCTACAAAGAGCGGATCGCGGCCCACGTGAGCCGGAGCGGCGACCGGGAAGAGTGGGAGGCTGCGCCGGCACCGTCGGCCGTGGAGGATCTGCAGGTGGTCAAGACCAAGCGGTTTGCCGTCAAACCGGCCGAGGTGGACGAGGCCGTCCTGCAGATGGACCTTCTCGGGCACAACTTCTACGTCTTTCGCAATGCCCGGACGGACGAAGTGAATGTCGTCTACCGGCGTCGGGACGGGCATTACGGCCTGATCGAGCCGGAGGCGTGAAGGTGAATCGTGCCGAGGCGGGCGCCGAAGCCACGCTGCACGGGGTGCTGGTGGACGTCTACGGGATAGGCGTCCTGCTCCTGGGAGAGAGCGGCACCGGAAAGAGCGAGTGCGCCCTGGACCTGGTCAGCCGCGGCCACCGCCTGGTGGCCGACGACGTGGTGGAGATCTGGCGGGACGATGCGGGCACGGTGTGACCGGTCGAGGCCCGGCCCGGATCCGCCACCACATGGAGATCCGGGGGCTGGGCATCATCAACATTCAGGATCTCTTCGGTGTGGCGGCGATCCGCGAGCGCAAACGGATCGAGTTGGTGATCCAACTGGAGACCTGGCAGCCCGACAAGGAATACGATCGTCTCGGCCTGACGGAGTATACGATTCCTCTCCTCGGGGTCGAGATTCCCATGTTGCGGGTCCCCGTTTCTGCCGGGCGGAACGTCGCCATCCTGGTCGAGGTGGCCGCGCGCAACCATCTGCTCAAGCGCATGGGGATCCATGCGGCGCGGGCCTTCGCGGGGGGAATTTCCCCGCGAGAAAATGGTGTTCCGGTCGGGGGAGATCTTGACCCCGACCGCGAAGATGTCGCCTGAGAAGAGCCGGACCGGCCTGGCCGAGGCAGGCGGGAGGATGGTGTCGGTGCGTCCATGAGCGGACTCGACTTCATCGTGGTGACCGGCATGTCGGGGGCGGGGAAGAGTGCGGCCAGCCGGTGTCTGGAGGACCTGGGGTTCTTCTGCATCGACAATTTGCCGGCGGCCCTGATCCCCAAGGTGGCCGAGTTGTGCGCCCAGTCCGAGAAGCGGATCGAGCGCGTGGCCCTCGTCGTGGACGCGCGGGAAGGACGGTTCCTGGACGTCCTCTTCGATGTCATGGTGGACCTCCGCCGGGACGGCCATCAAGTGCGGATGGTGTTTCTCGACGCCAGCGACGAGGCCTTGGTGCGCCGATTCAGCGAGAGCCGTCGCCCCCATCCGCTGGCCCCCGGCGGTTCGGCCCGGGAGGGGATCCGCACCGAGCGGGCCCGTCTGGCCGACCTGAAGGCGAAGGCGGACCTCGTTATTGACACCTCGAGCTTCACCGTCCATGAGTTCCGGAAGCTTTTGGCCACCTCGTTTCTTGATTTGCCTGCCCCACTCCGGACCGTTCTGGCGCTGCTGTCGTTCGGTTATCGCCATGGCCTTCCTGTGGATGCGGATCTGGTCTTCGACGCCCGCTGTCTTCCCAATCCGCACTTCGTGGAGCACCTCCGACCCCTGACCGGGCTCGAACCGGGGGTAGCGGACTACGTCTTGGGATCGGCCCAGTCTCGGGCCTTCCTCGATCATATCCGGGGCTTCCTCACCTTCGCGCTTCCCCTCTACGTGCACGAGGGGAAGGCGTATCTCACAATTGCGATCGGCTGCACGGGAGGCCGCCACCGGTCCGTCGTGCTGGTGGAGGAGCTGGCCCGGCGCATGCGCGAGACGGGCCACGAGGTCTCCGTGCGGCATCGCGATGTGGAGCGGGACTGAGCCATGATTGGAATTGTGATCGTCAGCCATGGAGAGCTTGGGGCTGAGCTCTTGCGCACGGCGCAGGAGATCGTGGGCAAGTTTCCCAGCATCGAGACCGTGTCCATCCAGGCCTCGGAACAGATCGAGAAGGCCCGGAAGAAGATCGAGGCGGCGCTCCATCGAGTGAATGATGGGAGCGGCGTCCTGATCCTCACCGACCTGTTTGGGGGCACCCCGTCGAACCTCGTGCTCTCCTATCTAGAGGCGGGGCGACTCGAGGTCGTCACGGGCGTGAACCTGCCGATGCTCATGAAGCTGCCGTCGCTCCGGGAGGAGCGAGATCTGCGCGCGCTGGCCGATAATCTGGCGAAGTACGGCCAGCGGAACATCCTGGTGGCCAGCGAGTTCCTCGCCAAGCAGGGGAAGCCGGCCGCGCCCTCCACCTGAGACCCGCCCCCCAGAGAGCGAGCATGAGTGCCGGGATGGAGCAGACGCAGATGGAGGCCGTTCGGTTCGTTCTGGGAGTCCACGCGCATCAGTTGGTCGGCAAGTTGTTCGAGATCGAGGCGCGAGAGGCTCGCCCGGCATGACCGCCCTCACGGTGAGCCGGGAAGTCGTGATCCAGAACCGCCTGGGCCTACACGCACGCGCCTCCGCCCAGTTTGTGAGGACGGCCGGGAAGTTCCAGGCGGAGATCACGGTGGAGGTCGGATCGCAACGGGTGAACGGCAAGAGCATCATGGGGCTGCTGCTCTTGGCGGCGGCGCAGGGGACGACGCTTAGGTTCCGCGCGGCGGGACCGGACAGCCTGGCGGCCCTGCAAGCGTTGGCGGAGCTGGTCGAGGGTCGTTTCGGAGAGCCGGAATAGAGGCGCGTGTGGCGTGAAGCGTATGTCCGATTCGCGTTGGCGCCTCCTCCGAGATCCTCCGGGCCGCGGCGCCTGGAACATGGCGATAGACGAGGCCATCGCCCGGGCCGTGGGCGAGGGTCGATCTCCATCCACGCTCAGATTCTACGGGTGGCGTGAGCCAACAGTATCGCTGGGATACCTCCAGCGATCGTCTGGCGTGGTGGACCGGGCGGCGTGTGAGCGTCTAGGGGTCACGATCGTTCGACGGCCGACCGGGGGTCGTGCCGTTCTCCATGCCCGCGAGCTGACCTACAGCGCAGCGATTCCGACGGAGAGTGCGTGGGGCGGACTCGCGGTGGAAGAGAGCTTCTCCCGCATGGGTCAGGCTCTCGTGGCCGGGCTGGGACGCCTGGGAGTCGTGGCGACGATCGGGGAGGGGAACACGGATCGATCGGCCTCGCCGAGGACGGATGTCTGCTTCCAGATGCGCCGGGTGCCGGCGATCCTGGTATCGGGAAGAAAGCTAGTTGGCTCGGCCCAGCGCCGGTGGGGGAAGGCCCTGCTCCAGCACGGGTCGCTTCTTCTGGAATTCGACGCCGCGATGCACCAGGCCGTCTTTCCCGCCTGGCCCCGTACCGATCCTGCCGGGAAGGTCACCTGGCTCGCTGCGCTCCTGGACAGGATGCCTCCTCGGGGGGCGGTGGAGGCGGCTCTCATCACCGGCTGGAGCGAGATGACGGGGGCGGTCTGCACCCCGGGCACGCTCCTGCCGGAGGAGCGCCGGGATGCGGCGGCGCTGGTCCGGGCGCGCTACGGGGATCCGGCCTGGACGTTTCAGCGTTGAGCGAGGGTCCGGTCGGGTGGAGGAAGTTCCCGGCTGGGCGAGGCGGTTTTTCGAAGATGGATATGGATTGTCTCGCTTGTGGGGGGTCCGTTTCGCACGCGCGCGAAACGGCCAAACCGCTTGACACTCCGGGAGGGCTTTGGTAGCCTGAAACCTCAACCCCCTGTACTGTACGGGATTTCCAACTCATGGCCTTCGACAAGCGAAAATCTCTGCAAAACGCCCTGGCCTTTACCCAGCAGGGTAAGTGGGACCGAGCGATTGTAGAATACCAGGCGATCCTCAAGGCCGACCCGCGGGATCTGACCGTATGCAACAATCTCGGCGACCTCTATGCGCGCGCGGGGAAGCTGGCCGACGCCATCGAGCAGTACGTGAAGCTGGGAGAACTGTACCGGGCGGACGGGCTGTCGGTCAAGGCTATCGCCGTTTACAAGAAGATTGCCAAGCTTGACCCCGCCAACATCTCCGCCTATCAGGCCTGCGCCGATCTCTACTGGGAGCAGGGCCTGGTCGGCGAGGCCAAGATCCAGATGACGACCGTGGTGGAGCATTTCACCAAGGTCGGCGACACGGCGAAGCTGACCGAGGCCTACCGACGGCTGGCGCAATTCGATCCGACAAACTCCGCGGCGATTGCAAAACTCGCCGACCTCTTGCTGAAAGCGGGGACGCCGGAGGAGGCGGCCATCGAGTACGACCGGGCCGCCCAGGCCGCCCAGGCCGCCGGTCAGGCGGCCGAGGCGAAGCGGCTCTTCCAAAAGGCGCGCGACCTGTTTCCCCAGGCGGCCGAGGCGAATCTGGGCCTGGCGGAGATGCTTCGCGGGGAAGGAAAGCTTGCCGAGGCGGTCGACGTCCTGGAAAAGGTCACGGCTGCCGAGCCCGAGAACGCCAAGGGGTGGCAGACGTTGGGCGAAGTGCGGGCGTCGCTCGGGCTGGGTGCCGAGGCGGTGACTGCCTTGCAGAGGGCTATCGCCCTTGGGACGCCCGAAGGGGAGGTCGCCACATCCCTGGGGCAGGCCCTGCTCCAGACCGGACGGGCCGATGAGGCGGTCGCGCTCTGCGAGCGGCTGGGCGACGAGGCGCTGACGCTGGGAGAGCCGGACCAGGCCATCGCCTGTTGCCGGGGCCTGCTGCTGGTGGCACCCCAACTCACGGCGCTCCACGCCCATCTGGCCAACATGCTCCAGAATTTGGGCCGCGATGACGAGGCGCGGACAGCCATCCGGGCCCTGGCTTCGGCCCAGGAGGCGGGCGGCGAGATCGATGCGGCGATCGAAACCTACCGTCGGCTTCTGGCCCTGGAGCCGACGGACGCAGAGGCCCAGACGCACCTGGATGCGCTGAGCCCTGGCCAGGGGCCGATGGTGGAACCGGTGGACGTCTCCCCGGCTTTGAGCCAGGAGGATGCGGCGTTGTCGCTTGAAGAGCCGACCTTCTTGCTGGAAGAGCCTGAAACCGGGTCGCAGGTCGAGAAGCAGGATCTAGGGCTTTCCGGCCTGGAGGATCTGCGCCTCTCGCTCGGGGAGGACGAGGTGGCCCTGCTTCTGGAGGAGCCGTCTGAGCCGGCGCAGGACGCGGAGTGGGGGGGCGGACTCCTCGGAGGCGAAGAGACCCTCGAACTGGAGGTCGGGACGGAGGCGGGGAGCGCGATAGAGACGGGAGCGAGCGAAGAGACGACGGCGGTGGGGGGACCCGCTTCCGCTTCGAACTGGCTGGCGCCGGCATTCGAACCGCTCGAGCTGGAGAGTCAACCGACGGACGCAGGAGCGACACAGGTCGTCTGGCCCTCCGAGGAGGAGATCCCTCTCGGGCTGGACGATGCCCTGACCGGTCTCCCTGCGGAGGGTGAGCCGGCATGGGACCTGACGCTTGCTGCCGACGGATCTCTCCCGGCGGAGATCGAGCTGCCGTCGACGGCGGAGAGCTTCCCCAACGTGGGCCTGGGGCGTGCTTCAGAAACGGTCGAGCCGTTGCAGGGGAGGGAGAGCGGTGCGTTCGCTCCAGGGCTGCTTGCGCCGGAGGAAGAGGGAGACTCGGCCGGTCAGGTAGCCGAGCAGTTGGCCGAGGCCGAGGTCTACCAGAGGTATGGCCTGGAGGAGAAAGCGCGCGAGCGGTTCCTGGAGGTGCTCCGGCTGGCCCCGGAGAATCTGACGGCCCACCGCGGACTCAAGGCGATCTACCGCGAGCGACGACAGACGGAGGAGGCCTGCGCGGAGATTCTGACCGTCGCGCAGATTCTGCGGCGGGGCGGGAGTGACGGCGAGGCGATCAGGGAGATCGGGGAAGGCTTGGCTCTCGCGCCGGATCACGCGGAGCTACAGCGCTTCCTTTCCGGCACGCCGGAACCGCCGCCGGCCGTAGAGACGGCGGAGACAGCCGGGGCTCCAGAACCAACGGAGATGGCTCCGGCAGCGCCGCCCTCCGTTGCGGGTGCGGCCAAGGAAAGCCTATCGGCGTGGGAACCCCTCGCGGCGCTCGATCCGATCGTTGCGGCAGAGGATGGCGCGCCTCCGCTGGATGTTCGCTTGCTCCTAGACTTCGAGGAGACGGCACCGGCTGGTCCCAGGCCGGTCCCGGACCTTGATCAGGCCCTGGGTCCCGCCCAGGACGAGGAGCTGCCCTCGGAGCTCCGCGCCCTCCTGGACGACGGCGAGGAGGAGCCGACCCTGGTCGTCGAGCGGGCCGGGTCGGACGACGACCAGAGCATGGCGGACGACGCGGCCGAGGCGGATTTCTATCTCTCACAGGGGATGCTGGAAGAGGCCCGAATAGTTCTCCTGCGAATGCAGGAAGGCCGCCCCCACCATCCGGCGGTTGCTACGCTGGCAGCGCGAATCGCCCGCGCCTCCGAGGGCTCGACGCCTCCGCCGCAGACTTCCCCGGCGGTTCCGGCGCCGGCCGAGCCGGCGCCGCCGATCCCCGTCGAAGCATCCGCTCCAGCGGCAACTGACACTGTTCGTTCGGACGACTTCGGACCCTCCCTGCAAGAGATCGTGCCAAAATTCACCGTGACCGACGCCCCGACGGGGCTGGCCGAGGCGGACTTCGTCAACTTGGGAGCGGAGCTTGAAGAGGAGTTGGCGGTTGAAGATCAGTTCGCGACCTCCCGGAACGGTGGCGCGCTGGTGGATGGATTACTGAAGGAGTTTCAGAAGGGAGTTCGGGAGCAGCTCGACGAGAAGGATTACGAGATGCACTACAACCTGGGCATCGCCTACAAAGAGATGGAACTGTACGACGAGGCGATCGAGGAGTTTCGACTCACCGCGCGCGAGCCGAAGCGCGCCCTGGAGTGTGCAGACCTCGTCGGCTTGTGCTATTTGGCGAAGGGACAGCCGGAACAGGCGATCCAGGGCATGCAAGCGGGTCTGGAGATCGGCGGGCACCCCCCTGGAGCCTACCACAGCCTTCGGTATGACCTGGGGACGGCATACGAGAAGCTGGGCGACCTGGGGACGGCGTTGGAACAGTTCGAGATCCTGCAGTCGGAGGGGGCCCACTTTCGCGATATCCAGGCGCGGATCGAGGCGCTGCGTGGGCGAGTGGGGAAGACCCCGAGGCCCAAGAAGGCCGACGAGACGACGCCCCGGAAGAAGAAGATCTCCTTCATTTAACCCAGTCGCAGCCCGTCAGGCCTGGTGAGTGATGAGTTACGAACAGTATTACCAACTTCGGGAGCAGCCGTTCTCCAACACCCCGGATGCCCGCTTCTTCTTTGAGGTGGACCACCACTCCGAGGTGCTGGAGAGGTTGATGCACGCCGTCAACACCATGAAGGGGCTGGCCGTTGTCGTGGGGGACGTCGGGACCGGGAAGACAACGCTGGCGCGGCGGATGCTGGACCAGTTGGACGATCCGCAATACGAGTCGGCGCTCCTCGTGATCATCCATTCCGCCATCACGGCAGAGTGGCTGTTGCGCCGGATTGCCTCGCAGATCGGCATCGAACAGATAGCCGGCGAGAAGATCGGCATCCTGACGCAGATCTACCAGCGGCTGATGGAGCTGCACGAGAGCGGCCGGAAGGCGGTGGTGCTGATCGACGAGGCCAACATGCTCCAGCAACGGGAGCTGATGGAAGAGTTGCGCGGGTTTCTGAATCTCGAGGTTCCGGGCAGCAAGCTCATCACCTTCATCCTCTTCGGTCTGCCGGAGCTGGATGCTATCTTGGCCCTGGATACCCCGCTGGCACAGCGGGTGGCGCTGAAGTGCCGACTGAGCGCGTTTTCCCCCGGGACGAGCAAGGCCTACATCCGTCATCGCCTGCATGTGGCGGGGGCCGCGCAGGAGATCTTCTCGGAGGCGGTGCTGGATCAGATCGCCCAAGACTCCACGGGGATTCCCCGACTGATCAATACGATCTGCGACAATGTCTTGCTGGAGGGCTTCCTGCGCAAGCGAGAGACGCTGGGGGTGGACCTCGTGAAAGATGTGGTCCGGGATTTGGGACTGACAGGGTAAGCAGGCCGCGAGGGGTGGCGTGAATCTTCCGAATGCGTTGAGCCTGGTCCGGATTTTTCTCATTCCGGTTCTGGTGGTCTTTCTGATCGCGGTTCCGCGGCCGTACAACCTCACGGCCGCGGCGGTGTTTCTGGCGGCGGTCCTGACGGATTGGTTGGACGGGCATCTCGCGCGCCGGACACGCCAGGTCACGACTCTGGGGAAGCTCCTGGATCCGGTGGCGGACAAACTTTTGATCTCCGCCAGCCTGATCTCGCTGGTGCAGGTTGGGCGGGTCCAGGCTTGGCTGGTGGTGCTGATCGTTGGGCGCGACATCGCGGTGACGGGGCTCCGAGCGATCGCGGCGGCTCAGAGCGTGGTGATTCAGGCCAACGATTTTGGGAAGCTGACCATGACGGCCGAGGTGATCGCGGTGGCCCTGCTGATTCTCAACTGGCCGCTGGCCGTCGTGCCGCTCGGGCAGGTGGTGCTGGCTGTGGCCGCGACGCTGTCCCTGGCGTCGGGCGTGGTCTACTTCTGCAAGTTCTGGCGGTGCGTTGACCTTGAGAAGTAGAGCCGAGAGCCGAGAATCCAGCGTTGCGGGCTGAGGACTGAGAGGATCGGAGGCGGTGCTGACTCGCGAGGGAGTGCTGATAGCGATCGCGTACCTGGCGGGATCGGTGCCGTTCGGTCTCCTGATCGCGCGGTTCACGGGGAATGTGGATCTCCGCCGCGTGGGGAGCGGCAACATTGGGGCTACCAACGTCCTCCGCGCCGTAGGGAAGGGGGCGGCAGCACTCACGCTGATCGGGGATATCGGGAAGGGAGCGGCAGCGGTGATGCTGGCGCGAGGGCTGGGGGCATCGTCCCGGATCCTCGCGGCGGTGGCGTTGGCGGCGGTTCTGGGCCACCTGTTTCCTATCTTCCTGAGATTCCGGGGTGGTAAGGGGGTCGCCACGACGCTCGGCGTCGTGCTGGCGGCCATGCCGGTGGTCGGGGGTCTCCTGCTCCTTGTCTGGCTGCTGGTCGCCGTTGTCTGGCGCTACTCGTCGCTGGCCGCCTTGGCTGCCGCGGCGGCGCTGCCCGCGCTGGCCTGGCTGGTCGACGGGAGGCCGGTCATGGTCCTCTTCGGCGCGCTATCGGCGGCGCTGATCTTCTGGCGGCATCGGGAGAATATCGGGCGGTTGCGTCACGGGACGGAGGGAAAGATCGGCCAGAAGGCTCGGCCGGTGGATACGGATGGTCGGTGACAAACGGGAACGAGGTGGTCAATGGCGCTGATCGTGCAGAAGTACGGAGGCACCTCCGTCGGGGAGGTGGATCGAATCAAGAACGTCGCCCGGCGGATCACCCAGGCGCGGGCGGCGGGGCACGACGTGGTCGTGGTCGTCTCCGCCATGGCGGGTGAAACGGACCGGTTGATCGGACTCGCCCAGAAGATGGCGGAGCGGCCCGACGAGCGGGAGTTGGATGTGATCCTGGCGACGGGGGAGCAGGTGAGTATCGGCCTCCTGTCGTTGGCGATCCAGGGGCTGGGATATCGGGCGCGCAGCTTCACCGGAAGCCAGGTCCGCATCCAGACGGACGACGTCCATACGAAGGCGCGGATCGTGAGCATCGATGCCGATCGGGTGCGACAGGCCCTGGCCGAGGGCGAAATTGCCATCGTGGCCGGCTTTCAGGGGGTGAGCGCCGAGGACGAGATCACGACGCTGGGCCGCGGCGGCTCGGACCTCACGGCGGTCGCCATGGCGGCGGCGCTCGCGGCCGACGTGTGCGAGATCTACACCGACGTGGACGGCGTGTACACCGCGGACCCGAACATCGTCTCCGAGGCGCGCAAGCTGGACCGGATCTCCTACGACGAGATGCTGGAACTGGCCAGCCTGGGCGCCAAGGTGCTGCAGACCCGCTCCGTCGAATACGCCAAAAACTATCTGGTGCCGGTGCACGTCCGGTCCAGCTTCAACGACAATCCGGGAACGATGGTGGTGAAGGAGGATACGTCCATGGAAAAAGTGGTGGTCTCGGGCATCGCCTACAACAAACAGGAGGCCAAGATCACCATCACGCGGGTGGCGGATCGGCCTAGCATCGCGGCGACCCTGTTCGGGCGCGTTGCCGAGGCCAATATCGTGGTGGACATGATCGTCCAGAACATCAGCCAGGATGGGTCGACCGATATCTCGTTCACGGTGCCCAAGACCGACTACGCGCGCACCCAGGAGATCGTGCGTGTCATCCTGAAGGAGATCGGGGCGGACAAGGTGATCGGGGATGACAAGATCGCCAAGGTCTCCATTGTCGGTGTCGGGATGCGGACACACTCCGGGGTCGCCGCCAAGATGTTCGAGACGCTGGGCCGGGAGAAGATCAACATCCTGATGATCAGTACGTCGGAGATCAAGATCTCCTGCGTGATCGAGGCGAAGTATACCGAGCTGGCCGTTCGGGTCCTGCACGAAGCCTTCGGTCTGGCGCGGGAGGCGGTTGTCGAGGATACGGTGTGAGGCTGATCGAGATTCGACGCGGCGGGCCGGCCCGGGCCGTTCCCTGGGCGAATGCGCAGGGGGTTGCGGTGGCGTGTCTCGGCTTGCTCCTCCTCGGCGGCACGCTGTTCTCGCGGCTTGGGCGGTCGGGACCGGCCTTTCCGTCCCTCATGGCGAGCTCCCCCGAAGCGGCGACCGAGACGGCCGACGCCGCGGTCTCGGGTTCGTTCCAGACGACGCGCCGCGTTGCCGCCCAGGCGACGCCGGAGGCGGCGAGCGCTCCGAAGCCCCTGCCGCGGGGGCCCCTCCTCGATATCAATCGGGAAACTGTGGCGGCCTTGCAGGAGCTGCCGGGGGTCGGTCCGGTTCTCGCTCGGCGGATTGTGGCCTACCGCGAGGCCCGCGGGCCGTTCCGGCGGTTGGAGGAGTTGCGCGACGTGCCGGGGATCGGGCCGAAGCGATACGCGCGTCTGCAGGGGTGGGTCCGAGTGGCGGAGACCCCATGAACTTTCAGATCAAGCTCGATATGTTCGAGGGGCCACTCGACCTCCTCCTGCATCTGATCCGGGAACACCGGCTCGACATCCTGGACATTCCCATCGCTTCGATCACCGAGGAGTATCTCCGGTATCTGGCCGTGATGCAGGAGCTGGACCTGGACGTCGCCGGGGAGTACCTGCTCATGGCCGCGACGCTGATCCATATCAAATCCAAGATGCTCCTTCCACCCGAGGAGACGGCGGAAGGGGACGAGGTCGAGGCGGAGGATCCGCGCGCGGAGCTGGTCAGCCGGCTCCTCGAATACAGGAGGTTCAAGGAGGCGGCCCAGACGCTGGGCCTGCTGGAGTCCGAGACACAGCTTTTGCATCCCCGAGGGGCGCCCGCCATGGAGTTTGAGGTGGAAGGGCCGCTGGAGGTGTCGATGCTCGAGCTCCTGCGGGCGTTTCGGGACATCCTGACGCGGGCGGAGACGACGGCGACTCCGCTGGAGATCACCCCGGAGGAGCTCAACGTCGGCCAGCGAATCGTGACGCTGGTGGATCGTCTGGCGGGGGAGAGCCCGCTGGAATTCAGTCGGCTTTTCGCGGATGACACACGCCGGGTCGAGATCGTCGTCACGTTCCTGGCCCTCTTGGAGCTGCTTCGGCGGGGGCTGGCCACGGTTCGGCAGGGGGAGGTCCTGGGGCCTATCATGATCTATCGGACTCTGGAGCAAGGCGACGACGCCGGGCCGGCCGAGAGCCGGCCGGCGGACCGGGAGTCGGTCGGCTCCGTGAGTCTGCCGGAGACTTCCCCCGCGTGAGCGGTGGGCGCGCAGCTCGAATCACCGAGGCATGGAGGAAGAGCGGGTGAACGAAGAACCGGATCGACTGGCCATCCTGGAGGCGCTGCTGTTCGTGGCGGAGGAACCGCTTCCCCTGCCGAAACTGCAGGAGGTTCTGGCGGACGGGCAGCCATCGCAGACGGAGGCCTCCCTCCGCGAGCTGTCTCTACGCCTGGAGGAGGATGGACGGGGCCTGATGGTCCAGGAGGTGGCCGGAGGGTTTCGCCTGACCACGCGCCCCGAGACGCACGCCTGGGTTCAAAAGCTCCAACAGGTCAAGCCGGCACGTCTGAGCCGTCCGGCACTGGAGACGCTGGCCATCGTTGCCTATCGGCAGCCCATCACCCGGGCGGAAATCGAGGCGATCCGCGGCGTGGCGGTGGACGGCGTGATGCGGACGCTGCTGGAACGGGGGCTCGTCCGCATGATGGGCCGCAAGGCCGAGGCGGGACGGCCGATGCTCTACGGGACAAGCGCGCAGTTTCTCGAACAGTTTGGATTGAAAAATCTGGGCGACCTGCCTACTCTGAGGGAGATCAATGAGCTCATCAATGCGCCCGAAGGGGAGGCAGTCGCGGGGGCGACCGTCGGCCCCGACCAGCCAGTCGAGGAATCGGCCCCCGCGGCCGGTGACATCGAACGCGTTCTCGAGGAAGGGTCGGCCCTCACCGCCATCGATCTCGACCAGCCAGTCGAGCAATCGCCCCCCCCGACCATCGGGCCCGACCAATCAGCCGAGGTGGAATCGGCCCCCGCGGCCGATCCCGCCGAGTCCGCCTCAGGCGAGGGACCAGCGACCGAGGCCGAGCCAAGAAAGGCGTCGGCCTCCCGCCCGGCCTAGGGCAAGCGCGCCGCGGATCCCGGAACCGGTCCGCCCGGCGCAGGTCGTGTTGGCGGAGGCGTCGTCTGCGGGAGAGCGGCTCCAGAAGTTTCTGGCGCGGGCCGGCGTCGCATCGAGACGACATTGCGAAGAGTTGATCGCCGAGGGGCGCGTGCAGGTGAACGGGGCGGTGATCCGGACCGCCGGGACGCGGGTCCACCCCCAGCGGGACCGCGTCCAGGTTGACGGCGTTCGTGTGCGCACCGAAGCCCCGGTCACCGTCATGTTGCACAAACCCGGAGGGTACATCACGGCGGTCTCCGACCCGGAAGGCCGTCCGGTGGTCGTGTCGCTCTTGCCGAGGACCGGATTGCCCAGGCTCTTTCCCGTCGGCCGCCTGGACTGGGACACCGAGGGGTTGCTCCTCCTCACCAACGACGGAGAGCTGGCCAATTTCCTCACCCATCCCCGGCATGGGGTGCCCAAGGTCTACCACGCCAAGGTGAAGGGACGCCCTTCCCCCGAGGCGCTCCGGCGTCTAGTGCGGGGGGTGGTCTCCGACGGTGAGCGGCTCTCGGCCAGCGGGGTCGAGGTGCTGCGAACGACCCGAGAGAACACCTGGGTCTCCGTCCACGTGCAGGAAGGGCGGAACCGCCAGGTGCGGCGCATGTGCGAGGCGGTCGGCCATCCGGTCATGAAGCTGCTCCGGGTGAGTTTAGGTCCCCTCGTGCTGGGGCAGTTGTCCCGCGGGCAGTGGAGGCGGCTGTTGCCATCGGAGGTCGCAGCGTTGGAAGCTCTCAAGGCGAAAACCGGGGCGGAAAGACCTTGATCGCTCTGTCTTGTCTGACTATGATGAAATGATGGATCAGATGAACTCGCCCATGCGGATCGCAGAAATCCGGCAGCGCATCGATGGGATCGACTCCGAAATCCTCCGGCTGCTGAATCGCCGTGCGGAGCTGGTGCTGGAGGTCGGTCGCCTCAAGGCGGAGCAGAACCTCGACTTCCACGTGCCGCAGCGGGAAGAGGAGATCTACGCCCGTCTCAGTGCAGAGCACACCGGCCCGTTCCCGGCGCAGGCCGTGCGGCCGGTGTTTCGCGAGGTGATCTCTGCCTGTCTGTCCCTGGAACATCCGCTTCGTGTGGCCTACCTCGGCCCGCGCGCCACCTTCTGCCACTTGGCGGCGATGGATCGCTTCGGCCTCTCGGCGCAGCTTCTGGCCATGCGCAACATCGCCGAGGTCTTTGCCGAGGTCGAGAAGGGGAACGCGGACTTCGGCGTGGCGCCGGTGGAAAACTCCACCGAGGGGGTAGTCAGCCACACCCTGGATATGTTCGTGGACTCCCCCCTGTTGATTTGCGGCGAGGTGGTGGTGGAGGCGGCGCTTCACCTCCTCAGCAAGGCCCCGACTCTTGCCGAGGTCCGGAAGATCTACTCCCACCCGCACGGTCTCGCCGAGTCCCGCAAGTGGCTGGAAAGGAATGCGGCCCAGATCCCGGTGGTGGAGACCAGCAGCACCGGGGCCGCGGCGGAGATCGCGGCGTCCGAGCCCGGGGCCGCCGCCATCTCCTCGGAGCTGGCGGCCTCGCTCTACGACCTCACCGTCTTGCACCGGCGGATCGAGGACCACCCCAACAACCTGACCCGCTTCCTGGTGGTCGGGAAAAAGGGCGCCCCCCCGAGCGCCGAGGATAAGACTTCCATCCTGTTCTCCATCAAAGACCGGGTGGGAGCGCTCCACCGGATGCTCCTGCCCTTCGCGGAGCGGAAGATCAACCTGACCAAGATCGAATCCCGGCCTTCCAAGAAGAAGGTCTGGGAGTATGTCTTCTACGTGGACTTCGAAGGGCACGCCAGCGAGCCGCGCGCGCAGGAGGCGTTGGCCCGCCTACAAGAGGACTGTATCTTCCTCAAGATCCTCGGCTCGTATCCAAAGGCCGCCCAGCTGGAGGAGCCCTGAGCGTGAGCCGACGACGTCGTCGCATGGAGGTGTCGCATTGACCCGACCTTTGGAGGAGATCACCTCTCTGCATCTCTCCGGTCTCACCCCGCACTCCCCCGGCAAGCCGATCGAAGAAATCGAAAGAGTCGTGGAAGCGGGCGGGCGGACGGATTAACCCGAAGCACGAAATCGAGTGTGCATGTCAATTCCGCATCCCGCAATCCGCATTCCGGAGTCGAGCGCGCCGCTCTTCAACCGGATGACGATCGTGGGCACGGGACTCATCGGCGGGAGTCTCGCCCTCGCGTCCAGGCGCGCCGGGACGGTGGGAAGCGTCGTCGGCGTGGGCCGGAGCGCCGCCAGCCGCGAGGTCGCCCTCGCCATGGGACTGGTGGATCGTGCGACGGACGATCTGGCGGCCGGGGTGCAGGGAGCCGATCTGGTGGTCCTGGCGGTGCCGGTCCACGAGATTGTCCGGCTTCTGCCCGAGGTGGTCCGACATGTCGGGACGACCTGTCTGATCACCGATGTGGGGAGCGTGAAGGGGCCCATCTTGGCGGCCGGGGACGCGGCGTTTCCCGACGGCCGGTTTGTAGCGGGTCACCCGATTGCGGGGAAAGAGCAGTCGGGGCCGGCCGCCGCGCGGGCGGATCTCTACCTGGGGGCGAACTGGGTCCTCACGCCCAGCGCGCACACCAAGGCGAAGGCGTTGGAGCGGGTCGGCGCCCTCTGCCGCGCCGCGGGAGCGAACGTTGTGCGGATGGACGCGACCTGGCACGACGAGGTGTTCGCCACGGTAAGTCACCTGCCGCACCTCGTCGCCTTCGCCCTGATGGACACGGTGCTCGCCACGGAGCGGGGGAAGGAGCGGCTGCGGTTTTCGGCCGGCGGGCTGCGAGACTTCACCCGCGTGGCGGGGAGCGACCCGGTGATGTGGCGGGACATCTTTCTGATGAATCGGGAGCCGGTGCTCAGGGTCTTGGCCGGATACCAGCAGGCGCTGGAACGGTTGGCGGCCGCCATTCGAGACGGGGATGAGGAAGCCCTGATGGGCCGGCTCCTCCAGGCGCGCGCCGCTCGAGAGGAGTTACTCCATCGCTCGTAGCTATGTGACCCGGTCCGCCCGGGAAACCGCACTGCTCGTGGGCGTCGTCCGGCATCGGCAACCGCGCTGGGAGGCCGAGGACTCGCTGGCGGAACTGGAGCAGTTGGCGCACTCCGCAGGCGCGCGCGTGGCGGAGTCGATCCTGCAAGAGCGAGATCGCCTGGATCCCGCATATCTGATCGGCAAGGGCAAAGCGGAGGAGATCCGCGGGCGCTGTACGGGCGTAGATGTGGTGATCCTCGACGAGGAGCTGTCGGGCTCGCAACAGCGAAACCTGGAGAAGCTTTTGGGGCTTCGAGTCGTGGACCGGACCGGCCTGATCCTCGACATCTTCGCGCAGCGGGCTCAGACGCGGGAAGGGAAGCTCCAGGTCGAGTTGGCCCAGCTCGACTACCTCTTGCCTCGTCTGGCGGGGGCCTGGACCCACCTGGAGCGGCTGGGGGGCGGCATCGGGACCCGAGGGCCCGGCGAGACGCAGCTCGAATCCGACAAACGACGGATCAGGACTCGGATGGCCAAGATCCGTCGGGACCTGGAGCAGGTGCGGCGACACCGCGCCCTGTTGCGCCGGCCGCGTCGCAAGATTCCGTTCCCCATCGTGGCGCTGGTGGGGTATACCAACGCGGGAAAGTCGTCGCTGATGAATGCGCTCACCCACGCAGGGGTGGCGGTTCGGGACAAGCTCTTTGCCACTCTCGATCCGACCCTGCGCCGTCTGATGCTGCCGGGGGGGCGGGTGGCGCTGCTGTCGGACACCGTGGGATTCATCCGCAAGATTCCCCACCAGCTGGTGGCGGCGTTCCAAGCCACGCTGGAAGAGGTGCAGGAAGCGGAGATTCTGCTCCACGTCGTGGACATCAGCCACGCGCACGCGGAGCTGCAGCAGGCGGCGGTGGAAGGAGTGCTGGGAGATCTGGGCCTGGCCGACCGACCGACCATCCTGGTGTACAACAAGATCGATCGGTTGGGAGAGCGTCCCCAGTTTCCGTGGGGTCCGGGCAGCGGACGCGTGGCGACGTCGGCGAAGACGGGTGCGGGTCTGGACGACCTCCGGCGCGAAATCGTGGCCGCCCTGAACAAATCGCCTCTTCTGGTTGCCCCGTCATTCCGCACGGGCGAACCGGAGAGGACCGAGGTTTCGTGTTGACGCTGGCAAATCGCCTGACCATCCTCCGGATCCTGATGACGCCCGTCATCGCCGTGCTCCTCTTGTACAAGCAGATGGGGGCGGCTCTGGCGTTGTTTATGCTGGCCGGGATCACGGACGCCCTGGACGGGTTCGTGGCGCGCAGCCGGGGCCAGCGGACGAGCCTGGGCATGGTCCTGGACCCGGTGGCGGACAAGCTGCTTCTCATGTCGGCCGTCATCGTCCTCTCCGTTCTGAAGGAATTGCCTTGGTGGTTCGCGATCAGCGTCGTGAGTCGCGACGTGATCCTGATCGGGGGCGCCTTCATCCTGTACATGTTTGTGGGGCGAATGTCGCTGCCCCCATCCTGGCTGGGGAAGCTGACTACCGGTTTTCAGATTCTGACGGTCCTCCTGGCGATGCTGGATAACTTCGTGCCTAGCCTCACTTGCACTATCCTTCCGGTCGCCGTGGTGGCGCTGGTCTGTACGATCGGCTCGGGCCTCCAGTACGTCTATCGCGGGTCTCGCCTCCTGAGCGACTAGCAGATCGTCGCGCTTTCGTGCGCGGCGTGTCTTCCTCGGATGGGGACACCCGTCACTCCGCCGGTGAGCGGGAGTCGGATTTCCAGGAGCACTCATGACGAAGAAGTCTCTCACGATTCACGGGGTGGGGCCGGGGAGTCCGGCTGCCGCGGCTGGGGTGGCCGCGGGAGCGCAAATCCATTCCCTGAACGGTCGTCCGGTAGAGGACGCCCTGGAGTTGCGGTTTGCCGAGACGGCGGGGCGGGTGAACCTTGTCTGGAAGGACGGCGATGGAACCGAACACCGAGCGGCGATCGAGAAGCCCGACGACCTGCCGCTGGGTCTCGAGGTGGACCCGCTCAAGATCCGAGCCTGCAACAACAAGTGCGTGTTCTGCTTCGCCCACCAGAACGCACGCGGGATGCGCCGCGCGCTCTACTTCAAGGACGACGACTACCGGTTCTCCTTCCTGAAGGGGAATTTCGCCACACTGACGAACCTCGGCGAGGCGGAGACGGTCGCGCATCATCGAGCAGCGGCTTTCCCCGTTGTACATCTCCGTCCACGCTACGGACTGGGGGCTGCGCAACGAACTTCTCGGCAATCCCTCTGCGCCGAACGTCCTCGACCAGATCGCCCGGTTCGCGGCCGGCCGGATCTTCATGCATACGCAAGTCGTTCTTTGCCCGGGGATCAACGACGGCGAGCATCTCGCCAAGACCCTGGAGGATCTGCGGCGGTTCCATCCCTTTCTGGAGACGGTGGCCCTGGTTCCCGTCGGTCTCACCCAATACCGCGAGAAGCTGCCCGTTCTCCGCTCGCCGGACCCAGAGTACGCGCGATCCCTCTTGGCCTGGGCCGAGCCCAGGCGCCGGCGGTTCCTCAAGGATCTGCAGACGCGCTTCGCGTTCCCGTCCGATGAGTTCTACCTCTTGGCGGAACGGCCGTTCCCGTCGGTGCGCTGTTACGAAGGCTACGCCCAGCTCGGAAACGGGGTGGGGGGCTGCCGGAAGTTCCTGGAGGAGTTCCGGCGACTGGAGAAGAAGCTGCCGGCGGCGGTCTCGCCGGCGCGGCGGGTGAGCGTCGTGACGGGGACGCTGGCGGTTCCCGTGCTGGCCGCCGCCATCCAGCGGCTGAACCGGGTCGCGGGACTCGAGGTCCGGCTGACCCCCGTGGTCAACACCTTCTTTGGCGGCTCGGTGACCTGCGCCGGTCTTCTCACCGGCGCCGACATCAGGGCGGCTCTCGAGCGGGATGGGGAACGGCTGGGCGAGACCATCCTGATCCCCTCGATCTCCCTCAAGGAGGACGAAGACATCTTTCTGGACGACCTGCTGCTTCGCGACCTGGAAACCCAGCTCGGGCGTCCCGCCGTGCGCGCGGAATCCACCGCCCGCGGTCTGGTGGAAGCGGTCCTCGGGTCCGGGAACGCATAGAACCGCGGCTCCGTTCGGCCGAGCAGACGACCGACAACCAACCGGCGTGAACGCGCCTTGACATGTATACGTTCATCATATACGGTATGCCCATGACAGATATGGTGTCGTCACCGGACGTCGAGAGTTTCGACTGGAGTGGCGGCAACGCCGAGAAAATCTGGAAACGGCACGGCGTCGCGCCTCTGGAAACGGAGCAGGTGTTCTTCAACACCCCGCTTCTCTGGGGCGACGATCCGGGGCATTCCGGCACAGAAAAGCGGTTCTATGTGCTGGGCCAAACGGACGAGGGCCGGGAGTTGTTCATTGCGTTCACGATGCGCGGGCGCCATCTGAGGGTGGTGTCGGCACGGGACATGAGCCGGAAGGAGCGGAGGGCATACAGATCATGACCAGGAAGCGGATCCCAGTATTCAAGAACGAGGACGAAGAGCGGGAGTTCTGGGCAACGCACGATTCTGCGGAGGTTCTCGACTGGTCCAGGGCGAAACGGGCTGTTTTCCCGAATCTGAAACCCTCTACCAAGTCAATCTCCCTGCGACTGCCGGAGTCCATCCTCGTTGGCCTGAAGATGCTGGCGAACAAGCGGGACGTGCCCTACCAGTCCCTGCTCAAAGTTTTCCTCGCGCAGAAGGTTGAGGAAGAACTTCGGCACGGGCGCACAAAGACGGCATAGGCCGCACAACACCATCGACCCGTATCGGTGAAACTGCGCCTTCGGCACGGCTCCCCCGAACGGTCATAGTGGAGGTTCGGCGCAGCACCGCCGAAGGGAGGCCGATTGAAGCCTTGGGTATCCCGGAGTAGGCCGGGGATACAGCTCATGATCAGCATCGGGATCACCGGCCTCGGCGCGATCCTTATGTGGGCCTCACGCGACTTCGGCTCTCGCGGCGAGAACGTCTTGGCCGGTTTCCTTCTCGGCGCACTCCTGTTCGTGGCCGGCGCGGTGTCGCTTCTTGCGGGCGGGGCTCAGACCGTGACCATCGATCCGCGCAAGCGCGTGATCGAGGTGGCTGACGCAAGGCCGCTCGGCAGCAAGCGGGCCCTCGTTGCCTTCCAGGACGTCGTGGGGATCTCGATCGGCTACCTCGGCAAGAAGTCGAACTTCGTCAATATGTACTACCTGGTCCTGCACTTGGTCGATGGCCGCGAGTTCCCGCTCTTCGCTCCGGGGCGGTTCTTCGAGGGAGCATCGGATCGCAACGTGGTCGAAGGATGGCGCGCGAGGCTTGAGGAATACCTGAGGCTACCCCAGGTGCGTGGCTAACAAGTGCATCGAGCGGACGGCGCAGGCGCGTCTACTATCGTAGGGAGCGCATGACCGCCGCTCATGTATTTCCAAGCCGTCATAGGCGAGATCGATCCGGAGGGGGTGATCCCCGGCGTAGATCTTCAGACTTTGCATCGATAGCATCGAGGAGGGTGTACTGGGTGTCGAATACCAGCAGGTCCGCCTCCCGACAGAATGCGAGAAAGACGTAATCCTGCCATGCGACAGGCGATCATTCACCTGAAACAGGCCGATCCGGTCCTCTCGCGAGATCATCGAGCGGGTGGGGCCGTACAGGATTCAGCACACCCAGCCCGATTTTGAAACGGTGGCGCGCAGCATCGTCTTTCAGCAGCTCAGCGGCTCGTCCGCGCGCGCCATTTTTGGTCGCTTGAAAGAAGCCCTCGGGAGCGACGCACGAATGGCGCCGGAGACTATTCTCTCTTTGCCCCTCGCCGACGCGCGCGACGCAGGGCTGTCTCAGCAGAAGGCGAACTATCTCCGAGACCTGGCGAAGAAGACGCAGGCGGGCGTCATCGACTTCGCGCGGCTGCCACGGTTGTCCGATGAACAGGTCATCGAGCATCTCACCCGCGTGAAGGGTGTCGGCGTCTGGACCGCGCAGATGTTCCTGATGTTCGCGCTGCGGCGGCCTGATGTCCTGGCGACGGGTGACCTCGGCGTCCGCTCCGCGATTCGAAAAGCCTACCGGCTTCGCTCCCTCCCCGCTCCCGCCAGGGTCGAGAAGCTGGGGACGAAGTGGCGCCCCTACCGAAGCGTTGCCTGCTGGTACCTCTGGCGCAGCCACGACACCGTCCTCGTCTCCTGACGGGCTGCTGAAAAAGGCCCATCTGCGGCGTTGGCTTACTCGGGCACTCGTTGCGGCGTACCCGCAGTACGCCTCACTCGGCGCCGGGTACCCATTCGACGAATGCGTGCGCCGCCTTGCATCTGGACCTTTTTGAGCAGCCTGCTAAGCCGTTTACATACGCTTCCTGGGGACGTTGCGGGATTCGTGGTTCTTCTCCTGCGTGATGGCGACCGATCGATGTCCGGCGGGGAGTTTCTCCTTGGGTTCCGCCTCTCCGGATGGTACCCTACGCGCTTTCAGGAGTGGGGATGAGCTACGTGGTGGTGCACTACAACGAGATCGGTCTCAAGGGCAAGAACCAGCCGCTCTTCTTGCGGAGGCTTGCGGCGAACCTCCTGCGTGCGACGGCGGGGACGGGGGTCCGCCGGGCGGACGAGCGGTCGGGGCGGCTCGTCCTGTCTCTTTCCCGGGACGCGGATTGGCCGACGATCCGCGAGCGGGTGCGGTGCATCTTCGGCATCGCCAACTTCTCGCTGGCGGAGCGGACAGAGCCGGACCTGGACGCCCTGAAGTCCGGCGTGGATCGCGCGCTGGAAGGGCGACACTTCGAATCGTTCAAGGTGGCGACGCGCCGGGCGTACAAGCCGTTCCCGCTGAAGTCGGAGGAGATCAACCGGGATCTGGGTGCCGCCGTGCAGGGTCGGACGGGGGCGCGGGTGGACCTGGAACACCCCGAGGTGACGCTGCACGTCGAAGTCCTGCCCCGGGAGATCTACTTCTCCTTTGGCCGCGAGGCGGGACCGGGCGGCCTCCCGGTCGGGGTGAGCGGCAGCGTCGTGGTGCTGCTTTCGGGCGGGATCGACTCGCCGGTTGCGGCGCACCGACTGATGAAGCGGGGCTGCCATGCCGTCTTCGTCCACTTCCACAGCCATCCGTTTCAGGACGGCACCTCGCGCCAGAAGGCGGCGGATCTCGTCCAGTGCCTGACACGATTCCAACATCTCTCGCGACTCTATCTTGTCCCGTTCGGCGAAGTGCAACGGGAGATCGTCTCCAAGGCGCCGGGACCGCTGCGCGTGGTGCTCTACCGGCGATTCATGGTGCGGATCGCCTCGGAGATCGCGCGGCGGGAGGGGGCCAAGGCCCTGGTGACGGGGGAGAGTTTGGGGCAGGTGGCCTCCCAAACGCTCGACAACCTTGCGGTGGTCGAGGAGGCGGCTGGAATGCCGATCCTCCGCCCCCTGATCGGCAGCGACAAGGAGGAGATCGTCCAGCAGGCGCGGGCGCTTGGCAGCTACGAGATCTCCATCCTGCCGGATCAGGACTGCTGCAGCCTCTTCGCCCCTCGACACCCGGCCACGTTCTCCAACCTGGAAGAGATCGGGCAGGCGGAATCGAACCTCCAGGTGGACGCGCTGGTGCGCATGGCCCTGGATCAGATCGAGATCCGCGCCTTCGAGTTTCCCGAATCCACCCCATCGGAACCCTCGGTGGTGTCCGCCGCTGTGGGGACCTGAGCGGGGGGTTCGATCTTCGCGTCAGGCCGTACAACTCGTAATTTGCGCATTGGAAGGGATAGCCGTGGAAGAATTGAAGCGCGCGTTGGGTGTTGAGCTGGGGGCTGCCATCACCCGGGCGGCCGCCGCCGGGGGCTGGCCGGATGCAGCCATCCCGGAGGTGAATTGGGAGTATCCGCCGGACCCCGTGTTCGGGGATCTCTCCACCCCGATCAGTTTCAGCCTGGCGAAGCTCGTCCGGCGCAAGCCCCGCGACATCGCGGTGGCCATCCAGCATGCCCTGATGGCGGACCCGGCGCTCGTGGAGAAGGTGGAGGTGGCCGGGGCGGGGTACCTCAACATCTTCGTGGCGAGGCGCTGGTGGCACGCGATTGTCGGGCGGGTGCTGTCGGCGGGGCAGGAGTATGGAAAGGCGAATCTGGGGGAGGGGCAGCGCGTGCAGGTGGAGTTTGTGAGCGCCAATCCCACCGGGCCGCTGCACGTGGGTCATGGGAGGGGTGCGATCCTGGGGGATGCTGTCGCCAGCCTGCTCACGGCGATCGGCTACCAGGTCGAGCGGGAGTTCTACATCAACGACGCCGGGACACAGGTCCGGCTTCTGGGGGAGTCGATCTGGGCTCGCCACCTGGAGCTGGCGGGGCGGCCGGTCGTCTTCCCGGAGAACGGATACCACGGCGAGTATGTCCGCGACCTCGCGGCACAGACCGCCGCGCTTCCCGGTCTGGGGGAGATGGACGCGGCGAAGGCCATCGTGGCGTGCGCGGAGTGGGGCTCCGCCATTCTCTTGGAGGAGGCCAAGGCGGATCTGCGCGACTTCGGCGTCGTGTTCGACACGTGGTTCTCGGAGAAGAGCCTGTTTGATAGTGGCGAGGTGGCACGCGTTCTGGCGAAGCTCCGCGAGGGTGGGTATTTGTACGAAGACGGGAATGCGATCGGCTTCCGCGCCAGCGACTTCGGCGACGAGAAGGACCGCATCCTGATCCGCGGCACGGGCGAGCCGACCTATTTCACCTCGGACATCGCCTACCACGCCAACAAGATCCGGCGCGGGTTCCAGCGGCTCATCAATATCTGGGGGGCGGATCACGGCGGTTACATCCCACGGGTGAAGGCGGCCATCCACGCGCTGGGGTATGACCCCGAGATCCTGCAGGTGATCCTGCTCCAGATGGTCCGCGTCCTTCGCAACGGCCTGCCCGCGCCCATGTCGAAGCGGTCGGGGCAGTTCGTGGAGCTGCGCGAGGTGGTGAGCGAGGTGGGGAAGGATGCCGCGCGTTTCCTGTTTCTCACCAGGCGCTCCGAGGCCCAGCTCGACTTTGACATCGAGATCGCGAAGAAGCAGAGCATGGACAACCCGGTCTTCTACGTCCAGTACGCGCATGCCCGCGGCTGCAGCGTGGCGCGGAAGGCCGAGGAGGCCGGACTGGGTGGGGCGCCCGCGGACGCCGACCTGTCGCTCCTCACCCTGCCGGAAGAGATCGCCATATTGAAGCTGATGGCGAAATATCCCGAGATGGTGCGGGAGGCGGCGCTGGCGTGCGAGCCGCATCGGGTGACAACCTACCTGCACGAACTGGCAGCCGCCTTCCACGGCTACTTCACGCGCTACAAGGACAGCGAGGAGCGGGTCATCTCCGAGAACCGCGAGCTCAGCCATGCGCGCCTGGCCATGGTCGCGACGGTTCGGCAGGTGATCGCGAACGGGTTGGCGCTTCTCGGCGTGTCCGCACCCGAGCGGATGTGAGACTATCGTGGCAGCGGCTGCCCCGGCGCTGGTCGCGTCGGCGGATCCGCACGCCGGCCTCGCATGATTGTTCATGGAAGGAATACAAAGACAGACTCCGGGTTGCGGCTCGGGAACAGGTATGACAACCTAACCTCCCGAAGACGTGCCAAGTCAGAAGCGTCATCAACGGGTCATTGACGGCTCAATGTGATAGGTGTGGACGTGGGCATACAGGCTACTCGGATCTATCGATTTGACGCAAGCGGGTGTAACGGTTGCGATATTGAGGTCCTAGAGATCTTGGCTCTTGTTCCGGTGGCTGAACTCGGGGTCGAGATCGTCGAGACACCGAAAGAAGCCAATGTGCTGCTGGTTACGGGTGGGTCCAATCTGAAGTCCAAAGGTGAACTGGAGAGCGCCTATGCCGCAATCCAGGAGCCGAGGCTCGTCATAGCCGTCGGGTCGTGTGGAGCCACGATGGGTATCTTCAAAGGTGGCTATGCCATGACCGGGCCGATCGATGCGATCATCCCTGTCGATTTGTACATCATGGGATGCCCCCCGAGGCCGCAGGTGATCCTGGGTGCCCTGGCTGATGCGTTGCAGCTGAAAGTTGAAGGCATGGAAACCCTCCTACACACCCCTCAAGGATTTCGGGGTGATCCACACGTCGACCAAGGGAAGTGCATAGGGTGCGGTGCATGCGCGAACGTGTGCCCCGCCGATGCGATCGAGATCGTCGAGAGCGGGACCGAGCGCCTCGTCAGATTCATGCGCAAGGACTGTATCTTCTGCGCTTCGTGCCAGGAGGTCTGCCCGACTGAGGCGGTGGAGTTGCATGCCGGAGATACGGCGTGGTTTCGGAAGAAAGACGCATCCACGTCGGAAGCACGCCTTCAGCGCAGAGCGTGTCTCGTTTGTGGTACGCCTTTTCTTCCCGATGCGCAGATGAATTGGGCCATGAACAGAGCTGAAGAGAAGCTCAAACTGGGCACCGGCGACCGCAGCAAACTGCAGCGAAGTCTCAACATATGTATGCAGTGCAGAAGGAATAGTATCGGGGAAGTCCGGCAAGCGAAAAGCCTCCTTGCCTCTCTGGCGAGCAGGGCATCGGGTAGCGGAGCCAGGAGCTGAGGGAGGTCGGACATCTTGTCGGGGTGTGAAAGAGCAGGCGGTGCTGCTTGGGAGGTTGGATACGTGGTGCCGAGTCAGTCGGACGCGAAGGTGATTGTATACGAGCCGCAGTTGTGCACCGGGTGTAGATATTGCGAGGTGGCGTGCGCGGTTTGGCATTGTGGCCGGATCGATGTGGCTCAGTCGAGAATACGCATACTGTTTGACGAAGCGCGCACGGCGGAGCGCTATTCCGCAGTCAATTGTCAGCACTGCGATGATCCGATCTGTTGTGCCGTCTGCCCGCCTGAGGCACTACACAAGGACGAGAAGACGGGATGGGTGACGCAGAACTCATCCAAGTGCGTCGGTTGCGAGATGTGCATCGTCGCGTGCCCGCTGTCGGTGCCGTTTTTCGACGCAGCATTGAAAGTCGCGGTGAAATGTGACTTCTGCTTCGGAGCTCCGGAGTGTGTCAAGCATTGCTCCTCCGGCGCTCTTCGAGTGGTTGCGAGGGAGGAGGCTGTACGGTTTAACGAAAGACTGTTCTTGAGCGCGAAGGAAGAGCAATGACCGCTGAGCAGATCCGACAGCTCCTGGAACAGACGCTGACGAGAGGGCGGGTTGCGCGCACCGGCCAAGGCAAGCGCCGGGTCTTGATCGACGTCGATGCGGAAGACATCAAAGAATCCGTCCGCACCGTCCTTCGGTGTGAGGGGCGGAGATTCGTTACGATTGTGGCGGTCGACAGTGGTCTCGACATCGCACTTCTGTACAATTTTTCCCTTGATGGAATTCTCGTCACATTGCGTGCGAGCGTTCGAAAAGAAACCGGCACGATCGACTCGATTGCTCAGATTGTGCCTGGAGCGGAGTTCGTTGAGAAGGAAGTGTCGGAGTTGTTCGGGATCGAGTTCGCCGGACATTTGCGGCGAGCGAATCTGGTTCTCCCGGATGACTGGCCGACCACCAAGCGGCCCATGCGGAAGCCGTTTGCCGGAGATGTCTTTCCCCAGGCGAGGATGAGCATCGAAAATCTGTTGAGCGGCGGCGCTTCCATCAGGGTCGGCCCCTCTTCTCTGATAAAGCGGGAGAAGGCGGGTTTATCGAAGGTGCCCCCGCTGGCTTCGGCGAATGAGGATCAATTGAAGGAGTTCAAGGACTTGGTGGTTCGGACTGGGTTTGATAAACGGGCCGGTTTTGATTGGGGAAAAGGCAAACTGAGGTACAAGTAGGAGCCCTGAGCGCGTGATGAATAGACAGGCATTCTTTCTCGGTTGCGTGATACCGCTCCGGTTCCCGGGGATTGAGGTCGCGGCCAGGCGGGTGTTCAGCCAACTGGGGATAGAGCGTATCGATCTCGAAGGCTACTCCTGCTGCCCCGAGCCGGTCATCCTGGGTCTGACCGACAGGGACATGGCGCTGGCCGTATCCGCGCGGAACCTCGCTCTGGCAGAAAAGGCGGGCGCGGATCTGATCGTGCTGTGCAACGGATGCTACGAGGCGTTGGTCGAGGCGGATGAGGCTCTTCGACATGACAAGACGATGAAAGCGCAGGTTGATCAACTACTTGCGGGCATCGGGACTCGATACGAAGGGAAGATACAGATCAAGCACTTCATTGAGTTCCTGCATGAAGATGTGGGCCTCGAGAGAATCCGGGGGGCGGTCACGAGGCCGGTGGATGTTCCGGTCGGGCTGCACTACGGGTGCCATCTCTTTCGGGAGACGAGACATCTCGACACGTGGCGGAAACCGAGAATGATGAAGGATCTGGTCGAAGCCATGGGGGCGCGGTGTGTCGACTACGGCCTTGAACAGCTGTGTTGCGGCTTTCCCATCTCGCAATTTGACAAGAACGCGGCAGTGAAGGAAAGACTCCTGCCCAAGCTGAAGGCTGTGAGTCAAACGAACGTGGAGGCGCTCGCATTCTGTTGTCCTGCCTGTTTGAACCAGTTTGAGACGGGGCAGGGGTCGGTTGGCGATCTTGGCGCCGATGTCGCCAGGTACCCTTGTGCGCATGTGCTTGAATTGTTGGCAATGTCTTTTGGGATGCAGCCGGCCGAATTGTGCCTCGACTCCCGTTCCGGCTCTACGAAGGAATTTTTCGAGTGTTTCTGGGGATGAGAGACAGAGCCAACCTGCCGAGATTCGTGGATAGCGCATATGACTAAGACGATCACCATCGGTCCCTATCACCCATATCTTCTCGAGCCGAGCGTGGTTGACCTCCAGGTTCAGGATGGCAAGGTGACGGATCTCACCATCACCATCGGATTCGTCAACCGGGCAGTCGAAGAGTTGATGGCGACGAAAACGTATCGGCAGGACGTTTTTCTTGCTGAGCGGATCTGCGGAATCTGCAGCAACATCCACACGTTGGCGTTTTGCCAGGCGGCTGAAGAGATCATGGAGATCGAGGTTCCGCCCAAGGCGCGGTATCTCCGGACCATCTTCGTCGAACTGGAACGTCTCCACAGCCATTATCTGTGTCTGGCCCTCCTGGCGCATGCCGTCCATGAAGGCGAGTATTTCGTCAAGATCATGAAGGACAGGGAGGCGCTGGTGGGCCTGCTCGAGCGCATCAGCGGAAACCGGGTCCATTACAGCATCAACACAATCGGCGGCGTGAGGCGGGACCTCTCCGACGAACTGGTGTCGGAGATCCGGGCGAGCTGTGCCGAGGCTCACAGACCTGTCCGACTTTGTCGTTGACGCCTTGGGTGAGCGGGGGACACTGGGTTCAAAGATTGTCGGATACGGCACGGTAAGCGGCGCGGAGGCGATTGAGCTGGGTGCAGTGGGGCCCACGCTCCGGGGGAGCGGTATCGAAAGCGATGTGAGAAGCGAAGATGGGTATGCGGCCTACGGCGACGTGGATTTCGATGTCATCGTGGAGAACGCAGGGGATGCCAGGGCGAGGTTCATGGTCAGGGCCAGAGAAACTCGCGAAAGCATTCGCATTGTGAACCAACTACTGGAGAAGTTACCCGGCGGGCCCATCATGGGTGAGTTGAAGGAGCCGAATCTCAAAGAACGTCCCGAGGTCATTGGGAGGGTTGAAGCTCCGCGGGGTGAGTTGATCTATTTTATTCGATCAAACGGCACGAACGTGCCCGACCGAGTGAAGGTGCGAACCCCAACCTTTGCCAACCTGTGTTTCCTGACGCGGGCGCTCAAAGGGGAGCAGGCTGAACACGCACGGCCGATCATCGAAAGCATCGATCCGTGTTTGTCCTGCACGGATAGGTAGCCCCGCCTCGTTTACCGGCAGAAGAATCCCCGAATTGCGTCACGAGTTCTCGAGTGGGCACCCCTCGCATCCCCCATCTTTCTTGCGGGGATGAATGTGCGCAGGCGTGCGTGCGGCGCCTTCCGCATTCTTGGGAGGGTTCATGTGAACAGATGTGCCTGCGGAGACTTCTGCGGCTTCCATGACGGCTTCCGAGACGGTCGGATGGGGGTGGATGGTCATCATGATGTCCTCCACGGTGGCGCCCAATTGAACCGCCAGTGTGCCTTCGGCGATCATCTCCGACACGTGCGGGCCCACCATTCCCACACCGAGGATTCGCCCGGAATCCGGATCGCTGATGAGCTTCACCATTCCTTCGGTGCGACCCAGGGTCCGCGCCCGTCCCGACGCCAAGAGGGGGAAACGTCCCACGTTGACTGCCAGGCCCTGTTCGGCAGCCTCGCGCTCGGTCAATCCGGTCCACGCCAGTTCGGGGTCGGTGAACACCACCGCGGGGATGGCGCGATTGTCGAACACCGATGGATGTTTGGCGATCACCTCCGCTGCCACCTTTCCTTCACGGCTCGCCTTGTGGGCCAGCATCGGACCAGGAGTCACATCGCCGATGGCGTAGATGCGCTCTTCCACGGTCCGCCCGCACGGGTTCACCTCGATGAAGCCGCGCTTGTCGGGCCGGATGGCAGTATGTTCCAACCCCAGCTTGTCAGTGTTGGGACGACGCCCCACCGCCACGAGAATCTGCTCGCACTCATGGGCCTGCTTCTGCCCCTGATGCTCCACGGTGACGATGTACCCACTGCCTCCTTTCTGGATTTCCACGACCCTGGACCCGGTCAGAATCTGATGAAATCGCTTCTCGCAGATCTTCACCACCACTTCCACCAAGTCGAAGTCGGCGCCGGGGAGCAGCCGCGGGTTGAATTCCACCATCGTCACCTGCGAGCCCAGGCCGGCATAGACCAGCCCCATCTCGAGCCCGATGTAACCGCCGCCGATCACCAAGAGCCGCGGCGGTACCTCCGGGATGCGCAGCGCCTCCGCCGAGGACCACAGCGGCAGCTGTTGGCCCGCCGGGAGCCGGTTGATGTCGGACCCGGTGGCGATGATGCAATGCTGAAACGCGACTGTGGTCGAACGAGCGCCTTCCACTGACAGCGTCTGATTGTCGATGAAACGCGCGCGACCATGCAAGACTTCCACCCCGCGTCGCTTCAGCAGGGCGTCCACCCCCCTGGTGAGGGTACCCACGACACTGTCGCTCCACCGGCGGAGCGCGTCGAGATCCATGGACAGATCGCTGAAGGTGAGCCCCATCTTTCGGGCCGCCCGGGCGGTCTCCGCTAGTTCCACCACGTTTATGAGGACCTTGGACGGGATGCATCCCTCGATCAGGCACACACCGCCCAGCCGGTCTCGCTCTTCGATGAGGATGACGTCCTTGCCGAGATCGGCGGCGCGGATAGCGGCGACGTATCCCCCTGGCCCCCCGCCGATGATCGCAACCTCTGTCTCCTCACGCAGGTTGCCCATGACCATGTCTCGAACCTCCAGTGTGGCGTCATTCAGGTAGGGAGATGCAACACACTCGCTGCTCTGGATCGGCGCCCGCGCAAAGCCGTCGGCGGCCCTGCGGAGGATCCGGACAAAATTCACGGTAACTCAGTGGGCCGGGGGTGTCAAGCGAAGAGCAGATCCTCCATCTGCATCTGAGGAAGCCGTTGACACCCCTAGACTCCTCTGGTAGCCTCCATTCGAGATGCATGCAACAGCACGAAACCGCTCACAGGCGAAGGGGGCGGGGCCTGCGTGCGAGGGGTTTCCGGCCTGCCCGATATCTTTGCGGGTTACGAGCCGAGAGCCACGAGCCACGAGTCAAAGGAAGAGACGGAATAGGGCCGGATGAGTCAAGAACTGTTGCGGATTGAAGGCACGCCGACTGGATCTATCCCGCGCCGCTTGCCAGCCTGGTTGCGGGCCCGGTCGGGGGATTGGGAGCGCGTGCACGACATGAAGGCGCTCCTAAGCGCGTCCCACCTCCACACGGTCTGCGAGGAGGCTCGCTGCCCCAACCAGGGGGAATGCTGGACGCGCGGGACCGCCACTTTCATGCTGCTTGGCGACACCTGTACGCGGAGCTGCGGTTTCTGTGCCGTTGCGACGGGCCGTCCGGCACCGGCGGATCCTGACGAGCCGCGACACGTGGCCGAGACCAGCCGACGGCTGGGCCTCCGGTTCGTCGTCATCACCTCGGTGAACCGGGATGACCTCAGGGACGGCGGTGCAGCCCACTTCGCCGCTACGGTCCGCGCCGTTTACGACCTGAACCCCGGCACCCGGGTGGAGGTGCTGGTTCCGGACTTCAAGGGCGACCGGGAGAGCATCCGCACGGTCGTGGAAAGCCGGCCGACCGTCTTCAATCATAATCTGGAAACGGTGGAGCGACTCACCAGGCAAGTCCGGGTTCAGGCGAAATATGAGCGGTCCCTGGAGGTCCTCCGGATCGCCAAGGAGTTGGGGCAGCCGCTCACCAAGACCGGAATCATGCTGGGGTTGGGAGAGACCGAGGACGAGGTCCTGACCCTGATGCGGGATGCCCGGGAGATGGACTGCAACATCCTGACGATCGGCCAGTACCTTCAGCCCTCCAAGCAGCATCTGCCGGTGGCGGAGTTTGTGCATCCGGACCGGTTCAAAGCGCTTGAGGACGCGGCCTATGCGATGGGGTTCGGCTCCGTCTTCTCCGGTCCCCTCGTCCGGAGTTCGTACCACGCGGAATTGACGGCGCGTCGGTCCCAGGCGGCGGAGTAAGGGAAGGCGGACAAGGGGGGATGATGGAGGAGTTCAAGCGGATCAAGCGGTTGCCTCCCTATGTCTTCAGCATCGTGAACGAGCTGAAGGTCAAGGCGCGCGCCCGGGGCGAGGACATCATCGACTTCGGGATGGGGAATCCCGACCTGGCGACCCCGCCCCACATCGTGGAGAAGCTCTGCGAGGCGGCGCACAATTCCCGGAATCACCGCTATTCGGCCTCCAAGGGAATCACCAAGCTGCGCCACGGGATCTCCGACTGGTACCGCCGCCGCTATGACGTGGAGCTGGATCCGGACACCGAGGCGATCGCGACGATCGGCGCGAAGGAAGGGCTCTCGCACCTGGCCCTGGCGATCGTGGATTCCGGCGACGTCGCCCTGGTGCCGAATCCGAGCTATCCCATTCACGCCTACTCCGTGATCATCGCCGGGGGCGACGTGCGCCATGTCCGGTTGGGCCCCGGGGAGGACTTCTTCGCAAATCTCCTGGCCGCCTTCCGCGAGTCGTGGCCGCAGCCCAAGCTCCTCATCATCAGCTTTCCGCACAATCCCACCACCGCGACGGTGGATCTGGAGTTCTTCAAGAAGATCGTGGCGTTCGCCCAGGAGCATGATCTCATCGTCATCCACGATTTCGCGTACGCGGACCTCGTCTTCGACGGCTACCGGGCCCCCAGCTTTCTTCAGGTGCCGGGCGCCAAAGAGGTCGGGGTCGAGTTCTTCACCCTCTCCAAGAGCTACAACATGCCGGGGTGGCGGGTCGGGTTTGCCGTCGGGAACCGCCGGATCATCGCCGCGCTCACGCGGATCAAGAGCTATCTGGATTACGGGATGTTCCAGCCGATCCAGATCGCGTCCATCATCGCCCTGAACGGTCCCCAAGAGTGCGTGGGGGAGATCGTCCAGACCTACAAGTCGCGCCGAGACGTCCTGTGCGAAGGGCTGAGCCGGATCGGGTGGAAGGTGGAGAAGCCGCTCGGGACGATGTTCGTCTGGGCAAGGATTCCCGATCAATTCCGAATGATGGGCTCCCTGGAGTTCAGCAAGTTCCTCCTGGAGCGAGCCAAGGTGGCGGTGTCGCCGGGGATCGGGTTCGGGCAGTACGGGGACGAGTACGTTCGGTTTGCCCTGGTGGAGAACGAGCACCGGACACGCCAGGCGATTCAGGGGATCAAGCGCGAAATCTAGGGGAGTCTTATGCTCGATCGATTTCGAGAGGCCTGTGGCGTCTTCGGGATCCTGGGAAGCACCGAAGCGCCCAACCTGACCTATCTCGGGCTCTACGCGCTCCAGCACCGGGGGCAGGAGAGCGCCGGCATCGTGGCGTCGGACGGGGAGACGCTTCATCTGGAAAAGGCCATGGGGCTCGTGGCCGACGTGTTCTCGGAGACCCGCCTGAAGCGGCTGAAGGGGTCCCTGGCGATCGGGCACGTCCGGTACTCCACGACCGGCAGCTCGCAGCTCAAGAACGCCCAGCCGATCCTGGCGAGTTGTCGCCACGGGACGGTGGCCCTGGCCCACAACGGCAATCTGATCAACGCGCAGGATCTGCGATCCGGGCTTGAGGCGAATGGTTCCATCTTTAACTCCAGCACCGACAGCGAGGTCATCGTCCATCTGATCGCGCGCTCCAGGAGCGACGACTTGGTGGAGGCTACGGCGGAGGCCTTGAGCCGGGTCAGCGGGGCCTATTCGCTGGTGATCATGAGCGAGCGCGAACTCCTGGGCATCCGGGACCCGCACGGGTTTCGCCCTCTGTCCCTCGGGAGGCTGGGGGATGCGTGGGTCCTGGCCTCGGAATCCTGCGCCTTTGATCTCATCGACGCCACGTTCGTCCGGGACCTAGAGCCGGGCGAGTTCCTGCACATCACGCCGAACAGCCTGAGGTCCTATTTTCCGCTGCCGCCGGCCCGCTCGGCGCAGTGCATCTTCGAGTACATCTATTTTTCCCGCCCGGACAGCATCCTCTTCGGAAAGAGCGTGGCCGGTGTGCGCAAGGCGCTCGGCCGGCAACTGGCGGAGGAGGCGCCGGTCGAGGCGGACCTGGTGATCCCGGTGCCGGATTCGGGCGTGCCGGCGGCCCTGGGATATTCCGACCGGTCGGGCATCCCGTTCGACCACGGGCTCATCCGCAACCACTACGTGGGCCGGACCTTCATCGAGCCCAAGCAGAACATTCGCCACTTCGGGGTGAAGATCAAGCTGAACCCGGTGCGGGAGATCCTGGAGGGGAAGCGGGTCGTGGTGGTAGACGACTCGATCGTGCGGGGGACCACCAGTCGGAAGATCGTGAGCATGGTGCGGTCTGCCGGAGCGCGAGAGGTGCACATGCGGATCAGCTCGCCCCCGACCGTCTCCCCCTGCTACTACGGGATCGACACGCCCACACGGAAGGAGCTGATCGCCTCCAGCCATTCCGTCGACGAGATCTGCACGTACATCCGGGCCGACAGCCTGGGGTATCTCAGCAGGGCGGGAATGCTCAAGGCGGTGGGGAAGGATACGGACTTCTGCCATGCCTGCTTCAGCATGGAGTATCCGGTGTCGTTCCCGATGAAGGACACGGCGCAGCTTCCCCTGTTTGACGTCTAGGGACCGCTGGCAGGAAGGGGAATCCGATGGCGACGGATCGAAAAGACCCCCACGAACGCGCAAGACGCCTGGCTCGGCTCATCGTCGGGGAGATCGTCCTCTACCAGAAGGAGAAGATTGTTCTCGCGATCCAGAACGACTCCCTCTTCGAGGATCTGGCGAAGGAACTGGAGGAAGGGCGGCACTACTACGAGAAGAACATCGATCCGTCGATCGGCTCGAAAGCGGATTACTTCGACCAGGCGGTCGTGGATATCATGGTTAAGGGGCAGGGGAGCGTGGAGTCGAAGATCTGGTAAGGCGGCTTGCAGGAGATCTTGCAGCGCGATACGCAGCCCGGAGGAGAGCCTCTGGGCTGCGTCGTTTTGTTTCATCCTCAATACACCGGCGTGCACCAGTGGCGGTACTTGGGGTGCCGGCCCCTGACGGCATCGAAGTAGAGCTGCTGGATGCGGGCGGTGAGCGGTCCGATCTTTCCGGTGCCGACCGGGCGGCGGTCCACCTCGACCACCGGGGAGACCTGGGCCCCGGTGCCGCAGAGAAAGACCTCTTCCGCCACGTAGACTTCCGTCCGTCCAACCTGGCGCTCGACCACGGGGAAGCCAAGCTCGTCGCGGCACAGAGAGATCAGCGTGTTTCGCGTAACGCCCTCCAGGATGTCCTGCGAGAGGTCCGGCGTCACCAGGACGCCGTCGCGGATGAGGAAGATGTTCTCCGCCGATCCCTCGGAGAGGAAGCCGTCCTGGGTCAGGAGGAGGGCCTCGTCGTAGCCCTGTTCCAGGGCCTCTGTCTTGGCCAGCGCGGAATTCACGTATCCCCCGCTCACCTTGCAGCGGGCGGGGATGCTGTTGTCGCTGATGCGTCGCCAGGAGGAGAAACCGACTTTGAGACCGCCGGACGCGTCGATGTAGTCCCCGAGCGGAAGCGTGTAGATGGCGAAGCCGGTGTCGTACCCGACGAGCTTCGGTGTCAAGCCCTCCGATCTCACGTAGGCGATGGGTCGGATATAGGAGTCCTCCTTCGGCTGATTCCGTCGCAGGAGATCGACCGTGAGAGCGCAGAGCTCCTTCAGATCGTGGCCCACCTTCAGCTTCAACACCTTGCAGCTGTTCAGCATCCGCTCGTAGTGCTCGGGCAGTCTGAAGACGAACAGTTGCTGTTCGTTCGGGTTCCAGTAGGCCCGGATGCCCTCGAAGACGGAGGTCCCGTAGTGCAATGCGTTGGTCCGAATGCTCAGATTGGCTTCGGCGAGAGGCACAAACTGCTTGTTGAAATAGACGATGCTCATCGGGTTCCCCCTTCCTGTCGCTCCGGATTTCTAACAAAAATCACCCTATCGCAGCCCATCGGAGGTGTCAATGGGAAAGCCGGCGCAGGGAGAGACGGGCAAGGCGCCAAGCGGTTTCATCGGATCGCGATCCCATGCCTTTGCGATTGACTTGCTCGAGCATCTGCGATAAGAGGTTCGGGTGGCGTTTCGGTCTGGTGATTCCAGGCTAGACCCCTGAAGGGAGGATCGAGCGATGAGGACGCGTTCGGGGTGGGTTGCATGGGTTGGACTGTGGCTCCTGGTGTTGGCCTGTTTCGGGCCGATCGGCGACGCGGTGGCGGGGGAGAATGCGGGACTCGCCTACTTCCGCCAGGCCAAGATCAACTGGCGGCAGTTTGAAGGGCAGAAGTTGACCATCGGTCTGAACAAGCACTCGTACACGGAGTCCCTGCTTCCCCTGATCTCCGAATTCGAGGCCCTGACCGGGATCAAGGTGGAGTATCTCATCCTACCGGAAAACGAGTACGGCGCGAAGCTGACCGCCGATCTCTCCAACCAGCGCGGGGAATTCACCGTCATCATGGCGGGAGCCATGCGAAACTGGGCCTACGTGACCCCCGGCTGGATGGTTCCGCTGGAGCAGTTCCTGGACGATCCCAAGCTGACCGACAAGTCCTGGTACAAGCTGGAGGACTTCTTCCCCGGTCTGATCGCCGCCAACCGGTGGAACGGCAAAGTCGGTGGGGGCACGGGAGAGGGGCCGCTCTGGAGCATTCCGGTGATGTCGGAAAGCTATCTTCTGGCCTATCGGAAGGACATCTTTGATCAGTACAAGATCAAGGTGCCGACCACCTACGAGGAGATGGCCGAGGCGGCTCGGCTGGTGAAGAAGAACGCCGGGATCGACGGGCTCGTCTCCCGGGGGACGCCGAACTTCCCGACGATCGCCACCGGCTATCTCAGCGGGATCAAGTCGTACACCGATGGAAAGTGGAGCGAGTTGGACGAAAAGTTGAACGCGCAATTCCAGGATCCACGGGCGGTCAAATTCAGCCAGATCTGGACCGACATGCTGCGGGAGAGCGGTCCGGCCGACTGGGCCAATTTGACCTGGTATGACGGGATGGAGCGGTTCGCGGCGGGTCAGGCCGGCATGTATCCGGACTGCGACTTCTTTGCCGCCACCTACGAGGATCCCAGGAAGTCCAAGGTCGCGGGGAAGGTCGGCTACGCCCTCATGCCGCACGGCCCCGCCGGCAACACCTACTCCGGGTTGTTTACCTGGTCCCTCGGCATGAGCAGCGCCACCAAGAACAAGGGAGCGGCCTGGCTGTTCATCCAGTGGGCCACCTCGCCGCGCACCCTCTTGAACGCCACGGTGGAGTACCAGAACTATAACCCGACCCGAATCTCGGTCATGAACGATCCCCGCACCCAGAAGGTGATGGGCGGCTGGGGCAACGGGACCTATATGAAGGTCGCGCAGGAGAACCTCAAGACGGCACGGATTGCTTGGGTGCCCGAGCCGGAGCGCCCCCGCCTGGGAGATATTTGGGCCCGGGCCCTGCAAGAGATGTATTTCAAGCGGTTGACGTCCGAGGAGGCCATGAAGCGGGCTTCCGACGAGGTGAACAAGATCTTCACGGAAATCGGACTGCGCAAGTAGCCGGAGACCGACGGGCCTATGCCTTCGGAGGACGGGGGCATAGGCCTGCGCCAAGTCCACCCCGGGGAGACAGGACCGATATGACCGCAACGCCTACGCGCGGCCGGCGCAGGGAGGCGCTCCTTCCGTACCTCCTGCTTTCGCCGGGATTGCTCCTGCTCGTCGGCATGCTGTACCCCTTTTGTCTGGGATTCTACTATAGCCTCACCAGCTACTATCTCCAGTATCCGCAGCTCTTCCGCTTCATCTGGCTGGGGAATTATATCAAGCTGGTCCAGGAGCCCCTCTTCGCCTACTCGCTGCAGTTTACCCTGCTCTACACGCTTGCGGCGGTGGTGGTGCAGGTCGGCTTCGGGCTTGCCGTGGCGCTCCTGCTCAACAGCCGGATCGTCGGACGGGGTGTGCTCCGGGCCATGATGCTCATGCCCCTCATGATGCCGCCGGTCATCACGGCGCTGATGTGGAAGGTCATGATGGCCTCGACCAGGGCCGGCATCCTGAATTATCTGTTCTCGTTCTTTGGACTAGGACCGATAAACTGGCTGGGCTCGGTGCACGCGGCCATCGTCTCCGTCTTCATCATCGATACCTGGGGGAACCTGCCCTTCGTGTCCTTGATCCTGCTCGGCGGTTTGCAGTCGCTCCCGTACGAGCCCTACGAGGCGGCGCTGGTGGACGGGGCGTCGGGCTGGAGCGTGTTTCGCTACATTACGCTGCCGCTGCTGAAGCCATTCATCATCCTGGCCACCACCTTTCGGGTGATGGACTCGCTCCGCATCTTCGATGTGATCTACGCCGCCACCGTCGGCGGGCCGGCCGACGCCACCATGAACCTACACATGCGGGCCTTCTTCTTCGCCTTCCAGTGGTACCAGATGGGAATGGGGATGGCCTATGCGATGGTTCTGCTGGTCCTGGTTTTCCTGGCAAGCGTCTTGCTGATGGGCTACTGGAAGCGCGCGGCGGAGCAGACCACAGTCAGGCTGCTGAAAGAGGCCCATCTGCGGCACGCTCGGCACTCGTTGCGGCGTACCTGGAGTACGCCTCACTCGGCCCATCACGCGCCGCCTTGCATCTGGACCTTTTTGAGCAGCCTGAGCGAAATCGAGTCTTTCAACAGCTGCCAAGAAAGGGCGCATGAGCACGACCTCTCACACGATGCTTCCGCTCTGGGTCTGGGTCCGGCGCGGGCTGCTGGGCGCAGCCATCCTGGCGCTGGTCGTCTGGACCGTCTTCCCGTTCTTCTGGATCCTGCTCACCTCGCTGAAGCAGCCCCTGGATGTGATCGCCGCGCCGCCGAAGATCGTGTTCAGTCCGACGGCCGACAACTACCGGGCCATTTTCATCGGGCAGCAGCGGGGTCTCTACGCCTCCGCCCGCCCGGACTTCCCGCATTTCTTCCTGAACAGCGTCATCATCTCCTGCGGCGCGGTGGGGCTCTCGCTCCTGGCGGGGGTTCCGGCCTCGTACGCCCTGGCGCGGTACCGCTTTCGCTTTAAGGAGCAGTTGGCGTTTCTCTTCCTGAGCTTCCGTTTTGCTCCCTTCATCACCTTCCTGATTCCGCTCTACATCCTGTTCCAGCAACTGGGCCTCTACAACACCTACAGCGGGCTGATCCTGGCCTACCAACTCATCACGCTGCCGTTCACCGTCTGGATGCTCCGCAGTTTCTTCATGGAGATCCCCCTCGAGGTGGAGGAGGCCGCCAAGATCGACGGCTGCTCGTGGTGGGGCGTGCTCGCGAAAGTCATCCTGCCCCTCAGCTTGCCGGGGATGGCGGTCACCGTCATTCTGGGCTTCATGTTCAGTTGGAACGCCTTCAACTACCCGCTCATGCTGGCGGGGCGGCAGACATTTCCCGTCACGGTGGGGGCCATCCAGTTCATCTCCTACGAGCAGGTCCTCTGGGGCCAGATGGCGGCCGCTTCCCTCGTCGCGGTGCTGCCCCAACTGATCCTGAGTCTCTTCGTCCAGAAGTACATCGTCCGCGGACTGACCATGGGCGCCATAAAATAGTCTGTCCGGGAGTAATTCTTTTCTGTGCCGCGTATCGTTGCGGAGTTGCGGCATTCCACTTCGACACCGCAGGGGGGAAATGCCTTGACAGCAGGCGGGGCGATAGATATTGTGGCCTCGCCCCTGCGGGGGAAACCCCGAGGCGTCGAAGGGAGAGCGGTTGGAGAGTCGCACGCTAGTGGCGCGGCAGGCGCGCGGTCGGACCGTGACGCCGATCCCCCGGGAGCAAATCCTGCTGTTCCTCGTGGGTGACATGGTCTATGGTATCGGGCTCCGCGGGCTATGGGAGGTCCTCTCGCCCGAAGGGGTCACCGGCCTGCCGACGCCGCCATATCAGATCTGCACCGTCCTGGCCTATCGCGGCCGGAAGTTCCCTCTGATTCGCCTGAGTGAGCTGTTCGGGGCTTCCGCCAGCAGCGTGCCGCCCACCGCCCGGGTGTTGTTCATGCAGGCTTGGGGGAAGCCGTTCGGGCTGTTGGTCGACGAGGTGGTGGGAATGACCGAGGCGAACCCGGCGCGCATCGCCCCGGTCCCGGCGCTCGCCACCCTCTTGAATCCCGCATTTTTCCGCGGGATCTTCAGCCAAGGGGATCACGTGGTCCTCGTGCTCGACGGCGATGGGCTGGGAAGCATGAGCGAGGTGGTCAATTTCTACGGCGGGTGAGCCAGGGGAAGTCGCCCGGCACGCCAAGGCAAGCACGGTGACACAGGCAAGCCCCAAGGGTGGGACGGCCGGGCAGAGCGTCGGAGCACAGGTGATTCTGTTCCAGGTGGGCGGGAAGTCCTTCGCGGTAGACCTCGCCCTGGTCGAGCAGATCATCGAATATCGAGAGCCGACCCGGATGCCGCTCCGTCCCCCGTACGTCGAGGGTGTGTTGGAGCACCGCGGCCGCTACCTTGCCCTGGTGAACTTGCGGCGGCGATTCGGATTGACGGAAGGCGGACCCGCGCATCCGGCGGTTCTGTTGCTCTCCGGTGTCGGGCAGGATCCGCTCGTGGGGCTGGTGGTGGATCAGGTGCTGCGCGTTCTCTCGCTCCCGTCCGAGGGCGTCCTGAGCCCTCCACCCCGGGTGTTCGGCATTCGGGCGGAGTATATTCGCGGAGTGGCCAATGCGGGCGGGCGACCGATCGTGTGGCTGGACATCCTGAAAGTGCTGACGGCGACGGAGGCGATCACCTTACTGACCTAACCTAGTGGGGACGTCGTATCCGGTGCGGATGCGAAACGGGCTGGACCGAGCGCCGCATGAGGACGGGGATGTTCCGACCTCGGTGCGGTAGGCGCGGCGTGTAGCCCCAGGAGGACTCGATGAGCGCTCGAATCCTGGTTGCGGATGATAGTGTGACGATCCAGAAGGTCGTGGAGTTGACCTTCAGCAAGGAAGACTTCACCCTCATCCAGGCACGGAATGGAGAGGAGGCTCTCCGCAAGGCGAAGGAGGTGCGTCCAGACCTCATCCTCCTGGATCTGGTCATGCCGGACAAGAACGGATACGACGTGTGTATCGCGTTGCGGGCCGACCCGATGCTCCGCGCGGTTCCGATTATCCTACTTGCCGGGACCTTCGAGTCCTTCGACCAGCAGCGGGGGACACAGGCGGGCGCGAACGATTTTGTGACCAAGCCATTCGAGTCGCAGGTCCTGATCGGCAAGGTCAAGCAGCTCCTGTTTTCCAGGGCGGTGGATGCGCGGTCTGCCGCGGGGGCGCCGAAGGCGCCGACCGAGGCGCCGGCCGAGGCGCCGACCCTCAGGATTCCTCCACCGCCGGCACGCCCCGAACTGCCGACGCGCGTGGTCCCCCCGCCCCCGGCCGAGCCGTTGCCTCCGCAACCCGCCCCGGCCGCCCCCTCTCAAGACGACATGTGGCAGCTCCTGGATAGCCCTAGCCCTTCCATTCCCCCAGCGGCTCCGGCCGCGGCGCCCGAAGCGCCGGGGGAGCTTCGGCTGGAGGAGGTGACGGCCCCCGCAGCCCCGGCGTCGCCGGAGGGACCGTCGCTGGACGTGGGCTCTCTTGATCTCGAGTCGGTCGAGCCCGCGCCCGCTTCGCTGGTGACGGAAGCGCCGGCAGTCCCGCCGGCAGTCGAGGCGATCCAGTCCTTACCGGAGAGCCTGTCGCTGGACGACCTGCTGGGGAGCGGGTCAGGAGTCCCGACGTCGGCGCCGCGCCTTGACGGGCCGGCCGGGGAGCCCGCCACCTTCGAAGCTGTTTTCGAGTTGCCTCCGATGGAGACGCCGCCGCTCCCCATGGTCGAGACGGGGAAGGGGGAACCGCCGACATTGTCAGTCGAGGACCTTCTGGGATCGCTCACTCCTGCTCCGGCGAGGGACGAGGCCGGTGCGCTGGACTTCCGCGATCTCGACCTGACGACGCTCCCGGAAGAGCCTGCGAGGGAAGAGCAGGCGCTCTCTGCGCCCGCCCAGCCGGAAGCGCCGTTCGACCTGGAGGCTTCCATCGGCCTGCCGCTGGAGGAATCGGCGCCCCAGATGGAAGAGAAGGTTTCCGCCAAGGCGGATGCCATGGCGGCGCCCGATGAAACGGTGTTCCTGGGGGTAGCGACCGCGGCGGAAGAAGCTGCGCCGCCGCTTCGGGCCGAGGCGCCGGCCATCGACATGGCAGCCATGCGGGAAGAAGTCACGGCGCGCGTGGCGCACGATCTGACGCGGGAGCTCAGCGAGAAGCTCTTGGAGCGGTTCGAGAAGATCGTTTGGGAGGTCGTTCCCGACCTGGCCGAGCTCTTGATCGGCAAGGAGATCGAGCGGATTCGGAAATTGGCGGACGAAGAGAAAGAGCAGTCGTCCTAAGCCGTTGTCAAAGAATAATTTGACCGGAGAAATTCCGGCAACGGCATAAGGAGCCGTAACGAAATTGCAAAAAATGGACAAGTTATTTCGTAACGGCTCCTAACCCTCACCGCATTCAGACGGGGACGCTGCGCCCGCGGCGGGCCGGCGTCCCCGTCCTATTTCGGAGCCTGTAATGACCGTACCGAACGATCCGGCGGCCTCTGAGACCCCGGCCACGCCCGACGCGGGGTTGCCGGGAAAGCAGGGGTACGACCCGCACGGCGTGGAGGAGCGCTGGTACCGATTCTGGGAAGAGAAGGGGCTGTTCCACGCGGACGAGACCTCGATCGGCTCCCCGTACTGCATTGTCATCCCGCCCCCCAACGTGACCGGCTCGTTGCATATGGGGCATGCCCTCAACAACACTTTGCAGGACATCCTCATCCGCTGGCATCGGATGCGAGGGGATAGCTCGCTCTGGATGCCCGGCACGGATCACGCCGGGATCGCGACGCAGAACGTGGTGGAGCGGAAGCTCCGGCAGGAGGGCCTCACGCGGGAGGATCTGGGACGCGAGGCCTTCGTCGAGCGAGTCTGGCAGTGGAAGCGCGAGTCGGGTGGGACCATCATCCGGCAGCTCAAGACGCTGGGCGCTTCGTGCGACTGGGAGCGGGAGCGCTTCACGCTGGATCCGGGCCTGTCGAACGCGGTGCGGGAGGTGTTCTGCCGGCTCTACGATGCGGGGTTGATCTACCGCGGGGATTACATCATCAACTGGTGCCCCCGCTGCCGGACGGCGCTCTCGGATCTGGAGGTGGAGCACCAGGAACGCGACGGAAAACTCTGGCATATCCGCTACCCGCTGGTGTCCGGCACGGGCGAGGTGATTGTGGCCACGACGCGCCCGGAGACCATGCTGGGGGACAGCGCGGTGGCGGTCCATCCCGAGGACGAGCGGTACCGGGAGCTGGTGGGACAGCGGGTGCTCCTACCGGTGATGGGGCGCGAGATTCCCATCATCGCCGACGCCTACGTGGACCGGGAGTTCGGGACCGGCGTGGTGAAGGTGACGCCGGCCCACGACCCCAAGGATTTCGAGTGCGGGCTGCGGCACAACCTGCCTCAGATCAAGGTCATCGCGGACGACGGCCGTATGACGGCAAGCGCGGGCGCCTACGCCGGCGAGGACCGGTTCATCTGCCGCAAGAACCTGGTCAAGCAACTGGAGCGCGAGGGGCTGCTCGTCAAGGTCGAGGAGCACCGGCACGCCGTGGGGCAGTGCTATCGCTGCCAGACGGTGGTGGAGCCCTCGCTCTCCCGGCAGTGGTTCGTGAAGATGGCCCCCCTGGCCGAGCCGGCTATCCAGGCGGTGGAAACGGGGCGCATCCGGATCATCCCCGCGCAATGGGAGAAGACCTACTACGAGTGGATGCGGAATATCCGCGACTGGTGTATCTCGCGGCAGATCTGGTGGGGGCACCGGATTCCGGCCTGGTATTGCGACCCCTGCGGCGAGACGATCGTCTCACGCACGACTCCGCAAGCCTGCCCGCGCTGCGGCGGGACGCTACGCCAGGAGACCGACGTTCTGGACACCTGGTTCAGCTCGGGCCTCTGGCCGTTCTCCACGCTGGGGTGGCCCGAGAAGACTAAGACTCTCGGCGTCTACTACCCGACCGCCTGCCTCGTCACCGGGTTCGACATCCTCTTCTTCTGGGTAGCCCGCATGATCATGCTGGGGCTGCGTTTCATGGACGACGTGCCCTTCCGCGACGTGGTCATCCACGGCCTGATCCGGGACGAGCAGGGCGAGAAAATGTCGAAGACCCGGGGCAATGTCGTCGATCCGCTGCACGTCATCAACGGCGCCACGCTGGAAGAGCTCTTGGGCGGCGCCAAGGCGGGCGGCGCCCCCCCGGCGGCGCTGGAGAGCATCGCGCGGCAGTATCCGGATGGCTTCCCGCGGTTCGGCGCCGACGCGCTGCGCTTCACCCTGGCCGCCCTGGCGGGACAGGGGAGCGATGTGAAGCTGTCGGTGAAGCGGATCGAGGGGTACCGGCACTTCTGCAACAAGATCTGGAACGCACACCGTTTCCTGGCGCCGCACCTGCAAGAGGGAGAGGGACGCGAGGCGCGCCTGGTGGAGCTGCCGCTCGATCTGGCGGACCGCTGGATTCTCAGTCGGATGAACGCCGTGACCCGGGGAGTGGAGGAGGCGTTCGCCGGCTACCGGTTCAACGACGCGGCCTTGCTGCTCTACCAGTTCCTCTGGCACGAGTACTGCGACTGGTACGTGGAGATCGTGAAGACCCGCCTGGCCGCGGCGGACGGGGAGGCGGAGAAGCGCACCGGGCGGATCCTGCTGGGGCGAGTCCTGGAGCAGTCGCTCCGGCTTCTCCATCCGATCATGCCGTTCCTCACCGAGGAGATCTGGCAACAGCTGCCCCACCAGGGGGAGAGCGTCATGGTGGCACCGTGGCCGGCGGCGGATCCGGCACACGACTTCCCGCAGGCGGTGGAGAGCATGGATTGTCTGATGGAGATCACGCGGGAGGTGCGCAACATCCGCTCCGCGTATAACATCTCGCCTGCGCAGCGGGTGCCCCTGGTGGTGAAGACCTCGGACGCGCATCAGGATGCCATGCTGGCGGCGGGCCGCGACTATCTGGTGAGCCTGGCGCGGCTGGCCCAGTTCGAGTTCGGGCAGGAGACGTCGAAACCGGAGCTGGCGGCCACCGTGGTCATCCAGGGTCTCGAGGTCCACGTGCCCCTCGCCGGAGTGGTTGACCTGGATGCCGAGTCTTCGCGCTTGCAGAAGGAGCTGTCGAAGGCCGATGCGGCGCTGACGCGGATCGTCAAGAAACTCGAGAACGAGGACTTCGTCCGCAAGGCGCCGGCCGAAGTCGTGAGCCGGGAGCGGGCCGCGCAGACCGAGCTGACGGATCATCGTGCGAAGCTCAAGGCCAGTCTGGCGCACATCGAACGGTACCGGTCACGAAAAGCTGATGTCTCAACTTCCTCTTGACATCTCGCCGGAGCGCATCCTCTCCCGGCTCACCGCGCGGATCATCGGGCGGGAGCTGACGGTTCTGCCGGAGATCGGCTCCACCAACGATGCGGTGATGGCCGCCGGACAGGAGGGCAGGACTCGAGGGCTTCGCCGTCCTGGCCGATCGGCAGGCCAGCGGTCGGGGTCGGCTTGGCCGGGTGTGGACGTCTCTGCCGGGAGTAGGGATCTACACGTCGGTTCTTCTGCGCCCCACAGTTCTGCCGCACCTGACGCCGCTTCTCACGCTGATGGCCGGCCTCGCCGTGGCGGAGGCGATTCATGCCGTGGCGCAGATCCGCCCCGGCCTCAAATGGCCGAACGATGTCCTCCTCCAGCACCGGAAGGTCGCCGGGATTCTCACCGAGATGGCGAGCCTGGGGTCGCGGGTCTCGCACGTGAGCCTCGGGATCGGCATCAACGTCCATCACGGTCGGGAGGACTTTCCGGCCGAGGTGCGCGCGACGGCGACGTCGCTTCTGATCGCCACCGGGCGGTCGGTGGATCGGGGGGAGTTGGCTGCGGCACTATACGATGCGCTGGACCGATGGTATGCGCTCTTCCGCTCGGGGGACAGGGCGGGAATCCTGCAAGCCGCCCGGGAGCAGAGCGCGACGCTGGGCCGGGACGTCACTGTGGAGTCGGGGACGGATCGCTGGCAGGGTGTTGCCGTGGACCTGGACGCGGACGGCGCGCTCTTGGTGCGGGGCGAGGACGGGGCGGTCCGCCGCATTCTCGCCGATGACGTCTCGATCCGCACGACTCTGCGACCGTAACGCGGCTTAGGAGCCGTTACGAAATAACTTGTCCGTCTATTGGGATTTCGTTACGGCTCCTTATGCCGTTACCGGAATTTCTACGGTCAAGTTATTCTTTGACAACGGCTTATCCTGCACCTCACGTTTCGCTGTTCACGCCGGGAGACGCCATGCTGCTCGCGCTGGATGTGGGGAACACGAACACGGTGGTGGGGGTCTTCGACGGCACGACCCTCAAAGTGCACTGGCGCCTCTCGACCCGCCGTGCGGGTACGAGCGACGAGTACGGCATCTTCATCAAGAGTTTGTTCGACTTCGCCGGTCTGGATTTTCGCGCCGTCACGGCCGTGATCCTCTCCACCGTCGTCCCGACGGTTCAGGATCCGCTGGAGGAGATGAGCCGGCAGTTCTTCGGGGTGGAGCCGATGGTGGTCGGGCCGGGGATCAAGAGCGGGATGCCGATCCTCTACGACGCCCCCCGCGAGGTGGGGGCGGATCGGATCGTAAACGCCGTGGCGGCGTTCGAGGAGTACGGGGGGCCGTGCATCGTCGTGGACTTCGGGACGGCCACGACCTTCGACGCCATCTCGGCGCAGGGCGAATACCTGGGGGGCGTGATCTGTCCGGGGATCGGCATCTCCGCCGAAGCCCTTTTCCAGCGGGCGGCGAAGCTCCCCCGCGTGGAGATCACCCGACCCAAGGCGGTGATCGGGAGGACCACCGTCCACAGCATGCAGTCCGGACTCTACTTCGGCTACCTGGCCCTGGTGGAGGGGTTGGTCGCCCGCATGCGGCACGAACTGGGCGGTACCCCCAAGGTTATAGCCACCGGCGGCCTCGCCAACCTGCTCCTCGCCGGCTCCTCGATCGTGGACCGCGTGGACCCGCTGCTGACACTCACCGGTCTGCGGATCCTCTACGAGCGGAATCGATAGGGCCGGATCAGCAGATCCGAGGCAACTGCTCGCCGCTGAACATGTCCACGATTCGGGTGACGCCGATCCGGCTCTCCAGCGTGACCAGCCCTCGGTCTTTCTGCTCGACGCTTCCGATGATCGCGGCCCCCGTGGCGAGTGGGTGTGTGTGCATGATGCCAAGCGCGCGCGCGGCCTCTGCGGCCGGCACGAAGCAGATGCAGCGTCCCTCGTTGGCCACGTAGAGCGGATCGAAGCCGAGGAGCTCGCAGGCGCCGCGCACCTGTTCCTCCACGGGGATTTCGGTCTCCCGGACGTGGATCCCGAGGCGAGCGGCCTCGGCGATCTCGATCAGGGCGCTCGCCAGTCCCCCCCGCGTCAAATCGCGCAGGCAATGGATCTCGATCCCCGCCGCGAGTAAGTCCCCGACCAGACCGGCCAGCGGGGCGCAGTCGCTTTCGATCGTCATCTCGAAGGCCAGACCCTCGCGCATCGCCATGATGGCCATGCCGTGCCGGCCGACGTCCCCGCTCAGCAGGACGGCGTCTCCGGGTTGGACGGCGGACGGGGCGATGGTGAGGGAATGCTCGATCCGTCCAACGCCCGCCGTGGTGATGAAGATCCCGTCTCCCTTTCCCCGGTCCACCACTTTGGTATCGCCGGTCACGACCTGAACCCCGGCGGCGTCCGCCGCGCGTCGGATCGATGCCAGGATCCGTCGGAGGGTCTCGACCGGCAGCCCCTCCTCCAGGATGAAGCTCGCGCTGAGGTAGAGGGGACGGGCCCCCGCCATGGCCAGGTCGTTGACGGTTCCGTTGACCGCCAGCGTGCCGATGTCCCCGCCGGGAAAGAAGAGCGGCTGGACCACGTAGCTGTCCGTGGTGAAGGCGAGGCGAATCCCGTCGAACGCCATCACCGCGCTGTCGTGGCGCACGTCGAGGAGCGGATTCCGGAAGGCGGGGACGATCACCTCTTCGATCAACTGGTGCATCAGCCGGCCGCCGCCGCCATGGGCGAGGAGGATCCGGGCGTAGTCGCTCTGCGGGATTGGGCAACTGGGGGAGAAGTCCACGGGATCGGTCACGGCTGTGGCTCCGCGGCGGGAGAGTCGAGCCCACTCCGCCGGTATCGGTAGTAGGCGGCGCAGGCCCCTTCGGAAGAGACCATGGGGGCGCCCAGCGGGCGCTCGGGAGTGCAGCGGGTCCCGAAGGCGGGGCATTCGTTCGGTTTGAGCACCCCCCGGAGGATCAGGCCGCTCCGGCACTCGGACGAGATGTCCGGCCCCGAGGCCGCCGGCCCGAAGCGTCGCTCGGCGTCGAAGTCCGCATACGCGCCGCGGAGACCCAGGCCGCTTGCGGGGATCTCGCCTATCCCGCGCCACCGGCGAGGCACGACCTGGAAGACCTCGCGGATCATCTGCTGCGCGGGTCGGTTCCCCTCGCGGCGGACGGAGCGGGCGTACTGGTTCTCCACCTCGGTCCGACCCGCCTCAAGCTGGGCGACGCACATGGCGATACCCTGAAAGATGTCCAGCGGCTCGAAGCCGGTCACCACGATGGGGACGCGGTACCTGGCGGCGATGGGCTCGTACTCGGTATAGCCCATCACGGCGCAGACGTGGCCGGCCGCCAGGAATCCCTGGACGCGGTTCTGAGGGGAGGAGAGGATCGCTTCCATGGCCGGGGGCACGAGGACATGGGAGACCAGCATCGAAAAGTTCGTCAGGCCCTCCCGCCGCGCCTGGATGGCGGCCATGGCGTTGGCAGGCGCCGTGGTCTCGAAGCCGACGGCAAAGAAGACGACCTGCTTTGCCGGGTGTTCCTTGGCGATGCGCAGGGTGTCGAGCGGCGAATAGACGATGCGCACGTCGCCGCCGCCGGCCTTCACCGTCAGCAGGTCGTGAGTCGTACCGGGGACGCGCAGCATGTCCCCGAACGAGCAGAAGACGACGTCCGGGCGCGAGGCGATCTCGACCGCCTTGTCGATACACTCGATGGGAGTCACGCAGACGGGGCAGCCCGGCCCGTGCACCAGGGTCAGGGTCGCGGGGAGCAGGGCGTCCACGCCGTACTTGACGATGGTGTGGGTCTGTCCGCCGCAGATCTCCATGATCGTCCACGGATGGGTGACCTGTCGGGCGATGGAGTCGGCGTAGCGTCGCGCCGCCCCGGCGTCTCGGTACTCATCCACGAACTTCATGGGGTGGGGGCCTGCTGCCGGCCGAGCGCCTCGATCTCCTGGAGATAGCGGAACGTCTCGTTGGCCTCCTCCTCGTTGAGAAGGCTGATGGCCATGCCCACGTGCACGATGACGTAGTCGCCGACCTGTGCCTCGGGCAGACAGGCGAGACTCACGTCCTTCAGGACGCCGCCGAAGCTCACCTTGCCGGTGCGCTGGAGGGGGTCCTCCCCGCTGATGCCGACCAGCTTGCCGGGAACCGCGAGACACATATGCGTTACTCCTTCGCCCGAGAGGCCGCCATGATCTGTCCCAGGGCGATCCCGCCGTCGTTGGGCGGGACGCGCTGGTGCCAGTACGGCGAGAAACCCGCGGCGGTGAGGCGCCGCACGGCGCGCTCGGTGAGATAGCGGTTCTGGAAGCAGCCCCCGCTCAGGGCGACCCGTGGCTGACCGATACGCTCCGCGAGCGCGACGATCGCCTCGACCAGGCTGTTGTGGAATCGCGCCGCCATGACACTACTAGGCGCGCCGCCCGCACGATCCGCTAGCAAGGCCTCGATCAACGGCTGCCAGTCGAGGACCAGGATACTCTCCTTAGGCTCGATCCGGAAGGGGTAGGACACATCGGTATCCAGATCCGCGATCGCCCATTCCAGCTCCATGGCCGCCTGCCCCTCGAACCGGGTGACGAGCCGCAATCCAAGCAGGGCCGCCACCGCGTCGAAGAGCCGGCCGGCGCTGGAGGTCACGGGGGCGTTGATGTGCCGGGCCAGCGCCTGCGCCAGGAGTTGGCGCTCCTGGGGCTCGAAGGACCGGACGGGCGGCAGGTCGTCTCGATCGAGCCACCCTTCGCCCCAGATCTCGTGAAGCACGCCGATCGCCGTCCGCCGCGGCTCCGTGATCGCCCGCTCGCCTCCGGGAAGCCGGAACGGGCGAAGATGGGCGGCGCGCTCGAACCCGGCGTCGGTTATCCGGAGAAACTCCCCGCCCCACACCGTCCGGTCCAGGCCATACCCCGTGCCGTCCCAGGAGACGCCCAGCAGCGGAGCCTCGATCTCGTTCTCGGCCATGCAGGAGAGGACGTGGGCATAGTGGTGCTGGACGTGGATTAGCGGGAGGCCCATGCTCACGGCGTGCCGGGTGGACAGATAGTCCGGGTGGGCGTCGCAGGCGACCGCCGCCGGCGCAAGATCGTAGAGCCGGAGGAGATCCGTGCAGACGCGGCGAAACGCCTCGAAGGCCTGGGTCGTTTCCAGGTCGCCGATGTGCTGGCTGATGAAGACGTCGCTCTGCGCAGCCACGGCCACCGCGTTCTTGAGATGGGCGCCCACCGCCAGCATCGGGCGCAGTGGCCGACCGACGCGAACCGGAAGCGGCGCGTAGCCCCGGGCGCGCCGCAGGACGAGCTCGCGTCCCAGCAGCACCCGAGCCACCGAGTCGTCCAGGTGCCGGGCGATGGGGCGGTCATGCACCAGGAAGAGGTCGGCGATTCCCCGCAGACGCGCCAGGGCGTCCCGCTCGTCGGTGGAGATCGGCTCGTCCGAGAGGTTGCCGCTGGTGGCGACGACCGGGGCGCCGATCTCCTTCAGGAGGAGATGATGGAGCGGCGTGTAGGGGAGCATGACCCCGAGATCGGGATTGCCGGGGGCCACGCCGGGGGCGATTCGATCGGTGTCCGCGCCGGGCCCGAGACGACGCCGGAGGAGGACGATGGGGGCTTCCGGCGACAGAAGCAGCCTTTTTTCCAGAGACGACACCTCACAAAACTCATTAAGCAATCCGAGATAAGGTGCCATTAATGCTAGCGGTTTTCCCTCACGGTGTTTTCGTTCGCGAAGCTGGCTGACCGCCGCCTGGTTGTCCGCACTCACCATCAGGTGGAAGCCGCCGAGACCCTTCACGGCAACGATCCGGCCACGATGGATGGCCTCGGCGGCTCCAAGCAGCGCGTCGTGACCCGCAGAAATGGTCGTGCCTTCGGGGCTCCAAAGTTCGAGGTGGGGGCCGCAGGCGGGGCAGGCGTTCGGCTGGGCGTGGAACCGGCGGTTGGTGGGATCCTCGTACTCCCGCCGGCACGCCTCGCACATGACGAACCGGGACATCGTGGTGTTCGACCGGTCGTAGGGAAGGTCCTGGATGATCGAGAAGCGGGGCCCGCAGTTGGTGCAGTTCGTGAAAGGATAGAGGTACCGCCGGTCCGCCGGGTCGAAAATCTCGCGAAGACAGTCGGCGCAGGTGGCGATGTCTGGGAGGACGAGCGCGGTCCGCTCGCCGCTTGTATCGCTCGGCCGAATGGCGAACCCCTGGAAGCCGATCAAAGGGAGAAAGGAGTATTCCAGACTTTGGATCGAAGAGCGGGGGGGCCGCTCCTGTTCGAGGCGGAGCAGGAAGGCGCGCAGGGAATCCGGCGCCCCCTCGACCTCCAGAAACACCCCCTGCGGCGAGTTGGACACCCATCCCGGCAGGCCCATCTCGCCGGCGAGACGATAGACAAAGGGGCGAAACCCCACCCCCTGCACCGCGCCTCGAATCACGACGCGGAGCCGCTCTGTTTGCTCCATTCCCGGCACCTGTCTCCCCTCGGGTATCTCATCGGATTGTAGGCCGGTATCCGGGGACGGGCAAGCGGATTGGGCTCGTCTGGCGGTCAAAAGGACAAGACCTGCTTGGAGCCCTACGCGAGTCGGGCTGCTTGACTTTGCTTGGGAGAAGTGAGAAATTCCCTTCCAGTTGGAATGTTCTCCGCCACGTGTCCGTTGTTTCCGGGAGGCTCAAGACTCGGGACGATTTCGGAAGAGGATGGGTGTGTCATGGACGCTCAGAGGATGGAGCCGCGAGCTCTGGAAAAGATGCTGCGCGCCGCGCTGCAGGACGCTTCCTTCTCTCGACGCCGGTTCCTTCAACTCGGTGGGATCTCCATCATCGGCATGTCGGTCGTCGGGACCCGGCTTGCATCGGAGGCCGCGGGGCCCGTGCTCTACATGGAGCAGGCAACGGGGATCGTGATTGGGGATCCGACCAAGTGCGTGGGGTGTCGGCGGTGCGAGCTTGCCTGCACGGAGTTCAACGACGGCAAGGCGGCGCCGTCCGTGGCGCGGGTGAAGGTGGCCCGGAACCTCAATTTCGGACCCAAGGGAGTCCAGGCGGGGCAGCGAGGAGAGGGCAACTGGGGGAACGGCCTCGTCGTGCAGGACCTCTGCAAGCAGTGCCGGCATCCCGTCCCCTGCGCAATCGCGTGTCCCCAGGGCGCGATCGTGGCCAAGCCGCCGACGAACGCCCGGGTCGTGGATGCGGAGCTGTGCATCGGCTGTAAGTTCTGTCTCTACGCCTGTCCGTGGGAGATGCTCTCCTTCGATCGGGAGACGGGAAAGGCGGTGAAGTGCTCGCTCTGTGACGGGAAGCCCAAGTGCGTGGAGGCCTGTCCAGCGGAATCGCTCCGGTATGTTTCCTGGCGTGATCTCACACGCCAGATTCCGCGGCGCGCGTCCGCGGACAAGAGGAGCCGCACCGCGGCGGGGAATCACAGCGGAAACCAGAAACACGCGTAGGGCGAGGGGGTCGGACAATGGGGTCGTTTGGAGGATGGGCCGGTCGAGTGCTTCGCGTCGATCTATCCGCCGGGCGGATCTGGGCCGAGGATACGATCGAGCGCTACAAGGATTACCTTGGCGGGACGGGGATCGGCTATAAGGTGCTGTGGGACGAAGTGCCGGCCGACACCCATCCCTACGATCCGACCAACAAAATCGTCTTTGCGGCGGGACCCCTCGCCGGGACGGGCGCCCCCTGTAACGGGCGCACGGCCATCACCACGCTCTGGCCGACCTGCTGGCCGAAGCCCCTGGTCGCGAGCGGCCACATGGGGGGACACTTCGCCGCAGAGCTGAAGTATGCGGGCTACGACGCGTTGGTCATCGAGGGGAAAGCCGACTCGCCCGTCTGGCTGTCGATCGAGGACCAGCAGGTGGAGATTCATGACGCCCGCGGGATCTGGGGGCAGGGGATTCGCCGCGCCACGATCGAGCTTTCCCAGATATTGGGCTCCGAGGCCGTGGTGGCCGCCATCGGACAGGCGGGGGAGAATCTCGTGCCGATGTCCGTGGTGATGAACTCCGTTTCGCACTCGGCCGGCGGTATCGGCTCGGTGATGGGGTCCAAGAATCTGAAGGCGATCGGCGTCCGCGGCACCGGGAGCCTCCGCATTGCGGGTGCCAAGGAGGAGTGGGAGCGGGTGGTGAAGCTCCACCTGTCGATGCTGGGGGCCAATAACCAGCACGTGGTGCCCGATTCGCCCCAGCCCTGGGCCGAGTACTACGATCCCGGCTCTCGCTGGAAGGCGTCCCCGGGCAAGAAGTGGGGAGCGGCCGCCCCGGCCATCGACACCGGGACCTGCGATCCCCACAACCTTAACCGCATCGCCTATCGAACCAACAACGCCGCCTTCTACCTGGGCGACGTCGCCTGGAAGTACACCGTGCGCGGGAACGGCTGCACCGGCTGTCCGATCCGATGCCACACCCTGATCAAGGTTCCGGCCGCCGCCGCAAAGTACGGCATTTCCGAGATGGGTCAGAATACCTGCGGTGGGCTGAACTTCGGCCGTTCGTTCTTCCGGACCTTCCCGGATGGTCCGAAGGGGGAGACCTCGGTCGAGGCCTCCATGGTGGGGATGCACCTGGCCGATGACCTCGGCCTCTGGTGCAACTACAGCCAGCTTCAGCGCGACTTTCAGAAACTCTACTATGACGGCACGATCCGAACCAAGGTCGGCGCCGACGAGTTCAAACGCTATTCGTGGAAACAATACGAGAAGGGGGACCCCGCGTTCCTCTTCGAGCTGCTTCCTAGGATCGCCACGAAGGAAGACGAGCTGGGAACGGCGCTGGGTCTGGGGACCGGGTATCTGCTTGGAGCGCTGGTCTCTTTCGGAAGAGGAGTGGAAGCGGGATTTCGATCTCCTGTACTGGAAGCTGGGGCATCCGAAGCACCACGCGAACGAAGACGCCGGCCAGTGCGGTGTGATCATCAACACGCAGTACAATCGCGATCCGCAGTGCCACTCCCACCCCAACTTCACGCGCAACGGCCTGCCGATCGCAGTGCAGAAGCGCATCGCGGCGGAGGTCTGGGGCTCTCCGGATGCCGTGGACGCCGTCAAGGCCTTCACGCCGATGAATCCCGGCAAGGCCCGGATGGCCAAGTGGGCCCTGCTGCGAAAGGAGCTGCACGACTCCCTGTCGCTCTGCAACTGGATGGGGCCCTGGGTCGCCTCGCCCCTGAAGGAGCGCGGGTACAAGGGGGACGATTCGATCGAGTCTCTGCTATACGGCCTCGTGACCGGCGATCGGAAGAGCCGGGAAGAGCTGGATCTGACGGCCGAACGGATCTTCCTCCTGCATCGGGCGCTGACGATTCGGGGCATGGGGACGAGTCAGATGCGGGTGCGGCACGACACGGTGCCGGAATGGGTCTTCGCCGATCCCGAGGGGAAGGCGGCCTTCGCGAAGGGAACGAACCGGATGGACCGGGACGACATCGCAAAGGCCATGGACCTGTTCTACCAGGAGATGGGCTGGGACAAGGTCAGCGGGGCTCCCACGCGGGCCGCCTATCAGAGAGTCGGCCTGGCCCACGTCGCGCAGGAGCTGGCAGAGAAGGGGCTGCTGTCCGGATGAATGCGGAAGGGCGGGATGGGACCGATCAGCAGGGGAAGGGCGAGGAAGGGGAAGGCCTGAGATGGGAGGCCGCGTCGCAGGCGGCGATCCAGGTCATCCGGAATCGGAGCGGACAGGGCCAGCTCGCCGCGGAAGAGGAGATTCTTGAGGAGCTGCTGGCGCTCGGCCTTCTGGAAGAGGACACGGCGGATCTCTCTGCCTCCCTTGCCGAGATTCTTTCGACCGCGTCTCAGACGCACGATGATCTGAGGACAATCCCAAACCAGGAGGGGAACAAGCGGTACTACTCCTTACAGTTCATGACCGAGGCGTACGCCCGGCTCCTGCTGCAAAGAGAGGGCGACCCGCTCCAGCTCATCGCCGAAATCGTCCGAGAGAACTCGGCTCTCTATCCGCGTCCCTTCCCGCTGGGCGCCTTTGAACGATCCCCCTTCGCCATGACCCGGGAAGAGATCCAGCAATGCCTGGATCAAATGAGCTGCCATCAGGCCTACCAGGATATCGCCCGGACGATCACCTCCGCCGGAAATGTCTTCCTCTATTCCACCCTGCACCTGGAACCAGGCTATGCGGCTACGCTGGCGGAGTGGACGGATGTCGGTCAGCACGACAACCCCTAACAGGCTGCTGAAAAAGGCCCATCTGCGGCGTTGGAACGCTCAGGCACTCGCTGCGGCGTACCTGGAGTACGCCTCACTCGGCCTTCCGCGGATTCCGCCTTGCATCTGGACCTTTTTGAGCAGCCTGGGCGAAAACGGGTTCTTCAGCAGCCTACTAAGCGCGGTTCCGCGCGATTCGCATCCTTTCGTGCGGGCGTAGAAGCTCCGGGGGCGAGAGCTGAAGCGAGCGAGCGGAGGAGGCCGGATGCAAGCGGATGATCAAACCGTTCTGGGAATGATTCAGCGAGCCAGACATATCGCGGCGCTGACGGGAGCCGGCATCTCGACCGCGGCGGGGATTCCTGACTTCCGCGGACCGCGGGGACTGTACGTCACCAGACAGTACGATCCCGAGAAGACATTCGACATCAACTACTTCGACCGCGACCCGAGCTACTTCTTCGCGTTTGCGCGGGACTTCGTCCAGCTCGTGGAGCGGGTGCAGCCCACGCTCACGCACCGGTTCCTGGCGATGCTGGAGGAGCGCGGAAAGCTGGACGCCGTGATCACGCAGAACATCGACGGGCTGCACCAGAAAGCGGGCAACAAGCGCGTGATCGAAGTCCACGGCAGCGTCCGGTACGGCCACTGCCGGACATGCGGCAGGGCGTACGCGTACGAAGAACTCAAGGCGAAAGTCCTGAACCAAGAGATCGCCCGCTGCGATTCCTGTAGCGGCATCGTCAAACCTGACATCGTCTTCTTCGGCGAGGCGGTGCAGGGCATGGCCGAGGCCTCGCGCGTCGCCGGCCAGGCCGACCTCTTCTTCGTGATCGGCTCGTCGCTGACGGTCCATCCGGCGGCCTCGCTGCCCGAGTACGCCGGAGGCCAGGTCGTCGTCGTGAACCAGGGCCCGGTAGAGTCAGCCTCGCCCGAATGGCTCCGAATCGACGAGCCCGCCGACCCCTTCTTCGCCCGCATCGCTGCGAAGCTGGGTCTGTGACGGCGTTCCCGTCCAAGCGCGTATAGAGGAAGGTATTGGCGTCTAGCTGATCGATCTGATATACGTTTTACAAGAAGGAAAACAATATGGACGTTGTAACAGTATCTCCCAAATATCAGGTCGTGATTCCGCGTTCCGTCAGAGAGCGGATGAACATCCATCCGGGCGAGCGCATGCAGGTGATCACTCTTGGCGACCGCATCGAGTTGATCCCGGTACGCCCGATGCGCAGCATGCGAGGCTTCCTGAAGGGGCTTGACCCCCGGTTCAAGCGGGACAAAGAGGACCGGGCGTGAACGTTGTCGATACATCCGGATGGATTGAGTTCCTCTGTCGCCCAGCCGCCGTGTTCGGTCAGCGCGGTCCGTGGAGGCGCATCCGGCCGGAAACCCGTTGACTTGCCCCCTCCGCCGGAGTAGAAGAAACCAGAAGCAGGCTTCAGTATCAGGAGGGCGAAAGAATGAAGATCGAAATCGAGCGTGAAAACGACGGACGCTGGATCGCCGAGGTGCCCGAGCTTTCCGGGGTCATGATATACGGGGAGACCCGCGAAGAGGCCATCGCGAGAGTTCAATCCCTTGCCCTGCGTGTGATCGCCGATCGCCTCGACCATGGCGAAGCTATTCCGGAACTCGATGAGCTCTTCGCGGTGCCCGCGTGACCGAATGGCCTTCTACCAAAGCCCGTCAGGTGTTTGCCGGCTTTTTGCGGTGCGGGCCAGAAGACTTGTACGAAACGTCGAAGCAGTCCGCAGGCGCCTCCGGCCGGAAACCCATTGACTTGCCTCCTCCGCAGGCGTAGAAGAGACCAGATCCTGGCACCAGTCCCTACTGCGCTCGGAGGGGTTCCCAATGCCCACGGCAACCCCCGGCACGCCAGCGACGATCACCTTCCCTTCACCGTCTGCCCCGCCAGCGGGACAGCGACTGCCCAAGCTTTTCAGCCCAACCATTGCAGTTGAACCGCGAAGAGCGCAAAGCGCGCAAAGGAAGACCCTGTTTCCGGCCAATCAGGGCGTCGACTGGCTCCGGTGCTGAGGTTGGCACCGCAGTCGGTCTATCGAGCGGCGGCGCGCGGGGCTGCGAGGTCCGTGGAGTGGGTACCTCTCCTCAGAAGGTGACGTATGTGGCAGCGTCCCCTATTTGAGAAACCATATAGCCGTAGTTGGGCCGCATTCCGATGAATAACGGTACCCGAACCGTTTTCAAACTACTGTTCGAGCGCGAGTTGCGCCTCTTGGCCAATCCAGTCTGCGAACAATGCGACGCTCAGATTCGGCATCCTCTATTGCCTTGGCTGATTGGCCAGAGGTTTTCTGACAGCGTTGAACGCATTCTGTTCGTTGGTAAGCCGCATCGTGGAACGCCGGGCGAAATACTACCTTCGGGAATGATTGATCCGACTGGCATGGTTGCGGATTCGCTTTGGGACGCTAAGCTGGCCCTATTGGAGTTATACCAGAGAGATCGCCGAGAATCTTTATGGGCCCGATGCATCTGACTTCATCGGCTTTACTAATTTGATTAAATGCACCAATGTCGGCGCCGATGATGGCGAGTTCGCCTCGACCGACCAGACGACGTACGGAATGGCTGAGTCTCGCGTTCTCAAACTCGGTGTGATCTGGAAGGAGGTTGAGCGTTTAGAAGCACGGACAGTAGTTTTCTACAACTCTCTGGCGCAATTTAAGAAAATGATCAGAATATGAGCCCCAACAATGCGGTGGACATGTACGGTGAACCCGCGGCGGGTTCACCGCCAGTCACCGCCGACGTTGGCGCGGACGCTTCGCGCCGCGCCAACGGAGCCGCGTCTTCCCATCCGCTGCCTGTCCCGGCGCTCCGCGCCGGGCCAACCAGCGGCTGCAGCGGATGGCCGGTCCCGCGAGCACGCTCGCGTGCCCGTCCCCTGCTGAGCCGCGGCTCCGTTAGGCCGAAAGACATCGAATGTTCTGGGTCGGACTGCTTATCGCGCTGATCGGCGGGCTGCTTTCGGTAGGTTTATCCCGAGGGACAGTCAAGTCGCGCTATCCTGCAGTCGGGGATTACCACCTTGACGTCGTGGCCCTCGTCCTGTTGGTCGTAGGCTTGCTCCTTTCGGCTCTGGATCACATTTCCACGGAACGGCAACTGTCAGACCTCAATCAAAGAACGGCGCCGCGCCATTTGTCCCAGGAACAGCGCACGAAGATGTTGCCAGTCCTCGCGAATCTGAAGGGACGCCCGATTGCGTTTGCATGCCGCATGATGGATGGCGAGAGTTGTGACTACGCGGACCGAGTTGGCGTGTTTGTCCTGGATGCGGGCGCCCAGGTGTCAGAACCCATCAAGACATCTGTTAACGATCTGCCGGGCCGTGTCGCTATCACCGTTCACGGCAAGGCCGACGTTGACATTGCGAATACCATCGCGACCGCCTTCCGGTGGCACAGATACCCACCGATGTCGAATCGATCCAGGAGAACACCATCGGGATGTGGTATCCCGACGTAGTTCACGTGATTGTTGGTCGCAAGAATCCATAGGCATACAATCGGCCTAACATCAACTGGAGCCGACGGCACGTGAGTCGTGATGCGCCGTCAGTGAATACGGGACGTTGCCAAGCAAAACAAGTGACGGTAGCCTATCCTCGCTATGCCCCCCAGCCCCGTCTCGATGCCTTCCGCCCTTCGTTCGTAATGGGGGAGGTTGTTGACTCAGTGGACTACACCTGCTACGCCCCCCTTCCCTCCGTGATTCCCGCTTGCACGGTAACCGGGAAAGTAATTAGTTGGCCTGAATCAAGGAGGCTCGATGATCATCTCGTTCGGAGACCGCGCGACAGAGGACCTGTACCACAACCGGCCCACCGGTCGGGCGCGAAGGTTCCCGCCGGATATCGTGGGTCTCGCCTTGGTCAAGATGGACATGCTCAACGGTGCTGCCGCGCCGCTCGACCTCCGGTCTCCACCCGGCAATCGGCTCGAGGCCCTCAAGGGTAACCTGAAGGGATATCACTCGATCAGGGTGAACGAGCGGTGGCGGCTCGTCTTCCGCTGGGAGGGCAACAACGCCCACGCGGTCCGACTGATCGACTACCACAAGTAGGGAGGTTCGCCATGATTCCTGACCACCGTATCCCCACGCATCCTGGCGTGATCCTGAGCCAGGAGTTCCTGACTCCGCTCGGCATCTCTCAGGTGGCGTTCGCCGCGCATCTCGGCGTCCCGGTCCAGCGCATCAACGAGTCATCCGGGGCAAGCGCGGCATCACGCCGGAGACCGCGTGGCTCCTCTCGCAGGCGCTCGACACCACGCCGGAGTTCTGGATCAACCTCCAGACCGCGTATGACCTCGCTCGGAGCCGGCCCGCTGAACCGATCGAGAGGCTCGCCGCGGTCGGCTGAGAACGCCGCGGACCTAACAAGCGTAGGACGTAATACGGGACCTTGCGAAGCAGAACAAGTGACGGAAGTCTATTTCGCCACCCCGCCAGCCCCGTCTCGACGCCTTCCGCTCTTCGTCCGGAATCTTCGATCCGCACGCTGCACCAAGTGATGCTCTGCGGGATGGAGCGAGGGAGGATCGGGGCCGATCGCGCAGGATCCGCGATGGCCCCCGCGTGACACCCTGTACGCCGTCTGCCATGCAAAGGGCACGGGGCGGATCCCAAAAAGGGACTGACTCTTGCTGTCGTCGACAGTTTCTACTGAACGGGTCGGCGGGCGAAAACGAGTAGACGGGAACTGGATCATGCGACGCTTCCTGATTTTTGCAGCCGCCGGGTTGAGCCTCTTGATGTATTTCATCGATAGCACAGCCGTGGCGGTGGCCTTCCGGTTTCTCCAGGGATCGGGGGCGCCAGTTTCCTGCCCACGGCGGCCAGCATCGTGAGCGACCAGAACCTGCCGATCGGGATCGAGCTGCTCCTTGCGCTTTCCGGCCAGCGATCCTCCCTTCCGCGTCGGTGATTTTCTTCCCTTGACAATAGCGCGCGCCTGAATAAAATGTCAGGAAAAGCTTTTCCATGGAAAAGGATTTCCCAGGGAAAATCATTACTACATCGAGATCAACGATGCGGTTAGCAGCAAATCACGCACTTCCTGCTTTTCCTATCTTGCCCAAAGAACGCCGTGGCGCCATTGGTGTGAGGAGGGGTCCTTGGGGTTTGTTCGCAAGCCAGATGTTCCTGTCAGTGGTGAGGTGATCCGCGGAGATGTTAGCGTGATCGTGAGAGCGGCAACAAAGAAGCACCCCAAGCGCAATCAAGGGCCAACCGGAGAGACTCAGCGACGATCGAAGACGTCGCCCGCAAGGCGCGTGTTTCCATCGCGACGGTTTCCCGTGTTCTCAACAAGGTCCCACGTTGGGTGGGCGAGAGCCTGAGCAAGCGCGTGATCAAGGCGGCCAGGGAGTTAGACTACCGGCCGAACGCGCTTGCGCGGGGCCTGTTGGGGGAACGGACCGATACGCTCGGATTACTGATCACCGACATCGCGAATGCCTTCTTCGGTGAAATCTTGCGTGGCGTAGAAGAGGTATGCCGGAAGCAGGGATATTCGATTTTCATCTGCAACACCGACCGCGATTCGGCAACTGTGGCCGAATACGTCGGGGTCTTGCGCGAGAAGCAAGTGGACGGCGTGCTCATCGTCGGCGGTGGAGTGTCCGGACCGCAACCCTTCGACGTGCTCCCGGCCTACGGGGTCCCTGTTGTTGTGTTGGGTCGGTTCGATGCGCCGTTGCCGGCGGCGCGGATCAACTACCTGAAAGGCGGCTGGATGGCCGCGAATCACTTGATCCAATTGGGACATCGACGGATCGGCGTCATTTTGGGGCCCCGGAAATCTACGACGTCGCACGACATCATGCGAGGGTATCGCCAAGCCTTCTTGGAGCACGGCATCACGGTTGCGAACGACATGACGCTTCACGGAGACGCACAAGTCGCCGGCGCATTGTCGTGCGCCGAACGGCTTCTCCGCACGGCAAGTCGTCCTACGGGGCTCCTCGCGGTCAACGATCATATCGCCATGGGTGCCATCCGGGCCGCGCGCAACCTCGGCCTGCAGGTCCCACAAAGACATTTCGATTGTTGGTTTCGACGGGATTGAATTGGGGTCGTTTATGAACCCGGCCTTGACGACCCTGCGTTTGCCGATTCGCCAGATGGGGGTGACCGTCGCCGAGATGATTCTTCGCTTGATCGCGGGAGAAGAAATCAACCGTGAGGTCTGGTTTGAACCCGAGTTGATCTTGCGGGAATCCACTGCATCGCCTCCGGTCACCGTTGAGGCTCCCAAGTGAACTCCCCGGCGTGGCGTGCAGAGGAGCGATTGGCTACGGAATCGTTAAGAGCCTATGCCGCGCGGGGCTTCGGGGACGCCACGCGCAGGCGTACCTCTTCATGCTGCCCGCGATCGCCCTAGCGGCCGGCGTGTCCCTGTATCCAATTCTCTATGCCTTCTATCTGAGTCTCTTCCGGACCCGGTATCTCCAGCGAGTCGCGTTCATCGGCTTCGGGAATTATGCGCACCTCCTGGCCGATCCGGCGTTTTGGCACAACCTAGCGTAGTTGCTCACCTATGTGTTTGGCTCGCTCGTGGTCGTGCTGCCCTTCAGTCTCGGCGTGGCGGTTCTATAAACCAGCCAGTCAAGTGCCGGGCGGTCTTCCGCGCGCTGATCATTCTCCCTGGGTCGTGTCCAGACCATCATCGCCCTGTTGTGGGGTGGCTGCTGAACGCCGACTCGGGCCGGGCATCTATATCCTCGAGGCGCTGGGAGTGGGGAAGCGAGCGTCTTCGGCGAGACGCGGTTCGCGCTTCTGAGCCTGATTGGGGTGAACGTGTGGGGCTCGACCCCATGGCCGTGATCCTTCTCTTGGCGGCTCTCCAGACCATTCCGTCGGAGTTGAAGGAAGCGGCCCGCGTTGACGGGCATCACGGTGGCAGC
>CAVSHW010000047.1:0-23247 GCA_963727695.1 uncultured Methylomirabilota bacterium | reverse complement strand
GCCGATGACCACAAAACTCCTCGACAGGATCGCCTTTGCGAGTGTAAGCTGGTACTAACAATTCATGCGTGCATTTAAGAGCTAAAGACGGACGTCACACAGAAGTCCGCGCCAGCTCACCACGGCGGATCCGGTGCGCGCGCCGCCGCTTCGCCCCGACGAAAGGTTACCTGTGTTCTTCATTCAGCCATGACGATGGAATTTCTTTCTCTCGACCTTCCGGATTCCGTCCAGCGAGGCATCCAGGCCGCCGGTTTTACGACCTGCACTCCCATCCAAGAAGAGACGCTGCCGATTTCCCTGCGGGGGCGGGATATCGCGGGCCAGGCCCAGACCGGGACCGGCAAGACCGCGGCCTTCCTGATCGCCATCTTCACCCGGTTACTGCGAGAGCCGGATCGGCGGCGCAAGGGAGTGGCCGCGCCCCGTGCGCTGGTCATCGCGCCGACGCGCGAGTTGGCGGTGCAGATTCACAGCGACGCATGCCTGCTCGGAGGGGAGACCGGCCTGGACATGCAGGTGGTCTATGGGGGCGTGGACTACCACAAGCAGCGCGAGGGTCTGCGCGCGGGAGTGGATCTTCTCGTCGGGACCCCCGGCCGCCTGATCGACTATTTCAAGCAAGGGGTGTACGACCTGAACGCAGTCGAGGTTCTGGTGATCGACGAGGCGGACCGGATGTTCGACATGGGATTTATCAAGGACATTCGCTACTTCGTCCGGCACCTGCCCCCGGCCGAGAAACGCCAGTCGTCTCTGTACTCCGCCACCCTCAGCCAGCAGGTGTTGGAGCTGGCCTACGAGAGTATGAACAACCCCACCATGGTGGCGGTGACGCCGGAACAAGTCACGGTGGAGGGGGTGGAAGAAATCCTCTACCATGTCTCGCGGGAAGAGAAATTCCCGCTGCTCCTGGGTCTGCTGGAACGCGAGAAGGGGAAGCGGATCCTGATGTTCTCCAACATGAAGCACGAAGTCGAGCGGTTGACCGAGCGGCTGATACGCCAGGGCTACCATGCGCGGGCCATCACCGGCGATGTGGACCAGCGGCAGCGGTCGAAGGTCATGCAGGCCTTCAAGGAGGGCGGCCTGCACATCCTGGTCGCGACCGATGTGGCTTCGCGGGGACTGCATATCGAGGGGGTCACGCACGTCATCAATTACGATCTGCCGCAGGATGCCGAGGATTACGTGCATCGAATTGGACGCACCGCGCGCGCGGGCGCCTCGGGCAAGGCAATCAGCCTGGCCGACGAGGCGTGTGTGCTGGGACTGCCCGCCATCGAGGAGCTGATCGGCCACAAGATCCCCGTCGAGTGGCCCGGCGACGACCTGTTTTTGAAGCCCGCACCACGCAGCGCGGCCGAGGCGGCAGCGCCGAGACGGCGCCCGGCCGAGTCCACCTCATCGTCAAACCGTCGCCCGCAGCGCCGGACGAGCTCCGGACCGGGCGCGCGACCATCGCATCCGCGACCCGCCCAGCAGCCGACAGCTTCGGAAGGCGAGGCGAAAAGGAAGCGTCGGCGAAGCCGAAAGCCGAAGGCAGCCGCGGGATCGGCGCCCCGGCCGGCCGGCGAAATCTGACGCATGGGGAAGGCGCGCGTGCCGACAACGGAATCGGCCATGGCTCAGATGCGTTCGACGGACCCCGCCGACATCGCGGTCAACCGTGAACAGCGTGAGATGCATATCCGGTGGCAGGACGGCCACGAAAGCGTGTACCCCTTTGACCTGCTTCGCACCGGGTGCCCGTGCGCTCTCTGCAACGACCAGCGCAGCCGCACGACCAACGCGCTTCCCAGCCTCACGGTTCTGAGCGGTCCCGTCATGAAGATCGGGGAAGTACAGGCGAACGAGGTCAAGCCGGTCGGCCGTTACGCGATCAATTTCTCTTGGAGCGATGGTCACGACAGCGGAATCTACGCCTTTGCGTACCTGCGGGATATCTGTCCGTGCCCGGCCTGCCGGGCGGCGCAAGGGGCCGCCTCGTCGCGAGAATGAGCTGGCGTCCGGCGCCGATGACGCGTCCGTGAAAGGAATGGTATGACGCAACCGGGAGAGGGGAAGAGCGGTCAGGGGCGCGCCCGTCGACGCCGACCTCGCCGCGCCGAGAAGCCGCCGCTGCAAGCACAGCCGGCGACCCCCCGCTGGACCGGCGAGCCGGGGCCCAAGATCTGTCGGAAATGCGGAGGTCGCATGTACCCGGCGGATTGGATCTGGCAGAAGTACGGCCTGTGCTTGGGCTGGCGGTGCGCCAACTGCAAGGAGAAGGTGATGGCGCGGTCGCTTCCCTTCAAGGGGTTGCGGAAGCGGACACTCGACCCGGACGAGATCACAATCGCCGCCGCGACGAAAGCGGCGAAGGCCGATCCGGAGAAGACGCCCCGGGCCGCCCGTCCTCCTCAGATGCGGTAAGCCGTTGTCAAAGAATAACTTGACCGGAGAAATTTCAGGAACGGCATAAGGAGCCGTAACGAAATTCCAATAGACGGACAAGTTATTTCGTAACGGCTCCTAAAAACTCCTTGCGCGATCCGTGGTGACCCAAGCCTCCCGGCATGACCCGGGTCGTGGACCGCGTGGAACCGGATAGACCATGAAGGCGATCCTGCCCCTCCCCTCCGGTGGCTTCGGCCTGACCGAGGTGTCCCCGCCCGAGATCGGGCCGGGGGAGATCCTGGTCGAGATGCGGGCCTGTGGGCTGTGCGGGACGGACCTGGCCAAGCTGGCGCACCCCGAGACTGCGGCGGGCGTCAGGCTCGGCCACGAGCTGGCCGGCGTCGTGCGGGCGATCGGCCCCGAGGTGACACGATTCGCCTGCGGGGACCGCGTGACGGCGGCGCATCATGTCCCGTGCGGGGCGTGCTGGGCTTGCCGGCACGGCAGCGAGTCCATGTGCCCGCAGTTCAAGACAACGCAGATCGATCCGTGCGGGTTTGCCGAGTTGGTCCGTGTCCCCCGGCCCCAGACGGAGCAGGTGACCTTCCGCCTCCCCGAGGGGTTGTCCTTCGAGGAGGCCTCGTTTGTGGAGCCGCTGGCCTGCGCCGTGCGGGCTGTCGACCGCTCTCAGGCGCTGCCGGGCGATCGAATCGCCGTGTTGGGAGGCGGCGGGATGGGAATCCTGATCGCGCAGGCCCTGCTCGCGCGCGGGGCGGACCCCATCGTGGTGGACATCGCCGGCACGCGGCTCTCGCTGGCCACGACCCTGGGTGTCCGGACAGTCATCAACCCGGCCCGGGAAGACCTGGGGAGGACGCTGGCTGACCTGACGGACGGCTCGGGAGTCGACGGAGCCATTCTCACCGTCGTCACCGGACGGATCCTGAAGGACATCCAGGCGTGGGTTCGAGCCGGCGGCCGGATCAACATCTTCGCGGGTGCCGCGGACGGTCCAGACCTGGCCGTGGACTTCCTTGACTTGTACCATCGCGAGCTGGCGATCTTCTCTACCTATTCATCGAGCCCGGCAACCCTGGCGGATGCCTTCGCGCTCTTGGCGAGCGGTCGGGTCCGGGTCGGGCCGCTGATCAGCCATCGGCTTCCGCTGAGCGCGTTTGACGAGGGGGTGCGACTCCAGCGGGGCGGCCAAGCCACAAAGGTGGTCTTCCATCCATGACACCAACAGCCGAGTTTTCTGCCCCGACGCTCCCCCGAAATCGTCGCATGCGGGCCGCCGTGCTCTATGGGCCCGAGGACATTCGGATGGAGGAGGTGCCGATCTCCGTGCCCGGACCGGGTGAGGTTTTGGTGCGCGTGGACGTGGCCTCGGTGGACTTCACGGATCGCAAGGTGTTCCTCCGCGGCTTCCATCCCATGATCAAGACACCGGGCCTCTTCGGCCATGAGTGGGCGGGGACGATCGTCGAGGTCGGGCCGGACACCGGAGGGCGTTGGCGTCCCGGGCAGCGGGTGGCCGCCGCGAACTCCGCCCCCTGTCTTGCCGTGGATGGCTCGGTCTGCCGGCAGTGTCGACGCGGCCACCCGAGCATGTGTGAGACGATCCAGTACTTGAACGGGGCCTTTGCGCCGTACATCCTGGTCCCCAGGCGGCTTGCCCGTGTGAACCTCCACGCCGTCCCCGAGGACACCAACCTGGAGCGGGTGGTCTTCACCGAGCCGTACGCCTGCGTCGTCCAGGCGGTGCGAAGGATCCCGGTCACGCCGGGCGACGTCGTGGTCGTCTTCGGCGCGGGGCCCATGGGGCTCTTCATGGTCAACGCCCTGCGGCGGCGCTACGGCAAGGACTGCGTCATCGTGTCGCTGGATCGTCTGGACAGCCGACTGCGGGTGGCCGAGGCCATGGGGGCCACGCATGCGCTCAACACGACCGATCGCTCGTCCCGCGAGGCGCTCCAGACCGCCATCGGCCGGCCCGACGCCGATGTGGTGATCGAGGTGATCGGCGCCGTGGAGACGCATCGGGAGGCGCTCGGTCTGGTGGGCCGCGGCGGCGCTCTGGTCTCTTTCGGTGGGGTGGCCCCGGGACAGACCCTGGCGGTGGACATCGGCCATCTGCACTACAACGAGATCGCCATCCAGCCGATCTACCACCACACGCCTGTGGACGTGGCGGAATCGGTCCGGCAGCTCATCGCCGGCGAAGTGCCCATCGAGCATCTCATCACGGGACGCCTTCCCATGTCGGAGCTCCGCACCGCCCTCCAGATGGTGGCCGACCGCACGACCCTGCGGACGATCCTCTTCCCGGATCGATGACTGACGCGGGGAAGAATATCGGGGCGAAAGAGCCGGCAGGATTCGAACGCGGGTTCGAATCCCGCTGGGGACACCAATCAACACTCGCCGATAGTTACGCTACCCGGGTTTCAAGAACACCCGATTGTTCCTCGAACCCTCTTTTGTTTTCGGCCCCACCCAGCACCCGCAACGCCCGCTCATCGTAGAACGCAACCGCCGTTTTCAACTGGGCTGGCCGGATGCTTGTATAGACCTGCGTTGTGTCGATCCGCGCATGCCCGAGGAGTGCCCGGACTTCCTCCAGGTTCCCGTGCTCCCCCAGGACTTCCATCGCGACACCATGGCGGAGATCGTGCGGCTTGAGAGTGGGATACCCGATCTTCGCTCCATACACCTTGCACAACCGCCAGATGTTCTTGCCAGTGATCGGCGCCCGCGTGCGGCCAATTCCCCGCTTCCCCCAGGACGACCAGAAAAGGGGCGTGTCGGGGGTGACTGCTCCCTGTAGGGGCTCCAGCACCGTCTGGACGTATTCCCCCAGGAACCGCATCACCGAGCCAGGAACGGGCACGTCCCGCACCTTGCCGCCTTTGACCCGCACGTTCCGCAGTCCCCACTCGCCGTCAAGCTGCCCAACGCGCAAGGTCGCCACCGACTCGCGCCGCATCCCGGTGTACCGTAAGAGCAGGAACAGCGCCACATCCCGAGGACGCTTGCGCTCCTGGGCGGCGGCGATCAGCGCATCCATGATGCTCGCGCTGGGCACCGCCGGGGGCGTCCACTGACGCGGGGGCCGATCCATCTTACTCACCGGATTCACCATCAGCACGTTCCGCTTGACCAGCCAATTGCACCAACTGGACACCGCCGCGAGCCGACAGCGCAGAGTATTGATTGAGAGATCCGACCCCGCCATCTCATCCAGCCACGCTTGCAGCATGGCCATATTCAGATCCTCGACCCGCGCCAAGCGCCCCTCACGGGCTCGCACAAAGCGCAGGAACTGCTCCAACATCCAGCGATACGTGCTCACGCCGCCCTCGGCCTTTCCCCGCTGCTTCCGTTGGTACTGACAGAACTGCTCCACCAGATCCACCATTCGTTGTGCCATCGCCTCGGTCCTCCCGTCCGGGCTACGGTCACGTCTTCGCGTGGGGCAAGTATGCGGGGGAATCACCCAGCCGTCAAGAGGCACGGCCACCCCGGTTTCCTCTGGCGGTTTCCCGCCTCTATGCTGATCCACGGCCACGCTCTTGCCTCACGTCTCTCACCCGCTCACCACGCCACGCTTGCCCCGCTAGGAAGTCGCAGATTTCACGATCCGGACTGGTTGCGTATCTCTGAGCCTTTGGTCGAACACTTGCACCTCTTCCCAGAGTCGCGGGGCCACACGTTTTCCCCTCCGAGACTTACCCCAAGCAGAGAAGCCGACGATGTCCCCCAGGTTGCCCAAGTGGTACAACCGGCCATCCGGCAGCAGGATTTCCTTGCCCTCCATCACCTGCGACCAGCGCTCCACCACTTCGCGGTACGGCCGCCCCGCCAGCATCTTCCGAAAGCGCGCCCAGACCTTGACGTACGGGAAACCGAAGGTCTTCTTCCACGACCACCCCGTGGACACCAACGCCGATTGCCCCGCCACATACTGACTCACCAGATACCGCCCCAGGCCTCGCCGCCCCCGGTTCCCCAGCCGCGCTTTCTTGATCCACACCACCTCCGCTCCGTGGATGCGCTTCCATTGTTTCGACAGCCACGCTTGCGGGATATAGAACGTCCCGGGGCCTCGATACCCCCAGAGACAATGCAACACCCCGTGGCCTTCATCGGTCCGCACAAAGAAATGCTGGATACCCACGAAACCGAATTCGCGCTCGATCAGTTTCAACAGCCGGTCATGATGATTCGCGAGCTTGTCCGCGTCCCCACCTGGCGCCGTGGATAGCATCACCCATCGCCCCACAAAGCTATGGGCACCCCAATAGGTCAACAGGGACAGCACACGCTGATAGACACGCCGCTGACGACGGGACCAGGGTAGACGTGTCGACTTATGACTATCTTTATCAAGTGAAGCGGGGCCTGCGGCCCCGGCCCCCAGGGTGCTCTCGGGACCACCTCCACCCGATTCGGTCCCGGCTTGACTTTCGCTGCAATCTCTCTTAGGCTCATCCTCGTGGGACGGTGCGCCGCACTCAGTCTCACGCGGTGAGCTTGGTGACTCGCTCACCATGCCCACCCCCCCCAGGCCCCCCGGAAGTCTGACCACTTCCAGGGGGCCGCTTACGTTTAGCGTCCCGATGCAATACTCCCCGCGAAGCTGGCGCCCCAGCGTTCCAATAGATACCTCAGCAGTTCCTCGTAATCCTCCCTCGTCAATTCACGTGCGGGGGTCCACACCGTCATCATGATGCCCCCCGGCCCCGCGTACTGGACGGCACTCTCCATCAACGCCCGCAACGCGCCGCCACCCGATCCGCACCCATGGCCCCCCTTTGACCGTGATCCCACTTTTCTCACCCCCTCTCAACCACGTTCCCAACCTCACACCCACCGCCTACCGCTGTTCGGTCATTCGTCGATACTCCGTCAGTCAGTCACCGCGACCGACGGCCGCCTGCGGTCCCGCGCTTGCGGCTCCGTTTGTCGCCGCTCGGGACCGCAGGCGGCCTCACCTTTGAGGTTGCCGGTGTGCTCGCGCCTTCCCCCCGCGGCGCTCGCTTCGTGTGTGACTGCACCGGGGGATGAAGTGTCTGGGACTTGTCCAAGGCCCCGGCGCTCTGGTCGCCCTCACTCACTTCTGCCCCCAATTCCTTCTCGTATTTGATCACAAGCTGGTAGTAGCGGTTCCGATCACCCCACGCTACGTTCTCAACAATTCGTGGGTCCCCAGCCGCTTCCATTGCCTGGTCCACTTCCTCCCTTTCCTCCAGATATGGTTCCTTCGAAAGCCCTTGCTCCACCCCATGCAGCGCCGTGGACAGCAGATCCCCAATGATCTCCGTCCGTGTGCGCATGGGGAACATTTCACACAGCGCCGAGATCTTCGCCGCCACGTGCAGGGGGAGACGAATAGATATTTGCCGAGGAGTGAGCTTCGTGTTGTCCGGGGCCGCCCACACTTTCACCAGATCTTTCGGTTCCATGGCGTCCTCCCACTGTTAAAGTGAATGTCACAGAGACATTCTTATAAAAGACAATAAGACACGTGTCAAGAGATTTTTTTCGACATTACATTTCTCATGTATTCATAGCCCCCCCGTGTTACCGAGACGGGGGCGTTGTGGTTGACAGCTCACGAGGCAGACAGTACTCTTTCTCTGGCGGGTCGCTCGGATTCCCTCTTGTCACCGGGGAATGTTATGAGGATCCGGATAAAATCCCGACTTCGTCGGTCCCCTTCTGTAACCCTACGTTCTTTCTTAGTCTCTCCGGATTCCGCGAATGGATCATTATGCAGACTCAATGCCATATATAGGTTCTTATGCGGATCGGTCTAATCACTGTTGGGCAAAGCAGACCTTCACGTCGCAGGGAGAGAATAAGCGTGAAACGGCAGAATGAAATCAACGCAATCGAGGCTCTACTTCAAATAATGCCCTTTGTTACAGGAATGACTTACCGATACCGCCGTTCTCCTGACGAGGATACGTCTCAGACGAAGGAAGTGGACTATATCCTGACGAACAACATGGAGGGGCAGCGTTCGCTTGCAGTTGAACACACCATAGTTGAAGCGTTTCGCGGCCAGATAACCTACGTCGTCCGGTCATTTGAAATCGTTTCTGAAATAGCCGAGCGCTGCAAAGGCAGACTCCCTTCGGATCGGTACTACATCTTGGTTCCGCCTGATGCTCTCATCGATTCTTTGAGAAAACAGGCAACACGGCGTTTTGTAGAAACTGTGACCCCATGGATAATAAAGAACGCCCCAGGACTCAAGATTGATGAATCCAAGAATCTTGTGTACAAGGGTCGTAGAGTCCTTCTCATATGCGGGGGCTCCCACCCCGACGCGAACGGCACCATCGGCAGAATCCCGGGAAGGCCTGATGACCAGAAGTGTCGTGCGGTTCAGAGTCTTTGGCATGCCATCGAACATGGGCTAAGCAAATTCCCGAAATACAAACAAAGCCGCTACGACACTATTCTTTCCTTGCAGGAAATTTCTGGCGAAGTCCATCCATCTGCCCTCATGCAACTCGCAGATGATGGAGAGAAGAAAGCTCTTATTTCGCGTTTGATCGACTACATTGTGGTATTCAGTTCCATGGACGACAGAATGATTGTCGGAAACGTATGGAAGGAACGCGAACTACGGTACGATATCATTCCATATAGCCGTCGGTTTCATAACGACAATGGCGCTTGGTCACCTCTGGGATGATACAACCCATATCCACCTGACAACAGGCGGAGCGGGCTGACTTCGCAGGCCGGTCAGCACCATGTTAGGCATGAGGGGAGAAGAAAGTGACAAGCGGCATCCCATTCATTGGTGAGAATGGTTACTATCCCCGATGGGCTAAGGGTTCTGGTCGATGGGTGTTTCAGCGAACGCTTATAAGCGTCGGCGGAATGATGGCCGGGATTGCTGAGCTTTCCGCAGAACTAGTGTCGACATCGAAACATATCATCGTTTGGGCTCCCCCGCAGAGAGGGTTACTGGCTCGTTTTTCTCTCTCAAAAATCCACAGAGAACGAGAGAACGCGTTGGACCAACTGAGCGAGCTTCACTTGCTCTGCTACCTCAACGAATGCCAATTGAAACTCGAAAGCCCCTTGGCGGTGCGCAAGTTCGTTCGAGAGCACGGCATCCGCCCTGAACAGTGGGAACTCACTTGTCCGAAATGTGGAGGCACGGTTGGTCCAGCTCTCGCACCTATCAATGCCAGCGCAATCTTGAGCCGATGGACCGAAGTTGGCAGGCCTGCCCTTGATGACCCAGGAGCGAGCGCCATCTTCGCATCTGCTTCCCCGGTGACAGATTTGCCCGCGTGGGTTCAACGAATGAATCCCAGCCATCTTGAGCTTGCCTATCTGGGGCAACAAATGTGGCCAAGCATTCACGCAATGCTTAAGGCTATGGTCGGGCATGCATAGGGGGAAGAGAGGCAATGAGGTCTTGACAGTACACAAGGAGGCGGATGAGAAGCATTGCCCAACGAGGCAATTCAGCGGACGTCTTACAGCCGCCGCTGATTTCGCCGTTGGGCACGCAGGAGACTGAGATATGGATTTCTCAACATGGACTGAGGCAGAGATCAAGAGGTGGTGTTGGATCAGAGCAATCGAATGGGATGCCTTCCCTGCGTTTGTTTCACAGTTATTTGCGCCTCCACTATACATCTTCTTTCCATGGTATTTCGTTTTGTTGGCAGTGCTGATTCTTGAAGCATTGTGGTCGCCAATCAAATACTTCTTCGTAAGCGTGACAATGGCCAATCTTGCGTGCATCGCTGTTGTGTGGGGCAAGTGGCCGGTCGCAATCGGAAGTGCAATCTATCTTTTCTTCAACCACCAACCGCTTCCTGCTGTGGTTGCGCTAATTTGGCCGTTGCTAGCAGGTTTCATCGGACTGTTTCCTGGAAAGATTGGTGTGCATGAACTGGCTTTTGCCAAGAAGATTGGGTTCGTCTCTCAGGATGCCCAGTTGTGAAATGGGGGAAGACAGCATTGCCCAGATTCGCCCTCTCCGGGGAGCCGTGCAGCCCTCGAACTGGGCACCTCAGCTTGAGCAGCCGAAATGACCCCTCGTGTTCTAGTCGCGCCCATTTTTCGACTGACTCCACCCGTCTAACTCTTCACGAATAATCGCGAAGACGTGATCGTAACCATAACGCGGGTTCGATGGGCACTGGCGCCGTCAGGTCCGGCTTGGTCTTGCCCTGACGCCGGCTCAGCGGCTGCGCTGGCTCGAACAGACCATGGAGGAGCTGCGGCCCCTCGTCGGTCGTGCCCGTCTCGTCAAACCAGTTCGCGAGGGAGGTCAGAGAACGCCCTGACTTGCCCTCTTGCACACCTATCACCGGGTGGTGGGCGCCGGCTCTGGAGGCTGGTCCACTCAGAGTGACTCCCGTGGAGATGGCGGTCGTTGACAGTTAAACCAGAGTGTGTAACTATCACCATGAAATACACACCATAGAGAAATGGGGGCCGAAGATGACTCGAGTGCAGGTCCTCCTCACGGAGGAGCAGGATCGCCGGTTGGAATCTCTTGCCCGCCGGATGCGCGTCTCGAAGGCCAAGCTCGTCCGAGAGGGAGTGGACCTCGTGTTTCAGCATGTGGAGCGAGACGGCGCAGAACCGCTCCTCTCCCTGATTGGGCAGGCTGGTCGCGTGGGCAGGAAGGACATTTCGGCTCGGCACGACGCGTTCCTCGCGGCGACCGAGCGAAGGCGGAACCGGTGACAATGGGCCGCGTCTTCGTTGACACAGGGGCTTGGTTCGCCGTCCAGGTCACGGACGATGCACACCACAAGGCGGCCCGAGAAACCTTCGCGCAACTCCTTGCGGCTGGGCAGCCGCTCGTGACATCGAACTTGGTTATCGGTGAGACATATACACTGCTCCGTGTGAGCAGAGGTTATCGCGAGGCCAAGCGGTTTCTGGATATGCTCGCCCAGAGCCGAAGAATCGAGCGGCTGTTCATGACCGAACAGGTGGAGCGGCAGGCATACGAGATCCTGGAGCGGTTCACGGACCATCCGTTTAGCTTTGTGGATGCCACTAGCTTCGCCCTCATGCGCCAGCAGCGGATACGGCACGCTTTCGCTTTCGACATCCACTTTGTCACCGCCGGCTTTCTGCGCGTTCCTGCGGATGTCGGTCTGGAGGAACACGACACAAGAAGGCGATCTCAATGACTGACGCGGGCAAGAATATGGGGGCGAAAGAGTCGCCAGGATTCGAGCGTGGGTACGACGGGCACCGGCGCCGTCAGGTCCGGCTTGGTCTTGCCCTGACACCGGCTCAGCGGCTGCGCTGGCTCGAACAGATCATGGAAGAGCTGCGGCCCCTCGTCGGTCGTGCCCGCCTCGCCAAACCATCGTCCTCGAAAACCTGCGGGCCAGCCGTGAGCTGACACGCCACCTCCTCCAGGGGTGCTGGCCCCGCCTTGGTTGTCCGGCAGGCCTGCGATGTCTTGCGGGGCATCGACCGGCCGCCGGATAGTCGCGCGTCTCGCACACAGAAGGGACACACTCGTGAATGAGCGGCGGAAATCGATTCTGAGTCCGGAAGAGGCGGCGCAACTCATCCCCAGCGGCGCCACGGTTACGGTCAGCAGCTCTGCGGCGCAGCTCGTCCCCGACAAGGTGCTGGCCGGGATCGAGGCCAGGTTTCTTGCCGTCGGGGAGCCGAAGGGTCTCACCATGGTCTTCCCAGTGGCGGTGGGGGATTCCTTCGGGACAGTGGGGTTGGACCACCTGGCGTACCCTGGTCTCATCAAGCGCCTGATCGGCGGCTCCTACGTGAACGGACCCGCCTCGAAGCCGGCACCCAGGATCTACGCCATGATCCTCGGCGACCAGGTGGAGGCGTACAACCTGCCGCTCGGCGTCCTGATGCACCTGCACCGGGACATCGCCGCCAAGAAGCCGGGCGTGATCACCAAGATCGGCCTGGGGACGTTCGTGGATCCGCGGGATCGCGGTGGGCGGATGAACGGCGTGACCCCGCCGGATCTCATCGAAGTGATCCAGCTCCGGGGCGAGGAGTGGCTCCTTTTCCGCGCCTTCCCCATCGATGTTGCCATCATCCGGGGCACCACGGCGGACGTGAACGGGAACATCACCACGGAGCACGAAGGGGTCACGCTGGCCGTCCTGGCCCAGGCCACGGCGGCGCACAATTCCGGCGGCAAGGTGATCGCCCAGGTGAAGCGAGTTGTGGCGGCGGGCACGCTGGACCCGCAGAAAGTGAAGGTCCCGGGGATCCTGGTGGACGCACTGGTCGTGGATCCGGAGCAGCGGCAGAACACGGGTATTGCCTACGACCCGGCCATCAGCGGCGAGATCCGCGCCGCCGCGTTTCCGGTGGAGCCCGTCCCCCTCGGGCCCGAGAAGGCCATCGCCCGGCGCGCCCTCATGCAGATTCGGCCGGGGGACATCGTGAACCTGGGGTTCGGCATCTCTTCACTCGTCCCGCAGATCGCCTTCGAAGAGAAAGTCTTCGACCAGCTCAACTTCACCGTGGAGCAGGGGGCGGTTGGCGGGCTGCCGCTGACCGGATTCGCATTCGGGGCCTCGCACAATCCCGAGGCGATCATCGACTCGCCGGCGCAGTTCGACCTGATCGACGGGGGCGGCGTGATGGTCGGCTGTCTGGCCTTCGCCGAGGTGGACGGCAGCGGAAACGTCAACGTCACCCGTCTGAAGGCTCAACCGCATGTGCTGGCGGGCGCCGGAGGATTCATCAACATCGCCATGGGCACGCGGAAACTGGTCTACTGCGGAACCTTGATGGCGGGCGGACTGAACATCCGGATCGAAGCCGGGAGCGTGCACATCGCGCAGGACGGCCGGTTTCAGAAGTTCGTGGAAAAGACGCAGGACGTCACGTTCAACGGTCGGCAGGGGGCCGAGCAGGGGCAGGAGGTTTGGTACGTCACCGAGCGTTGTGTCTTCCGGCTCACGCGGAAGGGGCTGGAGCTTGTGGAAGTGGCTCCAGGGATCGACGTGGATCGAGACATCCGCGCCAAGGTCGGATTTCCGCTCCAGGTGGCTGCCGATTGCCGGGCAATGGATGCCCGCATCTTTCGGACAGAGCCAATGGGTTTGGCCGCCGATTGGACGTAGATGATTGCGGCAGAGGAGTAGAGGAGCAGAGGGGCGGGGGAGAACGGGAGAATGGGAGACGAGATCCCTGAGTGAGAGAGCGAATGTGGGGCCCTCGGGACGGAAATTGAAAAGCGTGGATCTGAAAGGAGTGACGATGGACCGGTATTACGAAGATATGGGGGTGGGGGAGGAGTACGAGTCGCCGGCGCGCACAATCACCGAGACGGACGTGGTGAACTTCTCCGCTTTCTCTGGGGACTGGAGCCCGGTGCACAGCGACGAGGAATGGTGCAAGCAGACGCCTTACAAGACCCGAATCGGCCACGGCCTACTGGGCCTGGCCCTGACCGAGGGCTTGAAGTTCCGGATTCCCGAGTTCAGCACGGCAAAGTATATGGCGTCGCTCTACTGGAACTACAAGTTCATCGCCCCCATCCTGATCGGAGACACGCTACGCCTCAAAGTCAAAGTGCAGAGCAAGCGCGAGACCAAGAAGCCGGATCGGGGGATCGTGGTCGAGTACGTGACGATGCTGAACCAGCGGGACGAGGTGGTCGGCGAGGGCGAGCACGGTCTGATGATCTACCGGCGGTCGGCGGGAGTGTAGCCGCCGCGATTTCGGGGGCCACACATACCACAAGAAGCAACTTTGTGCTTTTGCAGCCAGCGCACATTTGACGTTCTGAGCGTTCTGGCGGTTGCAGTCCAGAGGAGACAGGCATGAATTTCGAGCTGAGCGACGCGCAACGGATGATGAAGGAGATGGTGCGGGAATTCGCGGAGAAGGAGATCAAGCCGCGCGCGGCGGAGATCGACCGGACGGACGAGTTTCCCTGGGATCTCTGGAAGCGGATGGCGGAACTGGGCCTCCTGGGGATGACCCTGCCTTCCGAGTATGGCGGCTCCGGAATGGACATCGTGAGCTGGGCGATCGCACAAGAGGAGATGGCGCGGGCCTCGGTTGTGGTCGCCGATATCCAGCTCCTCAGCACGCTGATGCAGAACATGATCCTGCGGAACGGGACCGAGGCACAGAAGCAGAAGTATCTTCCCGATATGGGCACGGGCCAGAAGATCTGCATCATTGCCCAAACGGAGCCAGGGGCGGGATCGGACGTGGCCGGCATCCAGACCACGGCCAAGCGCGAGCGGGATGGCTATGTCCTGAACGGTACCAAGCGGTTCATCACCTGTGCCATGCTGGCCGACCTGGCCGTCGTCGTGGCCACGGTGGACAAGAGCAAAGGGCACAAGGGGATCACGCTATTCCTGGTGGAGAAGGGGACGCCCGGCTTCTCGCCCGGCTCCAAGGAGCACCTGATGGGGGTCAGGGGCATGGCCACGGGCGAGGTGGTCCTGGACAACTGCTGGGTGCCGAAGGAGAATCTCTTGGGCGGCGAAGGGGAGGGATTCAAGCGCGCCATGATCTCCCTGGACACGGGACGCATCGGCATCGGCTGCCAGGCGCTCGGCCTGGCCCAGGCGGCCATGGAGGAGGCGGTGCGCTATGCCAAGCAGCGCACGGCGTTCGGCGGCCCCATCGGGAATCTCCAGGCGGTGCAGCACAAGCTGGCCGACATGTCGGCGGGAATCGAGGCGGCGCGCCTGCGGCTGCGCCACGCGGCCTGGCTCAAGGATCAGGGACGGTCGATCATCCGCGAGGCGGCCGAGGCGAAGCTTCTGGCCTCGGAGCTGGCGGTCTGCGTGACGAACGAGGCGCTCCAGATCCACGGGGGCTACGGCTACAGCACGGACTTTCCCATCGAGCGGATGTACCGCGAGGCCAAGGTGTACACGATCTGGGAAGGGACCAGCGAGATCCAGCGAATGGTCATCGCTCGCCAGCTCTTGAAGGAATACTAGGCTAGGCCCCGCGGTCGGACGCGGGGCCGAGCCGATCGAGAACGGTCTCAACCGTGGCACGCCCGATCCGGAAACCGATTCCCGGTTCTGGAACTTTCTCACGCCCCATCGAACATGACTCACCTCGGAGTGTGGCCCGCCCGGTGCCCATCCACGGGAGATCGGTACCCCCCCATTCTTGCCTTGACACCCACGGTTGGTGTACAGGACACTCCACGCGTGTGCAAGGCTATGGCGTGAGCGGCGGCGGAGCCGACCCGCGCAGGGTTCTGCCGAAGTTCCGGCGGGCCCGGCACCTGGATGGCCACGCGGCCCCCAAAGCAAATTCCACCTCCCACCTCATAAGCACAGCAATCGAAAGGAGAAGATTCCGATGTTCACGCGCAGATCTTGCCGGTCGGCCTCCGGTCTCATCGTGCTGCTAGGGCTGCTCATCTTCTTTGCGCCAGCAGCCGCTGTCGCGGCTGCCGACCCCAGTGGCGGCAACGCGACCTTCCGCATCGTGGTCGGGGTTGACCCTGATACCTGGGATCCGCACGGCCACACCACCACCACGGTCGGGAACCTGATTGATTACATGGTCGAGAAACTAGTCCGCATTGACCAGCAGGGCAAGGTCCACCCTTTCTTGGCCGAAAGCTGGAAGATTTCAAGAGACGGGAAGGAATATATCTTTCAGTTGCGCAAAGGCGTCAAGTTCAGTGACGGGACGTCGTTCGACGCCAATGCCGTCAAGGCCAGCTTCGAGCGCCTGATTGATCCCGAGCTGCCCTTGCCCTCGCGCGCGCCCTATATGCCCATCAAGCAGATTGTGGCCGTGAATCCGGCGACCGTGAAGTTTGTCCTCGGCTCCCCCTCCGGCCCACTGCTCTCGGCTCTCTCCGCCACCAATGCCGGGATCGTGTCCCCGGTCACGATCCGGAAGAACTCGCCGAATTACAAGATCATGACACAAGTGGTCGGCACGGGACCGTATGTCTTCAAGGAACACGTGAGAGGCGACCACGCCAGCCTCGTGCGCAATCCTAACTACTGGGGGAAGAAGCCTTACTACGACATCGTCCATGTCCGTATCGTGCCTGAGGCTGCCACACGCGAGAGCTTGCTGCTCGCCGGCCAGGCGGACCTGATCATCTTGCCGCCCGTGAGCGACATACCCGCGCTCCAAAAGAACCCCAACGTGAAGGTGCTCCTCGCGCCCAGCGATCGCCTGATCTTCGTGGAGTTGAACACGACGAGGTCCCCGACCAACAACAAGAAGGTTCGCCAAGCGATCAATTACGCGGTCAACAAGGAAGAGATCATCAAGAATGTGCTGCTGGGGGCCGCCGATATCGCGGACTCGCCCACCGACAAGAGCCTGTTCGGCTACTGCAAGACTGGGCCCTATCCCTATGACCCCGAGAAGGCCAAGGCATTGCTGAAGGAAGCCGGCGTTGCCCCCGGCACCAAGCTAGTCTTCGGATCGCCCACCGGGCGCTACGTCCAGGATTTCCCGGCCGCCCAGGCCATCGCCGGCTTCCTGAAGGACGTCGGGCTGGAGGCCCAGCCGACCACGGCGGACTGGCCGACCTATACAGCGCAGTACCGCAAGCCCCAGGCCGAGAACACGCTGAACATGACCTTCCTTGGCTGGGCCGCCACCTACCCGGACGCAGCACACACCATGCAGAAGTTCAGCAAGGACGAACACCCGCCGAAAGGCTCTGCGCCGAGCTTCTACACCGACCCAAAGGTCGAAGAGATGATCAGTGCGGCGCTGGCGGAGACCGATCCGCAGAAGCGTGAGAATATGTACTGCCAGTTGAACAAGATCATCTGGGACGACGCCCCCTGGCTTTTCCTGTGGACGCAGCGCTTCCCGATCGTCTACTCGGCCAAGGTCACCAATATCTCGTCCGATCCGACCGAGAAGTTCGATGCGCTGTACGCCGAACCGGTCAAGTGAGCGGTTATCTTTCGCGGTGCGTGATCGCAGGGGTGGTCACCCTGCTGGTCATCTCGTCGATCATTTTCCTGATGATCCGGCTGCTGCCGGGGGATCCCGCACGGGTCATCGCCGGCGAGATGGCGACCGAACAGGACGTTGCGCTCCTGCGCTCGCGGCTGAACCTGGATAAGCCTCTTACGGTCCAGTACGCCATCTTCCTGAGCGACCTGGTGCATGGGAACCTGGGGACATCGGCGCGCACCCAGCTTCCGGTAATGGAAGAGGTGCTTGCCCGACTGCCCCGCACTATTCGTCTTGCTGTCGTCAGCATGCTCATTGCCACGCTCCTGGGCGTGCCGGCGGGCCTCGCCGCTGCCTTCCGCCGCTACTCCATTTTTGACTTGCTGGTCTCGTTTGGCACCCTGTGCGGCGTCTCGATGCCGGTGTACTGGCTCGGGCTCATGCTCATCGTGCTCTTCGCGGTCAAATTGGGCTGGCTCCCTGCCGCCGGAGCAGATAGCCTCACCAGTGTGATCCTGCCCGGGGTTACCCTGGCGATGTATTCGATTGGCCTGATCACGCGCATGACCCGCGCCAGCACCCTGGATGTTCTTTGCCAGGATTACATCCGGACCGCGCGTGCCAAGGGCTTGCCGGCGAGCGTCCTCGTTTACCGCCACGTCTTAAGGAATGTGCTCATTCCGGTGATCACCACGGTTGGCCTCCAGTTCGGAGCCTTGCTGGGCGGCGCCGTGCTCACCGAATCCGTCTTCGGCTGGCCCGGGATGGGGCTGCTATTAGTCGATTCGATCTTCTCCCGGGACTACCCGATGATCCAGGGGATTGTCCTGGTATTTTCCGCCCTAGTGATCTCGATGAACTTGGTCGTGGATGTGTTGTATGGCTATATCGACCCCCGCATCCGTTACAGTTAGGCGAGCCGGCGCACACCCGGATCGGGGACCCGGGCTGTACGGAGGGGCGTGGCGCCGCTTTCGCCGTCATGTGCCGGCCATGATCGGGCTGCTCATCCTGCTCGTGCTGGGAGTGGCTGCCCTGGCTGCCCCTCTCCTCACGCCCTATGACCCGGTGCGCCAGCAACTCCCGCAGGCCCTGCGCCCGCCGTCATTTGCCCATCCACTCGGTACCGACCACCTGGGCCGGGACCTGCTGGCGCGCCTGCTCTACGGGGGGCGCCTCTCCTTGGTCATTGGATTCTTCGCGGTCGGCCTGGGCCTTGCGGTCGGCCTGCCGCTGGGCGCGATATCCGGCTATTATGGAGGATGGATCGATCTACTGGTGCAGCGCTTTGCCGACCTTCTGCTTTCGTTTCCGAGTTTCCTGCTGGCGCTGTCCCTCGCCGCAATGCTGGGTGTTGGCCTTCAGAATGTCGTCATCTCGGTTGGAATTATCGCGATCCCCTCCTTCATACGGCTGGTCCGAGCCACTGTGCTCAGTATCCGCTCGCAAGCCTTTGTGGAGGCTGCCCGCTGTATTGGCGTGCCGGATCGGGTGATCATCTTCCGGCACGTGCTGGCCAATTCGTTGGTCCCCGTGATAGTGCAAGCCAGTCTCAACGTGGGCACCGCCATCCTGACCGCCGCCGGCCTGGGCTTCCTGGGTCTCGGCGTACAGCCACCGTCCCCGGAGTGGGGCTCGATGCTGGGCGAGGCCCGCAGTTACATCTTTAGCTCCACCTACCTGCCCACATTCCCCGGCCTAGCCATTTTCCTGGCGGTGCTGGCCTTTAACCTTGTGGGCGATGGATTGCGGGATGCTCTCGATCCACGACAACGCAACGTCTGACTGAACTCATGAAGGTACGCATGAGCCTGCTCGAGGCCAGGAGCTCCGATCCGCAGATACGCGTGTTCGTCTACCGCTACATTGTGGAATATGGGCGACCGCCCACGGTGGCGGAGACGGCGATCGGGATGGACTTGCCACCGGATGACGTCCAAGCCGCCTACGGGCGCCTCCACGACGGGCACGCCCTTCTCCTGGAGCCCGGCGCGAATACCATCCGGATGGCCTGGCCTTTTTCGGGCGTCCCCACATCGTTCCGTGTGCAGGTCAATGGACGCCGATACTGGGCAAACTGCGCCTGGGATGCCCTCGGCATCCCTGCCCTGCTCCAGGCCGACGCCCGCATCGACTCCGTCTTCGCGGATACGGGAGAGGCGGCCACCCTCACAGTGACGGACGCCCGCGTCCGGGGGCAGGCCCTCGCGCACTTCGCCGTGCCATTCTGCCGCTGGTACGCCGACATCGTCTTTACCTGAGCCACGATCCTCTTCTTCCGGTCGGAAGAGGGCATCCAAGGCTGGTGCAGCCGGCACGCAGTGCCCCCGGGAGAGACCGTGTCCCTCGATCAGGTGTGGGCGCTTGCGCAACGCTGGTACCACAACCGGATGGACGTCCACTACCAGAGTCGGAGTGTGGCCGAGGCGGAACAGCTCTTTCGTGAGGTGGGCTTGACCTCGGCCTTCTGGCGGGACGCTCCTAGTTGAACGTGATCGCCCGCGTCAGGAGGAGCGTCAAAGCGTGGTTCGCCTGCCGCCGGGTCCAGCGGCGGCTCAACACCCTGTCTCCCTGAGAGTAAATTCGCTCCAACCTCACCAAAGAAACCAAGATCCGCGCCTGACCCAGAACGTTCCGCAGCGTGTCCGTTCGACCAGCATCCACGCACATGGTCTCACACCAGGATCACCGCCTTGAGGATGTCGGGTCCCCGCCGCTCGGCGCGCACGAACGCCTCCGCGGTTTGCTCCAGGGGAAACTCGTGGGTGACCAGGGACGCCACGTCCACCAGGCCACGATGCGCGAGATCGATGGCCCGGTCGAATGTGTTCTTCATGCGCCGCACGAAGCGAACCGTGAGCCCCTTCCGCATGGCGGTGATGCCCGGGATGGCCACCTGGTCCTGCTTCCAGTACCCCAGCAGCACCAGGGTGCCGCCCGGCCGGAGCGCCTGGATGGCCTGCACCGTGGCCGATTCGCTCCCGGCGGCCTCGAACGCCACGTCCACGCCGTACCCGCCCGTCTGGTTCTTGATCTCCCGCACCACATCGCAGGCAGCCGGATCGAGTGCGACGGTCGCGCCGAAACGCGCGGCCGCCGCCCGGCGGTGCGGCAGGGGTTCCGTCGCGCACACGAGGCGCGCCCCGGCCAGTTGCGCCACTCGGGCGATCATGAGCCCGATGGGGCCGCAACCGAACACGGCAACCGCGTCGCCGATCGACAGGTGGCCGAGATCGACGGCGTGGATCGCCACACCGAGCGGTTCCAGGAGGGTCGTTGCCGCCGGAGACCAATCGACCGGAACGGGGAGCAGGAGGCGGCTCGGGTGCGCGATGTATTGCTGTAGCGCCCCGGGGCGGGGCGGACTTCCGAAGAATTGGAGTCGCTCGCAAAAATTGGGGTCGCCGGCTACGCAGAAGCGGCACCAACCGCAAGGGATTGCCGGATCCACGGCCACCGCCGTCCCCGGGGGCGGCCCATCGGCGCCCGGCCCCAACGCTTCGACCGCGCCCGCCACCTCGTGCCCGAGAATATGTCCGGCGCCGAACTCGAGCTCGCCGATCCGGCCTTGGGCGTAGTACTGTAGGTCCGATCCGCAGATCCCGACCGCCGTGATCCGGACCAAAGCCTCACCGGACCCCGGCACAGGCATCGCCGCATCGTCCAGCCGCATCGCGTGCGGCGCCATCACTCTCGCGACTCTCATGGGAATCTCTCTTCTTGTGTGAGGCCCGACTCGTCATACAGCCTGGCCGCCTCGACGAGCTCAGGGATGTCCGGTGCTTTCTTGCGCATGTGGGGTCCCGGAAAGTCTTGTGGTGCGCACATGCTCAGTCTCGCATGAACGCATGATACCACTATCACGTCCTCGTTTTCCGTCAAGAGTGATTCTCGTTCTCTTCTTGCCTCCGGCGGCGCGCGATGCCATCATGCGGCGGGCAGATCCCGCCGACTTGAGGATGGCTTCACGGAGGGGGACGTGGTGATCGAGCCGGAGTGAGACATCGCCTTCGACCGGTGACGCAAGGCACAGCCAGGGCATCGAGGACTGTTCGGTGACTGCTATCCGTTCCATCATCCACCTCGACATGGACGCCTTCTATGCGTCCGTGGAGCAGCTCGACCATCCCGCCTACCGGGGGAAGCCGGTGGTGGTTGGGGCCGATCCCAAAGGCGGCGCGGGGCGTGGGGTGGTGGCGGCCTGCTCCTACGAGGCGCGGCCCTTCGGGATCCGCTCGGCCATGCCGATCAGCCGCGCCTACCGGCTCTGTCCCGCCGCGGTCTTCGTTCGGCCGCGGGGCGACCGATACGCAGAGATGTCGGCTCGCATCTTCGCCATTCTCCGCGAATATACGGACCTGATGGAGCCCCTCTCGATCGACGAGGCGTTCCTGGATGTCACGGCCAGCCAGCGCCTGTTCGGGCCGGCGGAGCAGATCGGTCGGACCCTGAAAAGCCGCATCCGCTCCGAGCTAGGGCTGGTCGCCTCGATCGGATTGGCGCCCAACAAGTTCCTGGCCAAGGTCGGCTCGGACCTGGGAAAGCCGGACGGCTTTGTGACGGTGGCTCCCGGACAGGAGCGAGCTTTCCTCGATCCGCTGCCCATCTCCCGGCTGTGGGGGGTAGGGCCGAAGACCGAGACGCGCCTCCAGCAGATGGGGTTCCGGACCATCGGGCAGATCGCCCGGTCGCGGGTCGAAGATCTGGAAGGCGTCTTCGGACAGGGAGGCCGCGACATCTGGGAGATGGCCAACGGTGAGGACGATCGGCTGGTGGAGCCGGAGCAAGAGGCCAAGTCCATCGGCACAGAGCACACGTTTTCGGAGGATACGGAGAATTCCGCCGTCATCCGAAAAACGCTGCTGGAGCTTTCCGACAAGGTGGGAAGCCGTCTGCGGCAGGAGGGCGTGCTGGCGGGGGGTGTCACGCTGAAGTTCCGCGACCATCGGTTTCACACGGTCACGCGGGCGGCCGTCCTCGAGCCTCCGACGGATGTGGGCGACGACCTGTTCCGGGAGGCGTGGAGGCTTCTGCAGAGAGTCGAGTGGAAGGGAAGCCGGGTTCGCCTGGTCGGTGTGACGGCCACACGCCTGGCGCCGGCATCCGGTCCGGCCGTCGGGCAACTGTCGCTCTTTTCGCCCGCGCGAAACCCCAAGCAGGAGATCGCCCGGGTCGTGGACAAGATCCGGGACCGGTACGGGAAAACCGCGATCACTCGAGCCTCCCTCCTCGATCCCCGTCCGACGGGCAAGGGCCGCGGGAAGAAGACGGGGAGATGACCGCTTTGTCCTAAGTGTACGCGGACACGAATTCGATGACGTATACTTTGGTCATATGAACATAGGTCCCCCGGGCCGCCCCGAGACGCCGCGCCACACCCATCCCGGGGATGGGTACCCGGCGAGCCCGTCCCCGGCACGGAGGTCCGCTCCTCCAGCGGACCGACCCGGGGTAAGGGCGAGCCGGCACGGGTACCCGCCTGTAGGGTGGGTGCAGGCGCTAGGCGTCGGGTACCCAACCGAAGGGTTGGGTGTGGCAGTCCGGGGGACCGACGATATATCAACGTAATTGCGGGCAAGCACTAAGCCAAAAACCCTTGCCTGACTTGTTGATCCCGGTATATCCTCGCCTTGTTTTTCAGTAAATGGGTTATCCGCCACATGGGGGAGTGACGATGCCAACACGAGGGAATCGGGCCGGCGTGAGCCGGCGGACGGTGTTGAAGGGGATGGGGGCTGCAGGGGCCGTGGGTGTGCTCGGATTCCCGGCCATCGTGCGGGCCCAGGTCAAGGAGATCAAGATCGGTTCGGTGCAGCCGATGACGGGACTACTGGCCGTGGTGGGGAAAACCACGCGGCAGGCCAACCAGCTCGGGGTGGATCACGTCAACGCCGAGGGCGGGATCAAGTCCATGGGCGGCGCCAAGCTGGTCCTGCTGCCCGGCGACCACCAGTA
>CAVSHW010000046.1:0-27617 GCA_963727695.1 uncultured Methylomirabilota bacterium | reverse complement strand
GTTTGAATCGATCTTCCGGTACAATCGGATGTAGCGCGTCGTGGAGCGTGCTACCCCTCTTGCTCGCAGCGTTCGCATAAGGAAGGGTCCAAGACATGAGAACGGGCGCTCGCATCCGCATCTCTCTTGCACTCGCGGCTCTCTGGCTGACAGCCTGGGGAGCCGATCCAGCCCATGCCGGTCCCTCCGACGCCTGTCGAGACCTCGCCGCCCGCTTCGCGAATTCCGCGGAGCAGTTCAGCCTGGGTTCCCTCGCCTCGTTGATCGCCTGCGTCACCGCCGAGATCCAGGATCGCGCGGGAGGGGCGGAGAACCCGCCTCCACCCGCCCCCCAGCAAGACACCTCGCCCCCGCCCGCACCCGAGCCGCAGGCCGCAAACCCCGCCAGCGCGGGAGTGGGGCTCATGGCCGCTACGCGCACCCTGGACCTTTTCCCCATCCGAGACATCGTCTTGGGACTAATGACGCGTCCGGCATCCGCCGAGCAGGCGGGGGCGACGCGCCCGCAGGGCGGAAGGCGCTTGCCGGTCTCCGCTACGTCCAGTACCATCTGTTCTTGTCTATTGGTCGTTGCCGCGTCTGAGACCACCTCATGATATTCGGAACACGAGTCCCAAGACTTCGCCTGATCATTCTCGCTCTCGTGCTGCTTGCGCAGGTCTACCTGTTTGTTCGCATGCGGCGCGCGATTCTTTCTTCGAGCCGATCCGATCGCTTCAAGTCCCGGGCCATCGGCCTGGTGGGGGCGGCCATCGGCCTGCTCTTCGCACTGAACGCATGCCTCGTGTTCACCTACATCCCCTGGGTCTACCCACCGCTGGCGGCGCAGATCGGTCTCTTCTATCCTGTCGCCGCGTGGACTTTCGGCTCGCTCTTCTCCGCCCTGCTCCTCTTCCTCACGCGGGTCGCGGGTCGGTTGTGGCGGATGGTCGGCCGGTCTGCCCACGCTCCCGTGAACCTCGGCCGTCGTCGCTTTCTCCAATCCGGGGTGGGCGGACTCGCCGCGGTCCCCATTCTGCTTTCAGGTTACGGCGCCGCATACGCCAGCAAGGCCTATGAGGTCGAGGAACTCGCCCTCCCCTTCGGCCGATCGCTCCGGGTCGTCCAGCTCAGCGACATTCATGCCGGCATCTATATGAACCGTGAAGAGATGCGGCGCTACGTCGATCAGGTCATCGCGCTCCGGCCGGATCTGTTCGTCCTCACTGGGGACTTCATCTCAAACTCCATGGTGTTTCTCCCGGGCTGCGTGGAGGAGATGGCCCGGGTCCGCGCCCGGTACGGCACCTTTGCCACGCTGGGGAACCACGAGCACTTGTGGGGGGCGGTAGGCGAGATCCCGGCGATCTTTGGGCAGCATCGGATCCCGGTCTTGACCAACGCCCACACGGTGATCCGAACGGAGCAGGGCCCCTTCGCGGTCGCCGGGATCGACGACCTCGTCTTCGGGCAGCCCGATCTGGATGCCGCCCTACGCGGTCTCGATCCTGCCATCCCGACGCTCCTCTTGTCGCATCACCCGGAGATCTTCCCCCAGGCTGCCGCGCGCGGAATTCCGCTGACCCTATCGGGCCACTATCATGGAGGGCAGGTGAGCCTGAGTCTGCCGGGCGGGGATCTCAGCCTGGCCAACCTCTGGACCCCCTATCCCGTCGGGCTGTACCGGATCGATGCGTCCCATCTGTACGTCAGCCGGGGAATCGGCACCACGTTCACCCCGGTTCGGCTGAACGTTCCACCAGAGGTCACGCTGTTCCACCTGTCCTAGCGGACCGAAATCAAGGAGGATCTCCATGGCAATCAAGGTTGGTGACAGACTTCCCGACGGGACCCTGACCGAATTGATCGAGACCGAGACGCCGGGTTGCACACTCGGCCCCAATACCTTCACGGTATCCGAGCTCGTCAAGGGCAAGCGCATCGTCGTCTTCGGCCTGCCCGGGGCCTTCACGCCGACCTGCTCGGCCAAGCATCTGCCCGGCTACCTCGCCGGCTTCGACAGGCTGAAGGCCAAGCGGGTGGACGAGGTCTGGTGCGTCGCGGTCAACGACGCGTTCGTGATGGGCGCGTGGGGAAAGGAGCAGAAGTGCGCGGGCAAGGTGAGGATGATGGCCGACGGCAGCGCGACCTACGCCAAGGCCCTCGGCCTGGAGATGGACCTGACCGCCCGCGGCATGGGCGTCCGCTCCCAACGGTACTCCATGCTGGTAGAGGACGGCGTGGTCAAAGCGCTCAACCTCGAACAGCCCGGCAAGTTCGAGGTGTCTGACGCCGAGACGATGCTCCGACATCTCTAACAGGCCTCTGGGTCTTTTTGAGCAACCTGGCGAGAGCGGTTCTTTTAGCAGGATACTGAAGAACTCGCCTTTCAGCAGGCTGCTCAAAAAGGTCCATGTGCAAGGCGGCGCGCGAGGCGGGGTACCCACCGCAGTGGGTCCAGGCGTACACTGGGTACGCCGCAACGAGCGCCCGAGCGGGTACCCAGCCGAAGGCTGGGTGACCGCAGATGGGCCTTTTCAGCAGCCTGTTATAAGGCGGGTCGGGCGGGTCAGCGCGGCTCGCCGGCTCTGGGCGCGATGCTGTCGTAGAACGCAAGGTTCTCGGTGAGCATCTCGCGGATGGGCAGGTGGTAGGGGCACCTCTCCTCGCATTCGCCGCAATCTCCGCAAAGTCGCGCCCCCGCGATGGCATCCGCCACAAACCCGGCAAAGAACCGCTGCGGGGGGAACCGCTTCCAGAAGCTCTGCGCGCTCAGCACCGTGGAGATGCGCACCTTCTTTGGACACGGCTGGCAATAGTCGCAGCGCCGGCAGAAGCGCGTCCCCACCTCCGCACGGGTGCGCTCCATCTCCCGTATTTCCTCGGGTGTGAGCTCCCAGGGCCCCATGACGATCTCCGCGATCTCCTCGATCTCCTCGATCGTCTGGATGCCCGGGTCCGGCACCACGTTCTCGAACTGGAGCAGGTGCTTAAGGGCCAGCCTGGCGTTGTTCAGCATCCCGCCGGCGAACGGCTTCATGGCGATGAAGCCGACATCGTGCGTCCGGGCCAGCGGCAAGAGCTCCTTGGCAGCCTCGTCGGTGACGAAGTTGAACGGGAACTGGATCGTCTCGAAAAGGCCGGACGGGACGGCCTTCAAGGCCATGTCCAGCGAGTGGCTACTCATACCGATGTGCCGGATCTTGCCCGCGCGCAAGGCCTCTTGCGCCGCTTCCATCGCCCCGGCGGGGCCGAGGACTTGTTCATACAGCTCGGGTGTGCTGACGTTGTGGAACTGCCAGAGGTCGATGTAGTCCGTGTTCAAGCGCTTCAGACTCAACTCCAGGTGCTGCAGGGCGGTCGCCTTGTCCCGCGCGGGTGTCTTGGTCGCAATCACCATCTCTGCTCGCCGGCCGGCGATGGCCTTGCCGATTCGCTCCTCGCTGGTCGAGTAGCCGGTGGCCGTGTCGAGGAGCGTGATCCCCAGATCGAGACACCGCCGCACCACCCTGACCGCCTCATCGTCCGTCAGACGCTGGATGGGGATGCCTCCGAAGCCCACCCGGGAGACGGTCAGCCCTGTCCTTCCAAGTCGCACGGTCTTCATCGCGTACACCTCGAATGCGAGATGCGCTTCTCGCAGCTATCGGAAGGCGCCGAGGTGCCGGGGAGCATGGGGGCAGGGGAGACTCCTGCACCCCCCCCCTGCACCTCCGCAGCCTCGCTGTCCCTATCCTTGTCGGTCTGTCAGAGTAACGCCGGCAGCGGCACGCCGAATCGCTTGGAGGCATTCTTCAGCTTGAGGAACGTTCCTTCCGGGAGCGGGATCCCGCTCCGGGAGCGCTCCTCCTGAACCCGGTCCTCGGGTTCGCCGGGAACCAGGACCTCGCTAAAGCCTTCCGCCGTGGGCAGAGCCTTGATCCCCTCCACGATCTCGTCCGCGTTGGCCTTGTACTGCTCCAGGTCGGTGAACGTCGCGATATCGATCGCCGCCACGAGGCTGTTCTGGCGATGGACCTCGGCGCCCGGCTTCCCCTGGAACACGGGAGTCAGAAGCGGGTTGGCAACGAACAGGCTGGTCAGGCACTCGAACATCATGGCGAGGCCGGACCCTTTCCCCCCGCCGGCCGGCAACAGGACCGCGGCGGCCTTCGGATCGGTGGTCGGCTTCCCGTCCTTGTCCAGCGCCCAGCCGAGCGGGATGGAGATCCCCTTGTCTTCGGCCACGTCGAGCTTCCCGCGCGCCGCGACGCTGGTTGCCATGTCCAGCATCAGGGGGCGGTGCCTCTTCCCCGGCACGCAGATGGCGATGGGGCTATTGTGGACGCCGGCCGCCCGCGCCCCGTGCGGCGCCGTGTTGGGGGGATTGCACACGATGGAGATGCCGGCCATACCCTCCTTGGCCGCCATCAGCGAGTAGTACCCCATGGCCCCCTGGTGCAGAGTGTTGCGGATCACCGCCCAGCCGATGCCGACATTCCGCGCCTTCTCGATGGCCTTCCGCATCGCCAGGACCGTCACCACCGGCCCCGGCGCGTAGTCCGCATCGATCAGCAGCGTGGCCGGCGTCTCCTTCTGGATCTGGATGTTCGGCCGGGGCTTCATGTGTCCCTTGTCGACCAGCTCCAGGTACCAGGAGATCCGCTGCACCCCGTGGGAATCCACCCCGCGGAGATTCGCCCATACCAGCACGTCGGCCTGAGCCTCGGCCCCTTCGGGCGTGAATCCTGCCTTCTCGAAGACCGCCTTCATGAATCGCTTCAGATCCTCTGCTTTCACTCGCACATCATTGGCCGCCATGATCTTCCCCTTTCCGTTGCTGATTGTCCTGTCCGATGAACACGCCCAAGGCAATGCCCCGGCTTACCGAATTGCGCCCGTTCAGGGCGCCTTTCTGAGAGGCGCCTTCTCCATTCCCGCCCTGAAGGGTCTGGGATTCATTAGCCCAGGGTGAAACCCTGGGCTGCTGCAGCATTCTATACCAGGAAGGCAACTACGATGCAATTTTCGCCGATGCAATACTCCGAGCCGTGGAGGATCCCGAGGAATCCCTAGCCGCTCCGAGGCTTTCCCGATAGGCTCGATTCCGGTAGAATGCAGATGGGATTTTTTCAGCAGCCTGGGAGGGTGATGCCGAATGCCCATTCGTCTGTCCCACAACGCGACGTTGGTTCACTTCGTTTCATCGGATGGTCTGCGGTTGGAAGGACGCCTGACCCGGGGGGCGCCCGAGCGGGCGGCGGTGCTGTGCCATCCCCACCCGCTCTACGGTGGGTCCATGCTGACCCCCGTGATCATGACCGCCGAGCAGGCGTTTCAGGAGGCCGGATACACTACGCTGGCGTTCAACTTCCGGGGGGTCGGAGGGAGCGAGGGGACCTACGGCGAGGGCCGGGCCGAGGTCGCCGACGTCGCGGGGGCGCTCTCGTTTCTCGAGGAGACGATCGGCAGTCGCCCCAAGCTCCAGGCCGTCGCCGGCTATTCATTCGGAAGCTATGTCGGGGCGGCGGCGGCAGCCGCCGATGCGCGCGTGGGATTCTACCTGGGCATCGCCCCGCCGCTGAATCACTATGATTTTGGCCTCCTGCGCCAGGCCATCTGCCGCATGGCGTTGATCGGGGCCAGGGGTGATGAGTTCTGCGAGCCGGCGCGATTCGAGGCGCTCTACCTCTCCCTGCCCGCCACGCCATGGGTCCGCGTCCTGAACACGGACCACTTCTTCGAGGCAGCCTCCGAGGATCTCGCCCAAGCCTGCCGCGACGCCATCGCATGGGTAGTCCCCCGCGGCGGGACAAGCCGGTGAGGAATCCTGCTTCGCCGTGCGCAAACACGCAAGGCCACCGGTTGTCTTTTCATGCCTAATGATTCAGACTGAAATGGCCCTCTCGTCCGATCTCGGCTGACCCCTCAGGAGGAGCGTTATCCCATGACCACACCGCGCGTGCTGATCACAAGCATCTTCCTCAAGGCGGGCGACGACGTCGATCGGTATCTCGCGTCGCAAGGAATGGAGCCGGTCTATCGCCCCTGGCATGGAGGCCGGACCGAGGAGGAGATGACCGGCCTGTTGAGGGGGATCGACGGCGCCATCGTTTCGAGCGACCCGTTCACGGCTCGGGTCATCCAGGCCGCCGATCGGTTGCGGGTGATCTCTCGGACCGGGGTCGGGTACGACGCCGTGGATGTCCCGGCCGCCACGAAGCGTGGCGTGATCGTGACCACGACCCCCGGGGTGAACCGCCACGCCGTGGCCGACTGGGCCTTGGCTCTCATCCTCTGCTGCGCCCGCAAGGTTCCGGAGAGTCTGGCGGAGGTCCGGCGAGGGGCATGGACGCGTCACGAGGGGATGGATCTGGCGGAGAAGACCCTGGGAGTGGTGGGGCTCGGGACCATCGGCAAGGAGGTCGCCAAGCGGGCGAAGGCTTTCGGGATGCGCCTCCTGGCCTTCGATCTCGTCCAGGACCTCCCATTCGCCGCAGGGCAGGGGATCGCCTATGTCCCGCTGGAGGATCTCCTGCGGCAGAGCGACTTCGTCAGCATCCACTGCTTCCTGAATGCGGCCACTCGCCATCTGATCAACGCCGAGCGCCTTCTCCTGATGAAGCCGACGGCCTTCCTGATCAACACCGCACGGGGCGGGATCGTGGACACCGAGGCCCTCTACCGAGGCCCTTCGGGCCAAGCGGATCGCCGGGGCGGGCTTGGATGTGTTCGAAGGGGAGCCGCTTCGCGCCGACAGCCCGCTGCGGGAACTCGAGAACGTCTACCTCAGTCCTCACACCGCCGGGTCCACCGCGGACGCGCGCACACGCTCGGGGCGCATGGCGGCAGAGAATCTGGTCCGGGGCCTGACCGGCGAGCGGCCCGAGGGCATCGTGAATCCGGAGGTCCTGGCGCGCTAGCTCTCGACTGGAGAGACACTCATCCTGCAATTAGGCCGGTGGGCGTGGGCTGCGAAGGCAGCAGCAGCTCGCGGTGATGGCCGCGACGAGCACAGCCGCGATCACCCCCGCCCCTGTCGCGAACCCGTACTGTCCGACGAGCCATCCGACAGCCGCGGGGGCCACGATGAATCCGAAGTCCGTGACCAGCCGATAGAGTCCGGCGGATCGACCGCGGAATCCCCCGGCAAGCCGCTCCGCGTGCAGCGCGGGAACCGCCATCCAGACGCTCATCCCGCTCACCAGGACAGCAAACGCCCCGCCGTAGCTCCACACTCCCTGTGCGAGGGGCGCGAGGACGATCCCGACGAGCATGGCGAGAAACCCCGGGATGATCACCCGGACTTTCCCCAGAACGTCCGCCGCCCAACCAACCGGGAACAACAGGCAGACTTCGATCCAGAAGGCGATGGCCATCACCCGCCCGATGACTTCGGGCGTCATGCGCAGGGCCTCCCCCCCAAAGAGGGGTAGGAGCGTGGATATGCCCCCGCCCCAGGCGAATGCCTGGCCAAAGATCAGCAGGTAGATGGTGAGCGTCGTCCCCAGCGGCGGCGCGGACCGTTTTCGGGACGCGGTTACGGCCGGCGGTCCGCTCTCTTTCATAAGACCCCGCATCCCCGGGAGCACCCCCCACGTCACGACGGCCCATGCGAGCCCGAGGATGAACACGGCCACGCCGAAGCTCCACCGCCATCCCCAGCGACCTGCGATCATGCCTCCCAGTTGCGAGCTGACCGCCATCCCGGCGACGACCGAACCCTCGTACAGGTTTGCTCGTCGGTTGCGAGTGCCGGCGGGCCCCCGTCGCATCAGATAGAGGACCGCGAAGACCATGGCCATACCGGACCCCGCCCCCAGACAGGCGCGCGCCGCGAACATGGTCCAGAACGAAAGGGCCCACGCCGAAAGCCCGGTCCCCACCAGGAGAAGCCCGGCCGCGCTATGCAGAATCAGGGAAACTCCCAGGCGCTCGACAAGGATTCCCGTCGGCAGATCGACCAGAAAACGGAAGAGACCGAAGGCGGTGCCCAGCATGCCGGCGGCGGCGAAACTCAAATGCAGGTCGTCCATGATCTGCGGGAGGAGAGGAGGAAAGACGCCCAGACCGACATTCAAGAGGAAGAAGACGAATAGAAACCAGCGGAAGGTTCTTCGATCTTCAGTATCTCCCATAAAGAGAATTCTACATCGAACGGCATACTTCTCCTACGAGATTGGAAGCTTTGACGATACGCGATTAAAATAGTCTTATTATTATCTTGCATTCTTGCCCGGTCCGTACTACGTTCTTTATACAGTTGGACGCGGGTGTCACCGTCGCACAGGCGAGGATCACCGCTGCTGGTCGGGGTCCTTGCCGGGAGGGGGCCTATGAAACGACGGCATCCCAACGCGCCAAGACAACGGAGCCCTCGCCAGACTGGCTCCGATGCGGAAAGGGCACCTCCGGCAGCCATGTGCCCCACGGCGATGCTCGGCAGGGTGCAAACATCCCGCACTCTTTGCGGGCGTCGTCTGGCAACCCCCGGCTAGATCCTTTCAAGCGTCGGCCGGGCGGTAAGCTCGCGGGCGCGTCGGCCCAGCATTCCGACCCGCCCACGATAACCCTAACGACGGGCGAGGCCAGCAGTCACGGCCTCGCCCATTGTTTTTGTCGCCGGATTCGATCGCCTGCGCCAGTGTCCTGAGTTAGAAATTCGCTGCCATATTTCAAGGCCTGGTGTACGCCCTGGAGCACCGCGCCACACCCATCCCAGGGATGGGTACCCGGCGAGCCGCACCCAGCCCCTGGCTGGGTACCCGCCGGCACGGAGGTCCGCTCGCAGAGCGGGCCGACCCGGGGTAAGGGCGAGCCGGCATCGGGTACCCGCCCGCAGGGTGGGTGCAGGCGCCAGGCGTCGGAGGGGCGTCCACCAGGCCGGGAATATGTATGAGGACTTCCGATTCACCACACTAGCGCATCCGGCGCAGGGCCGGGGACCACCCGGCTGGGCCGTTGCCGCCCCGCCTACGTCCGAGTCGCCAGACATCTGCTGGGTCAAGGCTTGTCGGCGGCGGGCAAGCCTGGTATGACTGGGGGTGAGGACCCGGGCGCCGCGCCAATTGGCCGGCCGGGCCCTGGGGAACCTGGAAGTGCCCGAAGAGGAGTATCTCCCGACCATGCCCCTCCCGATGGACCTGCAGGCGAATGGCTTACTCCGCTGTCTGGAGGACGAGGGGGCGGTCGCCTACGCGAATCGGATCCCCGTCGGCTTCCAATTGACGCCGGTGGCCGTGCAACCGGACTGGCGGTTCGACCTGGCCCACGCGGAGGCCATCGAAGCGCACTGCGAGGGGCACTTCTTGCTGCCCTCCGGCAAGCATACCAACGTCTATATCCAGGTGTCGCTGGGGCTGCGGTACGTCGGGACGAGCCAGGCCGTCGGCTTCCAGCTCTACAAATGCCTGCGCGAGGCGGGGCTCCTCGAACAGATCGACGTGCTCATCGGGCCGCCCGTCGGGGCGCTCGCCGTCGTGACGGCGCTCCAGTACGCCATCGACTCCGCGAAGATCGAGGCCATGTACCTGGATCGGGATCCGGCGGGGACCTTCCGGCTCGGGCGCGGCTTCCAGTTGCAGGGGGGCAAGCGCATCCTGCTGGTGGACGATGTCTACACGACGGGGGGCTCGCTCCGCAAGGCCATTGCCGCCTGCCATGCCGCCGTCCACCCTTTCGGCGAGCAGTGCCACTTTGTCGGGGCCGCCGTCGTGCTGAACCGCGTGAGCGATCCCGAAGCGTTCCGGCTCGCCACGGTCACCATGCCCATCGTCGCCGCCGTCCACTACCCCCTGCGGGACTGGGACCCCGCGGTGTGTCCGTACTGCGCCCGCCAGATCCCCCTGTTTGCGGTCCAGTAGGCCCGCGAGCGCAGGTGATTTTGCATTGCGATCAGCAACCGCCTTTCGAGTCCCTGCTGCGTAATAGGGGACGTTGTTGACTCAATGGAATAACTCTGATAGCGTCGTCCACGATGATGGCAAGACTTTGGTGGCGGAGTGGAAGCAGTCTTCTCGCAGAGAGGGTGGCTGTGGGCATCGCGCTCCTCGCATGGCGGACTGCCCCAGGTAGCTAGGGCCGATTCCGGGTGGGTGCGTGCACCACGCGGTGCACCTCAAGGACCGGCGCAGGAGTTTCCCTTCAGGGATCGCGGGGCAACCTGCGTGGGCTGGGAAGCCGTAAGTCCATTGAGTCAACAACGTCTCTCATTACACGGTGCAAGATGAGTATGTTTAACGAGCCGAAGATCGACTGCCACACCCATGTGATCGATCCGGTCAGGTTTCCGTACGGTAAGGACATCGAATACAAACCATCGGGCCAGGAGATCGGCACCACCGCACAATATCGCCAGGTCATGAAGACCTATGGCGTCCGCCACTCCCTTCTGGTGCAGCCAAACTCCGGCTACGGCAGCGACAACAACTGCATGCTAGATGCGATCGAACACGGCGAAGGCCGCTTTAAGGGCGTGGCCATCATCGATTTCGACGCCGATCTTGCAACCCTTCGCAAATTCAAAAGCAAAGGAATTGTCGGCGCCGCATTCAATCCGACTTTCCACGGCACCGATTATTACAAGCGCTCCGCCCATCTTATCGCCAAGCTAGCGGAACTGGACATGTTCCTGCAAATACAGAGCGAGCGCGATCAGTTGTCGATGTTCGTGCCGTGGATCGAAGCCATGCCGGTGCGAGTGCTGATCGATCATTGTGGCCGGCCGACGCCCGAAGCCGGATTAGATCAGCCGGGCTTCAAGGCGCTGCTGCGCCTCGCTAGGACTGAACGTGTCAGTGTCAAATTGTCCGGTTATTCGAAATTTGCGCGGCGTGCCTATCCGTTCGAAGACGCTTGGCCTTATGTGCGTGCTATCGTTGAGTCCTTTACGCTCGACAACTGCGTATGGGCTTCGGACTGGCCCTTTTTGCGCGCCCCGGAACGGCAGGATTACGGGCCATTGGTCGAACTGGTGGAAATCCTCTTCCCAGATGCGGTCGACCGCCGCACTCTCTTTTGGGAGACACCACGCCGCTTATTCGGTTTCGGCCAATAAACGATAGAACCGGCGCCGGCGATGAGAGAGCCGATATGACAAATCCTCGCAAGCAGATTTCTCTCTGTGCCACCTACATGCGTGGCGGCACCAGCAAGGGCGTGTAATTCAGTGTGGTCTCCAACTTCGCGGCCGAGCGCGCCTGGGCACGATTGATCAAGCTGGTTACGAGATCGATCCCCTCGTCTGCCCACGCTATGCGGGCACCATGCGGACCATCGCCTTCATCGAGCAGCCCACGGTGATCGAGAAGAATCTCACCCGCCTGGGGATGTGGTGGGCCTCGGCGCATAGCCCACCCCTGGAATCCTTTGCGGCATACTCCGTGTCGATTCGTTTCGACTCGCGCGCGGCCCCCAAAAACAAATCCCTATCATCCCCCATACCGGGACACAGTTGGATCGTTGCCTTTTGCCTCTGGGACTACCGGCAGGCCCGCTTGGTGTACGGCCCCCCGAGCATGGGGGCAACGGTGACCACTTTCGACTGCCGGTTCTGCACCTCCACAATGAAGCTTTCGCGATCAGTGTCACCATTCGGCTGCACGTACACATCCACGAGCAGTCCGGGCTCTTCGGCCGCGGCAAATAGATTGTTGTGGAGGCAGTCGCGGACCTTGGCCTGGTCAAAGGCGCCCACCCGCTCGACCACTGCCTTCAGCATGTAGGCACCGATGTAGCCCTTAAACATATTGTGGTCCGGAGACTTCCCATACCTATCCTTAAAGCGCAGGCCCAAATCCGTCATTCGAGGGACGGGCGACACTGACGTCATGGGTACTTGGCATTTCGCGCCGTTCATGGCATCGCCGCCTGCATCGATGCTGGTCTCGGCGCAGAGGTTGTCACCTATCGTTTCCACCTTGAGCCCCATGGTGCGAAGTTGAATCATGACCCGCGCGTTCTCTTCCTCGTGGTTGTAGATCATAAGATGGGTCACCCCGGAGGTCCGCACCTCGGTCAGCTCCGGCGTAAAGTTTGCCTGGCCAGGTTCCGTGGAGATGTCGGCCACGACAGTCTTCCCTCGATCCTTGAGGAACTTGAGGAACATCTCCCGCCCGCCCCGGCCGAAGGCGTCATTCGCGTAGATCAATCCGATCTTGTCCGCCTTGAGGTCCTCCACGAGCCAGCGGATCAGTTTGGAAAACGCGACCTGTTGGCTGAAGGAGGTCAGGAAAATGTTGGGGTTCCCTTTCTGGACGACGAGCACCGCTTCGGAGCCGGTGAATTGGGGGATGCCCGCTTGTCGGGCCATCTCCATGTTGGCTACGGTGCCGGAACTGTACACCGGCCCCATAACGGCAAAGGGGTGCTCGTTCATCGCCCGGCGCATCGCGGCCACGGAAGTGGGCGGATCCGACTGGGTATCCATGGTCACGGTCTCCAGCCGCCGACCCAATACCCCACCCCCCTTATTGATATCCTCCACCCCCAGGGTGACCCCGTCGCGCCACATAGTCCCGGAGGGTGCCCCGCCACCAGTGAGTTCGGCCAGAATGGCCAGCGTCACATTCTGTGCGGATGCAGGTGGCGACGCACCGAGCACAGACAACAAGGTCACCCCCAGTCCCAGCACAAGCAGTTGTCGTCGCATGGCTCGCCTCCCGGCCTCGAGGCCCCCACTCCATTGTTCAGTTGTCCCTGCCTACCTTGAGAGTGTCAACCCGCTGCGGTAAGTGAATTCTATGACAGGGAACTGGTGGCTCGTCAAGTGGTTTCAACCTCGGGTCGGCTGGTTTGTCGCAGAGGTCCAAAAACCGTTATCTCTTCATATACTAGCCAAAGCCTCTCTTCCCAGCGCCTAGATTCGCCCCCCTTGGGAAGCCAATTGGGACTCGAACGCGGGCCTCATGAGAAGCACACTGCCTCGTCGCCCGTCCGCTCCCCCTGTGCGTTCCGTGCTAGCGTGCCTCACCCCGTCAGGCTGTTCGTCAGTATCCCGCAAATTCCTCGCTGCGGACGTGGGTCGGGTCTACGCCCGCCTCGCTTATCGCTTTGGTGACCGCCGCCACGAGTCCGGGCGGCCCCGCGAGATAGAAGATCGAAGCCGCGATCTCCGCGATGTGGCTGCGCAGAAAGTCTGCGCTCAGATGCCGCCGTTCTCCGTCCCACGGCTGCCGGGCCTTGTCCGCCTGGGTCATCGTCGGGACGTAGGTCAGATTCGCGTGCGTCTGGGCAAGGCGGGCAAACTCCTCGTGGAAAGCCGCCCCTTCCGGCGTGCGATTCGAGTAAATGAGCGTGATCCGGTGCGGAAGGCGTCGGCTGACGGCATCGTGCAGCATGCTGCGAAACGGCGTGATCCCTATGCCGCCCGCGATGAACACCGCCGGGCGAGAGGCATCCTCGTGGAGCGTAAAGTCCCCCGCGGGGCCGGAGAGATCGACCGGTGTCCCGAGCTGCGCTTCGGCGAGACTCCGCTTCAACGCGGTGCCGGTCATGCGCGTGGCCAGCAACAGGCGCGCGGCGTCCTGGGGCGGGGAGGCAATGGAGAATACCCGGCGATTGCCTTCGGCGTCGGTATACGGTGGATCGGGCAGGACCACGACCATGTACTGGCCGGGCTTGAAGTCAAAGGTGGTCGGCCGCTCCAGCGCGAACGCCATCGTGCCTTCGGCCACTTCGTCCCGCGCGATGAGCTTTGTCACGATTTTCGGCATGATCACCTCCGCTGCCGACGGTTTGGATATGCCCTTCCTTACCTGCTTTGGAGCGACACTCGACGGCCCTCGGCGGCCGAGAGGTAGGCCGCATAGATGACCTCGGTGCACTCGACGGCCAGGTCGATGCCGGCTAGCGGCTCCCGATCCTCGCGGATGGCGTCGACGAAGTCCCGGATCTCCTGCGGGTAGCCGCGGAACCAGTCCTCGTCCGGGCTCGGGAAGGTCCAGCCCGCCTTGGTCTCGATCTTCTCCGTGAAGTATTCCTCGCCGAAGATGTCCGGGCCGGGCGCGTAGGCCTGCACCGCGGTGTTCTGGGCCATGTTCGCGTGCAGGACCGCGTTGGTCAGATAGACGGCAATCTTGGCCTGGAGCCCGCCGAGCCCCGCATCGCTCACCGTGACCTTGCCCCGAGTGCCGTCCTCGAAGGCGATGACCACGTTGGCCCAGTTCTCCACGTCCTCGGGATCGGCCGCGATCCATTTCGTGGGGCCGCGGCGCGCCGTCTCCGTGCGCATCAAGGGCGCTACATCCGCCAAGACCGAGACGGGCCGGATGGGCCGGCCGTCCCGGACCTCGCCCTCGTAGGCCTTCAGATGCAGGCACGCACCCACCGAATGGACCCCCATGCGAAGCAGGGCCCCTCCGCCGGAGTGTTTCCACTGCCGCGCGAATGTCGAATGGGAGCCCGAGTGGTTTTCTTCTGCCCGAACGTCCAGGATGCCGCCCCCGGCCGCCCGGATGAGACGGCGGAGCTTCGCCACCGGCGGGGAGTAGACCCAGTTCTCGGCGTAGCAGAACTTGACCTTGTGCCGTCGAACTGCATCGCGCACGGCGTGGGCGTTCTTCCTGGCTCCCGCCAGCATCTTCGTCTTGGACACCTTCTCGCCGATCGGCTCGGGATCACCCGGCTCCCCGAAGTAACCGGTGAGCGGCTTCTCCACGATGACGTGCTTCCCGGCCTCCGCCGCCGCCACTGCAAACGTGTGATGCAGGGCGGGAGGGACGCACAGATCCACCGCGTCCACGTCCCGCCGAGCCAGCAGGGCCGCGAAATCCGTGGTGACAAACGGAATCTCGAATCGCCGGGCGCAGGCCTCAGCGCTCTCGCGGCTCACGGAGCACACACCGACGATCTCCACTTGCCCGCCGCGCAACGGGGCGAGATTTTGTAGGTGCAGGGCCGCCCCGAACCGCGCCCCCACCATGCCGATCCGAACCACGTCCATCATTTACCCCCTTTGGAAGAAGCGAAAACCCAATAACTTGTCCATTCATTGGAATTTCGTTACGGCTCCTTATGCCATTTCTGGAATTTCTCCGGTCAAGCTATTCTTTGACAACGGCTTACGCGAGCAGCTTCACGACAACGACACGCGGGGGCGTAGTCGGCAGCGTGACTTCATCCCCGACCACCTTGCCTAGGAGGACTCTCGCGATCGGCGTCCCGCTGGTGATCACCCGCAGGCTGACCTCCCCCCCGTGCATGGGCACCTCCATCCCGCCGCAGACCGGGAGAAGGAAGTAGAGCGGCTCCACCGGTCCTGAGTCAGGACCCACGCCGACGACGCAGCCCATGGCGACGCGCTCCGGGCTCTCCGGCAGACGCAGATTCCGCAGGACCTTCAGATCGTATTCCCGCTCCTGAATGTTCAGGGCCAGCGCATTGGCCAGGTATGCCGCCTCCTGCCCGAAGACCTCTCGCTTGCCTTTCATGACATGGGGAGAGCTTAGCACGGCGTCGCGCGCCGCTCCGTACCCCGCTCGCATTTCCGAAAGCTTCGCCTCCACCTGGGCGATGACGTGTCGGAGAACCTCACCTCGGTCGATCCGGAGATTCGGCATGCCCTGTCCTCGCACCCTGTGGGTCATCAGCACCCGGTCACGCGCCCGCTGCCGATCTGGCGTCTGCAGACTATAGAGCCTCTTTGCCGCCGCATCAAGCCTGGAGGCTCTCGCCCGCACACGGCCCTTGACGGCCAGACTCCGGGTATGGTCTACTTTGCCCCAATGCTCCAGCGTGAGGCAGCTTGAGGTGCACCGGCGGAACTTCACTTATTAAAGGAGAGGGGCGCGATGAAACCACACTCTTTGCTCTCGATCGGTCTGGCTGCAGTCATTGTCCTCGCCGGCATGACGCTCGCCACACGCGACGCCTCTTCCGGGACGCCGAACTTCCCGAAGATGGACATCAAGGTGGCCCACGTGATTCCTGTAGAGACCTCTATCAACAAGGGTGCGGTGCGGTTCGCCGCGCTGATGAAGGAGCGCACGGGTGGAGCCATCAACGTCCAGGTGTTCCCCAACGGCCAGCTTGGCAGCGAGAAGGACATCGTGGAGCAAGTCAGGAACGGATTGATCCACATGGCGGTCATCGGGGGCACGTTCTTGGCCAACATTGACGGGTGGGGAGCGATGGGGGTCTTTGCCATGCCCTACGTCATGAAGGCCACCACCGAGGAGGAACAGCTCCCGATTCTGAACAAGCTGGCCCGCGGACCCATCATGAGGGAGGCGACCGCAAAGGCCCCTGGGATCAGCAACCTCCGGGCGCTGGACCCGAACTGGTTCTACGGGATGCGTCACCTGACCACCGGGAAGAAGCAGGTAAGCAAAGTTGACGATCTCAAGGGGATGAAGATCCGCACGCCGGATGCGCCCCTTGCCCGCCTCCCCCTGGCCGCGCTGGGCGCTGCCGTGACGCCGCTGTCCATGCAGGAGGTTTACTCCGCCCTGCAGATGGGAGTCGTGGACGGCCAGGAGAATCCGATCAACACCATCTACACGGCCAAGCTTTACGAGGTGCAGAAGTACATTACCCTGACGGGCCACCAGACGCAGAATCTCTGCGCCATCATCAATGAGAAGTTCTACCAGAGCCTGTCGCCCGAATTGCGCGAGATCTTCGAGAAATCCGCAATCGAGGCCGGGGACTTCCAGAGCGATCTCCAGATCAAGACTAACAAGGAGAACCTGGAGGAGATGAAGAGCAAGGGCGTCGTCGTGAACACGGTGAGCCGCCCGGAGTTCGCGGAGAAGACCAAGAACGCCTGGAAGGAGTTCGAGTCCAAGCTTGGCGTCGGTCTCTACGAGAAGATCGTGGCCGCCCAGAACTGAGCCGTTGTCAAAGAATAACTTGACCGGAGATGGGCGGGAAGCCCGAGCAGGATATTCGGGCTTCCCGCCAATCGAACCAGGCATCCACAGGCTCCGATCGGCTGCTTCGCATCCGCCGACACCAGGGGTGACCCTCAATGAGGATCCTACGGTCCTTTATCGCCAATTTTGAAGAGATCATTTCTGGAACTTTGCTAGTCCTGATGTCTCTCGCCACGATGTCCAATGTGGTTGCCCGGTACTTTTTTAACAACCCCCTCGAGTGGGCTGAGGAGTTCTCCCGGTACGCCTTTATCTGGGTAGTCTTCCTTGGCGCCGCGGTCTGCACAAAAGGGGGCAGGCACATCGTCATCGATGGCCTCGTGTTGGCACTCCCGGTCCGGTTCCGCGCCTTCCTCCAAGTGCTGGTCGATGCCATTACGCTGGGATTCATGCTGCTTCTGGTTTACTATGGCTGGATCCTGACGGCCTTCACGACCCAGCCGACCTCCACGCTGAAAGTCCCCCTCTTCGTCGTCTACGTTGTCGTTCCCCTGTCCGCACTGCTGATTGCGCTCCGGTCACTGGGCGATTTCGCGAGCCATCTCCGATTCGCCATGAAGGGGGGGGTACGCTGATGATCACCCTCTTCATCCTGATGTTGGCCATGTTCGCCATCGCCACTCCCATCGCGTGGTCCATGGGCATTGCGAGCGCCGTGTATATGGCGTTCGGACCGCATGTGCCCCTCCAGGGTCTGGTTCAGCGCATGATCGGCGGCATAGATACCTTTCCGCTCCTGGCGATCCCCTTCTTCATTCTGGCCGGCAATCTCATGAACACTGGCGGCATCACCGATCGACTGGTCGCCTTCTCGAAAGCGCTGGTCGGCCACATTATCGGTGGGCTGGCCCACGTGGTCGTGGTCACGAACATGATCATGGCCGGTATGTCCGGTTCGGGGATCGCCGACGCGGCCGGCACCGGCGCCGTGCTGATTCCCGCTATGCAGCGCGCGGGCTATGGCGTGCCGTTTGCGGCGGCGATCGTGGGGGCGGCCGGAACCATCGGTCCGATCATCCCGCCCAGCATTCCCTTTGTGATCTACGGGTCACTGGCGAACACCTCGATTGGACGGCTCTTGCTGGCCGGGGCGGTCCCCGGCGTCCTGATGGGCATCATGCTCATGATCTTCGTCTACTTCATCGCCAAGCGACGTCGGTACCCCGCAGAGGGGCGGGTAGCGCGCAGAGATCTCCTCCGGGCGACTCTGCACGCCATTCCCCCCATGGGGATGCCGATCATCATTCTCGGCGGTATCATAGTCGGCGTCATGACCCCGACCGAGGCTGCTGCCGCCGGGGCCTTCTACGCATTCATCCTGGGCTTCTTCATTTACCGCGAGCTCAAGCCTCGGGATTTTCCCTGGATCATCAAAGAAACCGTGATGGGCACAGCCGCCGTCGCCATCATTATCTCTGCCGCACAGCCGATGGGCTGGATCCTTACCTACGAAATGGCCCCGATGAAGGTGCTGGCCCTCTTCCAGGATGCGAACCTCACCAAGGCAATGCTCCTGCTGATCCTGAACCTGATCTTTCTTCTCCTCGGCTGTTTCATGGAAGGTCTGGCGGTTATGGTCATGGCCGTCCCCGTCCTCATGCCGGTACTCCAGCAAGCGGGGATTAACCCGCTGCATTTCGGAGTGATTCTCGTGCTGAACATCATGATCGGCACTATCACACCGCCGGTGGGGACCATCATGTATGTCGTTTGTGCTCTGGGGAGGATTTCCATCGGTCAATTCAGCCGAGAGGCGTGGCCATTCATGATCGCCCTCACGATCGGTCTGTTTGTCGTGACATATCTTCCGATCCTTTGTACTTGGCTCCCCGATCTGGTAATGCCTCTGAGGTGACGCGCGCAAGGCCGCCGATGTAACGCCACCCGCTGCGACACCCAAGGCGTGCGCAACATCCGGGGTGCTTGCTCCCGCCCTTGAACATTGCGCGCCTACCCGGTCGCGTAAGGAAGTTTCCCAAGTCTGCCCGCCAAGCTCTTCCTAATGCCCTCACATCCGTCAAGAGCACCGCCAGGCCGGTCGGCGTCAGCAGGCGGACCGTGCGCACCCGGCCACGCACCCGTGCCGTTCTGATGTCGGTAGACTAGCCGCCGCATCAAGCCCGGAGCCCCTCGACCCGTCGTCAGCGTCGTATCGGATGGGGACCCTGGGTCTCGTCCTCCTGGCGGGTCTTCAGCCATCCGGCCTTTGTCTGCCCGGGGCGCGTCCCCATCTCGGTGTCCGCCTGCGCCCCTTGATAGGCCACGCCGGACAATCGTCCCTTTCCGCGTGCAGACCCAGGGTGGCTCCTGCTAGGATTAGTGTGATTCCAGAGTACAAGGACTGGGTTGACGCGTCCTTGAAGGGTGTGGAGATCGCCGGCACCGATTACAATCCCCTCGTGGAGAAGACGGAGGGGAAATAGCATCTACTGTGCGGTGCGTAAGATAGGCGACACGCCAACCGGGACCGCACAGTCCGGGGGAGAGCCCGACGAGGGGCGGCGGTCCGCCCCTCTCGGTAGGGGTCCGGGGGGAGGGCCGAGCCCTTGCCGTGGTTCCTTTGCAAGGGCGAGGGCCTTCCCCACGAACGGAGCAGCGCGGGGGGCGGACTAGCCATTATTCCGCGCTGCGTAGTAAGGTCGCATCACCAGAGAAAGGAGTACGGCACATGCCAGGCGTTGATGGTGGAATTCGCTTTCCCGCAGACCGGCTGCGCGCGTGGAGCGAGCAGGTGTTCCAGAAGGTGGGGGTGGCCAAGGACGACGCCGCACTTCTCACGGATACGCTGATCGAGGCGAATTTCCGGGGTGTGGACACCCACGGGGTCACCCGCGTGCTTTGTACCTACGTGAAGCGGATCCAGGCGGGGGTCATGAGCCCGCGGACCGAGCTCGCCGTCGTGCGCGAGCGCGCCTCCACAGCGCTCATCGACTGCAAGAACAGCATCGGCCAGGTGGGTGCGGCGCGGGCCATGCGTCTGGCCATCGACAAGGCGGCCAAGACCGGCGTGGCCTTCGTGGCGGTGACTCATTCCAACCACTACGGGGCGGCGGCCTACTGGGCCATGATGGCCCCGGAACACGGCATGATCGGCTTCAGCTCGACCAACGCCCCGGCCACCGTGGCCCCCACAGGCGGCCGGACGGCCATGCTCGGCACCAACCCCTTCGCCTTCGCCATCCCGGCGGGCCAGGAGCAGCCGATGGTCCTGGACCTGGCCACCACCGTGGTGGCGCGCGGCCGGGTGATGCTTTACGCCAAGCAGAACAAGCCGCTGGAGCCCGGCTGGGCTTTCGACGAGCGCGGCGTGCCGACCACCGATCCGCATGCCGCCCTGAAGGGGCTACTGGCCCCCATCGGCGGCTACAAGGGGTACGGCATCTCCCTGGCCATTGACCTGCTCTGTGGGGTGCTGACCGGATCGAGCTACGGCTCCCACTTCCCCGGATTCCTGGCCGACAATCTGAAGGAGCCGACCGATGTCGGCAGCGTGTTTGCCGCCATCAACATCGAGAGCTTCATGGACCTCCCCGAGTTCAAGGCCAGCATGGACACGGCGCTTCGGGAGATGAAGAACTCCGAGCGGGCGGACGGGGTCAAGCGGATCTACATCCCGGGCGAGATCGAGCTCGAGACCAAGGCCGACCGGCTGAAGCACGGCATCCCCATCCCCGAAGCGGTCGTCAAGGATTTCGTCGCGCTCGGTCAGGAGCTGAAGGTTCCGTTCCCGAAGGCCTGAGAAGACGGGCGAACAGATTCACGCAATTCCTTGCTGGACGGTCCTGCGACCACGATGGCCCCGGAGATGCCTCCGGGGCCATCGTGGTTTCGGTGTGACCATCTCGGCCATTTCGCGGACGGTGGGTCGATCGGGAGGGGAGTTATTCTTTGACAACGGCTTACGCGGGCCCGTGGGCAAGCGCCAGGGCGAACAGCAGACTGAACAGCAAGAGGAGTTGCGCGGTACCTTTCAGCGCCCGGATCAGCGCGGGCCCATCGGTGCGGGTCGCCACAACGGCGATGAGGTATGCGGCCAGCGGAACCGTCAGCCAGGGCGCCCAGAACCACGACCCGACCATTTCGTCCAGGCGCATGATCCCAGGCATCCCCAGGGCGGCGATCAGACAGATCCCGTACTGCACGCGCGTCATGCCCGGCCCCAGACGCACGGCGAGGGTGCGCTTGCCCGCGGCCCGATCGGTGTCCAGATCGCGGAGGTTGTTGACGACCAGCACCGCGGTTGCCAGCAGCCCCACCGGAATCGAGGCGAGGACCGCCACCGCCCGGATCGCGCCGGTCTGCACGAAGTCCGTCCCCACGACCGCCACGACCCCAAAGAAGATGAAGACGAACAGATCGCCCAGTCCTCGATAGCCCAGGCGGAATGGGGTCGCGGTGTAGGCGATGCCGGCGGCAATCGAAAGCACCCCCACCAGCAGGATCGGCCAACCGCGAAGCAGCGCCAGATAGAGTCCGGCAAGAGCCGCAACACCGAAGCAGACATATGCCCCGCCCAGGACCCGGGAGACCGGGAGCAGCCCGGCGGCCGTCGCGCGCGTCGGTCCCCGACGCTCTTTGGTATCCGCTCCGTGCAGGTAATCCGAGGCATCGTTGTGATAGTTCGTCCCCACCTGGATGGCAACCGCGACGACGAGAGCCGCAAGCGCGGGCAGTGCCCGGGCAGCCCCTGCCCCGATCGCGGCCCCGATCCCCACCAGCACCGCGGACACGGAGACCGTGAGCGTCGGCAGCCGCGCGGCCAACAGCCATACCCGCCAGGATCCGCCTCGGAGAATCGCCGCCCCTGTCACAGTCCGACTCCTTGCGCAAAGATCCGATGGCTCACTGCGAAGATTCGCAAGGGGAGGGCGCCTTGACCCCACCGAGCAGTTGCTAGGGTGCATAATTGGTTAGGTTTCCCCAAGCGCACGCAAAGTCTCCCTTGTTGATCCGGCTCGACCCTTATCCTTTGGGCGAGACCTGGCGACCGTCTCTGGCTAGGGGGAGCCGCGATGAAATGCCGCGTTGATGAGTCCCGCCGCTACGATCAGGACGGCGGCCGCGCCGATCTGGCCGGAGCGGCTCCAGGTTGGGAAGCTGGGCAGGAGGAGGATTGCAGCGATGCCGACGGCGGCCCAGACCAACAGGAACTGCGTGCGCATGGCATTGGCCGGGATCCACAGCACCAGTCCCCAGGCCCAAGCCCGGAACAGCCCCTTCGCCAAAGAAGTCCCCTTTTGGGAGGCTTCAGTGCGCAGCTCGTCGAGGCGCTCGGCGGCCGCTCCCGCGAGTCCCAGCAGGATGAAGTAGACGATGATGACTCCAACGGCCCCCAGTCCGGCGAGGAACCCGGAGAGGAGGGAGCGCTGGATGACGGCGCCGGCCAAGGCCGACACGCCGATGAAGACCAAGGCGATCAAGCCGAAGTATTGGTTGAAGAACTTCACGGGTCAGCCCTTGTTGACGCTGGGTGCATGCGGTACGGTCACGGCAACTGTTTCAGAAATTCCGCGAGATGAGGGCCCCACAGGGCGCCCTGCGTCAGATTCTGGTGCCCGAGGGACTTCTCCCCCGCGTGAATCAGCACGGAACTCCCGTTCTTCACCCTGGGCATCTCGCGTTCCATGACCTTGAGCTCGGGCGGATTGAGCAGATCGTCCGAAAAGTTGATCGCGAGGAACCGGGTGGTGATCTTCTGGAGATCCGGCTGTGGGTTGTAATCGCGCGAGGCTTCCCAGCGATACAGGTAGTCATTGGCGTCCAGCCGCCTGGCGGCCTGGGTGATCTGGTCGTAGTAGGCGATCGCCTTCTCGCGATCCGGCGCGACCGCTTGCAGGTGCGTGGCGCTGTCGGTCAGGATGGTGAAGATGGGGACGGCTGTGGCAAAGCGGGTCGGCGGTGTCTCGTAGTCTCCGCCGTTCCAGCCGGGGTCGCTGCGGATCGCCTCGATGATGACCCGTCGCCAAAGCAGGTTCCTTCCGGAGATCTCCACGGGCTGGCTCGCAACGGCAACCGCGCCGTCCATCATCCCGGGGTAGCGCTCGGCCCAGAGCCAGGTGTGCATGCCGCCCATCGAGGTGCCCACAATCAGCCGAAGGTGTTTGATGCCGAGACCCTCGGTGACGAGTCGGTACTGCGCCTCCACCATGTCCCGATAGCCGTATGGGGGGAACTTGGCCTTGAGCCCGTCGCTGGGCTTCGCGGACCGGCCCAGGCCGATGCTGTCGGCAAGAATCAGATAGTATTTGCCGGCGTCGAGCGGCTGCCCTTCCCGAAAGAGCGCTTCGGCAAGCGAGGGTGCAAGCCAGTTCGCGCCCGTGCCGGTCGTGCCGTGCAACAGCAGCACGGCGTTGGCGATATTTCCGTTCGCGTCCCGCTGCGGCGTGCCGAGCGTCGTGTAGCCGAGCTTCAGCTCTGGCAGGGTTTCGCCGCTCTGGAACTTGAAATCCCGAGCAACAAACACCTCCTGCTGCTGGTTTGGCAGCGACGGCGCCTCCCCGGCGCCGCTGGAGGAAACCACCAAGCCCAAGCATACGACAGCAAGTGCGCACGTGAAGCCGTACGTTCCCATAGTCCCGCCTCCAGATGACCCCTCACGGGCCTGCCATACGCTTAGCAGGATGCTGAAACTCACTTTTCAGCAGACTGCTCAAAAAGGTCCAGATGCAAGGCGGAATGCGGAAGGCGGGGTACCCACCGCAGTGGGTCCAGGCGTACTCGAGGTACGCCGCAACGAGAGCCTGAGCATTCCAACGCCGCAGATGGGCCTTTTTCAGCAGCCTGTCAGTGGAAGTACATCCCGCCGTTGACCCCCGAAACCTCGCCGTTCACGAACGACGCGGCGGGCGACGCCAGGAAGAGGACGACCTGGGCCACCTCCTCCGCGGCACCCTCGCGGCCCAGGGGGATGGTCTTGATGGTATTCGCCCGCCCTTCCGGCGTGCTGAATCGGTCGTGGAACTGCGTGCCGATCTGGCCCGGAGCCACGGCGTTCACCCGGACGCCTTTGCCGCCCACCTCTTTCGACAGGGCCCGCGTGAAGCCGACGACGGCCGCCTTGCTCGCGGCGTAAATGGCGGCGCCGTTCCCACCCCCTGCAAAGGCCGCGGCCGACGCCATGTTGACGATGCTGCCGGAGGCCCTGGGAAGCATGTGGCGCAGGGCGGCCCGGCACATCAGGAACGTGCTGGTCATGTTGACGTCCATGATGGTGTGGTACAGCTCGTCGGGCATCTCCGTCACCGGGCAGCGTTGGACCAGATGCCCGGCGTTGTTGACGAGCACGTCCACCCCGCCGAACGCCTCGATCGTCGCGGCCACCACCCGGTCCGCCTCCCCTCGGACCGCGAGATTCGCCTTGACCGTGAGCGCCTCCCCTTTCGCGGCACGGATCGCCTGCGCCGTTTCTTCGGCTCCTCCCTCGCTGGTGAAGTAGTGGACCACCGTGCGCGCACCTGCACCGGCGAGGGCCAGCGAGACCGCTCGGCCGATACCGGAACCCCCGCCCGTCACCAGCGCGACCTTCCCGTCGAGACGAAAAGCGTTCATTTTTCACCCTCCCCTCTTTGTCCCCCTGCTTCCGCCACCCCTTCGAGATTCCATCAGGCTACAAAGACATCGGCAGGCATTGTTATCCCCCGTAAGTACTCCCGAATCACCGCAGGTAAGACGCAGCACTCTCAGATCTCCCGCGCCTGGCTCGCGGCTCGCGGCTCTCGGCTCTTCCGATCTACCCCTTGAGCAGCGGCTCCTTCCCGCGCAGCTTCGAGCCCTCGTAAACCTCCGGGTTCACCGGCGAGTACGGCCGCTGCCCCCGGAGCACCGCCAGCGCCGCCTCCGCCGCCTTGCGCTTCAGGTCTATGATGGATTGATCCGAATACCACCCGGCATGGGGCGCCAGGATCACGTTCGGGTAGGAGAGCAGCGGGGAGTCGGCGGGAATCGGCTCTTGTTCGAGGGTATCCAGGGCCGCCCCTCCGATTCGACCATCCTTCAGGGCGCGGCAGAGCGCCTCGGTGTCCACCAGTCCCCCGCGCGCGGTGTTCAACAGGAGTGCGGTCGGCTTCATCAGACGGAGTGCGGCCTCGTTGATGAGGTGCTTTGTCTCGGCGTTCAAGGGGAGGTGGAGCGAGACCAGATCCGCCTCTTTGAGGAGATCCTGGAATGACGCCTTCCGGACGTTCCGCGGCAATACTCGGAAGGTATGGATCATACCCGATCACGCTCATCCCGACGCTTGCTATCTTCTGGGCGAAACAGGTCCCGATGCGTCCCACCCCGATCACACCCGCCACCTTCCCCCGCAGTCGGGACATGGGGGTCTTCATCGTGGCTTTCCAGGTCCCGCCGCGGATGGCCCGGTCGTACAGAACAACCCCCCGCCAGAGGGCCAGTCCCATGGCCAGCGCGTGGTCCGAGACCTCTTCCATGCAGTAGTCGGGGATATTGACGATGACGACGCCGCGCTCCGTCGCCGCGGCGAGGTCCGCCGTGTCCACACCCACCCCATAGCGGACCGCGACCCGGCAGCGGGGCAACCCATCCAGGACCCGCCCGGTGATGGGCGCGTACTGGAAGATGACGGCGTCGGCATCGTGCGCAAGAGCGATGAGCTCGTCCTCGCTCTTCACCTGGTGCAGCCGACATTCCACTCCGGCGGCCCGAAACACGGCCTCTTCGGAGACGATGTTGCCATGATCACAATCCGTGATGACGACGAGCGGCATGGTCTTTCTCCTTGAACGAATCAGCAAGAATGGTCGATCAGCACCCTATGACAGTAGTCACGCGCCCCCGGCCCCTTCAGGCCGCGCGTAGTGGTCGAGGATAAAGCGGGCGATGCTGTGTTTGCCTGGGAGGTCGGGCAACTCGCGCACCGGGAACCAGCGGGCATCCTCCAGCTCGGTCTGGTCCACGCGCAGCGCGCCGCCGTCGTAGGTCGCCACGAAACCGATCATGAGCTGGCTGGGGAACGGCCAGTACTGGCTGGCGACATACCGGATGTCCGTGACCTCGACCCCGACCTCCTCACGGATCTCGCGCTGGACGGCGGCTTCGAGCGACTCACCGATCTCCACGAAGCCCGCGACCAGTCCGTAGCGGCCCTTGGCCCAGAACGACTTGCGGGTGAGGAGGACCCGCTCGCCGTCCTTGATTAGGACGATCACGGCCGGATGCAGGTGTGGGTAATGGTCGTACTTGCAGCGGGGGCAGCGCTTACCCCGCTCCCCCTTGATGGTGGCGGTCGCCTCGCCGCAGCGCGGGCAGTACCGGCTGGTTGCCTCCCAGAAGGTCGCCTGCTGCGCCAGACCGCACAGAGAGAGGAGATCGTCGCTGAGCTGGATCTGCCCCGGGGCCAGGCGCTCGCAGACGTATCCGGCCGGGACCGCGAAGCCGGCGCTTACCGAGGCTGCCCAGCAAGGGGTGTCGAGGTAGCTCCCGAAATGGACGATGCTTTCGACCTGACCCTCGAAGGCCGCCGGAATGCCGCCGAGGGGAATGCGGCCGACCCCGTCGTGATCCTCCAGCAGGAAGATGCTCTGGTCCCGGATGAAGAACCAGCGCCCCTCGCGGTCCGGCGGGGCGGCGGCGATGGCGGCGGGGACGAACCGACCCTCGAAGCTCTCGCCGTTGAACGGTAACTGGCTGGCGGACGAGTACATTGGTACCTCGATGACAACGGCTTAGCGGGCCGACTGTTTGCGGGCGGCGGCCATCTGCGCGGCCAGGCGGGCGGCGGCCTGGAATGCCTCGGGATTGGCGGTACCCTTGCCGGCGATGTCAAAGGCGGTCCCATGGGCCGGCGTGGCGATGACCACCGACAGGCCGCCCTGGACGGTCACGCCCTGATCGAAACCCAGCAGCTTCGTCGCGATCTGTCCCTGGTCGTGGTACATGATCACGACGCCGTGAAACTCCCCGCGCTTGGCCCGGAGGAAGATGGTGTCGGCCGGATAGGGGCCGACGGCCGGAATGCCCTCGCGCTGAGCCTGCTTCACCGCCGGCCCGATGATCTCGATCTCCTCGGTCCCGCACAGGCCGTGCTCGCCGCCATGCGGGTTCAGGGCGGCCACGGCGACCGTGGTATTTTCGACCCCGGCCTCTCGAAGAATCCGGAAGAGCATGCGTGCCGCCCTCAGGATCTTGTCCGGACGGATATTCGCGGCGACGTCCTTCAGGGGGATGTGAGACGTGACGCGCGTCGTGAACATGCCGGCGGCGGCGTTGATCTCCCCATAGTCCGTGTCGCCCAGCCAGTCCGCGAAGAGGTGGAGTTCGTCCTTGTGCGGGTTCCCCCCCATGCTCAGGGCTTCCTTGTTGAGGGGCCCGAAGACAACCCCGTCCACCTGGCCGACCCGAGCCATGTCCACCGCAACCTTGAGCATCTCGATACAGAGTTTCCCCGCCGCGGCGCTGAGAACCCCGCAGGGGAATTCCTGCTCTGGCCACCCCGTGTCCACCACCGGGACCGTTCCCGGCGGGACAGCGTCGGTCTTCGAGGGATCGCACCGAGTCGCGCCGAGCTTCACTTTCGCGACCCGCATGCCGCGCTCGAGGAGCCAGATCGGCCCCACGACCACCGGGTGGGACACCTTCCCCATGTCCGGATTGGCTAGGCTTTTCGCCACCAGCTCCGGCCCGATACCCGCCGGATCGCCCAGCACCCACGCCAGCCTCGGCTTCATGTCTCTCTCCGGTATCGAGGCCACGAAAACTTGCGCGCCTTCAGAAGCGTGTGCCCTTTCTTCACGATCTTGCCGGCCTGCATCACCATCAGGAGGGTGGCCA
>CAVSHW010000045.1:0-62732 GCA_963727695.1 uncultured Methylomirabilota bacterium | reverse complement strand
TTCTTGCCCTTGGTCGGCTTCGGAGATCTTCTTGATCTCTTCGATCACCGCCTCGACTGCCTTGTCGATGCCGCGCTTGAGGGCCATCGGGTTGCTGCCGGCGGTGACGTTCCGCATGCCCTCGCGGATGATGGACTGGGCCAGGACGGTTGCGGTGGTGGTCCCGTCGCCGGCGACATCCGAGGTCTTGGAGGCGACTTCCTTCACCATCTGGGCGCCCATGTTCTCGAAGGCATCCTCCAGCTCGATCTCCTTCGCCACGGTCACGCCGTCCTTGGTGATGGTGGGCGCGCCGAATTTCTTGTCGAGCACGACATTCCGCCCCTTGGGGCCGAGGGTGGTCTTCACGGCGTTGGCCAGCTTGTCCACGCCGCGGAGGATCGCCCGGCGGGCCTCCTCATCGAACATCAGTTGCTTGGCTGGCATGCTCTGTCCTCCTTTGTTTGTTAGATCTATCCAGCGCGTCCTGCCGTAATTCTTCATGAGGGCCTTCTTGCAGGATCCCCAGGACGTCCTCTTCGCGCATGATCAGGTACTCTTCGTCGACCAGCTGACCTCGCTCCCCGAGTACTTCCCGAAGAGGATCTTGTCGCCCACCTTGACCCCCATGGGCTGGAGCTTCCCGTCGTCCGTCACTTTCCCGGGGCCCACGGCGATGACTTCGCCCTCCTGCGGCTTCTCCTTGGCGGTGTCCGGGATGATGATGCCGCCCTTCTTGGTCTCTTTCTCTTCCAGGCGCTTCACCAAGATGCGGTCTTGCAGTGGCTTGAACTTCTTCATAGCGTGACACTCCTTTCGGCAGCGGTTAGGAGAATCGGCGGCACGCCTCCAGCCAGGCTCTGTGATGGTCAGAGGCGATCTTGCCATTAGTCTGGGACGTTGCGGACGAACGAGTGTGCGAGCGTCTCCCGCAGGCTGGCCGCCAGGGCGATGTCCGGGATCTCGCGGAGGATCACGCGGACCGCAAAGCCGCACCGCCGACAGCGCCGGTACTGGTACACCCAGCGCGCGTCCTCCTGGGGCGTCCCAAGGTCCTCCATGTCGGAGAAGCAACAGTCACCCGCCCGCGGCGGCGAGATGATGCGGTGGGGGTACCGATTCGTGGGCGGCTTTTGATCGGAGTATTCCACAATGGTCGGCACCGTGCGCCTCCTTCGTCTTTGACACGCCACTAAGGCCGAGCGCAGGCCGCCTCCGCGCAACACCCCTGCGCCGTTTCCCCGCGTACCCGAAGACTCCCTTTTGACTTCGAAGGTGCAAGGTCTGGTCCAGCCCGCTTTCCTAATAAGCAGACGAGGGCTTCCCTATTTAAAATCAACTAATTCGCGCCGATCGACCGGTGAGAATCCCACGAGATCTCGGAGTGCCTCCGAGCGGTTGGAGGGGTCGGCGCGCAGCCGCCTGTGCCCGGCCCAAGCTTCTTCGCGCGGGATTCACGGGTGGGGTGCAGGCCCCTCACCCTGTCCCCCCTCAAGTTGTTCCGTCACAAGACGTCGTTTCCCTCGCCACACGCTGATGACCAGCACTGCCGCGAGCAGCAGAAGGCCGGCGATGGCAAGCCAGCGCTCCACCCGATGCACGTCGGCGACGATGGCTTCGATCTGATCCGTAAAGAAGTACGCCAGACCGAACAGGAACGGGACACCAAGCGCGGCGGCGCCCGTGTCGGCGACGACGAACTTCCAGAACGTCACCCGCGCTATGCCCGCCGTCAGAAACGCGGCGGCGCGGAGTCCCGAGATATGCCGCGCGGTGACGACCGTCTTCTGGGCATGCCGGCGATATGCCGCCTTCAGCCACTGTTCACGCTTGAGCGTCAGCACCAGCCGCACCACTCGCCAGTTGAGGACGCTCTCACCCCACTGCCGGCCGACCCAGTAAAGCACCATATCGCCGGAGAGGGCTCCCACGAGGCAGACAGGGAGCACAAACCACCACCGGACGACACCCTCGTGGCTCAGGATGGCGGCCGCGATGATAGCCATCTCCTCTGGGATTGGCACTCCCAGACTGCCAAGCACGAGCACGGCGAAAATGCCGAGATACGTAAACTGCTCGACGAATCCTTGGAGAGCCTCCACGGCGCATCACCAACCCCGGACCAGACGGTCCAAAGACGAGCCCACGCCTCGCTATTCCCGGACGTCAGTCTATCGATACCACAAAATGTGGTGCTCCTCCGACGGCACGTTCACCGCAGGATGGGCGGGGATGACCCGCGGCGTGAAGTGGGCGGGAGGACGGGAGGTGAGCACGGTCGCCCCGTAGACGTAGCCGTTGATGGCGCCAGGGATCTCCTCTCCCCGGTCCATCAACTGGCGAATAGGTGCGCCATCCTCCTCGGGCTCCGCATATATTTCCACCTGGATCCACTGCGGATCTACCTCCCCAAGGTACACCTGCACGCTGATGGAGATGCGGCTGTCCTCGCCCTGCACCTCCAGGTTCCCAAACCGGATATCGCTCCAATGGCTCGCCACCCGTGTCTGCCAGACCCGTAGTTCCTGGGCGAGTTGCGCCCCCTGGCCGCTGCGACGCAGGAAGGCTGCGGCCGCTGGGAGATAGAGGCGCTCCACGTACTCGCGCATCATGCGGTTGCTACTGAACGTCGGCGCGAGTTGCGCCATGCTCGCCCGCATGCGTGCCACCCAAGCCCGCGGGATCCCCTGCGCGTCGCGCCTGTAAAATTCCGGCGCGATCTCTCGTTCCAGTAGGCGGTACAGCTCCTCTGCCTCCCGCGCATCCCAATCCGGCTCGAAATGCTCCTGGTCATCGCCCAGCGCCCAGCCCACTTCAGGCGTGTACGCCTCGGCCCACCAGCCGTCCAACGTCGAGCAGTTCAGCCCGCCGTTGGCCAACACTTTCATCCCGCTGGTACCGCAAGCTTCCCAGGGACGGCGGGGGGTGTTGAGCCATACGTCCACCCCCTGCGCCAGCTCCTGGGCAAGGGCCATATCGTAGTCTTCCAGGAACACCGCCCGGTGGCGCACGGCCGGCTGCCGGACAAACGCCGCCCAGGCCTCCACCAAGCGCTTCCCTTCGTCGTCCGCGGGATGAGGCTTGCCTGCCACGACGAGTTGTACCGGCTGCTCAGGCGCCGTAAGCAAACGCACCAGACGAGCCGGGTCGTGTAGCAGCAGGGTCGGGCGCTTGTAGGCCGCAAACCGCCGAGCAAAGCCCAGGGTGAGGACGTTGGGATCCAGGATTTGCGCGGCCTGCGCCACGGTCTCCGGCGCCGTGCCGCGCTGGCCGAGTTGCCGGGCCAGCCGCTCGCGCGCATATTGAATTAGGGCCTGGCGCCCGGCGGCACGACAGGTCCACAGCTCCTCGTCGGGACAGGCTTGGATCGCCTCCGAGAGCGTCTCCAGCGTTCCCCGCCAGCGCTCCTTGCCGCCGGCGCGTGTCCAGAGGCGGTCGGCCCAGGCCGAATCCCAGGAACGCACATGCACCCCATTAGTGACGTGCCCCACAGGCACTTCCTCCTCCGGCCAGCGAGGGTACAACTCTCGAAAGAGGTGCCGGCTGACGGCCCCGTGCAGGCGGCTCACGCCGTTGACCGTACCGCAGCCACGCAGGGCGAGGTAGGTCATGTTGAAGGGCTCGCTGGGATCCCGCGGGTCTTTGCGCCCGAGCGCCAGCAATTCGGCCAGCGAGATCCCGAGCCGCGCGAGGTAATCGCGCGAGTAGAGGGAATACTTCTGGATCAGCCCGAGGTCGAAGGTGTCAAAACCAGCGGCGACCGGCGTGTGCGTGGTGAACACGTTGCCCACCCGTGTGGCCCACAGGGCATCCCAGAAAGGCATGCTGTAGCGATCCCGGAAGGTCCGTGCCCGCTCCAACACCGCGAAGGCCGCATGGCCTTCATTGAGATGACACACCTCCACGCCGAGCCCGAGCGTTTCGAGCAGCCGCCAACCGCCAACCCCCAGGACCATTTCCTGAAGCAAGCGCAGTTCCAACCCGCCTCCGTACAGCTTGCTCGTGATGCTCCGGTCAGCCGGACAATTCAGCGGATCGTTGCTATCCAGGAGATACAGGGGTACCCGTCCCACGCGCGCCTGCCACACCCGGAGCAGGAGAGGCCGCCCCGGGAGATCCAGACGGACGCGCAGCCAACCTCCAGTGGAATCCAGCGCAGGCGCCAGCGGGAGGCTGGTGGGATCGTTGTAGGGAAATAAGTCCTGCGGCCGGCCCGCTGCGTCCAACACCTGACGCGAGTAGCCCTCCTGGTAGAGAAGCCCTACCCCCACCACCGGCACGCCCAGATCGCTGGCGGTCTTGAGGTAATCGCCGGCCAGGACCCCGAGACCGCCCGCGTACAAGGGAAGCGATTCCCCAAGCCCAAACTCCATGCTGAAATACGCAATCCTGCGGGGTCCTGCCGCGGCATGGACTCGCCCATACCAGGCGGGATCATCGAGGTATTGCTGGTGTGCGGCCTGCAGTCGCTGCATCTCGTCCTGGAAGGCGGGATCCTGTGCCACTTGGTCGAGGCGGAGCTGGGAGCTCTCTTGCAGGGTCACCCAGGGGTTCCGCGTACGGTCCCAGATGTCCGGATTCACCCGTCGCCACAGGACATCCCCCGCATGGCTCCACGTCCAGCGGAGGTCCAGCGCCAGCGTCACCAGGGGCTCCAGCGCGGCGGGAAGCGGGCGCAACAAGAAGGTCGGCATCCTCTCCATCATACCTTCACCTTCCGGTAAAAGAGCCTCTTCGTGACTTCCGCTGCAATAAGGTAAAGCGCTATGATGATTCCCACCATCAGCAGGAACGAAATCGGCAGCCGGCCAAATCCAAAGAGCGGCGCGAGTGGAGTGAAGGGTAAGATCAGCGTAACGATGACAACCACGAGCGTCGCCGTAAACAGGGACTTCGATGGTCGACTCTTGAAGAACGGATTCCGGGTGCGAATCACCAGGACAATCAATGACGCCGACACAACGGATTCCAGAAACCAGCCGGTCCTGAATTGCTCCGGCGTCGCATGCAGCAGGAACAGCAGGACGCCAAAGGTGAGGTAGTCAAACACCGAGCTCACCAGGCCGAAGGTGATCATGAACTTACGAATCGCCTTGATGTCCCAGCGCCGAGGATAGGCCACCATTTCCGTATCCACGCGGTCGGTCGCGATCGTCATCTCCGGGAAATCGGTCATCAGATTGGTGAGCAACACCTGCTTGGGCAGCAGGGGGAGAAACGACAGGAAGAGGGACGCACCGGCCATACTGAACATGTTTCCGAAGTTCGCACTGGTCGCCATGAACACATATTTCAGCGTGTTCGCGAAGGTGGTCCTCCCTTCCCGGACCCCCTGCACCAGCACCGACAGGTCCTTTTCGAGCAGCACGATGTCTGCCGCCTCTTTGGCGACATCCACGGCGCTGTCCACGGAGATGCCGACGTCAGCGGCATGGAGCGCCGAGGCATCATTGATACCGTCACCCATGTACCCCACGACATTGCCGGCCTTCCTGAGAGCGAGGATGATGCGTTCCTTCTGATTGGGTTCGATTTCCGCGAAGACATCCGCGGCAACCACCTGGGTGAGCAGCGCGCCATCGCTCATCTGGCGCAGGTCCGGGCCGGTGAGGACGGGCGTATTCGAGAGTCCCAAGTGCCGGCTGACGCTGGCGGCAACCAGGCGGTTATCCCCCGTGATGATCTTCAAGGACACGCCGAGATCTTTCAGGCTGCCGATGGTCTTGACGATGTCGGGCTTGGGCGGATCAAAGAGCACGAGAAAGCCCAAGAATGTCATGCCGGCTTCGTCGGTCTTGTGGATGACCGATCCGGCGCCCATATTTCTGTACGCAATGCCCAGTGTCCGAAAGCCCTGTGTGCTGAACTCTTCAAAACGTCGCTGGATCCGTTCCCGGGCAGCGGCAATCTCAACCAGCGTTCCCCCTCCAGCTTCCGCCGAGGAACAGACCGCGAGCACATTCGGCAGTGCGCCTTTGGTCAGCATCAGATGCGTATCCCCATGCGACACCAGGACACTCAATCGCTTCCGCAGGAAATCATACGGGATCTCGTCCTGCTTCTGATAGCCGGACAGGTCAAACTGGCGATGCGTGCGGATGGCCTCATCGATCGGGTTCGTAAAGCCTGTCTCATAAAACGCATTGAGATACGCGTACAGCAGGACCTTCTCGCTTGGGGCGCCTTCCACATCCAGGGCGGAGTGCAGGCGCACGACCCCTTCAGTCAGAGTGCCGGTTTTATCGGAGCAGATCACGTTCATGCTGCCGAAGTTCTCGATCGAGGCGAGCCGCTTGACGATCACCTTCCCTTGCGCCATCCGCTTGGCCCCGTGGGCAAGGTTAATACTGATGATCGCCGGCAGCAGTTGCGGGGTGAGCCCCACCGCGAGTGCCAGGGAAAAGAGAAAGGCGTCCAGGACCGGACGCGCCAAATAGACGTTGATGGCGAAGATGGCGAACACCAGCACCAGCGTCACTTCCATCAGGAAATAGCCGAATCGCCGGATGCCGTGTTCGAAGTCCGTTTCTTGCGGCCTGAGGTTGAGCCGCTCGGACACCTTGCCAAACTCGGTTTGCTTGCCTGTCTGCACCACGACGGCTTGCGCGTTGCCGCTCACCACATGGGTCCCCATCCAAAGAGCGTTTGTCCGCTGACCAAGCGGTGTGTCTGCTGCGAGCACTCCAACCGATTTCTCGACCGGGTAGGTTTCACCCGTCAGCGTTGCCTCATCCACGAAGAGGTCCTTGGATTCCTGGACCAGACAATCTCCGGAGATGATCCCGCCGGCGTTCAGAATGACGACATCTCCAGGGACGATCTCTTCGACGGGAATCTCTGTGGGGCCCCCATCGCGAAGCACCGCCGCCTTGATTTGTACGATGGCGAGCAGCTTCTCCACGGCGTTCGTTGCACCCCGCTCCTGCCAAAACCCGAGTAGGCCGCTGGCGAGGACAATTGCCAGAATGATGAAAGCATCAACCGGATCGCTTAGGCCAAACGACAATCCCGTGGCAAAAAGAAGTATCAGAATAATCGGACTCTTGAATTGTCCCAGGAGGAGCGTAAGGACATCCGACCGCTTTTTCGGTTTCAGCAGATTCGAGCCGTAGCGGGCGAGCCGCTGTCTGGCTTCATCACTCGTCAATCCCTCCTTTTCCGCGTGAAGTTGCTGCAGCATCTCGGTGGCCGGGATGCTCCAAAAGGGCGGCGGCTGTTCCATCGTCTTTTCCCCTCCCGGTATGGCGCCGTGCTCTGGCAAGTTCGCTATCCGATATTGATCCTAACGGGTCGCCCGGGACCGAAGGCCCATTGCTAACGAGCCATTCCCCCTCGCAAAATCGATATAGCCCTGCTCGACATCGGTCGCAATCAGCGTGACCCGCACCCGGTCGCCGACGTCCAACCCGTCGGCACCCTGGACGAGTTTGCCTTCCACCGGCGGCCGCAGGATGCGGACCCAGGTCCCCTTCTGCGAAGCACCCGTGACGATGGCGTCGAACTGCTGCCCGATCCGGGGCTCCAACAGGAGCGCGGCGGCCGACTTCCCCACCTGCCGCTCGACCTTGTTGGCCCGGTCCTCCGCCTCGGTGCAGTGCTGGGCCAGCTCCTGAAGTTCCGCGTTCGCATACGGGGCCGGGCGACTGGCCAGCGCCGCCTTCAACAGCCGCTGGGCAATCACGTCTGGGAAGCGCCGGTTGGGCGCCGTGGAGTGGGTATAGGCGGGCACGGCCAGGCCAAAGTGGCCGGGCGCCGTTTGGCCGGGGAGCTCCACGACGTACTCCCCGCGCCCCATCAGCTTGACGATAGATAGCGACAGATCGGGGAACCGCAGGGGATCGGCTTGGCGCCGCGTCGCCAGAAACGCGTCGAGGGCAGCCGCATCCGGCTCCGGGGGCAGCGACGCGCCCAGTCCGGCGGCCAGCTCCACGATCCGCCCCCACCGCTCGGGGGAGCGCAGGACCCGGCGCAATGCAGGATAGCTTCGCGTCGCCAGATATCGCGCCGTCGCGCCGTTCGCGGCGATCATGAAGTCCTCGATCAGCGCCCGAGCCCGGTTGGGATGCTCCACCTCCAGATCGGTCAGTGTGTCGCCCTCGAACACCGGCCGCGCCTGGATGGTTTCCAGGGTCAACGCCCCGTGGTGGTGTCGCACGTCCCGCAAGCGTTGCGCGACCTGGTCCTGCAGCCGAAGCTGGGCCTCCATGCCCGGCACGACGGCCGCCCGATCCGGGATCGGTCCCGTCCTGTCGAGCCATGCGGCGACCGCGTTGTAGGCCAGCTTCGCGCGATTCTTCACCACGGCTCGATAGAGGTCCGCCGCGCCCACGGTTCCGTCGGCGTTCACCGTCATCTCCACCACCACCGCCACCCGGTCCTCGCCTTCGCCGAGGGAAGTGAGGTCCGTCGACAGCCGTTCGGGCAGCATGGGGAAGATCGCGGCGGCCGTGTACACCGAGGTGGTGTTGTGCCGCGCATGGCCGTCCGTCGCCGAGCCCTGCGCGACCGTTGCGTCCACGTCCGCAACCGCCACCAGAACCCGTACCGTCCCATCGCCCATCGGTTCTGCCACGGTGAGCTGATCGAGATCCCGCGAATCATCATTGTCGATCGAGCACCAGAGCAGTCCCCGCAGATCCCGCGCCCCCGGGGCTCCGCTGACGGTCGCCGCCTGGTTCCGAGCGACTTCCGTCATCACGGCCGGCGAAAAATCCGGCAGCAAGTCCCGCTCGACCATCACCCGTCGAGCGATGGCCCGAAGATCGTGTCGATGCCGTCCGCTGTCCCGCTGCATTCAACGCCTCCTTTGTTGGCCCCACTGGACGCCGCGGTACCCGTAGCCTCCGCTCTTCCCGAGGACTTCAGTACCTCGCGGGATTATGACAGGCTTGGCATTACCCCGCCAGCTTGCAGTCGCAGAACGCTTCCGCAGCGGATTTCGCCTCCAGCCTGCTCTTCCAGGGGCCGCCCAGGACCGGGCGATCGCCTCCAGCCTCTTTCTCCGTCACGCGGGCTCTGGCCCACCACTGGCCCGCGTCCTGGAGGGTTGTGATCGCGTAGCGCTGGTAGGTGTAACACAGCGTCCCCTCATCCATGGCCACTCTCTCCATGATCTTCATCCCCGCTTCACGCCCCCGGGCTCCAAGCCCCCCTCTCAGGGCCGCGTCGCGCCCGCCAGCAGGGCGTGCAGCTCGTCCCCTTCAACCACCTCTTTCTCCAGCAGCCGGCGCGCGAGCTGCTCGATCAGGGCGCGCTTCTCCGTGAGGAGGGCCCCGACCTTTGCGTGCGCCTCGCCCAGGATCCGGCTCGCCTCGGCGTCGAGGAGCCGCGCCGTCTCCTCACTGTGCTCGCGCGGCGGAGACAAGCCCGGAAGGAGGGCTGGCCGTCCGCCGCCGTCGAACGTCATCAAGCCGACCTTCTCGCTCATCCCATACTGCGCCACCATGTGCCGCACCATGTCGGTGGCCCGCTGGAGGTCGTTCTGGGCACCGGTCGAGACATCGCCAAAGATGATCTCTTCGGCGGTCCGGCCGCCCAAGAGGACACACAGCCGGTTGAACAGCTCCGACCGGGTCATGAGATACCGATCCTCGGTCGGAAGCTGCTGCGTATAGCCAAGGGCCGCTATTCCTCGCGAGACGATGGAGACCTTCACCACCGGGTCGGTCCCCGGCAGGCACTCCGCCGCCACCGCGTGCCCAGCCTCGTGGGTGGCCACGATCTCTCGCTCCTTCGCGCTCATCACCCGGGTCTTCTTCAGCCCGGCGACCACCCGGTCGATGGCCTCGTCGAAGTCGGCCCGCTCGACCACCTCCTTGCCTTGGCGAGCAGCCAGGAGGGCGGCCTCGTTCACGATGTTCGCCAGATCCGCCCCTACGAAGCCGAACGTCTTGGCGGCGATCGCCGCCAGATCGACCTCCGGGCTAACCGTCACCCCCTTGACATGGACGCGAAGAATGGCCTCCCGCCCCTTCAGGTCGGGTCTGTCCACCATGACCTGGCGGTCGAATCGGCCAGGCCGGAGCAGCGCCGGGTCCAAGATCTCCGGTCGGTTCGTGGCTGCCATGATGATGACGCCCTTGTTGGTTTCGAACCCGTCCATTTCCACGAGGAGCTGGTTGAGCGTCTGCTCCCGCTCGTCGTGGCCTCCCAGGGGGTTCATGCCCCGGGCCTTGCCCAGGGCGTCCAGCTCGTCGATGAAGATAATGCTCGGCGCATGCTGCACCGCCTGGGCGAACAGATCCCGGACCCGAGCGGCGCCGACCCCGACGAACATCTCGACGAAGTCCGAGCCGCTGAGGCTAAAGAACGGGACCTTGGCCTCGCCGGCCACGGCTTTCGCCAGCAGGGTCTTACCGGTCCCGGGGACGCCGACCAACAGGACCCCTTTCGGAATCTTCCCACCCAGCCGCTGGAAACGTTCCGGCGTCTTGAGGAACTCGACGACTTCGACCAGTTCGGCCTTGGCCTCGTCGATGCCGGCGACGTCGCCGAAGGTCACCCCCGTGTCCTTCTGGACATAGACCTTGGCCTTGCTCTTCCCGAGAGTCATGAGCCCACCCAGGCCGCCGCCGCCCATCTTTTTGAGGGCGAAACGCCAGATGAGGAAGAAGAGCCCCATGGGGAGGACCCAGCTCAGCAGCATCGGGAGCCAGGTGCTCGTCACCTCCCCCCGGAAGTTCACGTTCTCCTGCTGGAGGTCGTGGACAAGCGTCGGGTCGTCCACCTTGACCGTCATGAACTGGTGGTCGCCCGTCCCGGATTTGGTCAGCTCTTCGATCCGCGCCTTGGGAAGCAGACCTTCGACCCCGTCCAGCTTCAGCCGCCCCGTAATGAGCTGCCCTCCGATCGCCACGTCGCTGACCTTGCCCTTCTCCGTCAGGGTCTTAAACTCGGCGTACGAGAGCGTGTCGACGCGCGGGGCAAAGACATAGTTCTGCAGCGCCATCAGGAGCAAGAAGACGCCGACGAAGTACCAGGCGGACGCAATATGTTTCTTATCCACGCCAGCTTCTCCTCGATGTGAGATCGCCACGCTCGTGGCGTGCTACCGGCCCCCCCTGCGCCGGGGATTCTTCCGGCGCGCCGTGGAGGCTGGGAACCGCCGCCGGACGGTCCCCAGGCACCCTGGGCACTTCGGCCCGGCTTACTGGCCGCCGATCGACACGATGAACTTGGCCGACTCCTCTTTGTAAGGTGACGGGATGTACACGAGCTCGAGGCGGATCTCCTTCAGCATCTTCGCCTTCAGCGCTTCGGCGGGGAATTCCACGTCCACGGTCTGGGTGGCTTCTTTTCCGGGGTCGAGCATTTCGGAGCCGTACGCGGAGAACTTGAGCGCCGGCTCGGTCCGTGCCGCTTCCAGCTTGATGGGCTGCCCCTGGGCGTCGAGGTACTGGATCTTCCCGCCAACCATGCGGACGGTCATATCCTTGGAGCTGTTTTTCAGTACGAGCTTTCCCGTGAGCTTCGCCGGGCTGACGATGCGGTCGGAGCCCTTCTCGACCCGCTCCGTGACCTTCATCTCCGTGATTTCGCCCGTGAGAATCCCGGCCTTCACCGTGATCGAAGCCGGCGTCACCGTGTAGGACTTATCCTCGATAACCGATGCCGTTGCCGACGGCCCTTGCGAGCAGCCGAGTGTCATCGCCGCCATCGCCGCGCCCACGATCGCCACACCTGCAAACTTCCGCATTGCCGACTCCTTCTGCAAGCGCGAGAGCACTCAGCGCTTGCCTTCATACCGTTTGCCTCACGTGGAGCGCATGCGCTCCGACTCGCCTCACCGCAGGACCGCTCCTCCTAAACGCCTCCCTTCTCGCCCCTTCAGTAATGGCGTCCACTCGGTCTTCGCAGGATTTCCGGCCGGAGAGTCTGGCGTTCCGTTTCCGTCTTCCCTCCTTTGCCCGCCAGGCTTCGGATACGGCGGATCGCCAGAGCTTGGACCTCAATGTTTGTGAGCAGGTTCCGATCGCCATCCCGCTTCAGCCCCTCCCCGATGAGGGCTCGGAGCACGATCTGCAGGCTCACCGGAAGCTTGAGCGCCGCTGTCGCCTTCCCCGCCAAGACCCGCGCCCTGTCAAGAATGTCTTGGGGGAGGATGAGCAGGACCCTGGACCCATTCTGGAACATCACGCCACCTCCCCTGTTTGCCGTTCAAACCCTCTCACCAGCGGCCCGGCCCGAGTAAACAGTACATATATTATACTTGTTATATAACATATATTATACTATTCGCCAAGTCAAGCGTAAACGCCTGCCATCCTCTGGGCGTAGACATCCCGCGGACCGCAGTATCCTTCTAGTGCGGGGCCACCTCGCGGCGCACCGGCGGACATGCATTGACTCCGGCGCAGGGCTTCAGTATAGTTTCCAATAGATCGACACCCCGCCTCACTCGACGGAGATCAGCCAATGAGTGCGCTCTCCCATCGCGATCGCGTTCTGACCGTTCTCAATCACGAGACACCGGATCGCCTTCCCATGGATCTGGGAGGCTGCCCGGCCAGCGGGATCAACCTGTACGCCTACAAGCGACTGAAGGAGCATCTCGGCCTGCCGGGTCCGGTGCGGGTCCAGGCCGAGCGGTCCCTCCTGGCCTGGCCCGACTATGCGGTCCTGGAGCGGTTCGACGCGGATCTACGCCTGATCGTCGCGTACACGGCCGAGGATTCGGGCACCCGAGGGGTATTCGACGAAGCCGTCTACGAGCGAGAGGCCGAGTACGTTGACATGTGGGGGGTCGTGCGGCGGCGGCCGCCGCGCGGCCACTACTACGTGACCCATGCGCCGTTCGAGAAAGACGACCTCGGCCTCGCCGACCTGGATGCGCATCCCTGGCCCTCTCCAAACAAGACCGACTCCGCGGGCCTCCGGCGCGAGGCGGAACGACTCCGCCGGGAGACCGACTGTGCCCTGGTCGTGCACGTGCCCGGGCGGATCTTCTCCATGGGGCAGTTCATGTGCGGATTCGAGAACTGGCTGGTGCAGCTCAAGCTCAATCCCGAGTTTTGCGAGGCGTTCCTCGACCGGACCCTCGAGATCCAGCTCGCCATGGTCGAGGAGACCCTGAGAGCCGTCGGGGACGCCGCGGACATCCTGTATCTGGCCGACGACTACGGCATTCAGACCGGCCCCCTGATCTCGCCCGCCCTCTTTCGGCAGATTTTCAAGCCCCGTATGGCCCGCCTGATCCGGTTCCTGCGCGAGCGCTCGTCGGCCAAGATCGCGTTTCACAGTTGCGGATCGGTGTATGCGCTCCTCCCGGATTTCATCGACGTCGGCGTCCAGATCCTGAACCCGGTCCAGGTGGCCGCGGCGAACATGGACACCGCCCGGCTCAAGCGGGAGTTCGGCAAGAATCTGGTCTTCTGGGGCGCGATTGACACGCAGCGGGTCCTGCCGCAGGGAACGCCGAAGGAGGTCCGGGCCGAAGTCGTGCGCCGCGTGAAGGACCTCGGCCCCGGTTATATCCCGGCGTCGGTCCACAACATCCAGGCCGAGGTGCCGCCCGAGAACATCGTGGCGATGTTCGACGCGCTCAAGCATAGGAAGTAGCACAGCGTCTGAGCGAAAAGCTGGACACCGCACCCTTCTCGATGCAGAATCCGGTATCCAACGTTGAACGTTTAACGTTGAACGTCCTAACCCCGACACACATGCGCCTGATTCTTTTCGACATTGACGGTACCCTGATCTACGCCCACGGAGCGGGACACCGCTCGTTCGTGCACGCGATGGAGTCGGTGTTCGGAACCGCCGGGCCGCACGATACCTACGACTGGCGGGGCAAGACCGATCCGTGGATCCTCCGCGACCTCATGCGAATGGCGGGCATTCCGGACGACGTGATCGATGCGCGTCTCGGCGAGTGCTTCGAGCGCTATGTCCGCTTCCTCGAGGCCCTGCTCGCGGACGGGCATCCGGTGGACGTCCTGCCGGGCATTGATCGCCTGGTCCACGCGCTGGCCGCCCGAGAGGACGTCCTGCTTGGTCTCCTGACCGGGAACGTGAAGCCGGGAGCCGAGGCGAAACTGCGCCCCGCGGGGCTGCTGCCCTTCTTCCGGCTGGGCGCCTACGGATCGGACGACGCCGACCGGCGCCGCCTTCCCGCCATCGCCCGCGACCGCGCCCGCAGCCTGACGGGCGTCGAGATCCCCTTCGAGGACACCTTCATCATTGGAGATACCCCGCTCGACGTGGACTGCGCCCGAGCCTGCGGCGCCGTGGCTGTGGCGGTCGCCACCGGCCAGCATTCCTTGTCGGAGCTCCAGGCGGTCGAGCCGGATCTCGTGTTTCAGGACTTCGGCGACGTGGAGGGAAGCGTGCGGCGACTGCTGACGTTCTCCCCTGGAGGCGGACAGGTCCAACCCGGATCAGTCGCGAGCGCCCTCGCGACTGATCCGGGAAATGACCAATGTCCAATTTGAGAATGTCCAATCCGGGATACGAAGCCAATGCGGGGTTTTGACAGCGCGTCGGACGCGCGCGCCTTCGTTAATCATTGGAAATTGGTCATTGGTCATTGTCTGGAAGCACGCATGCGACTGTCCCTGAAGGGCTTGGTCTAAAGCGGCTCCATGCGAGCCGCACAGGAGGGGTCATGAAAGCCATCAGAGTGCATCAGCCCGGCGAGCCGGACGTCCTCAAGTACGAAGATGCCCCCAATCCGACGGCAGGACCGGGACAGGTGCTGTTGCGGATCAAGGCCGCCGGCGTCAACCCCGTGGATACCTATGTCCGAGCCGGCAAGTACGCGCAGATGCCCCCGATGCCCTTCATCCCCGGAGGCGACGCCGCCGGGGTGGTCGAGACCGTCGGTTCCGGCGTGCGCGGCGTCCAGGCGGGGGACCGCGTCTATCTTGGCGGACAGGGGGCGCGCACCTTCAGCGGCTGCTATGCCGAACTCTTGGCCTGCGACGCGGACCTGGTGCGGCCGCTTCCGGCCTCCCTCACGTTCTCCCAAGGCGCCGGTGTGGGAACCGTGTATGCGACAGCGGCTCGGGCGCTGCACCAGAAGGCGCGCGCCCTGCCGGGAGAGACCATCCTGGTTCACGGCGCCAGCGGCGGCGTGGGTCTGGCCGCCGTCCAGCTTGCCCGGGCGCACGGGATGCGGATCATCGGGACCGCGGGATCGGAGCGGGGACGGCAGCTCGTCAAGGAGCAGGGAGCCCACCACGTCCTCGACCACACCGCCCCGGATTACCTCAAGGCGCTCATGGACGTGACGGACGGCAAGGGTCCGGATGTGATCCTGGAGATGCTGGCGAACGTCAACCTCGCCAAGGATCTGACCGTGATCGCGAAGTTCGGCCGGATCGTGGTGATCGGAAACCGCGGCACCATCGAGATCAATCCGCGCGATGCCATGGGCCGGGACGCCACCGTGATGGGGATCGTCCTCTTTAACGCCTCCGAGCGGGAGTTGAACTCCCTCCACGCCGCCATCGCGGCAGGGCTGTCCACGGGAGTCCTGCGGCCGGTGGTGGGCACGGAGCTTCCCCTGCGCGAGGCGGCCAAAGCCCACGTCCAGGTCCTGGCGCCGGGGGCATATGGAAAGATCGTGCTGATCCCGTAGCAGGCTGCAGAGAAAGGCCCATAGGGAAGAGATATGACAGATAATGCTACCCTCATTATTATGGGCATCGTCTGCCATACAATAATAACGCTTGACGATAATACTGCCGCACGGTAATACTCATCCCATGATCAGATCGTTCCGCGGTCAAGAAACCGAAAAGGTGTACAGGCGGGAGATTTCGCGGAGACTGCCGCAGGTCATCCAGCGCGTCGCCATGCGCAAATTGTGGATGCTTGATGCGGCAGCGGACCTGAACGCGTTGCGCGTGCCGCCGGCAAATCATCTGGAGGCGCTGCACGGCAATCGGAAGGGCCAGCACAGCATACGCATCAACCAACAGTGGCGAGTGTGCTTTCGTTGGCAAGACGGCGATGCCTACGACGTGGAAATCGTGGACTACCACTGAGGAGAACAGGGATGAAGACGAAGAAGATGGAGCCAATCCATCCCGGAGAGATTCTGATGGAGGAGTTTCTCAAGCCGATGTCCATCAGTCAGTACAAACTGGCCAAGGACATCAGTGTGGCGCCCAGGCGGATTAACGAGATCGTGCACGGTCAGAGAGCAATCTCCGCCGACACGGCTCTGCGCTTGGGCAGGTACTTCGGCCTGTCGCCGCAGTTCTGGCTCAATCTTCAGTCCCACTACGATCTAGCGACGGCAGAAGACCGAATCGGCGACAGACTCGCCGAAGAGGTCCATGCACTTGCCGTTGCCTGAGCCTGAATATACGATCGGCGAACCAGCCGCTGCTGGTTACTCGCGGTCCGCAGCGCTCCGCTCGATTCAGTATAAAGGTACCGGACACCTTTTAGCTCGTAAGTAATGGATTCTGCGAGAGGCGGATTTCATTTCTTGGCCGTTACCCAAGCGCGGGGGTTAAGTGCATGGGTACCCGGAGTGCGAACCACACTGGATGTCCACGACGGCGGCGACGGCTTCAGGTCTCACCCACCTCGATGGACCGACCACCAAGAATTGGAATCGTCCATACGGTAACTCAACTGAATAGGAAGCATAAGGAGAGTCCGGACAGAGATTTTTCAGATCACAGGCGGTTTGTTTCCGGCTGGACCGCAGATCACCCCTCACAGGGCGGCGGGCTTGACACGGCGATAGGAAAGAACCATCTTCTCTAGAGAAGAGAAACTCTCGCTCGGGCGCGGCAGACCCCGAGGTCGGCGCGCATAGGGCGAGGGCAGGAGACGCCGAGAACCCGGCGTGGACAGACAGGCCACGCGCTGGCCTGCTTGCCGAAACGCGTCAGGCCGGAGGTGGACCATGGCGATTATCTGCATTTCCCGCGGAACCTTCAGCGGCGGCGAGGCGGTCGCGCAGCAGGCGGCCCAACGGTTGGGATACCCGTGTCTCAGTCGAGAGGCGAATCTCACGAGAGCGGCAACCAGATACCATATTCCCGCGGAGGCATTCACGGCCACACTGGAAAAGCGCCCCTCTTTCTGGGACAAGGTACTTGGCGAGCGAGACCACTACCTCCTCTGCGTGCAGGCGGCCTTGTTTGAACAGGCCCAAAGGGGCCGGCTCGTCTATCATGGCTATCTTGGGCAGTTCCTCTTGCCGGGAGTTTCCCTCGTACTCAAAGTCCGGGTCATCGCGGATCAGGAGTTCCGCCTCCGGGCCGTCATGGAGCAACGGCATCTGCCGAAACCCGAGGCCCTCGCCCATATCAAGCGGGTGGACCAAGAGCGCCGGGAATGGACCCGTTTCCTCTTTAATGTGGATTGGGAGGACCCGTCCCTGTATGACATGGTCCTCAATCTAGGCGGGATGGCCGTGGAGACGGCGGTCGAGATGGTGATCGGATTAGCCAAGACCGCCGAGTTCGAGTGCGTGTCCTTGCAAGCCTTGCAGAATGGGGCGCTACGCTCCCGAGTCCTGGCGGCGCTGGCCATGGATTTCCGGACGCGCGACGCGGATCTGCACGTGACTGCGGAAACCGGGATTGTGACCGTCACGGGCACCACCCATTGGCAAGAGATGCTTGACGCCGTGCCGGCGGTGGTGCGCGGGGTCGAGGGCGTCAGGGAGCTCCGGACCGAGATCACCGGAGTCACCCCGCTCCACCCGCTGAACTTCTACTAATGGGGGACCCAGCCAAGAATAGCAAGTTAGCCCTCCGGAGCCGAGGTAAAGGCAACTTATCTTACTTGGCAACGTCTCCCATGCCGGCGATTTCCCATCAGGACGGCTCGTGCCGGATCTTGTATTTCTCCAGTCTATAGAGAAACGTCTTGTAGCTCATGCCCAGGAGCTTGGCCGCGCGTGTGGCCATCCCTCCCGCTTTGGCCATGGCTTTCGCCAACAGCTCTTTCTCCAACTCCTCGAAATCGATCCCCTCGTCCGGCAGCTCGATCTCCAGCCCCGGCGAGACGGCGGAGCGCCGCAGGTCTCCCCGAACGTCGCTCAGCGAAATCACGCCGCTTTCATTCATGAGCACCGCGCGCTCCATCACCGCCGCCAACTCCCGGATGTTTCCCGGCCACGGATACTCCTCGAACGCCTTGAGCACCGGCGGCTCGACGCCCGACAGCTTGCGCCCATACTGCTGCGCGTGCTTTTGTAGGAAGTAGTCCACCAGCTCGCCGAGATCCTCCTTGCGTTCCCGCAGGGCTGGAAGATGGATGCTCATGACGGAGAGCCGGTAGAAAAGATCCTCCCGGAATCGACCGGCGGCCATCTCGCGTTGCAAGTCCTTGTTCGTTGCGGCGAGGATGCGCACATCCACCGGCAGCGTCCGCTGGCCGCCCACGCGGCGAATTTCCTTTTCCTGGATGGCCCGGAGCAGCTTCGGCTGCAGGGCGAGAGGGAGGTCGCCGATCTCGTCGAGGAACAGGGTCCCCCCCTCCGAGATTTCGAACAATCCTTCCTTGCGGGCCGAGGCCCCTGTAAAGGCGCCGGCCTCGTGGCCGAAGAGCTCGCTCTCGAACAGGCTCTCCGGAATGGCGGAGCAGTTGACGGAGGTGAACGGCTTGGCGCGGCGGGCGCTGTTGTAGTGGATGGCGCGCGCCACCAGTTCCTTGCCTGTTCCGCTCTCGCCCGTCAGGCACACGGTGGCCAAGGACGCGCACACCCTGCGAACCAGCTCCATCACCTCGCGCATCTTCTCTGACCGGCCCAGGATACCCTCCATGCGGAAGCGGCCGTACAACTCCTGGTGCAGGTGAAGATTCTCCTTCAGAAGACGCGCCCGATCCGCGGCCCGGCGCACCGTGAGCAGCAGCGGATCCTTCTGGAGCGGTTTGGTCAGGTAATCGAAGGCCCCCTTCTTTACCGCCTCCACGGCAGAGGAAATCGTGCCGTGGGCCGTCATGATGATGATGGGGGGTTTGAAGGGCTCCTCGGGGAGACGCTCCAAGAGTTCGATGCCGTCCATTCCTGGCATCTTGAGGTCCGTGAGGATCACATCGGGGAGCAGGCGCGCGGCGAGTCTCAAGGCATCGACGCCCGAGGCCGCGGTGTACGTCTCGTGCTTGTCGGCATCCAGAATGGTCTTCAGGATCTCGCACTGCAGGGGCTCATCGTCCACCACCAGCACCACGGCCATGGCTAGGCCACCTCCTCCGATGCGTACGGGAAGAGCATCTGCACCGTGCTTCCCTGACCGGGCTGGCTCTCGAATCTCACGCGGCCCTCATGCTCCTCGACGACGCGCTTGGTGAAAGCGAGTCCCAGGCCGATCCCTCCGGTCTTGGTGGTGAAGAAGGGGTCGAAGGCGTGGGCCACTACCTCAGGAGGCGCCCCCTGCCCTGAATCGGCGATCTCGACGACGAACCAGCCGGGCTGGGATCGCGTCCGCACCATCAGGCGCCCCCCGCCGGGCATGGCCTGGAAGGCGTTGAGCACGATATTGTACAGGCAGGTGCGGATGAAGTCGGGATCCACCCGCAGGACGGGGGGCGGCCCGTCCGCCTCGCGGACGATCTCCACTCCCTCCTTGGCGGCCTTCACCGCCACCAGCTCCAGCACGGTGCCGATCAGGCCGCCCATGTCGGTGTCTACCCGGTTCAACTCCAGCGACTTGCCGAACTCCAGAAAACTTTCAGCGAACCGGCTCACGCGCTGGATCTCCTTCTTCATGTTCTCGAGCAGCGAGTCGAACCGATCGGCATCCCGGGACGCGTCCGGGCGGTAGGCTTCCTGCATGTGATCGATCCCCAGGCTGATGAAGTTCAGAGGGTTCTTGATCTCGTGGGCGATGCTTCGCGAGAATTGACCGATCCCCGCCAGGTGTTCGGCCTTGCGCAGCTTCTCCCGCAGGTCGCGGTCATCACGGAGCTTGCCGATCATGTAGTTGAAGTTCTGCGCCAATTGCCCGATCTCGTCCCGTCGCTCCATCGGCAGATCGCACTGCAGATCGCCCGCGGCCACACGCCGCGCGGCGCGGACCATCGTCTCGATGGGCTTCGTGTACCAGCGTGCCAGGACCCAGGCCAGCCCGGTCCCGAGCACGCAGATGAAGAGGGCGGCGGCGATCCGGCGGATGGCGCTGGTCCGCATGAAGACGGAAAACGCCTCGGTGGACATCCGCAGGTGGATATACCCCAACGTGACCCCCTCCGACGCCACCGGGATGACCACGTCGAAGAACTTCTCCTCGCTGGTGACGGGCTGCCCCAGCTCCGCGCGGACGATCAGCTCGCGCCGGCTCCGGGTGAGCCACTTCCCCACCTCCTCGGGGTCGGTGCTGGCCAGCACGCGGTTGCTGGTGCTGATGACGGAGATCTCCGTGACGCCCTTGATGTTCAGACGGGCCAGGGCGGTCTTGAGGCTCTGGTCGCTGTAGGCGCCCTTCCGGCTCAGCTCCTGGACGCCGATGCGGATGGCCTCGGACAGCTCCGCCGTCTGCCGCTCGAAATCGGCGTAGAGCGCCTTCTCGGTGTGGCGGTAGAACAGGACCAGCACGGTGACGAGGCTCAAGCTCAAGATGAGCATGATCGCCACCAGTTTGCTGTTCAGCGAGGTGAACATGGGTCGGCCCGCACATGGCTCCCCGACGCGCCGGCAACGCCGCGACCCGACCGGAGCGTCAGGGGCTGATGACAAGGAATTCAGCGCCGTCGCGACAAGCCCAGTATAGGGCACGCGCGTCCTGCGCCGCAATCCTTAGATACAGGGCCGTATAGGGGCGGCCCAGCATGTAGTTCCAGACCGTCAGGAGGGGGCGGGTGAGGTACCATCCGGCGTAATCGGCCTGCCCCAAGCACCAGGAGAAGAAGCCCTCCGGCTCCGGTCGCACGGCGATGCGGATCCCCTGGTCCAGGATCAAGCGGAACCGGGCGGGCATGTCTTTCAGTTCCAAGACGTCCAAGCCGGTGCCGGCCTGCGGCGAGGCGAGGACCCCCGCGTCATCGTTCGATTGCTGCGCCGCCTCCGGCGTGATCCTGGGCCGCTTCGGCTCGATCAGGGCGCTTCTTCGTACCAGCGTCCGCGGGGCCGGGGCCACCGGATCCCCCCAGGGGGTCCACCGGGTGATGGGGAGCGTCTTTAGCGTGAGCCCCGCCGCCTTGATTCGCACCGTAGCGTCGCGGGCATCCAGGACGAGGTAGATCTTCTCCTTGCTCGCCAAGCGAAGCTCGGCCTCCAAGGCTCGGGCGTCACGCACCCACCCGGCCATGTCGTCCCCGGCCGAAGACGCTAGAGCGTTGCTCCCGTGCCACAGCAGGAGGACGACCACCATCAGAGCCTTGCGTGGTGCTGAGAACACGGTCCCACCTCGGGGGTCCGCGAACAGGCCGCGAATCCTCCCTCCCCGGACTCTCTCCTCCGCTAGAACAAGATCACGCGCGCCCCCATCGAGAGCGCCTGGAAGATCGTTTTGAGGTCCTGATCGCCGACCCGCACGCAGCCGTGCGTCACATTGCGGCCCAGGAGCCGTGTGTAGAGCGTGCCGTGGATGAAGTAGCCATTCCCCAGCCCGATGGCGTACTCGCCCATGGCGCCGGGATCCAGTCGGTCGTTGTAGCGGACGGGAGCAGATTCTCCCTCTTCGATGAAGGCCCAATCCGGCTTCACCCACACGGGATGCTTGATCTTGGACTGCACGGAGCGGACGCCGCTGGGTGTCTCGAACACCCAGTGCCGCTGGCCGGCGGGATCACGCAGCACGCTGCCGCTTCCGGCCGAAACCACAGCCGTGCGCAACACGCGGTCCCCCTGCCGCAGCGTCAGGGTATTGCCCGCCGTATCCACGACCGCGTAAGTGCCCTCTGGCGCCAGAGCCGCCAGCCGCGCCTTCAGAGCCCGCGCCCGGCCCCGCCAAGAGTCGCGATCCGCCTGCCGCACAGTTGCGGCAGGCCTCTCAGAGCGCCGTGAGGCGATCACGAAACCCACGAATTCGAGGATCACCAAGCCGCACAAGCCGGCCAGCGCGATCCCGCGGAGCGCCTTGCGCCAGCTCATTTCGTCTCCCCGTACTCCCGGAGCGCTCGGGCCACGGCGTTTTCGCCGTCCAGCGCCCCCACGATGGTTACCGGCGTACCTTCCCCGACCATGGAGAAGAGCTCCGCCATGGAGGGATTCTCCAGCGCCACGCACCCATAGGTCATGCCGGCGACGCCTCCGCCGTGGATCTCGATGAGCCCACCGATACCGGCGGTCGAGGCGATCAGGCCGCGCCGCTTTCCCTCCAGGAACCTTCGCCTGTCCTCGGCATTCGGGTAATCGATGAGGAGAGCTCGGTAAAACTTGCTGGCGGGTTTCTTCTTGAGGATCCGATAGCGTCCCTCGGGCGTCGCGCGGTCGCCTGCAAGCTGCTTGGCGCTGAAGCCATTGAGGCCGATAGCGGCATCATAGCTCCTGAACAGCGCGCCGCCCCGATACAACCGCAAGCAGCGGTCGATCTTGCTTACCACAATGGCATAGCCCCCGTTGCGGGCGGACTCGCGGATCGTCTCCTCTACCCAGACGCGCCACCGTGCCAGATTGTCGCCGCTGATGAAGCGCCCCAGCAAAAGGCGCAACGGCTCGCGCGCCAACCGCCCCAGGGTTTCAGCCTCTCGCAGGGTGGTCTCCGCCTGGAGGTACCTCGCCCGGCCGAGATGCTGTTGGACCTCCACCAGAAGGATGGAGGCGTGCGTGATGCTGCGCCGCGAGATCCTGCCTTCGTTCAGCAGTGCGCTGAGACGCCCCAGCTGATCGAGCTCTGCTTGCAGCACCTCGGCGCGCCGGGCGAGAGCGCGAGAGCGCTCCCCCTGTTTTATCTTGACGGCCGTCAAGAGCGCATCGGCCCGGCGAGTGAGTTCCGCCAACTCGCCGCGCACCGGCCCAAGGTCCCGCAGGAAGAACAGCCGCTGACGCTCCGCGGCCAGTTTCGCCTCGGCCGTGGCGCGGTCGGCACGAAAGGCGCGGTACGCTTCGGGGAAGTAGGTCTCCGCCTCGACCGCGCGCAATTCCCCCTGTTTGAGGTCTACCTGCACCAGTTCGGGGGGAAGCGCCGGCGCCCGGCACCCCACGAGGAATAGGAGGCCGAGCACCGGCAGCCTGAAACACGTCTTCCCGATCGTCTCCAACGGACGACGGAACGCCTACTTCTTCTTGCCGGGCTTGGCGGCAGCCATCTTCTCCATGGCGGCCGCAACGGCAGCGCTGACCTCATCAGCTTTGGCCTTGACGCCGGCGGCCTTGTCGCGGGCGGCGATATAGTCCTGCCCGTCGATAAGGGGCTGCACCTCCGCCAGAGCGGCCTCCATCCCCTGGAGGTCCCCCTTCATGGCTTCGATGTCGGCGGCGGCACCCTTCCCCTTGGGGGCCTTGCTCAGGGCAGCCTTGGCCGCCTTCACGGCTTCGCTGGCAGCAGCCAGATTCGCCGTGGCATCCTTCTTCGCCTGCTCCTTCTTTGCGGCCAGCCCGGTCTTCAGGGTGTCGGCATCGGCCTTGGCCTTGGTCAGCATCTCCTTGGCCTTGTCGTAGTTCTTGAAGAACTTACCGTCCTGGGTCTTCACCTCTTCCATGGCTGCGTTGACGGCATCGGACACGGCTTTCGTCTCCGCAGGCGCGAACTTCTCGCCGCCATCCGCCACCACGCCATCGACTGCCCCCTTCGCGGCCTGGATCTCCTGCGCCGGTTGCGAACCGCAGCCGGCCACTACGAGCGCTACCAACACACTTACGGCCAAGACACTCCACACTTTCCTCACGTTCGTCCCTCCTGGTTAGAGTATCGCCATGATTCATCAACAAACCGTAACACTTTATTATGCATTTTTCGTGCTCAGCAGGACAGCTTCCGGAACGTCGCGGTCGCGAGCCTGTGGGCAGACGAAATCGTATACAGTCTCTCTGGAGCCATCCGCCAGTATTTCTCATTTCGGGAAACCGTTCCTCAAATGGGGAATGGACAGGGCAGGCTCCTAGGAAAGTGGTGTGCGGTGGGGCACCCGATCAAGACGATGTGCGGGCGAATGAGGGCACGTAGGCCCGGGCGTGTTCGAACATCGCGAGGACATTCTCCAGGGGCACGTCAGGTTGGATATTATGGCCGTTCGCGAAAACCAGTCCGCCCCCATCACCCAAATCTTCGATCAGCTTCTCCACCATCCGCCTGACCTCGTCGACGCTCCCGCGCGGCACGAGGCCCTGGCTGTCCGTGCCTCCCCAGAAGGCCATCCGGCCCCGGTACTTCCGTTTGAGTTCCGCCGGATCCATGCCGGCGGCCGACACCTGCACTGGGTTCAGGCACTGCACCCCGATCTCGATGAAGTCCTCGATGAGGCTGGCGACTGCCCCGCAGGAATGGAACGCAATCATGGCCGGCGAGAGCTCGCGAAGCGCTGTGACGAATTTCCGGTGGCGGGGCTTGATATGTTTCAGGTAGAGGTCGCGGCTGACGATCAAGCTATCCTGCGTGCCGAGGTCATCGGCAAAGAAGAGGACATCCACCTCTTGCCCCACTTCGCGCACCACGTTGCGGCTGAGTTGGAGCGTCACGTCCAGCACCGCATCAAACAACACCTCGAGCCGCTCCATATCCGCGGCACAATCGCAGAACCAGTCTTCGAATCCTCGCAGGTACTGGCTGATATGGACGAAGGGAGCCGGGACCGCGAGGACGACGGCGGCGTCGGTATGGTCACGAATCCAGTGAACCCGCTCTTTCAGCCCGCGCACGAACCCAGGATCATCTGGATCTGGGCCAGGGGTAGCGCAGAATGTCAGAGACCGTGATCTCGCCGGCCAGCGGACACGTCTTCAAATCGAAGTAATAGCTGCCCTTCGGGTTCTCGCGCACGACTCCCCACATATCCCGATACACCCGCGGACCAAGGTCTGCGGCCAGGCCGGCATCTGGTGCCCCCAAGGTCACCCGGCGTGTGTCGATGGCGAGCGCCCGCAGAATGGGCTCATCAATCTCCACAATCCGCTGCATCCGGTCGGCGAGGCGCACCTCCGCTTCAACGCCGAAGTGCCGCTTGAGTCGCTCATACCCCTCCACGACCATGGTAGAGCTATTCATGCCTCCAAGATCCATCGGCACTCGGTCCGGTTGGTGATGGCTCAGGGCAGCGCGGACGCGTTCGCGGGCGGTCATTGTCGCCACGGGCAGTCTCTCCTCTTGTGTCGCTGCGATTCCAGCGGTGAAGGCCACTCCGAAGACACGACTCTATCAGTATTGGAGGACATCGGCGTCTTGTGCAAGCGGCACCATAGCGCCGCCCACCAGTCTCGGTCAAGAGGATTCAGCCTAGACATTGCAGTTGAACCGCAAAGCACGCCAAGCGCGCAAAGAAAGACCATATATTCGAGGTTCGATCTTTTTTGGAAAGCGGCTCCTCTCAAACGCAGAGCGAAGCCTCACAAACACAGGACGATGAGCCACTTGGAGGGGCGCAGACGGACGGGCTGGATATGGGTGATCGCGGTATAGTCGAAGGCCATCCCACCGGCCAGGCTGTCCGCCTGGAGCCCTTCCGGCAGCACGCGCACCCGGTAAACTGCGGTCCAGGTTGCCCAGTAGAGCCCTACGACACCGAAGACGGCGATGATCCAGAAGACCAGCGTGAACGGGAGGAAGGTCGTGAGTGCCTCGTGCGTCCCGCCGATGATGGCAAAGGGCACCACGACGAACGCGGCGCACAGAAGCAGGCCGGCGGCCAGATCGGCCATGAACACCCGCCACCGCTGGTACGCGACGACGTTCTCTGGGATGCGGCCCCACGGCAGGCCGAGGTAGAGAGCGAGGCCGGCCAGCGCCACCCAGAGCGCCGCAGGCCGATACGGGTAGGCGAAGCGCTCCGGCAGCGTGATGACGTCCGAGAAGCCGTGAAGCTGGTGCGCCGGCAATGCCGAGATGGCCAGGGTGATGCCCGGCATCTCGGCTTGCTGCACCAGGGAGTTTTCACTCGGGTGGAACGAGTCAACCGCGTCGGCAAACGGCGCTTCGCGCACCAGGAAGTACAGGGAGCTGAAGCTGCCCCGGAAGGTGACGTCGATCCCGTACTGTACCTTCAGCCGCTTGACGCGGTCGACTTCCTCCGCTCGATCCCGGTCCGTCATCCGGCTGCGTCGGGCATTGTCAGTCCGAGCCTGCTTCAACTCGCGGCGCTGAATGCGATGCTCCCAGCCGGGAATCGGCAGGTTCTGGGCAAGGCTCTGGCGGACGCCTGCGAACACGGCTGCCCAGGCGGGACCGCTGACCTGTACGACCCCTCCCTGGTGCCGTGCCGGGCGGATGGAAAGCAGGCTGGTAGCCGTGCGCGGCGTCGCGTCGCGCTGCCCACGCGCCTCCGCGATCTGGGCCGGCGTGGCGGGCGCCACCATTGAGGTAGGGTTCGAAGCCGGTCCAGTACATGAGTCCGACCGCCGCTATCGTCGCCCCCACCAAGGCGAGTCGGCGGACAACCTCGATCAGGCGGCGGCTGCCTCTCGCCGCGAAATGTTCAGAACTGTTCGCCCTTGTCATCGGCTCGCTTCTCCTGACTGGTCGTTCAACACGGCCCACGCCTAGCAGCCGTACACCTCACATTCATGGAAATGCAGTTGCATGCGCTTCACGAGCTGGATCCGCGCGTAGCGGGCGGTGCGGTCCGCGAGATCGACCGTTTCAGCCGCGTGAGCGTGTGGATGCCCTGGAGATCCGCCTGCCACCAGGAGGGACTGCCTCGCCCGTCCATCATACTGACCGTTAGGTGCCTGTACGTGGTACTTGAGGGCCCGCATGTCCGCCTCGCTGAAGGACGGGCGCGAGACGCCTCCCTCCGCCGTCCGCCCGATGGCCCCCAGCTCCGTCAGGTCCCTCTTGAGTCGCGGAAAGTCGATGCGCATCCCCAACTCGTCAGATTCCCAGGGCATCCAGGCCGGCCTGGGCCACGGCCAGGTCCTGATCCCCCATCCCGCCGCTCGTGCCGACGCCGCCCACGCAGTGACCGTCCACGAGGATCGGCAGCCCGCCGCCAAAGGTCACGTAGTTCTCCGGGCCCGCCGCTAGGGGGATGGCGATGGCCATGTGGTCGTCGATCGGGTTGCCCATCGTTCCGATCTTCCCGGTCGGACGCCGATTGGAGGCCGCCGCCCGAGCCTTGGCCATGGCGATCCCGATGTTGTGCAGCTTCCCCTGGTCGGAGCGGGCAAAGCCGAGCAGGTTCGCCCCCTCGTCCATCACGGCGATGCTCATCGGAATACCCATCTCTTCCGCTTTCTTCACCGCCGCCTGCAAGATCCGGTTTGTTCCTTCCCAGTTCAGCTTCAAGGCCGGCCGCGTGATCATGTCGCCTCCATAACGGTGAGTGTTCTCATCGGACGGACACTCGCATTTTATCGAGACCGATCATGGAGGGAAAGGAAATAGTTGCCCGCCGCTCTGGCCTCCTCCATTTCTCTTGCAGGAGACATGCTAGTCGGAGATACTCTCTTTAGGTCGACTCGAAACCGCAGGCGAGCAAATCCGGTGAACTGGCACAAGACGCCAATGATCCCGTCCCGTGCCACGGCCTGACTGAACCCTTACGCACAAGGAGGAATGCCATGGCGATCTCACTGCCCCAGCTCCCCTATGCCGACAACGCCCTGGAGCCCCACTACTCGGCTAAGACGATCGGTTTCCATTACGGGAAACATCACAAGACCTACGTGGACAACCTCAATAAGTTAATTGCGGGAACTCCCCTGGATGACAAGCCGGTCCAGGAGATCGTCCTGGCGGCCGCCGGCGACTCCTCACGCGTCGGCATGTTCAACAACGCGGCACAAGTCTGGAACCACACCTTCTTCTGGAACTGCATGAAGCCGGGCGGGGGCGGGAAGCCGCAGGGCGCGCTGGCCGGCAAGATCGACCAGGCCTTCGGCGGCTGCGAGAAGTTTGCGGAGCAGTTCAAGGCCGCGGCGGTCGGCCGGTTCGGCAGCGGCTGGGCCTGGCTCGTCGCGGATGGGGGCGTCCTCAAGATCGTCAGCACGGCCAACGCCGACACGCCCCTGGCTAATAGGCAGACGGCCCTGCTCACGGTGGACGTCTGGGAGCACGCCTACTACCTCGACTACCAGAACCGCCGGCCCGACTTCGTCCAGGCGTTCCTCGACCATCTGGTGAACTGGGATTTCGTGGCGGCGAATCTGGCCAAAGCGAAGTAGACGGCTCCCGCAACTCGAATGCACGGACGCCCGCTCCGGGATGGCTCCATCCGGGGCGGGCGTTTTCGTTGCTGCCGCGCAGCCCGCGTCTTGCGCAGCGTCTGACAGGAAAGGCTCTATCCGGACGCCCGACCGCTCCTTCGCCAGATGCCCAGCTTTTCGGCTGCCTTGACGAGATCCTCACGGAAGTCCGGATGGGCGAGCCCGATGATCGCCTCGGCCCGCTCCCACGTCGACATTCCCTTGAGATTCACAATGCCGTACTCCGTGACGACGTGGGAGACGAAGGGGCGCGGCATCGTCACGATGGCCCCCTCCGTGAGCACGGGCTTGATCCGGGAGATGGGGGTCCCCTTCTTGTCGTAGGTCGAACTCAGGCAGAGAAACGCCTTGCCGCCCTTCGAACGATAGGCGCCATAGGTAAAATCCACCTGCCCGCCGGTGCCGCTGATCTGGCGAATCCCCGACGACTCCGAGCAGACCTGGCCGAAGAGATCCATCTCCACGCAGTTGTTGACGGCCACAACCTTGTCGTTCTGCGCGATGACGAAGGGGTCGTTGGTGTAGTCCACGGGATAGGAGGCGCATCCGGGGTTGCGGTCGAGAAATTCGTACGCCTTCCGGGTCCCCAGACAGAAGGTGTAAACGATCTTGCATCGGTCGGTGGTCTTCCGGGCGCCGGTCACATGTCCCGTCTCGGCCAACTCCACCATTGCGTCGCAGAACATTTCCGTGTGGATACCCAGATTCTTGAGGTTTGACCGGGCGATCAAGGATCCGACGGCGTTGGGCATCCCGCCGATCCCGAGCTGGAGGCAGCTTCCGTCCTCGATCTCGCCCATGATGAGGGTCGCGATCTTCCTGTCCGTCTGGCTCGGCACGGCAGCGGGCAGCTCGGGGATACTCCAGTCGGCTTCGACGACGGCGTCCACCTCGGAGATATGAATCGCCTCTTCCCTGCCGCCGAGACAGACGGGGAGGTTGGGATTCACCTCGAGGATCACCGTCTTGGCTTTGTCGCAGATGGCTCGACTGAAGGAGTTGGAGAGGCTGAAGTTGAAGTAGCCATGCGCATCCATGGGAGCGGTCGGAAGCATGGCCACGTCCAGGCGGCAGTTCTCCCGGTAGTACCGGGGAACCTCGTGGTAGAGGATGGGAACGAACCAGCACGCCCCCTGATCGTGGAGCTTCCGGTCAAAGGCGCTAAAGTGCAGGTTGTGATACGCGAAATGCTCCGCCGTCGGGTCAGCTTTCACCACTTCCGGAGTGCCGGCGGCCCGGGTCGTTGCCCGGATCTTGACATCCCACAGCTCGTCTCTGCGGGCCGCCAGCGCCCTGTCCAGCGCCACGGCCTGCGCGGCGAACTGCCCGTACTCCACCCAGTCGCCGGATCGCACCACCCGGACCGCATCAGCCGGCGTCACGAGCTTTGCCTGGTATTCCTTCGCGTGGCTCATGATGAAGAATCACCCGGCACAGAGGACAACGGCTTCACCGTCAAGAATCTCTCGTCAGGCCTTCACTCCCGCCGCCAGCCGCTGCTTCAGCCCTTCCAGGATCGGCTGGGTATACCCGGTCCCGAACCGTCGGGCTCCGGCCTCGTAGAGCGCCAGCGTCTTGCCGATGTCGGTCACGTAAGCCGAAGCCTTGACCACGACCTTCGGGCTCAGCGTGGCCCGCATCAGCCGGATGTCCTCGACCGTCGCCCCGCCCGGCTGGGTGGCCGTCGAGGTCTTCACGAAGTTCGCCCCGGCCCGCTCGGCGATCTTGCACCCTGCCACCTTCTCCTCGTCGGTCAGCAGGCAGGTCTCCAGGATGACCTTGACGGGGGCCCCGTACCGGCTCGCCGCCTCGACCACCCCGGCGATGTCCCGCTCCACGAAATCATAGAGCTTGGACTTCAGCGCGCTGATGTTGATCACCATGTCCAGTTCCACGGCCCCCTCGCCGAGCGCCCACTCCGCCTCGTATCGCTTGACCTCCGGTGCGTTCAGTCCTTGCGGAAAGGCGATGGGGGCGCAGAGCCGCACGGAAGATCCCGCCAGGAGCTTCTTGGCCTGGGGAATCTGGAAGATCTTCGGGACCATGCACTTCACATTGTACTTGCAGGCCAGCGCGACGCCCTCCTCCAGATCCTTCTCGGTCTGTTGCGGCAGCAGGACGGAATGATCGATCATCTGGGCGAGTTCTTCTACGGTCAGCACGAGCGCCTCCTTCTTGTGATTGACTGCCTGTCTGCGGTCTTGGTCCACACCCAATGGGGACTCTACCTCCGAAATCGGATCGCGACAATAGTTTCCTCCGTTCCTGCCGCGAGTGTATCACCTCGGAAACGGCCGCCCCGGTCCGCTAGTCGGCTCACGTCACGAGCCCCAGCCGCTCGCCCAGCGCACGGAGCGCCCCGCTGAAACAGGCCAGGGGCGCCCGGGCGATGCCGGCGCCGATCTGGCCGATCCCGGCCTCGCGGTGGGCGATCCCGGTGTTGATCACCGGTGTCAGACCGCTGTCCACTACCCGACGGGCGTCGATCCCCGTCGGCGTGCCCGCGAAACCGAGCGCGGGGATCCCGAGATCGGCGTTTCTGGCCAGGGTGATCTCGCACATCTGCCGGGTGTAGTCGAGCGCGTCCTCGGGGCTGCCGCCGATAAAGCGCACGATCGCCGGTGCGGCGGCCATGGCGAAGGCACCGATGCCCATCGTCTCGGTGATGGCGCTGTCCCCGAGATCAGGATTGGCGTCGCCTGGTCCGTAGCCCGGAAAGAAGAGTCCATCGGGCACCAGCGCCGGCGCGGTAAACCAGTCTGCCCCGGTCCCGCTCATGCGGATCCCGACCTCCACCCCGTTACGCGCCATGGCCGTGACCAGCGTCGAATCCGCGGCGCCGTGGGCCGCGTCCAGCGCCGCCTTGCAGGCCGCCATGGAGAGATTCAGATAAAAATGGTTGTTCCCCTCCAGAAATTCGAGCACCCGGGCGGCGATCTCGGGCGGGGACGTGCGCACCAAGGCCGGCGCGATCATCCGCGTGAAGAGCGAGGTGGAGGCGACGTTTCGGTTGTGGCATTCGTCGCCCATCTGGAGCGCCTGAGCGGTAATGGCCTTGAGGTCGATCGGGCCGTGCACGGCCAGCGCCGCGCCGAGGGCCGGCGCCAACGTCTCCGCCATCCAGCGCAGCCGGTCGAGCACCTCCGCACCGTAGGCGCCAAAGCGCAGCACCTTGCCCAGCCCCTCGTTGAGCGTGGCAAACGCGCGGTTGCCGCCGCTGGCATTCTCGACCACAAGCACGGGCATCGACGGTGAGAGGATGCCCGCCATGGGACCCACAGCCCCGAAGTGGTGACAGGGGGCGAAGGCAATCTCTCCCCGGTCGCAGAGCGCCGTGGCCGCTTCCGGAGAGTCTGCCCAGCCTTCGTAGATGACGGCCCCGATCACGGCCCCCCGCATCGGCCCGCACATCCGGGGCCAGGCGATGGGCGGCCCGGCATGAAGAATGGTCCGCGCCCCAAGCCCAGAAATGACATCCTCGGCCGGCTGAATTGCCACCAGGATGGGTCGCGCGGCCAAGAGGCGTTCGACGGCCTGCCGGTTGGCGGTCGCCACGCGCGCGCCGATCTCGTCGTCCGGGTCATCGGCGAGGCGGGCCAGGAGCAGGCCGAGATCCCGATCGCCGGCGGCGGGCGGCCTCCAGTCGAGCTCGATGAGTATGGCGCCATTTGCCCGCGGGGCGCGGGCAAACTCGGCCACGCCGACGTTAAGGGCACGAATCCCGCCGGGGAAGAGCGCGTCGGAGATCATCAACCTCTTTCCCTCCTTCTTACCAGCCCCGGGCATCGGCGACCAGCCGGACGGCGAACCGCGCGGCCGCAGCATTGCTGGGCGCCAGAAGCACGCCCGCCGCCGCGAGCGTCCCCTCCTGACGCGTCAGGGATTGCGGATCGGTCGGTGTGCCGCAGACAGAAGCCACCACAGCCAGGCTGCGCCCGCCGGCAGCGGCCCGCCGGCGCGCCTCGGCAATGGCCGGCAGGAGCGCCCCCGCAGGATCGGGGTGAGCGCCGTAGCCGAGCACCACGTCGAGAAGGATGACCGCCGTCGCCGGATCGTCCGCCGCTGCGATGATGCGCGTGTTGCGCAGCCCGAAATCGATCATCGGATGCGGTCGGCCCACCGTGAACTCGTCGTCACCAAGGTCTGTCGTGGTGTGGCCGGCGTCCGTCGCCGCCCCACTCAGGATGAGCGCCGCCTCGTGGCAGAACGTGCCGCCGCTGAAGAGGCCGCGGATGCACCGCTGCCCGGAGGCAAAGCGGCTCGCCTGCGCCCGGGAGCCGGCCGGTAGATCCGCATCATCCACCGCCGTTGTCGCACTAGCCATGTCGTTCCCGCGAGCGAGCGCCACGCTCAACCACGCCGCTTCCTCCAGTGTCGCCGCCGGGATTGCACCGATGGCTCGGACGGCCGCGGGATCGCCGCCCAGGAAGGCCACGACGACCGGCTTCCCAGAACCACACGCCGCCTCGATCACGCGCCGGGCCACGGGGAGCGAGGCGGGTGGCTTGGAGACGAGACCGATCACGGCCGTGCCCGGGTCGGCGCCAAGACGTTCGATCCCCGCCAGCATCATGAGACCGCCCACGCGCTCGTCCAGGTCGTGCCCGCCGACACCGATGACGTGCGAGACGCCTTCCCCCAGACGGTCGACGAGACAGCTCACCTGCTGCAGACCGGTACCCGAGGCGCCGACCAGGCCGATGCGCCCCCGCCGGACGGCATTGGCAAACCCCAGCGGCACGCCGTCGAGAATGGCCGTGCCGCAGTCGGGTCCCAGCATCAAGAGTCCCTTCCGGCGCGCCAGCCGCTTCAGCTCCGCCTCGTCGCCGATCGGCACGTTGTCGCTGAACAGGAAGACATGCAGCCCGCGCTTCAAGGCCTTGAGGGCCTCGGCGGTAGCATACGTCCCGGGAGTGGAGATCAGGGCGAGATTGGCGCCGGGGAGGAGCGCGCATGCTTCGGCGATGGTGCGGGGCATCGTGTCGGTGAGAATCGAGCCACCGACGGGAAGCTGTGCCACGATCAGTTGCTCGGCGTGGGCCAGTGCGCGCTCGGCGCTCGCGCCGTCCACGGCGAGAACTGCCATCACCAAGTCGTTCGGCCGTGCCCGCGCGGCGGAGGCGGCCAGGAGCCCGGCCCCGGCCAGCAGCTCACGGTTGGCAGGCGTCCCCATCAACAGCGCCGCCCGCGTGACGCCTGGGAGCCGCTCCACGTCGGCGGCCACGCGCATGAGCTGCACCGAGTCGCGGTACGTATCGGGCCGAACCAGACAGCGAACCGTCGAGATCATCCGGCTCCCTCCTCTCGTTCTTACCGTCGCGCAACCCCGACGCCGCTGTCAAGGAAATTCAGCCCCGGGAAGCCCGGGCAGAACGACCGGAGATCGGCCTCGCGGCGGCCACGCGGTCCGACCTTGCGGTTTGCCCTCATTCGGAGATAGAGTTACCAGGCGGGCTGATCTTCCGGGCCGACCGATCCAATGAAGAAGTCTCTGCTCCCCCTCGCCGGAGGATACCTATCGGAGGGAAAGACACATGTCCCAAAGACGGCTTCTCGCGATTTCGCTCGTGGTTGCGGTCTGGACGGGAACGGGAGCCTGGGCTGGCGGCTCTACCGCAGATGCCTCGACCTCGTCCGCCCCCGCCGAGCATCAGGGAGGGGTCTACCGGCGACCGCTGGGAAACAACCCGGTCACCCTGGATCCGGCTTGCCTCAACGACATCTACGGTCGTACCGTCGCCAACCAGATCTTTGACGGCCTGGTCCAATTCGACAAGTCGCTCGCGGTCCGTCCCGCCATCGCCGAGACCTGGCGGGCATCCCGGGACGGGCTGGTATGGACCTTCACCCTGCGCAAAGGGGTGCGGTTCCACAACGGACGCGAGGTGACCGCCGACGACTTCGTCTATTCCTTCACCCGCATCCTCGACCCGGCCACCCACTCGACCGGAGCCTCCTTCTTTTCGACCATCCGGGGTGCCGACGCCTATCTAGCCGGCCGGGCCGCCCGGGTGGAAGGCCTGCGGGCCCTGGACCGCTACACGCTCCGGATCGAGCTGGCGGAGTCCCGCATCCCGTTTGTCGTTAACCTGGCCGTCGGCTTCGCCAAGGTCGTCCCCCGCGAAGTCGTGCAGCAGCTCGGCACCCATTTCGGCCTGCAGCCCGTGGGAACCGGACCCTTCAAATTCGTGGACTGGAGTGCGAACACGCAGATCATCCTGACGGCGAATCCCGACTACTTCGAAGGCCGCCCGCATCTCGACCGGCTCGAATACCGCATCTTCCCCGGAGATGCCTTCGACGCGATGTTCCGGGAATTCCGGCAGGGGCAGTTGCACGACTCCCCCATTCCCGGGCCGGAGCGCCCCGGGCTGGTCAAGAAGAGCGACTACCACTTTGTTCGCCAACCGATGCTGGGCCTCTCCTTCCTGGGCATGGTCACCACCACCAAGCCGTTCGATAATCCGCAGCTCCGCCAGGCGCTCAATCACGCCATCGACCGCCAGGCCATGATGCGCTCCATCTACCGCGGACAGTATCCCCCCGGCGTCGGGATCCTGCCCCCGGGTACGCCCGGTCACGATCCGAAATCCATCGGATACCCCTACAATCCCCAGAAGGCGGCCGATCTGCTCGCGGCCGCCGGGTATCCAGGCGGACGGGGTTTACCGGTCCTCCAGTTGTGGTCCGGCCGGAGGAACGACGAGGCGGTGGCCGAGCTCGAAGCCGTGGCGAGATACTTCGCCGCGATCGGGGTGCGGGCGGACATCTCGTACAACACCGATTGGCCCGACTACAAGGCCCAGGTCGCGGGTGGAAGGTATCCGATGTTTCGATATAGCTGGTATGCCGACATCCCGGACCCCGACAGCTTTCTCGGCCAGCTCTTCGAGTCAACGAGCCGCGACAACCTGACCAGATTCCAGAACGGAGCGGTCGACGCGCTGCTGCGGCGGGCGCGCGAGGAGCGCGAGATGGGGCAGCGGATGGCGCTGTATCAGGAGATCGAGCGGCAAGTCCTCGGTCGCGCCCCGCTCATCGTCTTGAGCTACGCCGTGTATGAACGCCTATTCCGTCCCCAGGTGATGGGGATCGAAGCCGGAGCGCTCGGGGATCCTTACCTCCCCATGAAGAAGATCTGGCTGAAGACCGAATAGCGGGAATAGGCGCGACGACCCCCGGTGCGCAGACGCCGTCCCGGGTGGAGAGGGGAGGTCGGAACCATGAAGTGGCCCTCGGTGTCGAGCCTGCGCGTGCGCCTGCTGCTCCTCGTCCTGCTGGCCCTCATCCCCACCCGCGGCCTCGGAGTCTATACCGCTTGGGAGTTGCGCCAGAATGCCCGGGCGGAGGCATTGCAGGAAGCCATGCGGCTCTCCCGCCTCGCCTCCACCGCCGGCGAGCAGCTGTTCGAGGGAACCCACCAGATCCTCATCGCCCTGGCGCGTCTCCCCGAGGTCCGCGGGCAGAACGCCGCCGCCTGCAGTGCGCTCTTCGCGGATCTCTTGAAACCCTACCCCTACTATTCGAACCTCGGAGTGGCCAAGCCGAACGGCGATGTGTTCTGCACCGCCGTCCCGTTCGAGGGTGTGGCCAACATTTCGGATCGATCCTATTTCCAGCGAGCGATAGATCGGCGGGGTTTCGCCCCTGGGGAATACCATGTCGGCCGGATCACCGGGAAGGCGGCCATCAATCTCGGCTATCCGGTCTTCGACGGCGCAGGCCGTGTCGTGGCCGTCGTCTTTGCCGGGCTGGACCTGTCTTGGCTCAACCGCATGCTCGCCGAGTCCCGGCTTCCAGAGCATTCGACCATCACGGTCGTGGACCTGGCGAGCCAAGTCCTCGCGCGCTATCCGGATCCGGAACGGTGGGTCGGCAAGTCCTATCCTGACACCCCGTTCATCAAGGCCGCCATCTCGCAGCAAGAGGAAGGCACCGTCGAGGGGTTCGGCCTGGACGGCACGCCGCGCCTCTTCGCGTTCACGTCGCTCCTGGTCGGGGAGCGCGAGCGCGTCGCGTATGTGTACATCGGCATCCCCCGGGATAGCGCGTTCGCCAAAGTAAATCAGATAGACACCCAAAGCCTCGTCGGGTTTGGCGGTGTCCTGGCCTTTGCCCTCTTGGCCACGGGGATCGGGTCGAGAATCCTCATCCTGCATCCCGTGAATACGCTGCTCCGGACCATGCGGCGGCTCGGCGCCGGGGAGATGGCCGCGCGCACCGGGTTGCGCCCACACCCCCTCGGAGGTCGGCCAGCTCGCCGCGGCCTTGGACGAGATGGCCAACAGCCTGGAGGCGCGGGAGGCCGAAGTGGACCGCTCGCCGGGCCTGCTCCGGGAATGTGAGGAGCGTTTTCGCGGACTGGCGAACGAGACGACAGCCCTGGTGTGGCTTTCGGGACCACACGGCCAGCGCACGTTCTTCAATCGCGCCTGGCTCGCTTTCACGGGCCGGAGTTCAGTGGAGATCGAGGGTCGGGGCTGGCTGGAGAGCGTTCATCCCGAGGATCGCGAGCCGGTCCTCAACACCTGGGGCGCCGCCCTGGCGGCTCGCCGAGAATTCCGCGTCGAGTACCGTCTCCGTCACGCCGACGGCCGCTACCGCCGTATCCGAGAGACCGGCACCCCGCGCATCCTCTCTGATGGGAGCATGATAGGCTACATCGGAGTTGGACAAGAGGTCATCGAAGGCAAGCAGGCCACGCAGATGTCGGGGTAGCCCCGACATGGAGAGCCCGGGACCGACGCCGCAGCGGTCGGGCGTGGGAAGCTACGGGGCTAGTGCTCTTTTCCCTTCCGGGCCTCGCGGACGCCCTTCAGGATCCGCTCGATGTCTTCGAGCCGCTCCGAGATCTTCTCCGCGAGCGGGTGGACGGGCGCGTCGGGCTCGGCGAGGCGCAGCAGCTCCTCATTGAAGACGGAGATGGACATGAGCGGCCGTTCCATCTCGTAGGTCGCGGTTTGGGCCGCCTCGGCGACGGCAGCTTCTCGCTCCTTCACCACGAGGACCTCTTGGAGCTTGTGGATCTCCCGCAGGCCCTCCTCCAGGGCGCGGTTCTTGGCTTCCAGCTCGCGGGCCTTCTCTTGCAAGGCCTGCTCGGAAAGGCGAAGCTCCCCGTTCTCGCGGACGGCCATCGAGATCGCGGTGGTGATGAGGCTGAACCCGATCAGGCGGCTCAGCGCCGACCAATACGGGAACACCAGCGTGGCGCTGTCGAAATCAATGCGGAGATCCGCCGCAAGGGAGATGCCGGCGGCGAGGACAGCGAATGCCGTGGCGATGGGAAGAGGTTCGAGAAACGCGATAGGAATGAGAGGCAACAGATAGAAGGGAGTCTTGGCAAGCTGGGGGAGAAAGTGAGACTGGAAGCCGCCCACCAGGAGCATGTAGAGGATGGCCCCCAGGCGTCGGAGGCGCGGGGAGAGCCGGAGGATCCGCTGCACGTTCTCGAAATGGGCGGTCGCGGCGTCAAGAAGTGTCATCGTGGCACCTCCAATGGAATATCTTCACTTACGCTAGGCCATCATCGCCCCCTTGTCAAGATCGGGCGCGTGGCCTTCCGATTCGAGTCCCTACTGCTCATCCCCACCAGGAAGGCACCATTCAACCGCGTCACGCAGATGCCAAGGAGAATGACGGCTTGTACGCGAGTTTCGGCTGGATCTCCGCCCGTCTCACGGCCGAAACAAGTCTAGCGTGTGGATCGTCCGCTGGAGCGCGGCCGTCCGGGCCATGCAGTACATCAGGAGCACGGCGAGGAGCATGACCACCACTGCCAATCGCTCTCCTCCTTCCCGCGATCCTCGCCCGTTGCGCGCGGCACCTTAGCCGGAACCGGCTTCCCCGGCGGATTTGCCCCACCGGATCGCTAGGTCGCGCGCATCAAGATCGAGCGTGGAGAGCTGGAGCGTGCCCCCGGGCGGGACCGCGCCTGTTGTCCAAAGATACGCGCTCAAGGCCCGCTCGGCCTCCCAGGCCCACAGTCCCTCGCCGAGGGGCAGGCGGCGGCGCGTCAGGTGCTCGGCTTGGGCCACCGCTTCGGGCAGAATGTGCACCGCCACGGGTTCCCGTTGCCCATCCGGGTGTTCCACGACGAACCGGCGCGCCTCGCCTGCCGTAGACCCCTCGTCCGGATCCGGCCAGAAGCGGAATCCGTTCATCGTCACGCGAGAGACGAGGGGGCCGGTCCCCGCCGTCTCGCCGCCCGCCATCTGATCTGACCGGGTCCGCCCCGCGCTGGGCCACGGCCGCCCGGACGGCATTCCGGAGGATGTCCGGCGTCGTGGGCTTGCGCACAAAATCGGTGGCCCCGAGCTTCATCGCATCCACCGCGAGCTCGATGGAGCCGTAGGCCGTCACCATGATGATGCGAGGCGTCGGGTTGCGGGCCTTCATCCGCCGCAGCGTTTCCAGCCCATCCATGCCCGGCATCCGCTGGTCGACCAGCACGGCCGCCCAGGCGGCCCCGTCCCCGAACCGCGCCAGGCCTTCCTCCCCGTCTCCCGCCTCGTCCACCTGATAGCCGGCTCGCTCGAGGGCGACGCGCATGGAGTGCCGGATTTCTGCTTCGTCTTCCACGATCAGCACGCGTGTACTCATTTCACTGTCCTGGTGCCTGCGCGTCCCCACCACCCTGTGGGGCGCACGGCACGGTAAAGGTGAAGGTGGTCCCCCGCCCCGGCTCCGAGTGCACGGTCAGGTGTCCTCCGTGCGCCTCCACGATCCGTTTGGCAATGGCCAGACCCAACCCCGCTCCCCCGCCTGGGCTGCCCGGCACCCGCACAAACCGGTCGAAGATGTGTGCGAGATACTCCGCAGGAATCCCGTGCCCGGTATCCGCTATGGCCACGCAGAGACTGCTCTCCTGCGGCTGGACGCTCACGCGCACGGCGCCTCCCGGCGGGGTGGCGCGGAGGGCATTGTTGAGCAAGTTGATCACCACGCGCTCGATTTGCAGGCGGTCGGCCAACGCAAGGGGCAGCGCCGGGCCACTCTGGATCGTCAGCCCAATGCCCTGTCGCTCCGCCCGCGGCCGCGCGGCTTCGACCGCGCTTGCAATCGCTTCCCCGAGGACAATCGGGAGGCGGTGCGGCGCCTGCTGGCCAGCTTCGATCCTGGACAGATCCAGGAGATCGTGCGTCAGGCGCTCCAGGCGGGCGCATTCTCGGCGGCAGGCCTCAAGGAGATCCCGCTGGGCGCCGGACAGCGTGCCCGCCTCCTCGAGCAGCAAGAGGATGTTCATCTGGACGGTGGTGAGGGGCGTCCGGAGCTCATGCGACGCGGTCGCGATGAACTCGGACTTCATCCGATCCACCTCGCGCAGGTGCGTCACATCCTCCAGGAGACTCACCGCCCCCAGCAGTCGCCCCTCGCCGTCGTGCATCGGCGTGGTGCGGAGCCGGAAGGCCCGCTCGGCACCGTCCACCGCCAGCGGGAGCACGGCGGTGATGCCCTCGCCGGCCACCGGCTGCTGCGAGCGGAGCGCTTCCGCTACCGCCACCGCGAGCTGATTCCCGCCGGCGATCGCCTCGATTGGTCGCCCGGTGTGCGCGGCAGCCGGGCCAAAAATCTCCTCCGCGGCTGGATTGAGCCGGGTCACCGCCCCCTGCGCGTCGGTGACGATGACCGGATCATAGAGGGAGTCGATCGCCGCCTCGGTGGTCTGCTGAGCGATGAGGAGCTGACCGAGATCCGAGCGGCGCACCGCCCGGATCCGCTCGGCCATCCGGTTGAAGTCCCCCGCGAGCTGCCCGACTTCATCCTGCGCGGCGATCTCGGCCGTGGCGTCGAGGTCCCCGCCGGCGATTCGGGTGGCCGTGGCCCGCAGGATGCTGAGCGGCCGGACGATGCGGTGGGCGAGAAACAGCGCGAAGAGGAACCCGGCGACCACCAGCGCGGCCGCGATTCCGAGCGCCGTGCGAAACCAGCGGTACGCCACCCGGGTGGCCGCCTCCGCCTTGGCCACCATGGCCTGCTGGTTGATCTGGAGCAAGCGTCCACAATCGTCCCGAAGCCGGGTGGCCCAAGCAGCCAGCCCAGGCCAATCCCCGCGGATTCCCTCCGAGCTTCCGGAAGAGGTGGTCCCCATCGCGGCCAGAAAGCCGTCCACTTGCCGGTAGTAGGCGTCCCGATCCTGCGTGAGGGCGGCGATGGTCTCGGCTTCGCCCGGTTCGGTGATGTTGTTGGCCGCACTCCGCAGCGCCGCATCGAATCGGCGCCGTTCCTCGGTCAAGTCTTGCCGCGCGGGCCCGCCCACCCCGAGGAGCAGACCGAGGCGCGCCACCTCCTGACGCGCCAGGCTCTCCCGCATCTCCTGCGCCGCGACAATCGAATCGTAATTGTTCGCCAGGATATTCCGGGCGACCCCGCCCATTTCCCGCAGGTGCCAGGCACTCCAGGCGCCCAGGACGATCAGGGCGGCCGTGAAAACCAGATACCCCAGAAACAGCTTAGTCCGGAGCTTCATGCCCTGTCACTCCCATGGCCCATGCCGGTCGGGGTACCCGGGGGCGACCACGGCAGGGATGGTGCCATTGGTCTGCTCCGTGCGAGAGGCGCCCGTCGGGCCGATTCGCATGACATTACTCGACGCCCAGCCGATACCCGACCCCCTGCTCCGTCAGCAGATACCGCGGCCGGGTCGGGTCGGCCTCGAGCTTGCGGCGCAATTGGCCCATGTAGACCCGGAGGTATTGGGCCTGCTCCGCATAGGCCGGCCCCCAGACCTGGGTCAGGAGCTGGCGCTGCGTGACCACCTTCCCCGCATATTTGATCAGAGTGACCAGCAGGCGGTACTCGATCGGCGTCACATGGATCTCCTCACCTGCGAGCCTCACGCGGCGATGCACGAGATCGACCTGGAGGTTCCCCAACACGAACGGTTCCCCCGGATCCTGCTCCCGCTGCCCCATCCGGAGAGACCGACGCAAGACGACCCGGATCCGCGCCAGCAACTCCCCCACGCCGAAGGGCTTGGTGACGTAATCATCTGCCCCGGCGTCCAGCGCAGCGATCTTGTCGCGCTCCTGCCCGCGGGCCGAGAGCACCAGGATGGGCATCTCGCTCCACTCGCGCAGGCGCCGGATCACCTCCAGCCCGTCGAAATCGGGCAGCCCGAGGTCGAGGATGAGGAGATCCGGCTGCCGGGCCTCGGCTTCCCGCAAACCGTCGGCCGCGGTGCCCGCCTCGACCAGCCGGAAGCCGTGATGCGGCAGGGTCACGCGAAGGAAGCGCCGGATCTGGACATCATCTTCGACAAGCACGACCAGCCCGCCCTCAGGCGCCGCGGAGGATTGCCCGGTTGTGGAGAGCGCTTCGGTTGTCGAGGGATCAGTCGTCATGGGGAACCTCCGGAGGTTGCTCCTTCGTCGGGACGGTGAATCGGACGACGGCCCCACCCCCCGGCCGGGTAGCCGTCCAGATTCGGCCCCCGTGGGCTTCGATGATCGCGCGGCAAATCGCCAGGCCCAGCCCGACTCCGCGCGTGGTGGACTCGGGCCGGCCCCGATAGAACTTCTCGAAAACGCGTTCCTCGTCCCCCGCCGCAAACCCCGGCCCCTGGTCGGCGACCTCCACTTGCACCGCGCCATCGCCCTGGGCGGCGTAGATCTCGATCGGCGTCCCCGCGGACGTATACTTGACCGCGTTGTCGAGGAGGTTCACCAGGACTTGCTCAATCAGCACGCCATCGAGCAGGACGAGCGGGAGATCGGGGGGGAGGTCCACCCGGACCGGGTGGTGGGTAAGCCGCTGTTCCATGCGGTTGAGGGTGGATCCGATCACCTCTTCGAGCGGATGCCACTCCTTCTTGATCGAGACAGCTCCGGACTCCAGGCGCATCATCTCCAGAAGGTTGTTCACGAGGCGCGTCAGGCGCTCCATCTCCTCGTACACGGACTGGAGCAGGTCCCGGCGGGTGCGCCGGATCCAGCTCTTCCTTTTCCTCCAGCAAGCCGCTCACGGTCCCCATCATCGAGGTGAGCGGGGTGCGGAGATCGTGGGAGACGGAGGAGAGCAGGGAGTTGCGCAGCCGCTCGCTTTCGACTCGGAGTTGGGATTGCTGGGCCTCCACGGCGAGCTGGGCTCGCTCGTAGGCGACCGCGGCTTGGTTGGCGAAGGCCTCCAGCAGGTGGAGCTGTTCCGGCGCCTGCAGCGCTTCCGGATCAACTGGGCGGATACCCAGTACACCCACGGTCCCGCGGGACGCGGTGAGCGGCAGGAAAAGGGCCGTGGCCCCCGGCAGGGTGCCCGTCCCCGGTCCGGCGATCTGCCCATGCTGCAGGACCCACTGGCAGGCACCCAGGTCGGTGGTGTTCTGGAGGAAGTCCTCCGTCTGGCCGATCTGCCGCATGGGGTCCCCGCGCTCGTCCGGCAGCACGATCACGGTCGGACTCCGGAAGACCTCCGCGATGTGCCGGACAGCCGCCCGCAGCACCTCGAACGACTGCCGGATACTCGCCAGCTCCCGGCTCATGGCATAGAGGGCAGCCGTCCGCCGCTCCCGGAGCCGCGCGGCGGCCGCCTGGGCCCGCATGCGCCCGGTCAGGTTGCTGATCACGACCGCGACGACCAACATCACCGCGAAGGTGACCAGGTACTCCGTGTCGGAGACGGCGAAGCTGTAGTAAGGGGGGACAAAGAAGAAGTCGAAGGCGGCCACGCTCAGGACGGAGGCGAGAATGGCCGGTCCGAGCGGAGCGCGCGAGGCGACCACGACGACGCCCAAGAGGTAGGTCATCACGATGTTGGCGAGCTCGAAATACGGGAACATGGCCCAGGCGACCGCCGTACAGGTGGCCACGGCGCCTACTGCCGCCAGATGGGCCGCCCACGGAGGACGCCTGGGGCGGAATGGTCTGGGCTGGCCAGCCGTCTCTCCTTCCCCGCTGATGACGGAGATGTCGATCTCGCCGCTCCCGCGGATGAGGGCGTCGGCGATCGACCCGGCGAGCAGACGGCGCCACAGGGGCCGCTTCGGCTTTCCGATCACGATCCGCGTGACGTTCCGGTCGCGCGCATAGGCGAGCAGTTCTTCGCTGATGCGGGTGCCGATCAAGGTGACCGTCTCCGCCCCGAGCTGTTCGGCTAACCGAAGGGTCTCGGCGAGCCGCGCCCGATCGGCGTCGGGGAGCGGGACCGGACGGGCCGTATCGACGTAGACCGCGATCCACTCGGCGCGGAGCGCCGTGGCCATCCGCTTGGCCGCGCGCAGGACCCGGGGGGAGTCTGGGCTCGGACTCACGGACACCAAAAGGCGCTCGGTCACGGGCCAGGTGCCCCGGACCGCGTGCTCCCGCATGTAGCCTCGCATGGAGAGGTCCACGCGGTCGGCCGTGCGGCGGAGGGCCAGCTCGCGCAGCGCGATCAGGTTCCCCTTGCGGAAGAAATTCCGGATCGCTTCCCGCGCATTCTCGGGAATGTAGACCTTCCCGTCCTTGAGCCGCTCCAAGAGATCGTCGGGGGGGAGGTCGACCAGCGACACCTCGTCCGCCTCGTCCAGGACCGAGTCGGGGATGGTCTCGCGGACCACGACGCCCGTGATCTTCGCCACCACGTCGGTGAGGCTCTCGAGATGTTGGATGTTGAGCGCCGTGTAGACGTCGATGCCGGCATCCAGCAGCTCCTGCACGTCCTGCCACCGCTTGGTATGCCGGAGGCCGGGGGCATTGCTATGAGCCAGCTCATCCACGAGCAGCAGCGCGGGATGCCGGGCGAGGGCGGCATCCAGATCGAACTCGGCGAGGGTGGTCGTGCGGTATTCCACCTGGCGAGCAGGCAGCCGTTCGAGGCCCGCGAGCAAGGCCTCGGTTTCCGCGCGCCCGTGCGTCTCCACCCAGCCGATGACGACGTCGACCTGCTCGGCCTGGCGGACCTGGGCCGCCTGGAGCATGGCGTAGGTCTTGCCCACGCCGGCTGCCGCGCCCAGGAACACCTTGAGCCGCCCACGGTGCTGGCGGCGCTCGGCGGCGCTCACCTGGGCCAGGAGCGTATCGGGGTCGGGTCGGCGAGTTTCCACGGTCATGCGCCTATTTCGGCTGATCGAGGGCGAGGTTGAGCGCAAGGACATTCACGCGCGGCTCGCCGAGAAAGCCAAACTGCCGTCCTTCCGTATGGGCCTCCACCATTCCGCGGACCGCCTCTTCGGTCAGGTTCCGGGCTTTTGCCACGCGCTGCACCTGGTAGAAGGCAGCGGCGGGGCTGATGTGAGGATCGAGGCCGCTCCCCGAGGCGGTGACAAGGTCCACCGGGATGGGCGCGGTGTTACCCGGATCGGCAGCCTTGAGTGCATCGATCCGCCCCTGTACCGCCTTCTGGAGATCGGGATTCGTGGGGCCCAGATTCGATCCGCCGGAGGAGCCGGCGTTGTTCGGGAACGGCGAGGTCGCCGACGGGCGGCCCCAGAAGTACTTGGGATCGTCGAAGGGCTGCCCGATGAGACTCGACCCCACGGCCTTGCCGTCCTTCATGATCAGGCTGCCGTTCGCCTGCGAGGGAAAGAGGATCTGCGCGATGCCGGTCACCACCGCCGGATAGACGAGGCCGGTGACCACGGTCAACACCACTGCGATGACGATTGCCGGGCGAAGATGTCTCCAGCATGGTGTCTCCATCTCCCTAGACCAGAATCGCAGCACGGCCAGCAGCATGTCGATGGCCTTGATGCCCACGAAGGGAATGATGATCCCACCGACCCCGTACGACCACAAATGATCGGCGCAGGACGGCGGCGGCCCCGAGGGCCCGGTACTTCACGCCGCGCAGCGCCAACGGGATCAGCGCGATGATGATCAGCGCGTTGAAGATAACCGCGGACATGATCGCGCTCTCCGGCGTGGCCAGGCGCATGATGTCCAGCGCCTTGAGCGCGGGATAGGTCGAGGCGAAGGCCGCCGGGATGATCGCGAAGTACTTGGCGACGTCGTTGGCGATGCTGAACGTCGTGAGCGCCCCGCGAGTCATGAGGAGCTGCTTGCCGACCTCGACCACCTCCATCAGTTTGGTCGGGTTGGAGTCCAGGTCCACCATGTTGCCGGCTTCCTTGGCGGCCTGGGTGCCGGTGTTCATCGCCACCGCCACATCCGCCTGGGCCAGAGCGGGCGCATCGTTCGTGCCATCGCCGGTCATCGCGACCAGGCGGCCTTCGGCCTGGATGTCGCGGATCAGCTTGAGCTTCGCCTCGGGCGTGGCCTGGGCCAGGAAATCGTCCACCCCGGCCTCGGCGGCGATCGCCGCCGCCGTCAGCGGGTTGTCCCCGGTGATCATGATGGTCTTGATCCCCATCCGGCGCAGCTCTGCGAACCGCTCCTTGATCCCGCCCTTCACGATGTCCTTGAGTTGAATCACCCCGAGGATCTTCCCTTTGTCCGCGACCACGAGCGGGTGTCCCGCCCTCTTTGGCAATGCCCTCAACCGCCTTCCGTGTCTCCGCCGGGATGACCCCACCAAACCCTTTCACATACGCTTCAATCGCGTCGGCGGCTCCCTTCCGGATCTCGCGGCCGTTCAGGTTCACCCCGCTCATGCGGGTCTGGGCGGAGAACGGCACGAACGTGGCCCCCATCGCGCGGAGGTCGCGCTCGCGGAGGCCGAACTTCTCCTTGGCGAGCACGACGATGCTGCGGCCCTTCCGGCGTCTCATCGGGCAGGGAGGACATCTGCGCCGCGTCGGCCAGGTCCTTCTCCGCCACGCCGGGCGCGGGGAAAAACGCGGTGGCCTGCCGATTCCCCAGCGTGATGGTGCCGGTCTTATCCAGCAGCAGCACGTCCACGTCACCCGCCGCCTCGACGGCGCGCCCCGACATGGCGATCACATTCGCCTGGATCATCCGGTCCATCCCGGCGATCCCGATGGCGGAGAGCAGGCCACCGATGGTGGTCGGGATCAGGCAGACCAGCAGGGCCACCAGGACGGTGACCGTGATCGGAGTCCCTTGGCCGGCGGCCTTGACGCTGTACAAGCGAGAAGGGCAAGAGCGTGGCGCACGCCAGCAGGAAGATGATCGTCAGGCCGGCCAGGAGGATGTCGAGGGCGATCTCGTTGGGCGTCTTCTGGCGCTTGGCGCCCTCGACCATGGCGATCATGCGGTCGAGGAACGCCTCGCCGGGATCGGCCGTGCACGCGCACGATCAGCCAGTCGGAGAGCACCTGCGTCCCGCCGGTGACGGCGCTGCGATCGCCGCCGCTCTCGCGGATCACCGGGGCGCTTTCGCCGGTGATGGCGGCCTCGTTCACCGAGGCGATGCCTTCGATCACCTCGCCGTCGGCCGGGATGAAATCGCCGGCCTCGACCAGCACGACGTCGCCCTTCCGCAGAGCCGTGCCGGGGACTTCGTGAATGCCGCGGTGCGCTCCGGCCGGGGCGCAGGCGTCTTGGCCGGGATGTCGCGGCGCGCCTTTCGGAGCGAGGCCGCCTGGGCCTTTCCCCGGCCCTCGGCCATCGCCTCGGCGAAGTTGGCGAAGAGCACCGTGAACCAGAGCCACAGCGATACGGCCAGGATGAACCCCGCCGGCGCCTCGCCCTTGCCCACGAGCGCTTGGACGAAGAGCCCCGTCGTCAGGATCGACCCCACGTACACCACGAACATGACCGGATTGCGGATCTGGCGCTGGGGCGTCGAGCTTCCGGAACGAATCCATGCACGCGCCGGCCACGAGGATGGCCGGATCGAACAGTGAGCGGGCTTTGGCGTCTGTTGTCATGGTGATGTCGACCTCACTTCAGCGGCCAGCATATTCAGATGCTCGACGATGGGACCGAGCGCCAACGCCGGGAAGAACGTCAGCGCCCCGACGAGGATCGACCGTCCCGGCCAGAGCACGACGAACAAGCGGCTGTCCGTCGGGCAGCGTCCCCGCGCTGGCGGGTACGATCTTCTTGCGCGCCAGGGAGCCGGCGATGGCCAGCAGCGGCAATCACCATCCAGAACCGCCCGAAGAGCATCGCGATACCCAGGGCCGATGTTGTAGAAGAGCGTGTTGGCATTCAGACCGGCGAAGGCGCTGCCGTTGTTGCCCGCCCGTCGAAGAGAACGCGTACAGCACCTCGCTGAAGCCGTGGGGGCCGGGGTTGCTCATCCCGGCCACCGCCGCGGGCGTGACCACCGCGATCGCGGTCACGACCCAGCATGAACACGGGCCCGATCAGGATGACGAGGACGCCATCTTCATCTCATAGGCCTCGATCTTCTTGCCCAGGTACTCCGGCGTGCGGCCGACCATCAGCCCCGCGATGAACACCGCGACGATGACGTACATCAGCATGCCGTAGAGCCCGGAGCCGACGCCGCCGAACATCACCTCGCCGAGCTGGATCAGCCACATGGGCACGAGGCCGCCGAGCGGCGTGAAGGAGTCGTGCATGGAGTTGACGGCGCCGCACGAGGCGGCGGTGGTGATCGTGCGCGAACAGCGCAGAATTCACGATGCCGAAGCGGGTCTCTTTGCCCTCCATGTTGCCGCCGGGCTGCAGCGCGGTGGCCTGCTCGTCCGCGCCCAGCTTCGCCAGCATCGGGTTCCCCCTCTGTTCGGCGACGACGGCCACGGCGAGCGAGATCACGAACAGCAAGGACATGGCCGCACAAGATCGCCCAACCCTGCCGGGTGTTCCCGACCATGCGCCGAACGTATAGGCGAGCCCGGCCGGGATCAAGAAGATCGCCAGCATCTCCAGGAAGTTGGTGAGGGGCGTGGGGTTTTCGTAGGGATGCGCGGAGTTGGCGTTGAAGAAGCCGCCGCCGTTCGTCCCCAGCTGCTTGATGGGGATCTGAGACGCCGCCGGACCGACCGCCAGGACCTGCTCGGTCAGCGTGGATTTCTTCGTCTGCGGCTGGCCCTTCGCGTCCAGGACGGGCTGGCCGTCCGGGCCGGTCACCGGCTCGTCATAGGTGATCGGCTGCACGACCGGCACCTTCAGGTAGGGGCTGAAGGTCTGCACGATGCCCTGGGAGACCAACACCAGCGCCAGCACGAGCGAAATCGGCAAGAGGATGTACAGGGTGCCGCGGATGAGATCCACCCAGAAGTTGCCGATCGTCTGCACTGATCGGCGGGCGAACCCCCGGATGAGCGCCACGGCCATCGGCCATGCCGGTGGCCGCGGAGACGAAGTTCTGGATGGCGAGCCCGGCCATCTGGGTGAGATAGCTCATCGTGGTTTCGGGCGTATAGGCCTGCCAGTTCGTGTTGGTGGTGAAGCTCACCGCGGTGTTCCAGGCCAGATCGGGGGCAACCGCGCCCAGCCCCTGGGGATTGAACGGGAGCAGCCCTGCAGGCGCTGTATCGCGTACAGGAGGAGCATGCCCACCACATTGAACACTATCATCGAGAGCGCATAGGCCTTCCAATCCATTTCCCCTTCGTCGCGGGGCGAATCCCGCAAGCCGGTACGTCAACCGCTCCATCGGTCCGAGGGCGCGATTGAGCCAGAGTCGCTTCCCCCATAGACGCGGACCATATAGCCCCCATGGGTCTTGAGGCCAGAAGGACCCCGAAGAACAACACGAATTGAAAGATCCCGTTCAGGGTCATGAGAAGACCTCCGGTTTCAGCAAGGCGATCACCAGGTAGACGAAGAGCCCCACCGCGACGATGCCACCAAGAACGTAGAGTCCAGACATCGCTCCCTCCTACACTCGCTCACAGAGTTTGACGAACAGCCACGTCAGTCCGAAGAAGAGCAGGGTCCCCGCGAGAAAGAGAATGTCCGCCATCGTGCTCCCCTCCTGTGCATGAAAGAAGGAATTGCAACGTGCCTCAAACACCGTCAATATAGGACGTTAGGGCGAAGACACAAGTCAAAACCCCATAAGATTCAGGGTATTCAGTATAAAGACGTATAAAGATCCGGAGTGAAATAGTCTTGTATTGCGCTTCTCTGCTGTCCCAGGGGTCTCGTGCGTGCTGTTTTTGTTGGCCGCCACGGTGCTTGTCCGGACGAAAATCCCGGCAGGGTTCTCGCCATGTGCCGCTCCGCCCTTACTCATCGGCCCGGCTCCCCGATCAGGGACTCGCCACTGAGCCGATAGCCAACCCCCTGCTCGGTCAACAGATACTGCGGGTGAGCGGGATCAGCTTCGAGCTTGCGGCGCAGTTGCGCCATATACACGCGCAGAAAGTGGACCTGCTGTACCCGCATCGGCCCCCACACGTCCATCAGGAGCTGCCGGCGGGACACAACCTGCCCCACGTGATGGCCTAGCGCGACCAGCAGGCGGTACTCCAGCGGGGTGAGATGCACCGCACGTCCCCGCACCGTGACCCGCCGGGAGGCCAGCTCAATCTGCAGGTCGCCCACTCGGACAGGTGCCTCCGCATCCGAGCCCGGCTGCTGCGCTCGCCTTCCTCGCCGGAGCGCCAAGTGTACCCGCGCCAGGAGTTCCTCGATGCTGAAGGGCTTGCTCACGTATTCGTCGGCCCCGGCCTCCAGGGCCACCAGGCTCGTGTGCTCCTGGCCGCTCGCCGCGAGCACCAGGATCGGGACCTGACACCACTCCCGCAGACGCTGGATCAGCTCCACGCCGGTCCCCTTAGAGGAGTCGAGGTCGACCAGGAGGAGATCCGGTCGGCGCTGCATCGCGGCCCGCAGCGTCTCGGGGGCGGAGGCCACCTCGACCAGACGGAAGCCCTCGCTCGGCAGCACCCGCCGGAGGAGCCGGCGCACCTGCGGATCCGGCTCCAGCACAATGGCCACCGGCGGCGGCGCGAGCGTCACCTCGGATGCCGGCGCCAAGGGAATCATCGTCGCGGTCGACGCATTCACGCTTTCACTCATTTGCTACAGGCCGCCTTCAGCACGCAAACGGCCCACCACGGATCCACAACACGAGCCCTCTCACCTTCCGTAGGCAACCAAGGCATCCCCAGGACTCCAGCCGGTGCCGGCCCGTGCGGCCGGCACCGGAGATCCCTGGCTATACCCACGCCCCGCGATGTCGGAACTGCGACTTCGGGACGAGGTGATTCTCCACCCCGCTGCACCCGGCGATCGCCCGGGCCATGGTCGTGAGTGCGGCCTTCTCCTCGTCGCCGTCCACCAGACCATAGAGCCGGAGCACGCCCTTGCTGGCCTCGATGCCCAGCGCCCGGTCGAGACCCAGTCTTCGGCGGCCAGCCGGCGCTGCATCTCCTGGCGCAGCTCCGCATCCGACCGCGGCGCCCCGTCTCTGGGACCGCGTGGACCAGCACCCGCAGCAGCTCGGTCCGGCTGACGGTGCCCACAAGCCGCCCGTTAGCGACGACGGGAACCGTGCGAACGTCGGCTGCCAGCAGTCCGCCGCCTCCCCAAGGGACATCTCGGGGTCGCCTGGGCCGACACGCGACCCATGAGCTCGCCCACGGTTGTCCCTGCGCGCTTCTGTATGCGTTGGCCCCGTCCGCCAGCATCTCGACAGCCCGCGCCACCCGTCGCTGCTGCGGCCGGAGCCGGGCCAGCAGGGCGCTCTCGGCCAGCCAGCCCACCAGCCGGCCCTGCGCATCCACGACCGGCAGGCTGGTCCGGCCGTGCTGCCACAACCGCCGGCGGCGGCCGGCACGGTGTCGGTGGGCTGGACGGTCACCAGGCCCCGATTCATCACGTCCGCGACGTGGGTGGGCTGTGCCTGGGTCGCTGGGGTGCGGCGCTCTCCCCCGAGGCTCCCGGCGCCCGTGCGGGTCAGTTGGGATTCGATCCGGGCCAACTCTTCGCTGATCTCCTCTTTGAGTTTCATGGGATTCTCCCTTCGCTCGCGGTCCCTATCGCAGCATTTCCAGGGCCAGGCCGACCCGGAGCAGACCGCCAGAGTTAGCATCAACATCAGCGGATCACAGGTGGCCAAAACCCCTTTACAGTGACGAAGCATCTGCGTTCTCCTCTGCCCCCTTGCTTTGCCTTTCGTCCTGATGAGCGTCGCCATTGTGCATCTCCTCCGCTCGGGCTCGCTCTGCGTGCGGCCCCTCGCTCTTTCCACACACAACATAGGCGGACAGTCGTGCGGTGCCAAGTAAAGAGACGCTCAATAACGCGCCGAAACCCATCAAGACATGTAAACGTCCAGCGCTGTCGGCAGGAGCATTCACGCCCTGTGACCGCCGGGAATTTGAGGGTTTTGGCCAGAAGGAGGATCGCGTACCCGTCTCGGCGTATAAGAAGGATAAAGACTGTGGCGAAACCGGCCGACGCGCGCGTCACTTCGCCTTCACCCCTGGGCAGGAGTCGTGTTCCCGCATCACGCTTGGCCGGGGAAGCCCACCGATAACAGTTATATCTATCCGGATCGAGTTCACCCCGAGTTCCAGTCGGTCGATCTTGCCGGCCGGCGGATAGGCGAGCCCGGGCACACCGCTGAGTTGTAAGATTCACCTTGGGCAAGTAGCACGTGCGACGTTGAGGATTCATCTTTATCCTCATGGACCGGTCCAGCAGGTTGTCACGCTGCTCGGCTCGCACATCTTTCTCGCCTGACGCCCGCGGCCCTGGCTGGTCGGTATTTTCCGAATCCTTACGCGCCGCGTGCCCGGTGTCGGAGGGGCGATGATGCGGAACGAGCCGATTCCCCACCCTCTAGCGGATGCTTTCTTTGATGGCCTTCCGCCCCGACTCTTGACAACTCTTGATACGCACCGTGGCAATCTTTACCGGCTTTTTACTGGAAACCACCCCCCTGATGCCCTAGGTTTTCTCCAGACAATGAAACTGCTGCTCAAGGAGGACACCACATGGCTCTACGTATCGTGCTGATCGCTGCGCCGTTTTGCATCCTGGCGATTCTCGCCGTGATCGACGTTTTCCTGCGGAGGGGGGGCGGGCAGGGGCTGGGGTCCTGCACCGCGCTTGGGAACCGGGGCCTCTTACCGAGCCAGGCCGGGCAGCCCCAGCAGCCCGCGCGACCGCCGCGGGGACATCTGGGCGGCTTGTTTCCCGGGACCGCTCTCAGCCATGGGAGCGGAAGATGCTCTCGTCTCACGGACCGGTGCGGCACCGTCCCGTCCCGGGGAAGGCGTAGCGACTGAGGGCGCGGAGCGGCCTTTCGCATGGCGGCGGCCATCAAGCCGGCGGGCCCGAGACGGTCGCCGAGCCCTGCCAATCAGCGGGGAGTCGACGTGGCTCCCCATCCGCTCCGTACCGTTCTTGTCTGGGAATTCATCCGGCACCGGGCCGCCCTCCTGTCGCGACCTGCACCGTAAGGTCCATTCGATTCCTCGCCGGGAAGCAGCGAAACGCGCTGCCAGACCGGAAGAGATTCGTCCCGTTCCGCGAGATCTAGATTCCGATTGAGCGGTGGCAACAGCACAACAACGGGTCAGGCCCCAGAGCGCCTGCGCTATCGGGCCTCCACCTGCAAGACCGTGGTGTGGCCAACTCTTGCGCGTCCAAGCGCTTGGGGGTACAGTTCGCGGGAATCCAGGTCGGCCACGCCTCATGTCGCTCGCGGCTTGGTGGAGGCGCGCATGTGGACTCTCCCGACGACGCTCATCCTGCTCCTGACAACCCTATCGCTTCCCGCCTGGGCTGCCGCGGGGGCAGCCATCCGACCTTTGGCCCCATCCTCTTCAGCCTGGGGATCCTCGTGGTCGCGGCCAAGTGCGCCGGTCTGGTCAGTGAACGGCTGGGGCAGCCCGCCGTGCTGGGAGAACTGCTGGTCGGCATCCTCCTGGGAAATGTGGCCTCCTCTCTCTTCATTGGCGGAGGCGTCGCCTTTGTCCGCGCCGACCCGACCCTGCAGGTCCTGGCCGAGATGGGTGTGCTGATCCTGCTCTTCGACGTCGGCCTGGAGGTAGACCTTCGTGCCCTGATGCGCGTCGGCCCCTCCGCGCTCTTGGTCGGCCTCATCGGGGTGGTGGCGCCCCTCGCCCTGGGGTGGGCCCTCGCGGTCTGGTTGCTGCCGCAGAGTCCCACGCTCGCCCATATCTTCATCGGCGCCACGCTCTCGGCGACAAGCGTCGGGATCACAGCCCGGGTCCTGAAGGACCTCGGTCAAACCCATAGCCGGGAGGCACAGATCATCCTGGGAGCCGCCGTGCTCGACGACATCCTGGGGCTGATCGTCCTGGCGCTCGTCAGCGGCGCCGTGGCGGCGGCGAACCGGGGGGCCGGCGTCTCCGTAGGCGCGGTGTTCAGGATTCTGTCGCGGGCCGTGCTCTTTCTCGGGGTCACCATCGGGCTGGGCCGGTTCTGCGCTGGCCCCATCGTCCGCCTGGCCGCGTGGACAGGCCAGCGCGGTTTCCTGCTCGTCCTCGGCCTGGCGCTCTGCTTTAGCCTGGCCTATGCGGCCGAGCGGGTCGGCCTGGCAGGCATCATCGGCGCGTTCGCCGCCGGCGTCCTGCTCGACCCCTACGGCAAGGGATTCGCACGCCAGCGGATGCGGCCACGCTCTCGGAGCTGATGCATCCGCTCGGGATGTTCTTCGTTCCGCTCTTCTTTGTCATGATGGGCCTGCAGGTGGATCTGGGCAATCTCACGAATCGTGCGAGCCTGGTTCTGGGGGCCGGACTGGTGGGGAGCGCGCTGATCGGGAAGCTGCTCGCCCCGCTCGGGGTGGTGGGCGGTGGTGTGAACCGCCTGGCCATCGGGATGGGGATGGTGCCGCGCGGGGAGGTCGGCCTGATCTTTGCGGGGGTCGGGAGCAGCCTCATGCTTGACGGGGCGCCCATCATCTCGCCGGGGGTCTTCTCGGCCATCGTGGTCATGGTGCTGACGACGACCCTGCTCGCCCCGGTGGGGCTCCGCTGGGCGTTTCGCCGGGCGAACCCGGGGTTCCAAGTGGGAGAGGGTCAAAGAAGCGGGGTTTAGGACCTGCAGGTGTGTCGAATCAGCGTGACACGTTCCACGTGGCTACGTCGAATCACTGAAGTGCGAAACGTATGAGGGCCAACCACCCTGAACGAGTCCGCGGCGCCCGCGAGAATCAAGGGTTGACGAGTCGGCCCCCGACCTCTTGACGCTCTCGTGCCAGACTGTTCCTGCTCCCCGGTCCGCTGGAATGCCTGCCAGGACCCAGGGGACCGGAGACGGGGACTAGCGCAGCCGCGCTTGCTCGGTAGGCACGGTCCATGCGACGTTGGGGGAACCGAGCCTTTCCGCGCGGGCCAGGCGTTGCCAGGTAGTGATCGACGCCCGATGGAGGGCGTCATGCACGACCCCTATGCTGCCGAGGCTCAGGCCCGCGAGGACGAACGCCAAGACGAGTACCAGATTGAGCCATCGCGTCGATTCCTCGGAATGGACTCTCATCGCAGATCCTCCTGTCCCTGCTCAGCCGGCCAACAACACGACAGTGCCGCAAGTCCACGGATTCATGATGAAGTGCAGCAGCCATCTTCAATCCGGTGATCCTCGTCATGAAGCTCCTCCTCGGGGAAGGAACCCGCCCCTTCTGCTGCCCCGCGCCTTTTCTATACGTATTCTAGGAGCACGGTCACGCGGTTCCTAGTAAAGAGGGGCAAAGGAATGCGCCGGAATCCATCAAGAAACATAAAGGGATACTAGGCGCGACCAGTGAGCTTGCACCCTTCCAGTACGCCTGATTCTCGGGAGGTTGGGACACAGACGAAGTGGCAAACTGGGGAGGCGCACCCGTCCCGGCGTATAGGAAAGTATAAAGACGGTGGGCGAAGGCGGCGGTCGAGAGCAGCACCTCGCCCGTGCCGGGTGCTGGGGAATCCGAACAGCCGGGATAGGTGTCATCCCATCGACCGGAACCGCCAGGCCAGTACGCCCAGCGAAGCTCACGACGAAGGCCTGCAGGAAGTAGATTCCCACGAGCACGATCAGGGGTGACGGATACATGGTCATGCCGCCAGCTTCTCGGTCGCGCCCACACGATCAGACCGCGGCCACGCCGATTTCGCCGGTCCGGATATGGACGCTCTCCTCGCATGGGCAAGAGGAGGATGTCGTCCTCAATCCCGCCGCTGGCGGCCAGGATTCCAGCCTGGCCACGACACGCGCGCTCTCATTGTCCGCGACCACAATCTCCATTTTCAGCTTCGGAGAATACTCCAGGGTGTACAGCGTGTCCCGGTACCAGAGGCTGCGCCCCTTCGCCGCTCCGTACTCTCTCACGGCGCTGGTCGTGAATCCCTGGATACCGACCTCCGCGAGGGCCGCCGTCACGTCGTCCAGCTTATCTGCGCTGATCGTTGTTTCGATGAGCCGCATCGACGTTCTCACTTTCCCCGTGGATCTCGTCCTTCCTGGGCCCGCGCCAACCTCGTTGTTCAACACCGGGCTAGGGTCAGCAGGCGGAAGGCCACCCGCCGCCAAGCGCTCTTGGCCTCTTCCAGCTGCAGTCCGCCGCATGCCCCCGGGGGGCTGGCGTTCAGGTGGCGCTCCTCTGACGTATCCATGCCGACTCCCTTTCCCTCTCCTGGTGTCCCCGGTGCCTCTTGCCCAGATCCCAGGAAGCTGATCGCCCGTCTAGGGAGCGATGGCGGCGTGCCTCCCGGTGTCCGGGCCGGCACAGCCCCAGACCTCCGCGCGGTCAAAGCGCGACAGATAGGCGGCCCCCCGGCTCCCCGCCGAGGCCTCCGGTCCCTGGACCGGAGCGCTCACGGCCAGAGGCGCGTCCGCACAGGCGGCGTGTTTGTGACGTTCGATGTCGTGCACGCCGAGCACGAGGATTCCAAGCAACCCCAACGTGAGCACCAGCGAGGCACCCGCCGATCGAAGATAGGTGAGCATGACTCATTCTCCTGCCCGGCTCCCCTCTGGGAGGCGCGCCGCCAGTCGCCGACCGATGGCGGCGCGCCTCGTGGGTTATGCCCAATGGCCGCGGAACTGCGACTTCGGGACGAGGTGATTCTCAACCCCGCTGCACCCGGCGATCGCCCGGGCCATGGTCGTGAGTGCGGCCTTCTCCTCGTCGCCGTCCACCAGACCATAGAGCCGGAGCACGCCCTTGCTGGCCTCGATGCCCAGCGCCCGGGTCGAGACCCAGTCCTCGGCGGCCAGCCGGCGCTGCATCTCCTGGCGCAGCTCCGCATCCGTCCGCGGCGCCCCGGTCTCCGGGACCGCGTGGACCAGCACCCGCAGCAGCTCGGTCCGGCTGACGGTGCCTACCAGCCGCCCGTTCGCGACGACCGGCATCTCGCGCCCCTCGGCGGCCAGCAGGTCGGCCGCCTCCGCAAGGGTCATCTCGGGGGTCGCCTGCGCCGGCACGGGGCCCATGAGCTCACCCACGGTCGTCCCCGCCCGCTTCTGGTAGGCGGTGGCCCCGTCCGCTGGCATCTCGAACAGCCCGCGCCACCAGGCGCGGTGGTGCGGCCGGAGCCGGGCCAGCAGGGCGCTCTCGGCCAGCCAGCCCACCAGCCGGCCCTGCGCATCCACGACCGGCAGGCTGGTCCGGCCGTGCTGCCACAACCGCCGGGCGGCGGCCGGCACGGTGTCGGTGGGCTGGACGGTCACCAGGCCCCGATTCATCACGTCCGCGACGTGGGTGGGCTTCCGGTAGCCCGTCGGCGCCCGCCGCTCCTCCGCGGTGCTCCCAAATACCGTCCGAGTCAGTTGCGATTCAATTCCCTCTACCTCTTCGCGAATCATCTCTCCGAGTTTCATGGACCTCCTCCTTTTCCTGCGGCCCCACGCATCCCAGGGGGCGCGACCTGTTATCGGATCATTTCCAGGGCCAGGCCGACCCGGAGCAGGACCGCCAGGCCAAACACCAGAATCACCGGACCGACTGTTGTCAGAAACGACTTGAGGTGACGAAGCATCTGCGTTCTCCTCTGCCCGCATCCTTATGCGGCGCGCTTGTTCCCTGCCAGCAGCGCGGGCGGGCGCGCCGATGTTCCGGCCGTGTCCGCTCCCGCCGCGTCCGTGATGTCTACGCGGCCCTCCAGCGTGAGCCCAATCCGGTTGGCCTGCACCCAGAGCTTTATCGCGGCGAGGGTCGCGCCCGCCGTGGCGAGGTCCCACACTCCCCGCCAGACTGTGGACCCGATGAAGGCCCCGCCGGCAAAGAGGAGACAGCCGCCCAGAAGCCCCAGGGCGTACAACCGCCCCCAGCGGGGCTTCGGCTGAATCTCCATCTCTTCCTTCGTCTGGTCCCGCTTCGGGTGTGCGCCACTCCGGCGCATCACCTGCGCATTCAGTTCGATGATCGTCGCCATGGGATTCCTCCTCGCCTTTGGGGCCTGCCCCCCGTGCGGCCCCTCGTTCCTTCTGTACACAAGATAGGAGGGCAGTTTCGATGTTCCCAGTAAAGAGGCGCTCAATAATGCGCCGAAACCCATCAAGAAGTGTAAACGTCCAGTGCGGACCCCGACAGAGCTCGCGCCCTCTCAGGGCGGGGATTTCGGGGAGTTGGGCACACGGATCCCGGCGGCGCGCACCCAGCTCGGGCATCAAAGAGAATAAGAATAGCGTGGGGGAACCGGCGGACGAGCGCGTCACCGCGCCCCGGTCGGGCGCTGTGGTCTCCGGAGGGACGGGACGCGCTATTCTCGGAGCATACATACACCGGAGGAGAGCCCGCGACAGCCTGTACTGATGGCACCCACCCCCCAGGGATTCGGCGCGTTCAGCCTTCCTCGATCGGTGGCGAGGGACGCGGTTTCCTCAGAATTTCTGCTCTCCCCGTTGCTATCTGACCATGCCCGCCTGCCGCCGGGTGAGGTGGCGCTCCGTTCGAGAGCCGGAGCACGCGACTGCGTGCGTGAGGACGGCATTCGCGGTCCGCCGGGACCGGCGGAGGCCCGTGTGCCTCGCTGGACAGCAGACCCGTCTTGGGGTAAGGTGCAGTACCCCTGCAACTTCCCCCGACCCGTCGTGGCGGGGAGAAAGGACTGGCCATGAGCACCCATCCTGATGTGCCCGCCCCCCTCATCATCCCCGAGATTGCCGGCCGGAAGGCCTCCGCGGGGAATGGCGCCCCGCTCGCCATGATCACGGCGTACGACGTTGTCTCCGCCCGGCTCGCGGACCGCGCCGGCGCCGATCTCCTGCTCGTCGGCGACTCGGTGGGCATGGTCGTGCTCGGCCGGGCGCATACCCTCACCGTGACGATGGACGAGATTGTCCACCATGCCCGGGCGGTGGCCGCCGCGGCCCCGCGCGCCCTGGTCGTGGGGGATCTGCCGTTTCTCTCCTATCACGTGTCGCGCCCCGAGGCCGTCCGCAACGCCGGCCGCCTCCTGAGCGAGGGGGGCTGTGCCGCGGTCAAGCTCGAAGGGGGACGGCGCTGTCTCCGCACGATCGACAGGCTGCTCGCGGCCGATATTCCGGTGATGGGCCACCTGGGGCTCACACCGCAGTCGCTGCACCGCCTGGGGGGCTTCCGCGTGCAGGGACGGCAGGTCGAGGCGGCTGCCGGGCTGCTCAACGACGCGCGCGCGCTGGCGGCGGCGGGTGTGTTCGCCATCGTTCTCGAGGGGATTCCGGCGGAGGTGGCCCAGCTCATCACCGCCGCGGTTCCGATCCCCACGATCGGCATCGGAGCCGGCCCGCATTGCGACGGGCAGGTGCTCGTCTGGCACGATCTGCTCGGGCTCACCGAGGGGCTCAGCCCGAAGTTCGTGCGGCGGTATGCGCACCTGGGCCCGGTGATCGTGGACGCGCTCACGCGCTTCGTGGGGGACGTCCGCACCGGATCCTTCCCGGCAGCGGCGGAGAGCTACCACGTGCCGCCGGAGGTGGTCGCGGCCGTGCAGGACCGAACGATCCCGCCGCCCGGCTCGTCGCCGGACGAGGCATAGAGGCAGGCTCGGCTGGGGGGCCCGGGGGAACATGCGCGTCCTCGTATCTGGGGATTCGCAGCATCGCGGACTCCGGACAATCGGCGGCCTTCCGGGTGTATCCGTGTTGCGTGCTGCTCCCACCCTCTCGCGTCTGGCCCCGCCTGAAGCTCCCTCCCGGCGCCGTGGCATCCGGTCGCAAACTATTTGCTTGATCACTCAAGAGTTAACCACCTAAGTTAGATTAGTTAATATTTATCTGTTGAGAAGCACATGAGCACAGAAGCCACACAGGTCACTCAAGGCCCATCTACGGCTCCGGAGAGCCAGGACGCGGTCGCTACCTCCGCCTTGGCTGCGCGGCTGGCGATCTCGCCCCCGCCATGTCATGCCATGTGCAGCGGACCGGTGCGGGGGTAAGCGGGGTGACGAGCCAGAGCGTCCGACCCAATCGAGGATCACCATGAAGACGCAGAAGCTGTCCCCAGACGACGCACAGCCCGTCCCGGGTCCCCGGCCCGGCGATCAGCGCACGGTGGCCACGGCCACGGCGGTGCTGACCGGCACGAGCCAGGCGCGTTGGTACCGGCGGCTCTGGCCGTTTCTGGGCCCGGCCTTCGTCGCCAGCGTCGCCTATGTCGATCCCGGGAACTACGCCACCAATATCCAGGGCGGGGCGCAGTTCGGGTATCTGCTGCTCTGGGTGGTGGCCGCGAGCAATCTGATGGCCATGCTCGTCCAGGCCCTCTCCGCCAAGCTGGGCATCGCCACCGGTCGAGAACTTGGCGGAGCACATCCGGGACCACTGGCCGCGCTGGACCGTGTATGGCATGTGGGCCCTCATGGAAATCGTCGCGATGGCCACGGACCTCGCCGAGTTCCTGGGGGCGGCGATCGGATTCAACCTCCTCTTCGGGACGCCCCTCCTGATCGCCGGCCTCCTCACCGGGGCGACCACCTTTCTCATCCTGGGCCTGGAACGCCACGGGTTCCGCCCCCTGGAGGCCGTGATCACCGGGATGGTGGGGGTCATCGCGGGCTGCTACCTGCTCGAGACCGTGCTGGACCGCCCGGCCTGGGGCGTGATCGCCTACCACACGGTGGTGCCCCAGTTCCAGGGCGCCGAGAGCGTCCTGCTCGCCACGGGTATCCTGGGGGCCACGGTCATGCCCCACGTCATCTTTCTCCATTCCGCGCTCATGCAGGGCCGGATCGTGACGCGCCAGCCGGCGGAGCTACGCCGGCTCTTCCGCTTCGAGTGCCTGGACGTGACCTTGGCCATGGGCATCGCCGGCCTGGTGAACATGGCCATGCTGATCATGGCCGCCGCAACGTTCCACCAGCATGGGCTCACGTCGGTGGGGACCATCGAGGAGGCCTACAAGACGCTGACGCCGCTGCTAGGGTCCGCGGCGAGCTGGATCTTTGCGATCTCGCTCCTCGCCTCGGGCCTCTCCTCCTCGACCGTGGGGACCATGGCCGGACAGATCGTCATGCAGGGCTTCGTCCACTGGCAGATCCCGGTGTGGTTCCGACGGCTCCTCACGATGGTGCCGGCCCTCATCGTGATTGCCCTGGGGCTCGACCCCACCCGGACGCTCGTGCTCAGCCAAGTGCTGCTCAGCTTCGGCCTCCCCTTCGCCTTGGTACCGCTGGTCCAGTTCACGGCGCGGCCGGCGCTCATGGGGGTGCTCGTCAATCGCCGCGGAACGACCCTGCTCGCCTGGCTGGTGACCGGCTTGATCGTGGCCTTGAACTTCTTTCTCGTGTACCAGACCATCTGGGGAGGGTAAGCCCATGCTGCGCCATCTCCTCGTCCCCTTGGACGGCTCCCCCCTCGCGGAAGCGGTCCTGCCGGCCGTCGGGGCCCTGGCGGCCCGTTTCCGCGCCCGGGTCACGCTCTTGCACGTCCTCGAAACCGCGGCGCCCGAGACGATCCATGGGCAGCCGCATCTAACGGATCCGGCCCGGGCGCAGGCCTATCTGGCACGCCTTGCGCACCATCCGCAGCTCGCCGGCTGCGCCGTGGACGTGCATGTGCATGCGACCACAGAACCCGATGTCGCCGCCTCCGTGGTGACCCATGCCGAGGAGCTGGGCGCGGACCTGATCGCTCTCGCCACGCATGGGGCGCGCACGCTCCGCAGCTTCCTGTTTGGGCGCATAGCACTCCGCGCCCTGCAACGAGGCACCACGCCCATCCTGCTGGTCCGGCCCGTCAGTGCCGCAGCCACCGCGTTCCAGTGCCGGACCATCCTCGTGCCCCTGGACGGCACAAGCGGTCATGAGCCGTCGGTCCCCATGGCGGCCGAAATCGGCAAAGCCTTCGGGGCCGCGGTCGCGCTCGTGGCGGTGGTGCCGACCGTGACCACGCTCACCGGGCCCCAAGCGGCCACGGCCTCTCTCCTGCCGTCGGCCACGCGCGCGGTCCTCGATCTCGCCGAACAACAGACCGCGGCCTATCTGCAGGAGATGGCAGACACCGTTCACGCTCGGGGGGTTGCCGTCCGCAGCGCCGTCAGCCGAGGCGATCCGGTGGCCGCCCTCCTCGAAGCGGCCACGACACAGCAGGCGGATCTCGTGGTCATGGCCACGCACGGGAAGGGCCCGCTGGAAGCGTTCTGGTCCGGGAGCCTGACGCCCAAGGTGATGGAGGCGCTCGAGTCGCCGCTCCTCCTCGTGCGCGCGGCTCCCAACACCCCATCCACGCTGCGAGCACACTGACGGCAAGACAGCTTCCCCGAAGGAGACTCATGCCCACCCCGGGTGCCGCTGGGGGTGATGATCGGTCTGCGCTGCCGGTGGGCGAGGCGTACGCGCCCGAAGTGGGATGTGCGGGAAGCAGAGAAGCGGACCGCCATCTGAGCAGGATCCCGATGACGGCATTGCGCGCTGGCCAAGTATCTGGTCACAACACAAGAGTAGGCACAAGCGCGTCGCCCGATCTTGTCACCGAATCTCTAACTCAAGAGGCTAGATGGTCGGCGGACGCCTCGCGTCCTCCTGCTCCAGGGCCTCCAGGTCCCTGTGGAGAGCGTCGCCCAGCTCTGCCGACACCCGGCGCAGTTCGTCCGAGGCGCGCGAAAGAGATCGAACGATCCTGGGCAGGTCCTGCGGCCCAAACATGATCAGGGCCACGACGAGAATCACCACCAGTCTGGCCATTTCTCCCTCCGCTACAAAGCCCTCCGCCACGGGAGGCCTCGGGCCTGTTCCAATTCTCCCTGATGAAGACATTCTATACCTTCCTATGCTCGCGCGCCAACTGTCTGTTCCAGACCGGACAAGACCTCGCCGACAGCCGGAAGACAGTTGGAGGCGGCGAGAGAGACGTACACCACGACCAAGATCGGTGTATCCTCTACCCCGCACGTCTCGGGATGTCAGCCAGGGAGACGGACAGAGCGGGCGATATAGGCACGGTCGTGGGGACAAATCCATGGGCCCTCCATGCCTGGATTGATTCTCTGGCGGGGTTTCGATATAGTGTGGTTGGTCGCTTCGCGGATTTCGATCTTGCCTGCGCCCCTCTTCTGCCCCACCACTGGGAGAACCCTCTGGTGTTGACCGATAGCGTGCTGTGTCCGACGGGCGGCTTACTACACTGCCGGAAGACAAGAACCGTGTGACTGATCGAAAGGAGAACCATGTTGAAGAAATGGGCTGTCCTGTTCAGCGCCTGCGCACTTGTGTTGGCATCCGCGCTGGCGGCGGAATGCGGCGAGAAGAAGATGGTGAAGATCGCGTTCATCGGCCCCTTGACCGGCGGGAACGCGGCGGTCGGCAAGGGGGCCAAGAACTCCTTCGAGCTGAGGGTGAACGAAGTCCTCGCAACGGGTGACTACCCTTACAAGATCCAGGTCCTATACGAGGACGACGCCTCCGATCCCGCCACCGGGGTGT
>CAVSHW010000044.1:0-55434 GCA_963727695.1 uncultured Methylomirabilota bacterium | reverse complement strand
CTGCACAAAGGTGTTGAACTCTGTTTGTCGATGGGCATGAATCCTGCCTCATTACAGCATATCCCGGTGTTTTCATATCGGCGTGGTGAGGGGAAGATTTCTTTCGGAGTTGGTCCTTCTTTGTCTCGCAAGTAGATCGGTGAGTTACGGTGACACGCAGATCGGGATCAACACCTTTGTGCAACGGCTAGGGCGAATCTGGGCACTGGAAAGAACGGATTTCCATGCGGTGATGGGAGTCAGTCAACGAGCAGAGGGATCTGGCGGGATTCGAACCCGAGTCTAGGCTCGCATTATGTCTTCCCTGTTGTTCGCAATAGGTTGGCCGGTCGGAAGGGGTCGAAGAAATTGCGCACGACTATAACGCGGAGCGCATTTCGGCTACTGAAACGGAAGCCCGGAGTTCGGGCATAAGATGGGAGCCTTAGCGCAGATAAATCTGTGTACAATTCTCTTACGAAATCGAAGTCTTCCTGTGTCCAGGACTTCTCCTTGACGGGATGCATTACCGTATTGCGCAGGGTATTCAACCGTCTGAGATTTTGGACAAAGGACTTCTTATCTTTTGCCAGTGGGGCAGGGAGAAAGCGCGAGAACACAGACCAGTGGTGATCTATGATTTCGGAGAGTTGAATAAACGTGGTGTAGGCAAAGTTATCGTTAACTGGGTCAGGATCGTCCTCACGATTTTGCACGCAGGCCCTCCGTATGGGTGCGGGTACACCGTGCCTCCACCACTGGGTTTCAGCAGATCCGTACTCCTCGATAAGAACGGTCCGAACTAGATGATGAAGTGCGACCTCTATGTCGGCCATATACGCGTAATCGCCTCTGGTAGCGGCCGCCTTAATCCGCTCAGATCTCAGCTGCGGTGGTCGGTCTGCTATGTCAGCGATATAGGCGTAATCGCCTCTGTTAGTGGGCGCCTTAAACCGCTCAGACCTCAACCGCGGTGGTCGGTCTACCCCCGCGCCGGGGGGAAGCGGATCTTTCTAACACCGTCAGCCCGGACGACAACGCTTCGTTCAACGTCTCCTCCATGGACACTGCCGTACCCGTCTGGGTGGTGCACCGCTCAGCTAACGCCCGCAGCCGATCTCGGAGGTCTCGCCGGAGGTTCCGCACCGAGTGGGCGACATACTCACCGACTGCTCTCGGCTGAGGCTTGATCCTCCACCCCTGCTCAGACCTCAACCGCGGTGGTCGGCGACCCCCGCGCCGGGGGGAAGCGGATCTTTCTCTAACACCGTCAGCCCGGACGACAACGCTTCGTTCAACGTCTCCTCCAAGGACACTGCCGTACCCGTCTGGCGGTGCACCGCTCAGCTAACGCCCGCAGCCGATCTCGGAGGTCTCGCCGGAGGTTCCGGGTGGAGTACGCCACGTACCGGGTGATGAGGCTCGCCCTTTATTATACCCCCTTTCACTACGGTCCTCCCGTCGTATAGAGAGACTATTGATGTGGCCAGCGCTCACAGACGGGCTGTGAATTGATCCCGCCTCGCGGCGTGACAGACTGAGGCAAGCCTACATCTAGCAAGAGCAGGGGCGGATTAGACCCGTTCATAAGATTGTCTCATCAAATCCTGACTCTTGTTCTTTGCTTCCTCTATTTCGTGCAACGTCAAAGGTCTAAAATGAGGGCTATTGCTTGATCCGAGATGAGCATTAAACCAGAAAAGGGCCAAATCATCGGCCTCCTTTTCTTCAGCGGCCACTGCCTCAGGCGTAAGTCCGTCATACAAAGGAGAGTGATGTTTCATGACGGCGTGGGCGATCTCATGAAGGACGACGAAAATGAAGTATCTTACGTCGCCATCATAGTCCTTGGCCCTCTTCTTGGGTAAAATTCGCTCCGACAACAGAATGATTTCTCGTTCCTCGCAGATCGCTCGTGCAATTCGGCATCCATCTCTTTGTGCTGTTGAGTAAAATGCCAGCTTATCTTTGTGCCTGACGAGGATCTCAGGAGGGAAAAACCTTAGGGCGTGCTTCACCCAACGGTCGTAAAAGGTGCCACAGTGGAACATCCTCTTCATCGCATGGCCAGTCAGAATGCGTCGATTGGTACTCGCTCATCATCGGGTACGGGTTAGTGTACGGATTGGCTTGGCGATTGTCAATGTGCCCCTTGTCAGTAACACGGGAGCCTGTAATCCGGGACGTAATCCGTAATCCGGGACGTTGCCATGTTCAGCACGTTGCCAGGAGGCGCTTCCACGCGATGGTAGGCGCGCCTCCGCTTCGAAACGTTCCGGCTGTGAGGATCTCAAGGCGAGAGTATTTGTTCTGGCAAATCAGTTCAAGGGCACGCCGGACGGAGTCCTTACGGACGACAGCGCTAGCTGCGGCCCGTCTTGCCCGATGGCACACCCGGGAGCTGTGCGCCATGCCAGACGGCCACAATCCACGCAAATCGCCCCTCGACCCGATAGAAGAACCGATACGGCGCCACGATCACCTCCCGATACGGGAGCTCAGGGAATTCCGGGATGACGCGGCCGGAGTCGGGAAATTTCTCCAATCGCCGGAGCACCGATTCCGCTTTCTTTCGAAAGCGGATCGCGGCCGGGGGATTGTCCTGACGGATGTAGGCCAACGCGGAGAGAAACTGCAGCCGTGCGGTCGGCGTGAATTGGACCGTCACCGGTCGCCCTCGGCCAGCAGCGCATCCGCCTCGGCAAGCACGGCGTTGAGGCCGTGCCCTTTCCCGGCGGCAATCTCTTTTTCGCCGCGTGCGAGCAGACGCAGAAGCTCGCGGTCGTGTTCGGATCGCTCGTACGCCTCGGCGCTCATCATGACCGCCGCGGCCCGGCCCCGCTGGGTGATGACGATTGGCTCTTTCGACTCGCGGACCTGGCGCAGAACCATCGCAGCGTCCTGTCGCAGATCGGTGATCGGAATAATCGTGGGGACCTTACTCATAATGTCACCTCCTATCGTACTTCCAACCGTATCATCTTCAGACCTTTTCGTCAATCTCCCGAGTTCGAGTCTCCCGAGTTCGAGTCCCAATCGGTTCCCCCGTAACTCGAAATGATGATCTGAAGGAGCGCATGCGGCGCGGGCCGGAGGATCGGCGCAACCCTCTGGCCCGCTGGATTTGGCTGGACGAAGGCGGGGCGTCAGGGGCGGGGGTAGGTGTAGCCGGCGAAGGTGCGGAGCATGGCTTCGGCGTTTGCGAGGGGCACGTCCCCGCCGATCTCGCCGCCGCCGATGTACCCGCCGTTGTTCCGGCCGAAAGCGTCCGCCAGCGCGAAACAATGCGCCTCGACCTCTTTGGGGGTTCCGAACGGGAGCCAGCGCTGCCGGTCGGCGCCGGCCACGAAACACAGCCTGGGGCCGAAGTCCTTCGCCAGCGCGGCGGCATCCATGCACGGGATCTGGGCGTTGATGGCATCCACACCGATCTCGATCAAATCCGGAATGATCTCCCGGATCATGCCGTCGCTATGGAAAAAGACGTGCTTCCCGCCGGCGTGCACCGCATCGAATACCCGCTTGTAGGACGGCTTGAAGATCTCTCGCCACAGGTCTGGGCGGATCATCAACTCCTCCTGCGTTCCCCAGTCGTCGCGAAAGAACAGGCCGTCCACGCCGTATCCCAGCCAGATCTCGATCCGCTTGAGCAGAAACTCCACGATCCGATCGCGCAGGGTGAACACCTCGGGGCGCCGCTCCGTCAGATCGACCAGGAGGTTCTCGAACCCCCGCAGGTAGAACATGCGCTGAAAGAGTGTGTCCCCGTCCACCAGCAGGTACTTCCGGCCGGGGTTGGCCCTGACCGTCGCGATGACCCGGCTGAAATCCCCCACCTGGGTCGCATCCGGGAACCGGTACGTCTCCAGCGCCGACCAGTCCGCCAGGGGATGGACCGTCACCAGCCCCTTGTGGTCGTCGCTCACCCGCGTCCAGACGGCTCCCCATGCGTCCGCATGCCCCATCCCGACGGCGGGCCCGTACTCGGAATCCCCGTAGTAGCCCGCGTCGCTGAAGTCGCTGGGATAGCGCGCAAGCAGATCCTCCAGCTTCTCCCCGTACGTGAGATGCGCCCCCGGCAAGAGCTGCTGGAAGATCGGCAGCCGATCCGGCCCGGTCCGCTCCAGCGCCCGGAACACCCGCTCGCGGCTATCCATCTCAGCCCCTCCGATACACCACCTCCCCGCCCACCATCGTCATCTCCACTTGAGCGGAGGCCAGCTTCTCCGGCGCCAGCGCAAATAAATCCTCGGCGAACACGGTGACGTCGGCGGTCATCCCGGGCGCGAGAACCCCGAGTTCCCGCTCCTTCCGCGAGACCCAGGCCGGCACGGCCGTGAAGGCGTGGATGGTCTCTTCGAGGGTCAATCGCTCGCCGGGAAACCAGCCGCCATCCGGATCACCCTTGAGGCTCCGGCGAGTCACCGCCGCGTGGAAGCTCAGGAGCGGATTGATGTGCTCGACGGGGGCGTCCGATCCGAACTGGACGCGGAGGCCCTCCCTGAGCATGGACTTCCACGCATACGCATACCGGCAACGAGCCGCGCCCCACTTCTGCTCCGCCACCGGCATGTCGGTGAGCAGATGGACCGGCTGGACCGAGGCGACCACACCGAGCGCCTGGAATACTCCGAGATCGTCGGGTTGGACGAGCTGGACGTGCTCGATGCGATCCCGCCGCTTCCCCTTGACGGCCTTGCGGGCCGCCCGGATGGCCTGCAGGACGTTGCTCACCGCCAGATCCCCGATGGCGTGCACCGCCACGTCCCCGCCGTGGCGGTAGGCCAGCTCCATCCGCTCCGTCATCTCCTTCACCGAGAGGCACTGAAGACCCGTGGTGGACGGGTTGTCGGCGTAGGGGGCATGCAGCAATGCCGTGCCGGACCCCAGCGTCCCGTCGGCAAAGAGCTTCACCTGCCCGAACCAGAGCCGGTCGCTGCCCTTCGTCGGCTCGATCCCGCGCGCCTTGGCCTTCTCGACCTCCTCGGGCGGGAGCGTGTGGTGGATGCGGAGCCTGAGCTTCCCCTCGGCCTCCAGGGCGGACAGGGCATCCCACTCGGCGAGCGTCTCGCACGTGTGGACGCCCGTCACCCCGTAGCGGAGCGCCTCCCCCTGTGCCCGCAGCGCCGCTCCCTTCCGCTCTTGCAGCGTCGGGGGCGGGATCACCTTCTCGATGAGCTTCCGGTACTCCCGGCAGAGGCCGATCGGCCGGCCGCTTTCGTCTCGCTCGATCCGGGCGCCGGGGGCGTCCACGGTCTCCTTCGTGATCCCCGCCAGCTTCATGGCCATCGAGTTCAGCCAGACCGTGTGGCCGCAGCAGCGCACCAGCATCACCGGGTGATCCGGCGAGATGTCGTCGAGGTCCTTGGCGCAGGGCTCACGCCGGTCGCTCCAGATGTGCTCGCTCCACCCGCGGCCGATGATCCACTCCCCCCGCCCCCGGCGGGCAACGTCCGCCTTGACCCGCCCGCGGCAGGCCGCGATGGAGGTGAGGTCCCGCAGGTCCACGCGGTCGAGGTAGAGGCCGAAGCTCACGAAGTGCAGATGGGCGTCCACGATCCCCGGCACGACCAGCCGTCCCGGCAGCTCGAAGACCTGCGCCCCCTTGCCGCACGCGGCCTTCACGTCGGCGTTGCCGCCCACGGCGACGATCCGGCCGTCCGTGATATGCAGGGCCTCGGCCCACGGCTTGGCAGGATCCCCCGTGTAGATCCGGCTGCTCAGAATCACAGTCTCCATGCCGGCTCCTTTGCAATGGACAAGTTATTTCGTAACGGCTCCTAAGTGTGCGACCGACTTCCGACCCACGACACTGGCTGAACGGTTACCAATTCCGGAATTCGAAATCCCCGCGTGGCCTGGCGGCCGGTCGCCCGAGAGAAAAACAGCCCGATCCCGAACCCCGGGGAGGCGGCTCGGAATCGAGCTTGAAAGCGAACGCTCGGTCGTCGCGTTGGCTGGTCGAGGACCGAACTACTTCTCGCTGGCCCGCGGCGAAGAGTCGTCGATCCAGAGATCCGTCAGATCCTGGTACATCATCTCGATGGCCACCGGCTTGATGCCGTGGACCCACGGCTGGTGGGCGACCACCGCCTTGTTGTAGTTGAAGAACCAGACCGGCGCATCGTCGCGGAACAGGGCATCGGCCTTCCGCAGGATGTCGTTCCGCTTGTTCAGGTCCCGCTCCTTGCGCGCCGCATTCAGGAGCTTGTCAAACTCCGGATTGTTGTACGCGATGGTATTGCCCGCCGTGGCAGGGTTCGTCGACTCAAAGCGGGCCAGCGCCTGCAGGGAATCGCCGCCGGCGCCGCTCGACAGCGACCAGATGAAGGCCTCGTAGTCCAGCTTCTGCATCCGCGGGGCCAGGGCCGCGCCTTCCAGTTGCTGCGGCTTCACAGTGACGTTGATTTGCTTCAGGAAGGGCATCAGGGCCTCGATCACCGGCACGCCCCAGGAGTCGTTGTTGGTCCCGAGACACTCGAAGGTGAACCCCTTCTCGTAGCCCGCCTGCTTCATCAGCGCCTTGGCCTTCTCCGGGTTGTACTCGTACCCCTTGGCCTTGGAATCGAAGGCCGGCGAGGTGGAGGGCAGGTACCCAACCGCCGGGTAGGCCTTGTCCTTCAGCAGCCGATTGATGATCAGCTTGGAGTCGATGGCGTAGTTGATGGCCTGCCGCACCAGCTTGTTCTTGAACGGCTCGTAGTTCGGGTTGAAGCCGATGATCCGGGTGAACAGCTCCGCCACCTCGACCATGTTCTTGGAGATCTGCGGGTCGGCCTTGTAGGTCGGGTACTGCGCCGACCCGACCACGGTCGCGTCCAGCTCCTTGGCCCGGAAGGCCACGTCGCGCGCCGCCCCCTCGGGCATGATCTTGTACACGACCTTGTCGAGGTACGGCTTCCCCTTCTCGTAATAGCTGGGATTCTTTACCACGACGATCTCGCTCCCTTTCACCCACTTCACGAACTTGAAGGGGCCGAGCCCGACCGGATCCGTCCCGAACGCATCGCCCTTCTTCTCCACCTCCTCCTTGGGAAGGATGGCCGTCCCACCTTCGTAGAGGGTGTAGGCGGGATCCACCGGCTTATCCATGGTGATCTCAAGCGTGAAGTCGTCGATCTTCCGAAGGCCGGCGATCTTGGCCGCCTTGCCTTCCTCGTATTCCTTGGCCCCCTTGATCACCCGGACAAAACGGGCCGAGGGCGAAGCGGTCTTGGCGTTCATGACCCGCTCGTAACTCCAGATGATGTCGTCCGCGGTCATCTGCCGCCCATTGTGAAACTTGACCCCCTTCTTCAGCGCGATCTTGTAGACCAGCCCATCCGGCGAGATATCGACCTTCTCCCCCAGCTCCAGCTTGGGCCGGTTGTGCTGATCATCCCAGTTGTAGAGGCTGCGGTGAATGTTGATGGTGACGATCCAGTCGTTCGTGTTCGGTGTCTTGTGGGGGTCGAGCGTGAGCACGTCCCCGCCATACGGCAGCACGAAATTGAAAGTCCCGCCGGACCGGGCGGCGGCCCAACCGATTCCGGTCATCGCCGCCAGCACAACCAGGGCGACTGCGCACATCACAAGCATCTTCCGCATCGAATCGCTCCTCTCTCACAAACGAGAGCCACTGAAACCCAATCTATCACCGCGGCATGGCGTTCCCTGACGCTGACCGGACAATGCTTCCGAGGTGGGGCGAGGAAGAATCCCCCATGGGGAATACCCTGTCAAGAAGGAATCGGCGGCGGCGGGACGAAGGGACGACGAGACACACCAAGGCGGCGAGGGCCCCGTCATCGGTCAATCCTGGCGGGGTCGAGCCGTCGGGGACTGGGAGCCCAGCCTCACGATCGTGCTCCAGAGCTTCGCGTGGCGCTGCATGGATCGGAGGAAGCGGGACTCCTCCGGGCCAACCTTGGCGCGAAGGATCCGGACGAGGGCGCGCTTCTCCCCCGGCGTCCAGCGCGCCAGATCGGGCGACGAGGGGGCCAGCACCAGGGCGAAGTCCTCGAATGTCCGACGCGCCTCACCCGTCCACGCCTCCAGCCGCTCCCCCAGAGCGTTCGCCACTACGATTCCAGCCCGGTTGCGCGCCATCGCCGCGTCGCCGGCGTGCTCCTTTGCCATCCGCCGCTGGACGGCGAACCCGATGTTCCGGATCCGGAATCGGTCCCAGATCTCCTGCGTCGTCCCGGGCAGCTCGAGGAACAGGTGCCCCGTCGCCAGCTTTCGGAGCGTACGACGCCGGCGTCCGGTACCCGGGTCGCGTGGCGATCCTCCGTTCTTCGCGTAAGACGATGCGCTAAGAGATCCGGCCGCCCGGGGCGGAAGCCGAGCTTGCGGTAGAACCAGAAGGCCCCCGACTCGATCGCCTCCTCGTTGTCCTGACCGATCTGGTAGGGGTAGACCGAGACGCAGGTCATCCCCAGGACTTGATGGAGCACGCGGAGGGCCTGCGCGTAGTTCCAGGCCGACTCGCCGTCCCGGAACGTGTAGAAAGTATTGAAGCCCACCTCCATCCATTCGAACAGGCCGATGGCCTCCACGTAGTTGATGGGGACGCCGTTCTTCAGGCTGAATCCCGCGACGTAGGCTCGAAGCGGCAGGCGCCGCTCCGGCGGCAGCCCCCAGAGGAAGATCTCGAGACCTCGCCCCACCTCGGCCTTGACCACGTGTCCGGGGTCGCCGTAGGTCGTACCCCACAGCTCCCGCCGGCGCACGGTCATCACTTCCCGCATCAGGTCGAGAACCCTCTCGCCCTCGCGGCGGGAAAGCCGCGTCACCGCGAGCGGCGCGGTCATCTCTTTGGACAGGTCCACCTCGTTCCGGCGAACGAAGGGCCCGTCGTGGGAAAAGATCCGCCGCGTGAAGCGCCAGTTCCTGGTGCGAGAGGCGCGCAGATCGTCGAGGTCCCAGCGGATGGTGAGGTCCAGCGAATCGAACAGCTCGGCCCGCTCCCGGTCGGTTAGCGGCAGCCGCTCGAACCGGGAAAGCAGCCACGCCAGGTCGCTCCCCGACCGGCCCTTTGCCGCGCGCAGCCAATCGAGATACGGGACGTCGGCCTCGACGTACGCGTCGTCGTCCAGAAGCGGGAGGAACCGCGGCAGGGTCGCAGCCAGACGGGTGTGCGCCGATTCGTCGCCCCAGACGATCTCCACGTGTCGCGGGAAGCGGCGGACGAGCCAGCGGGCCACGTCGTAGTTGAGCTTGTCCTCGATCGCGGTCCCGGCAAACCCCGAGACCTCCATCGGGTCCAGGGACGACAGATCCGCCCCTGCCCGCCGGAGCTTCTCCACCCGCTCCCCGAAGGCCGGACAGCAGGACCTCCGCCCGGCGCGCCACGCGCTCGCTCGCCGGGAAGGCGCGCAGGAACAGCAGGGCCTCGTGGAAACGGATCAAGGATTCGGGGTCAGGAAAGCGCCGGCGCCCCAGCCGCGAGAGGAGTCGCTCCGTTCGCGCCGCCTCGGCGGGCCCGAAACGGCCCTTCGATTCCTCCAGTCTGGTAAGCAGGCGGTCCAGCGAATCGTTTGTCATGGACGTGACCGTGAGTGAAGCTTGAGCCGTCTTACCGCTGTAGGGTGACCCACCACACGGGGAGTGTCAAGGGGAAGAGGTGGTATGGGGCGGGATCGGCTTGGGAATCACCAATGGTTGACACATTCCCAACGGATACCTATAATGCCCCAAGTCATCAGGGGTGATTGGGTGAAATACATGACGGTGACTGACAACCCTCCAATCCCTTCCCTCCCTCACGGTTCTCGCACCTTTTCCTGGCTCGTCGAATCGGACCCCGGCATCGCTTTCTGTCTCGGAGGTGTCATCGGGCAGCAGCCTGCCTGTCATGGACAGGCCGTATGTACTGTGCTCGAGAGTATGAAAGGTGTTACCTGATGCTGGACGCAGCCGCGCGCGGGGAGGCGCCGAAAGAACCTTGATAAAAAACTACATCCTCGACACCAACGTCCTGCTCCACGATCCGCACTCGCTCCTCAGCTTTCAGGATAACAGCGTCCTTGTCCCCATCGAAGTCATCGAGGAGATCGACCGCTTCAAGCGGGAATCCAGCGATCGCGGCCAGAACGCACGGGCGGTCTCGCGGCTGCTCGACGCGCTCCGCGGCCAGGGCCGCCTGAGCGAAGGAGTCCCTCTGTCCACGGGGGGCCGGCTCCGCATCCTCCTCCACGGCAAAAACGGCACACCGTCCGTCACGGCCGAACGGCACCACCGTGGACGACCGTCTCATCGCCCTGACGCGCGACATCCAGGAGGCCGATCCCGGGGCGCCCGCCATCCTGGTCACCAAGGACATCAATCTCCGGATCAAGGCGGACGCGGTGGGGCTTCAGGCCGAGGACTACGAGACCGACCACGTCCATATCCAGGATCTGTACACCGGCGCCTTCGAAATGCACGTCGGCTCGGAGGCCATCGCGACCTTCCGGGCGCAGGGAGAGCTTATCCTCAATGGGAACGGGCCGCGCTGCCCCAACGAGTATTGCACCCTGACGGACGAGACCAACCTCAAGCGGACGGCCCTCGCCCGGGTGGACCTCTCCGGCCAGCGGCTCGTGCCGATCCTGGACTACCGCGAGGGCGCCTGGGGCATCCGGCCCCGCAACCGGGAGCAGCACTTCGCCTTCGACGCCCTGCTCGACGAGCGCGTCAGGCTGGTCACCCTGATGGGGAAGGCCGGCACCGGCAAGACCCTCGTCGCCCTGGCCGCCGGCCTCAAGAAGACGATACAGGATCGCGACTATCGCCGGATGGTGGTGGCGCGGCCCACCATCCCCATGGGACGGGAGCTTGGGTACCTGCCGGGTTCCCTCGAGGAGAAGCTGGAGCCGTGGATGCAGCCCATCTACGACGCCCTCGAGATGCTGGGCGACCTGAACATGGGGCACGAGTCGCGGCGGACGTCCGACCTGATTCGCTCCGGGACGATCGCCATCGAGGCCTTGAGCTACATCCGCGGGCGCAACATCGCCAACCAGTTCATCGTGGTGGACGAGGCCCAGAACCTGACCCCTCTCGAGGTCAAGACCATCATCACGCGCGTGGGCCACGGGACCAAGATCATCCTGACCGGCGACCCCTACCAGATCGACAACCCCTACGTGGACTCCTCGAGCAACGGCTTCAACTACGTGGTCAGCAAGTTCCGGGCGCAGCCCATCGCCGCCCACATCGAACTCATGAAAGGCGAGCGCTCCGAGTTGGCCGAGGTGGCCGCCAACATCCTCTAACAAACACAGAACGCCGATCCTCGCGAGAAGAATCGGCGTTCGACTGCCCCGTGACTTTTGACCTCTGACCTCTGACCTCTGTCTTCTGTCCCCCGTCCTCCCTACTCCACCGTCACGCTCTTGGCCAGGTTCCGCGGCTGGTCCACGTCGCAGCCCTTCCGCACGGCCATGTGGTACGCCAGAAGCTGCATGGGGATGGCGAGCAGCACCGGCGTGAGCAGGTGCGAGCTTCGCGGCACGACCAGAGCGTGATCCACCTTCCCCGGGAGCTCCGTGTCCCCCTCCGAGCACACCGCGATGACGATGCCGTCCCGCGCCTTGACCTCCTGGATGTTCCCCCGGATCTTCTCGTACACCTTGTCCTGCGGGGCCAGGATCACCACCGGCATCTCCTCGGTGATCAGGGCGATCGGCCCGTGCTTCATCTCGCCCGCGGGGTAGCCCTCGGCGTGGATATAGGAGATCTCCTTGAGCTTGAGCGCTCCCTCCAGCGCGATGGGGTAGTTGATGCCGCGCCCGAGGTACAGGAAGTCGGTCTTGGCGTGGTACTGCTGGGCCAGCCGCTCCGTCTCGGCATCCAGGTGCAGGACGTGCTCGATCTGCTGGGGCAGGCGGACCAGATCGGCTAGGAGCGCGCGGATGCGCTCCGCGTCCAGCGTGCCGCGCTTCTGGCCAAGATAGAGCGCGAACAGGTACAGGGCGGCGAGCTGCGCGGTGAAGGTCTTGCTGGCGGCCACTCCGATCTCGGGACCGGCGTGGGTGTAGAGGACCCCCTCCACCTCGCGGGTGAGCGAGCTCCCCACCACGTTGCAGATGGCGGCGGTGTGGCAGCCCCGGGCCTGTGCCTCCTTGATCCCCGCCAGGGTGTCCAGCGTCTCGCCGGATTGGCTGATGGCCAGCACCAGCGTGCGGTCCCCGACCACCGGGTCGCGGTAGCGGAACTCGGAGCTATAATCCACCTCCACCGAGACCCGGGCCAGCTCCTCGATCATGAACTTGCCCACCAGTCCCGCATGCCAGGCGGTCCCGCAGGCGATCAGGATGATCTTGTCGATGGCGGCGAGGTGCTCATCGAGCTGCTCCATCCCCTCGACGAAGATCGTCGCGCTCTCTTCGGAAAACCGCCCGCGGATGGTGTCCCGGACGGCCCGGGGTTGCTCGTAGATCTCCTTGAGCATGAAGTGCTTGTAGCCGCCCTTCTCCGCCAGGATGGGGCTCCACAGCACCTTCTCGACCGGACGCTGGACCGTCTCGCCGTTGAGCGTCGTGACATGCACCCCTTCCCTCGTGAGGACCACCATCTCGCCGTCGTTGAGGAAGAGGACATTTCGTGTGTGGCTCAGAATCGCCGGGATGTCCGAGGCAAAAAAGAAGTCCCCCTCTCCCAGACCGACCACCAGCGGGCTCTGGCACCGCGCGCCCACGATTCGACCCGAATCCCCCTTCCAGAGGACGCCGATGGCGTAGGCCCCGGTGAGGTCGGTGAGGGCTCGGCGCGTGGCCCGCTCGATGTCCGGGTCCATCTTCAGATACTTCTCGATCAGGTGGGCGATGACTTCGGTGTCGGTCTCGGAGCGAAAGACGTGCCCTTCGGCGATGAGCTTCTCCTTGAGAGCCAGGTAGTTCTCGATGATCCCGTTGTGGACGACCACCAGATCTCCGGTGCAGTCCGTATGCGGATGGGCGTTCTCCTCGGTGGGCCGACCGTGCGTCGCCCAGCGGGTGTGTCCCAACCCCACGGTCCCGGTGAGGTTCGCTCCCCAGACGGCGCTCTCCAGCTCCTTGATCTTCCCAACCGAGCGATGGACCACCATCCGGCCCTGCTCCAGGACGGCCAGCCCCGCGGAGTCATAGCCCCGGTATTCCAGACGCTTCAGCCCGTCGATCAGGATCGGCACGACCTTCTTGTCCCCGATGTACCCCACGATCCCGCACATAGCCTGTCCTTTCGCTCGAAATAGTCCCGTGCAATTTGTTCAGGAATGCAGAACGTGGGCCAGATCTCCGGACGGGTCGGTCCCGCCCTTCCTCCAACCGATGAGGAGCACCCCAGCGAGGTTTAGACTCCGGGCACCAGTGTCGGGGGATGCCCTGTGCGTGCCAGTCCAGCCCTGTCCGTGTGTGCTCCGCGCTCCGTGGTGTGGCAGAAACGCACCTGTTCAGACCGCCGATGGCTCCACGGCTCTATCCGCCACCAGCCCGCGTAGCGCTGCGGCCACCTTCCTGGGGTCGTGACGGGAGAGGACGGGAGGGGCCCGATCGCCCGCCCAGCGTCACGACGCGCGGAGCGCCGGCCTCACCCGTGCCGCTCACGGCTTGGTCCTTGCCCTCCGGATGACGGCGGCCCGCCCCTCCTTGTTCACCTGCTGCGCCCGGCCGAACGCCAGGGCATCCGGGGCCACCTCTTGGGTGATGGTCGAGCCGGCGGCCACCATGGCGCCGCGGCCGATCCGGACCGGCGCCACCAGGCTGGTGTTGGAGCCGATGAACACCTCGTCTTCGATGACCGTCTGGTGCTTGGCGAAGCCGTCGTAGTTGCAGGTGATGGTCCCGGCCCCGATGTTCACCCGCTCCCCGACGATGGCGTCCCCCACATAGGTGAGATGCGGGACCTTGGAGCCCTCGCCGATCAGCGATTTCTTGATCTCCACGAAGTTGCCGACCTTCGCCTTTCGGCGGATCCGGCTCTCGGGGCGCAGATGCGCATAGGGGCCGATGGCGGCTTCGTCGGCGATCTCGCTCTCCAGAATCACGCAGCCGTCCAGGACGGTCACCCGGTTCCCCAGCCGGGAATTCCGGATCCGGCAGCCGGCATGTATCGTACAGCCTTCCCCGATCTCCGTTGACCCTTCGATCTGCACCTGGGGATACAGCACGGTGTCGCGGCCGACTGTCGCCAGGACCGAGACGTGGGCGGTCGCCGGGTCCAGACAGGTGACGCCCGTCTCCATCAGCCGTTTCACGGTCCGCAGGCGCAGGATGCCGTAGGCCTCCGCCAACTCGGCCCGCGTGTTGATCCCTAGCACCTCCCGCGGGTCATCGGCCAGCACAGTCGCAATCCGCCCGCCCGCTTTCATGAGGATCGACAAGACCTCGGGGAGGTAGAGCTCCCCCTTCACGGCCGAGGGGCGAACCTTGTGAAGCGCTGCAAACACGCGCCGCGCGTCGAAGCAGTAGATCCCCGCGTTGATCTCCTTCACCCGACGCTGCGGCGCCGTCGCCTCGACCTCTTCGACGATCCCCTTGAATGCCCTCCGGCGATCCCGGAGGACCCGGCCGTACCCCCTGGGGTCATCCAGCTTCGTCGTGACCACGGTCGCCTGTGCCCGGGTCTTCCGATGGGTGCTCAGAAGGGTCTCTGCCAGCGCATCCGTCATCAGCGGCACATCCCCGTTGATGACCAGCAGGTCTCCCTTGAACCCTTGCAGCGCCGCCTCGGCCGTGAGGACCGCATGGGCGGTGCCCCGCTGCTCCGCCTGAAGGATGAACTCCACCGGGTATGCATCGGGGCCAGGGCGTCGCGGACTCGCTCCGCCTGGTGGCCGACCACCACCAGCGTCCGCTTCACGCCCAGGCGCCGGCACAAGTCCAGGACGTGCCCCACCATCGGCAGGCCGCCCAGCGGGTGCAGCACCTTCACCAGATCGGAGCGCATCCGCGTTCCCTGGCCGGCGGCCATCACCACGGCGCATAGCTCCCGAGGAGCGGGAGGGGAAGCGACGTTATCGAGCGGCATGGACAACCTCCGATTCTGTCCGGACGGGACCCGGCATGAACCCTGCTGGGGAATAGCGGAATGTTAGCACACCCGATTTTGAGGCAAAAGGGGATTTCCTGACAGTTCGGCGATGGACGACCAGGCAATCCGATCCTCAGAAGCTCCCCCGAGTCGCCCATTTACCCGATCGCCCGGTTGTCCAATTGCCATCAGGCCATCGGGCGCAGGATCCGGAGGATGGCGGCCACCGTGTAGAGCGATCCCGTCACCAGGATCGTATCTTCGGTCCGGGCCGCGGCCTGGGCGAATCGAAGCGCCTCTGCGGGGTCAAGAACGGCGGCGGCCCGGGCGAATCGTCGCGCGACGGGGAGAAGCTCGGCGGGGTCAGCCGCCCGGGCCGTCGGCGGGCGGGTCAGGATGATCTCGTCGGCGGACGGGGCCAGCAGTCCCAGCATGGTTTCCCAGTCTTTGTCCTGCAGGACGCCGAAAAGGAGGACGAGCCGTCGGATCTCCGCGCGGTGTTCCGCGAGGAAGGCGGCCAGGGCCTCGGTCCCCGCCGGATTGTGGGCCCCGTCCAAGACGATCCGCGGGTGCTCCCGCACGACCTGCAGCCGACCGGGCCACTCCACCTCCGCCAAGCCCCGCCGGATGGCCGTCTCGTCTAGGGGGATTCCCTGCTCGTCCAGCGTCTCGGCCACGGCGACGGCGAGGACGGCATTCTCCACCTGGTGGCGACCAGCCAGCGGGATGCGGAGTCCCTCGTACGCTCTCCGGATCCCGCGGAGATCGAAGGTCTGCCCCGCGAATCCGGACGTCCGGACCGTCCAGCGGTATGACTCCGGCACAACGGTGAGGGGCGCGCCGAGCCGCGCGGCCGTCTCGCCGATCACCTCCAGCGCCTCGCCGCGGGCCCCGGTCACCACGGGCACACCCGTCTTGATGATGCCCGCCTTCTCCCGCGCGATCGCGGCCGGCGTGCTCCCCAGGTACTCCTGGTGTTCCAGGGCGATGTTCGTGATCGCCGCCACGCGCGGCCGGATCACGTTGGTGGCGTCCAGCCGGCCGCCCAGGCCGACCTCGATGACGGCGGCATCCACCGCCTGCTGCCGGAAGTGGAGGAACGCCATGACGGTGGTGAGCTCGAAAAAGGTCGGGTGCGGCAGACAGCCGTCCGGAGGCTCCGTCGTCTCGGGGGCAAAATGGGCGGAGGCGATCGTCTCGAGGCGTTCCGTGAGGGCCACAATCTCCGCTTCCCCGATGGGCACTCCGTCCACCCGAATTCGCTCCGTGAAGCTGAGCAGATGGGGAGACGAGTACAGGCCCGTCCGCCGGCCCGCCGCACGGCACATGGCGTCGAGCATGGCGGCAGTCGAGCCTTTCCCATTGCTCCCGCCGACGTGGACGCACGGAAGCCCTGCCTGGGGATCGCCTACCAGCGCGAGCAGCCGCTCGACGGTCGCCAGACCCGGGCGCCAACCGAAACGGCGCAGGCCGAAAAGGAACTCGGTCGCTTCAGCGTAGGTCACGGTCAGCACCCATGGAAAAGAGGAGCCGAGGGATGCGAGGACGCGGCATGGCTCGGGAAGGCGTGGGCCGGCTCTGGGCTACGGGTGAGCCGGCTCGGCCGCCGCGTCGGCGAAGTAGCCGAGGAGCTGGATCAGGACCGGCCGCAGGTTCTTGCGCTCGACGATCATGTCCACGAAGCCATGCTCCAGCAAGAACTCCGACCGCTGGAAGCCGGCCGGAAGCTCCTGCCGGATGGTGTCCTGGATGACCCGGGGCCCGGCGAACCCGATCAGGGCCTTGGGTTCGGCGATGTGGATGTCGCCCAGCATGGCGTAGCTCGCCGTCACCCCCCCGGTCGTGGGATCGGTCAGGATCGAGATGTACGGCAGACCCGCCTGCGCCAGACGGCCCAGCGCCGCGCTGGTCTTGGCCATCTGCATCAGGGAGAGAACGCTCTCCTGCATGCGCGCGCCCCCCGAACAGGTGACCGCGATGAAAGGGATCCGGGCGGCCAGGGCCCGCTCGATCGCCCGCGTCACCTTTTCGCCCACCGCCGACCCCATGCTGCCCCCCATGAAGCCAAACTCCATCACCGAGAGGCTGACCGGATGGCCGCCGATCCGCGCCGTCCCGCTGAGAAGGGCCTCCTCCATCCCCGAGGCCTTGCGGGCCGCCCGCAGACGGTCGATGTAGCTCTTCTGGTCCTTGAATTCCAGCGGGTCGAGCGAGCGGAGGGCGGCGTCCCTTTCCTCGAAGCTGCCCGGGTCCACCAGAGAATCCACGCGCGCCCGGGCCCCGAGGCGAAAGTGGTGCTGGCAACGGGGACACACATTGAGGTTCTGCGTGAGTTCGGGCTGGGAGAGGATCTCCTTGCAGCCCTCGCACTTGACCCAGAGCCCCTCGGGTATCCGGACCCTGGTGTCCTTCCCAGCCGTAAGCGGATCTTTCTTGAACCAAGCCACGCGCCTCTTCCTCCGGAAAGCGCCTACGGTAGCCGACCGCCCGAGACGTGTCAAGCTCGACGGGGACGCCCTGGGGTCACAGCGCAACCGGATGCGCTCTGCCGGAAGGCGGGGTCGCGCCGGGTCTCCCGGCGTGAGATCCCGATCGAATCCCTTGCCGCCGTGCGTCCAGCGGGAATTCAGTCGTCGGTTCGAAACCACAGGAAGGTCGAATAGAAGCAGTTGGAGGCTGAAAAAGCTTCGTCCCCTTTCCCGCCGGGGAGAGGGGACGAAATCGTCACATCACGCCATTTGTTGCGATGGTATTAGTATCCGCTGGCATCCCACCCAGCCGATGTTCCGCCTCTGTCCCGGCTGAGATCTCCCGGCCTGCGACTACTCGACCTGCTCTCCCCGGGACAGGGCTCGCATCCGCTGTTTCCGAAGCCGCCGCGCCGCTTCCCGCGACTTGCGGCGGCGGCGATCTCCCGGCTTCTCGTAATGAGATCGCCGTTTCAAGTCCCGCAGGATTCCGTCTCGGAGAACCAGTCGCTTGAACAGACGCAGCGCACCTTCTACCCCGCGATCCCCGACAGTCACCTCCAGCGGACGGTGACGCGGTCCTCCGCCATCCGCGCCCTGTGCATCCCCACCCTGTCCACCACGGAAGACCATAGAACCTCCCTAAGCGACACGCCTCCGGCTCCAAAGGGGCCGCACCGCCAGAAAGAGAAAACGCCGCAAAGTTTCTGGTCCTCGCGGCGTTCACAAAGTAGTCGAAACCGTGCGAACCGAAGATTGTGCGGACTCTACGGGGATTGATACTCCTTGTCAAGCACAATCGCCGGACCGCTGTCCGGGCCCGGTTACGCCCCCTCCGCCTCCCGATTCGCCAAAAGCGGCGCATTGCCCTTGACATCCTTCTCGCCCTCGCGGTAGCGTGGCGGCCGCTCGATCAGCTCGCTCTTCGGTCGGCGCGATCGAGGGGGACCCCAGGTGACCGACAAGAGGGCAAGGATCCCCATTCCGAGCTACCCAGAGGCCCACGATGCGCCTGGACGGCCTGATATTCGACCTGGATGGCACCCTCACCGACACGCTGTCGATCGCGCTGACGGTCTTTCGCGAGACATTGCGGCAATTCTCGGGTCAGAGTTATACGGATGAGGAGATCGTGGCGCAATTCGGACCAAGCGAGGAGGGAATGTTCCAGCACTTTGCGCCCGACCACTGGGAGGAGTGTCTTCGCCGCTATCTTGAGCTGTACGAACGGGAGCATCGGCGGGCGGGCCGGATCTTCCCGGGGATCGACATCGCCCTCGATCTGCTCGCGACACGCAGGATCCCCCTGGCCGTCGTCACGGGCAAGGGCCCCAAGAGTGCGGCGATTTCCTTGACGCAGCTCGGCCTGACGCGGTACTTCGATCTCATCGAGACCGGATCACCCGAGGGGGGCGTCAAGCCCGCCTGCATCCGACGCATCCTGGCGCGCTGGGGGATCGCGCCCGAACGGATCGCCTACCTCGGGGACGTCGTTTCGGACATCGAGGCCGCCCGCGCGGCCGGACTCATCCCCCTCGCAGCCGCCTGGGACACGCGGGCGGAGCCGGAGGCGCTCCGGTCCCTGGCGCCGGCGGCCGTCTTCCACACCGTGGAGGAATTCGTCGACTGGATCGCCGCCCTGGAGCCTACAGGCCGCTGAAAAAGGCCCATCTGCGGTTCAACCCGGCAGGAGATGGATCGAGCCGCGGTGAATCGAGAACTGCCAGTGGCGGTCGCGGTCGAACCGGAGGACCTCGTAGACGAACCGGGGAATTTCAATCTCCAGATCATAGTCTCCCTGGGCCGGCGTGCCCGGCTCGTCCAGGCGCATCATCAGCGTTCGCGTCACTCCGCAATCCACTTCGCGAACCACGGAGCCGGCGAGGATATTGGTGTGGTGGGCGGGATCGGGCGGGGGACCGTCCTTGCGGATCAGCCGCAGGTCCTCCGGGCGGACGAAAAACGCCACCGGCGTCTCGCGGGGCGGGAGGTACGGGTGGCCGGCCGAGTTGGCGGCCTCCAGGACCTGTCCGCGCCACGCGACCCGGATTCGATCCGCCGTGCTTTCCAACACCATTCCGCGCAAAATGTTGCGGAACCCCAGGATGCGGGCCACGGATTCGGAGGCCGGCCGCCGGAGCAGCTCGCCGCGGGGGGCGGCCTGCTGGACCCGTCCGGCCTCGTAGACGATCAACCGGTCGCCGAGCTGATACGCCTCCGAGAAGTCGTGGGTGACCAGGACGGCCGGCACCCGCCAGTCTTCCAAGATGGTGTGCAACTCGTCGCGCAGCGCGCGGCGCAGCGGCAGGTCGAGGGCCGAGAGCGGCTCGTCGAGCAGGACAAACGTCGGCTCGATGGCGAGCGCTCGTCCGAGGGCCACGCGCTGTTTCTGTCCGCCGGACAACTCCCGGGGATACCGATCCTCCAGCCCGTCGAGGCCGAGCCGCTCGATCGCCTCGGCGGTCCGCCGGGCGCGCTCCGCCGGCGGCCGGTCGCGGAGGCCAAAGCCGACGTTCGCCCGGACAGAGAGATGGGGGAACAGGGCATATCCCTGGAATACATATCCCACGCGGCGCAACTGCGGCGCGATATCCACGCCCGCGGCGCCGTCGAATAGTACCCGCCCATCCACCACGATGCGCCCGGCGTCTGGCCGGACGAGCCCCGCCAGGCATTGCAGGGTGAGCGTCTTCCCCGCGCCGGACGGCCCGAATAGCACGCTGACCCCGTCTCCGGCCGTCCAGGCCACGTCCAGCGTGAAGTCGGCCAGGCGGGCCCGGATGGCGACCTCCAGCCTCTCGCTCACGTCGCCCTCGTCCCGAGGCGGCCGGCCACGAAGATGACGACGCACGAAACCGCCGTCAGCGCTCCCACCAGAACCAGCACCTCCGAGGCTTCTCCGGTCTGCACCGCCGTGTAGATCGCCAGCGGGACCGTGGTCGTCTTGCCGGGGATGTTTCCCGCCAGCATCAGCGTGGCTCCGAACTCGCCCAGCGCCCGCGCGAACGCCAGGACCAGGCCGGCGAGGATGCCGTTCCGCGCCAGGGGCAAGGTCACCTCCAGGGCCGTACGCCATTCGGATCGCCCCAGCGTCAAGGCCGCCCGCTCCAGGTCGCGGTCCACGGACTCGATCGCGGCCCGCGCCGTGCGGACCAAGAGCGGCAGCGCCATCACGGCGGCCGCGATCACGGCGGCGTACCAGGTGAAGGTCACGCTCCACCCGGTCAGTCGGTAGAGGGGAGCGCCCAGCCAACCGCGGCGCCCCAAGAGGACGATCAGGTAGTAGCCGGTCACGGTCGGCGGCAGGATCAGGGGTAACGTGACGGCCAGGTCCACCACCCCCCGGCCGCGAAACGCTTTGCGGGCGAGCAGATAGGCGAGCGGGATGCCGAGCAGGGCGTCCACCAGCGTGGCCGCGACCGCCACGCGGAGCGAGAGGAGCAGGGCCTCCAGATTCTCCGGACTCACGGCTTCACACCGGTCGGCGGCTGAAAGCCCAGGCGCCCCAGGATCGTCTGCCCCTCGCGCCCGAGCAAGAGCTCGATGAACGCTTCGGCCAGCGGAACGTGGCGGGATTCCTGAACGATGGCGACAGGGTACGTGATAGGCCGATGGCTTTGGGGCGGGATTCGAAACGCCTCTCGGACTCGTCCGCCGCCGACGGCCAGGTCGGTCGCGTACACCATACCGGCCTCCACCTCGCCGCGCATGACGTATTCCAGCACCTGACGGACATTCTCACCATAGACGAGCTTCGCTCGCACCGCATCCCAGAGCGCAAGCGACCGCAGGCTCTCCTCGGCGTACTGGCCGGCGGGAACGGTCTTGGGATTCCCGATGGCGATCCGCCGGATGTCCTCCCGCAGCAGATCGGCCGGCCGGCCCGGCGCGCGTGGGGCGTCGGCCGGCACAACGGCCACGAGGGCATTTCTCGCGAAGCTGCGGCGGCTCCCCGGGCGGAGCAGGCCCTTCCGCTCCAACGCATCCATCTGGGCCTCGCCCGCCGAGATGAACAGGTCCACGGGGGCGCCCGCCTCGATCTGCTGTTGAAGCGCGCCGGACGCGCCGAAGTTGTACTGCAGCCGGACCCCGGAGCGGCTCTCCTGGAAGCAGCGCCCGATCTCCTCCGTGGCCTCTTTCATACTGATCGCCACCGAGAGGGTCAGTTCCTGGGCCGGTGAGGCCGCGGGGCTGAAAGCGAGGAGGCTCGGGCCGATGAGGAGGAGCAGTGCCAATCGCCGCATCGTCCCTCTCCCGGGAGCGGGTAACGGCATGGTGCTCTGACTGGAGCGAAACGGGCCAGAGTGTAGTGAGACAGGCCGACAACTGTCAAGTTCCGATGAGCGAGCCGGTGGGTGTGAGTGTGTGAGCGTGAGTATTGACGGCACATTCCTTCTGCATTACAATCTGTCCAAGTAATGCAGATGATATAAGTAAGGAGATGATATCATGACAGTCACGGCAACCATTACCTCCAAGGGGCAACTCACCCTCCCCAGGGACGTGCGGAGGGTCCTCAATACCACGACGGTTGTGATCGAAGTGGAAGGAGAGAAGGTTGTGCTGCGGCCGGCCCGAAGTGTCGCTGGCGCGCTTGCGAAATACGCCGGGCCCAACACGCCGCTGCGCGAAGTCCGTGAAAAGGTCTGGGGGGAGGTGACTCGTGCCCGGAAGCGGTAGCGTCCTCCCGGATACTAATGTCATCCTCCGGTACCTCCTCAAAGACGTGCCTGAACAATACGCACAGGTCGAGAAGTTCTTCGACGATGTCAGGATCGGCAAGACGAAGGCGGTGATTCTCGAGAGCGTGCTGGTGGAGTGCGTCTATATTCTACTGAAGTTCTACCGAATCCCGAAACAGATGGCTGCGGACTCACTGATCGGACTCCTGCAGTACAAAGGGGTCGCGAACAAGGAGAAAGCCGAGCTGGTTGATGCGCTTCAGATGCTTGCCCGGCAGACCATGGATATTGTCGATTGCCTCCTTCTGGCCAAGGCACGCCACGGCAACGGACGGCTGCTGTCGTTCGACAAAGACCTGAACCGGCTGGCCAAGGAGGTGAGGTGATAGGGTGACTTGAGTCATTTCTTGCGGTGGGTATTCGAGACCGGACATCGCCACGCAGAGGGAGGCTCGTCATGTTGGTGCGCGAACGAATGAGCAAGAACCCCCACACAATTGCGGCGGATACGTCGGTTGACACGGCTCTCAGGCGGATGCGCGAATGCCACGTCCGCCGCCTTCCGGTAGTGGACAAGTCCGGCGGGCTGGTCGGCATCGTGACCGAAAAGGATTTGTTATACGTCTCCCCCTCGCCCGCCACGTCGCTGTCGATCCACGAGTTGCACTATCTGCTGGCCAGGCTGAGCGTGGCCGAGATGATGAAGACGAAGGTCATCACCATCACGGAAGACACGCTGGTGGAAGAGGCCGCGCGGATCATGTGCGACCATAAGATTGGCGGCTTGCCGGTCACGCGCGACGGGCGGCTCGTGGGCATCGTCACCGAGACCGACCTGTTCAAGCTGTTCTTGGAACTGCTCGGCACGCGCCAACATGGCGTTCGGTTGACGATGCTCCTGCCCGAGCGAAAGGGCACGCTCGCCAAGGTCACCGCGGCGATCGCCCAACAGGGCGGCGATATCATCGCCCTGGGAACCTTTCTGGGCGAAGATCCAACCAACTTCCTGGCGGTCATTCGAGTTGCGGATGTGCCCAAAGAGGCGATGGTCGCGACCCTTCAGCCGCTGGCCATCAAGATGGTTGATGTCCGAGAGGTGTAAAGCGCCGGCGAACTCTGCTGTAGTGAAGTTCTTCGACGATGTCAGGATCGGCAAGACGAAGGCGGTGATTCTCGAGAGCGTGCTGGCGGAGTGCGTCTATATTCTACTGAAGTTCTACCGGGTCCCGAAACAGATGGCTGCGGACTCACTGATCGGACTCCTGCAGTACAAAGGGGTCGCGAACAAGGAGAAAGCCGAGCTGGTTGATGCGCTTCAGATGCTTGCCCGGCAGACCATGGATATTGTCGATTGCCTCCTTCTGGCCAAGGCACGCCACGGCAACGGACGGCTGCTGTCGTTCGACAAAGACCTGAACCGGCTGGCCAAGGAGGTGAGGTGATAGGGTGACTTGAGTCATTTCTTGCGGTGGGTATTCGAGACCGGACAACGCCACGCAGAGGGAGGCCCGTCATGTTGGTGCGCGAACGAATGAGCAAGAACCCCCACACAATTGCGGCGGATACGTCGGTTGACACGGCTCTCAGGCGGATGCGCGAATGCCACGTCCGCCGCCTTCCGGTAGTGGACAAGTCCGGCGGGCTGGTCGGCATCGTGACCGAAAAGGATTTGTTATACGTCTCCCCCTCGCCCGCCACGTCGCTGTCGATCCACGAGTTGCACTATCTGCTGGCCAGGCTGAGCGTGGCCGAGATGATGAAGACGAAGGTCATCACCATCACGGAAGACACGCTGGTGGAAGAGGCCGCGCGGATCATGTGCGACCATAAAATTGGCGGCTTGCCGGTCACGCGCGACGGGCGGCTCGTGGGCATCGTCACCGAGACCGACCTGTTCAAGCTGTTCTTGGAACTGCTCGGCACGCGTCAACATGGCGTCCGACTGACGATGCTCCTGCCCGAGCGAAAGGGCACGCTCGCCAAGGTCACCGCGGCGATCGCCCAACAGGGCGGTGATATCATCGCCCTGGGGACCTTTCTGGGCGAAGATCCAACCAACTTCCTGGCGGTCATTCGAGTTGCGGATGTGCCCAAAGAGGCGATGGTCGCGACCCTTCAGCCGCTGGCCATCAGGATGGTCGATGTCCGAGAGGTGTAAAGCGCCGGCGAACTCTGCTGTAGTGTAAACCCAAACTTGGCGGTTGAACCGCAGAGAGCGCAAGGCGCGTAAAGAAAGTAACTAAGGCCGGCACCCTGAAAGCGTGTCCCCTATTTTGGTTGCATCCGATTACAATGTGTTCTATAGTAAGCGGGTCGACGTCAAAGGGGGGCAGCGATGGCAACAACGACCACGACACTCCGGCTCCGACCCGTGATTCACGCCCAGATCCAACGGCTCGCCAAACAACAGCGCCGCTCCTTCTCGGAGATGGCCCAGGAGCTCATGGACGAAGCCCTCCGGACTCGCGACTGTCCCGGCGTGTACTTCGCCAACGAACCCGCCGGGCGCGAAGCGAAGATCATGGGAACCGGCCTTGCCGTGTGGGAGATGATCCAGCACTACCAGGATCTGGACCGCAACGAGCAAAGGCTCCTGGCACTGTTCCCGGCGCTCTCCGGCGCGCAGATTCGCGCCTGCCTCCTCTACTACGCCAAATTCCCGACCGAGATCGATGCGATCATCACCGAGAACCGCCAACTCGGCGCCAACGGTGTGGCGGGGGACACCGCGTGACGTTCTACTTCGACGAGAACGTGCCCGTGGCCATCGCCGCGTTTCTGCGGAAACGTAAGATCGGCGTGCTCACCTCCGAGGAGGCTGGGAATCGGCATCGCAGCGACGTGGAACAACTCGCCTGCGCAGCGAGCGCCAAGCGCTGCCTGGTCACCTTCAATCTCATTCACTTCAAGCCGCTGGCGGATGAGGCCATTCTCCGGCAGCATCCGCACGGCGGGATCCTCTTCATTCCGAGCAGCTTCCGGGGCAACGAAACCCGACGCATCGGTGAAGCCCTACTTCGAGTCCACGCACTCTACCCGCGCGGCCTGGGCGAATATGACGTCCTATACCTTCAGAGTGCTGGATAGCAGCCCGCACGGGATCCTGAACCGATAAGCGATGGTGCGGGGCTGGGAGCAGCGCGCCATCTTCCGGGACGACGCCGACCGCGCCGCCGCCATGTGGGAGCGCCTGCTTGCAAAGTGCTGAACGTGGCAACGTCCCGGATCACCATCGGAGGCCTTTTGGATGAATCTCCAGGCGCACTACGACCTAGAGGTACAGAAGGATCTCCTCGGGGATCGCATCGCACGGGAAGTTGTACCATTGGCGAAAGCAGGATAAGACGGAAAGTGCTTGACCGGTTTTCCATTGTCAGTTCCCGGTTTTTCATTGCGCCGGGTCAGCTTCCGGCGACAGTCATCCGGGCGATCTTGAGCGTCGGGGAAGCGATGGGGCTGCGCCACTCCAGGTCGCTTCCGATCATCTCGATCCCACACAGCATGTCTTTCAGATTTCCGGCGATCGTGACCTCCTCCACGGGATGGGTCAGCTCCCCCTTCTCGATCCAGATCCCGACCGCGCCCCGCGAGTAGTCGCCGGTGACGAGGTTCACGCCGAACCCGATCATCTCCGTGACGTAGAGGCCCCGGTCTACGGAGCGGATGATCTCCTCCGGCGAGCGGGCTCCGGGCACGACATGAAAGTTGGTCGGCCCCACCGTGGGCCGCTGACCCAGGGACCGGCTGGCGTTGCCGGTGGAGGCGAGGCCCAGCTTCCGCCCGGTGTAGGTGTCCAGCAGATAGCTCGTCAGGACGCCGTCCTGGATCACGACAGTCCGCCGCGTGGGGAGCCCCTCCCCATCGAAGGGCCGCGAGCCCAGTCCGCCCGGCATTCGACCGTCGTCCACGACGCTGAGGCCGGGAGCCGCCACCCGCTCCCCCAGCCTCCCCACCAGGAACGATGTCCCGCGGTAGATCGCCGAGCCCGAGACCGCGCCGCAGAGGCTCCCGAGCAGGCTCGCCGCCATGTCGGGATCGAAGACGACCGGAACCTCTTGCGTGGCGACCTTCCGCGCCCCCAGACGCCGAAGCGTCCGCCGCGCGGCGATCCGTCCGACCGCCTCGGGCGACTCCAGCCGGTGAAGCCGGCGCGCCACGGAGTACCAGCCGTCCCGCTGCATCCCGCCGTCGTCCTTGGCCACCGGGGTCACGGAGAGGCTCGCCGAGGAGGCGCGGTACTCGCCCGCGAAGCCATGGCTGTTCGCAAACAGGATACGCGCATCCCGGTGCTCGTATTCCGAACCCTCCGAGTTCACGATCCGGGGATCGCACGCCAGGGCGGCCGCCTCCGCCTCGCGCGCCAGGCCGATCCGGTCGGGGATGGGGAGCGCCGCCACCTCGGCGTCCCAGAGGTCGAGGTCGGGGAGGCCGGAGGAGAACACCCCGGGATCGGGCAGACCGCCGAACGGGTCCTCGGGCGTGGCCGCGGCCATGGCAAGCGTGTCCGCCACGAGACGGCAGAGCGAGGCCGATGAGAAATCCGACGTGGCCGTCGTGGCCGACCGCTGTCCCAGGAAGATGCGCAGACCCAGCCGCTTCTCCCGGGCGCTCTTCAGCGTGTCCACCTCCCGCATCCGCACCTGCACCGAGAAGGATTCGTCCTCGACGATGACCGCGTCCACCGCGCTCGCCCCCCGCTTCGCCGCCTCTTTGAGTAGATCCTTCGCAAGATCACGATGATCCATCGTCACAATCCTCGGTCGCCAGCATCAGCCCTTCTCCCCATCTCCCCATCTCCCACGTCTCCCCTGCTCCCCCTCGCCCCTGCCCCTCTGCGGTTCCTTAGCCCTTCGTTCCCCCGACGGTGAGGTCTCTCACTAGCATGGTCGGCAGGCCGACGCCGACTGGAACCGATTGGCCGTCCTTGCCGCAGGTGCCGATCCCCTCGTCCAGCGCAAGATCGTTTCCCACCATGCTCACGCGCGTGAGGACGTCGGGACCGTTCCCGATCAGGGTCGCCCCCTTGACCGGCCGGGTCACCTTGCCGTCCTCGATCAGATAGGCCTCGCTGGTCGAGAAGACGAACTTGCCGCTGGTGATGTCCACCTGTCCGCCGCCGAACGCGACGGCGTACAGCCCGCGCCGGACCGAGCGGAGGATCTCCTCCGGGACGTGCGGTCCCGCCAGCATGAACGTGTTGGTCATGCGGGGGAGCGGGTGGTGCGCGTAGCTCTCCCGCCGGCCGTTCCCGGTCGGCGCCATCCTCATCAGGCGGGCGTTCAGCCGGTCCTGGAGATACCCGACCAGCATCCCCTTCTCGATCAGGACGTTCCGCTGCGTGGGCGTCCCCTCGTCGTCCACGTTGAGCGACCCGCGGCGTCCCGGGATCGTCCCGTCGTCCACCACCGTGCACAGCTCCGACGCCACCCGCCGGCCGAGCCGCCCGCTGAAGGCGGAGGTCCCCTTCCGGTTGAAGTCGCCCTCCAGTCCGTGGCCTACCGCCTCGTGCAGAAGGATTCCGGGCCACCCAGGCCCCAGCACCACGTCCATCGTGCCGGCCGGGGCCTCGTCCGCCGAAAGGTTCACGATGGCCTGCCGCGCAGCCTCGCGCGCGAAACGAGCGAACCGGTCCCCGTCGAGGAGGGCGGTGAACTCCGCCCGGGCGCCCCCGCCGTAGCCGCCCACTTCCCGTCGCGGCGTCCGCCCACTCAGATCCTCGGCGATACAGGTCACATGGAGGCGATGGAGCGGCCGGGCGTCCCCCACCAGGACGCCTTCGGACGTGGCCACCAGGACCAGCCGCTGCTCGCTCGCCACCGTGGCCATCACCTTCGTGATCCGGGGATCGTAGGCCCGAGCGATCCGATCGACCTCTCCGAGCAGGTCGATCTTGGCCTGGATCGGCACCTCGGTGGGCGGCGTCTCGACCGGATAGAGACTCCGGGAAACCTTTCCGGCTTCTCGGACCGCCACACCCGCCGATCCTGCCGCATCCGCCGCGATATACCGGGCCTGCTCCGCCGCCAGTTGCAGGCTGGAGACCGTGATCTCGTCCGAATAGGCGAACCCGGTCTTCTCCTCTGCCGTGGCCCGAACCCCTACTCCCTGGCTGATGCCTCTCGCGGCCTGCTTGACGATCCCCTCTTCCAGACCGATCTCCTCGTTCACCCGGTACTCAAAATAGAGGTCGGCGTAGTCGATCCGCTTCCCCAGCGCGGCCCCCAGCGTCTGCTCCAGCCTTCGCTCACTGAGGCCGAACTTCTCCAGAAAGAACTTCTCCGGCCGCTGCACTTCCATCGTCATGACCCACCCTGATCCATGCTGCACATTCCCTAGCAGGTGCTGAAGAACCCGCTTTCGCCCAGCACGCTCAAGTCCTAGCGTCCGTTCGAGCGCAAGGCGGCTGCGTCCAGCGCCCGCTGAAGACGGAGCGTGTTCTCCCGCTCCCGGCGCTTGGCATCAAGATATTCCACCTTCTCCATGTCATGGAGTTGTGTGGGGTAGTGATCCATCAAGTCATACACCGCGTTGATGGATGCCTCGAATCGCTGATCGACTGGGAGGGACTCGAAGTCCAGGAAGGCCTCGAAGGCGAGGTAGTAGCGCATGGCGCTGCGTTCGACCAACCCCTTGAATCCCTTCACATATCGCGGTGATGTGGCCGGCCCGGTATCCTCTCGGCTGAAGCCGACCCTGTTCCGCCCCACCGTGGCCAGGTAGATGGCGGTCATCACTCTGGTCACGACGCTCGGCACATAGGATGAACGGAGGGCAACCACCGTCCTGCCGTCCACACCGGCAGCCTCAAGCTCGAACCGGTGGGCCGTGGTCCCGAAGAGCCCCTCGGGAGCGCTAAGCCCAACAGACACGAAGTCGGGCTCTACCGCGTGCACGGCGAATTGGTACACCTGCGACGATGCCCTTTCGGGCGTTTGGTAGTACTTCTGCCCGAGATAGAGCGTGAGGAAGGTCTCGTGGGATTGCGTCTGGAAGGTGCACGCCTTCACATTCAAGTGCAGGGGGGCAAACTCACACCAGGAAGCGGGGCTGCTCAGAGCTGCCTTGACCGTCTCGATGGGGTGTTCGATGATGCCGTACACCTCGGCGGACACCTGATCGTCCCGGTCCTCCGACTGAACGCTGAGGGGGAGACCAAAGGGGCCGCTCTGTGCATGATCGCGGAGTTCCCGGTACTGGTTCCGAAGCTGCGCTGCGTTGTCCTCGCCGCCCCAAGCCGTAAGAGGAAGCCCGGCCAGCAGGATCACCAGGAGAATCGATAGCGGCCCCATAATGCGGAACTCCAATCCTCGAAGGCCCCCTTCTTGTTTCCGAATGCTTGTACCACAACCCTCCTGCCTCGGCAACGAATACGGCTCGCTTTGCGCTGGATCAGATGTGGACACAGGGAAGATCGGGCGTCACCGGGACCAAGGCTTCCCGGTGGCCGCCCAGCGCGCCGTCCGACGCTTCGTATATGGCCTCGGACACGCTGTCATAGTGCTGGCCCAGGAGTCGAACCCGAGTTCCATCAGGAACGGTGAGCCACTCGCCCGTGAATACTGCGGTCCGCTACGAGGTGCTTGGCTGTTGTTTGTCCCGTTTCTCCTTTATCTTTTGGGTCCGTTTATCCGCCATCTGCTTCTGACTCTTATTCTTCTCCTTCTTGCCGCCTTTGTCTCCCATGGTGCGTCTCCTCTCCTGGTGCAGGACATCGCCTTGCCGTTAGGTGTTCGGTAATCCCGGGCGCGCATCCTATGCGATCCCCCAACCGGAGCCCGAACTGAGGCTAGTTCCATCGCGGATTATCCGGCATGCGGTCGATGTGCGTCCGCAGGAGGGTCAGGAAGGGGACGCGGAGGGTCTGCAGGTACGCCGCTGCGCGGGGATTATCCTGATACTCGACAAACGGGCGGGAGTAGTACTCGACGATGCCGTCGGCGATCCGGGTGCCCACGAGGCCGATGGGGTGGCCGCCGGCACCGATGAGGGCATTGAGCTTGTTGAGGGGGTCGTCGTCAATCGCAAAGACAAACTGGGTGAGATCGTGCTTCACCACCGCGATGGCGGCCAAGGTGAGGTCCTTAGCCCGCGCCTGTAACTCGACGATGAGTTCGGGAGTGGACCGCGGGGACCGTCGCAGGCCACCGGGAAGCCGGCGCGGTCTCCTCGGGGATGCCTCCATTTGTCATGGGAAAAGGGTAGCACGCTAAGGCGAGGAAACCTATAAGAGCATTTCAAATAGCTCACCGAGCGCTTTCTCTTGGCGGCCTTTTCCAGCCCTCGATCCTGGAAGGCGGCCGCGGCGATGTGAAAAGCATCGAGCGATGCGGGCGCGCCGCAATACAGGAATGAGTGCAGGCACAGCTCGCGAATTTCCGTAGCGGTCACGCCGTTGCGTAATCGCACCGCGTAGGTGAATCGACTGACCTCGTTGGGACGATTGCAGCGCAATACACTGCGCCAGCGACACGCAAGCTGCGGTCACGGAGCGAGAGTCCCGGCCGCGTCCACACGCTGCCCCAGGCAAACTCGGTGGCCAGCTCCTGAAACGGCATACTGAAGTCGTCCGGGTTCTTGAAAGATCTTTCCACGTAATCCTCGCCCAGCACCTTCTTGCGCATGGCCAGGCCCGCTGTGAACGCTTTGCTTGGTGGATTCTTCTTGGCGCGCATCGGCTTCCTCCTCATTTCCCAAACAGGGACTTGATGTGCAGCAGACATGGCTCCGGGCTGGAGAGGACCGGTTTGCCCGTCCGCTCCCGGATCTTGGCCTCCACGCGTGCCATGGATGCCTGCGCAAGGACGAAGACGTCGGAGCGGTGCGCAATCTTGGCGGCTGTCTCGATGATCATCTCGTCGTGTCGCTCGGGCTGCCCTTGCCTGAGGATCTGATAGGCGCCCTCCGCGAGACCGTCCACCACCTCCACCTCCTTCCCGATCTTCGCGGCCTGCTGCCGGATGAGTCTGACCGTCGGATCGAGCGTTGTCGGGAGCGTCGCAAGCACGCCCACCCTGCGTGCCAACCGCACGGCTTCGGCGGCCATGGGCTCATCGATCCTGAGCAGGGGGACAGTATCGATGGTGCGTCTCCCGAGGTCAACAACCTCGCCCGCGGAGGAACACGTCATGAGGATCAGATCGGGACGCATCGACTCCGCAGCCGCGAAGTAGTGCAGCAAGCGCTTTGTCACCCCGGCTGTCACCTTCCCGGCGGCGACGATATCGGGGATGACGCTGTCATCAACGATGTTGATGAGCCGAACGTCGGGAAGGGCCCTCCTGAACTGCTTGTTGAAGTCCTCGACGTTGCCTCGACTCGTATAGACTGCTACAACAGTCCTCATGAATTCTGCCTCCTCTCATATTTTGTGGCTCTCCGATTGACGCAGAGGGAGGAGCAAAGTAGAGTACCAAGCATCGACGACGCATCACTATGGCCGACTCCTTCGCGCTTCATGACTCCGGTGTTTGGTCTCCCAACGATGCCCGCAAGAATCAACTACCAGCAGGAGGTACGCGATGCTGACCGCACCACAGATCGAGGAGCTGAAGCAATTCGACACCCCCACGATATCGAACGCCATCGAGTTCTTCGATGTCCGGCCGCGGACCGAAGGCTGCATGAACCCGGCGATCCGGAAGGTGTTCGACAACGGCCGGCGGGTCGTGGGGTATGCCGTCACCGCTAAGATCTCGGCCACGGCGCCCCCGACGGAGCAGCAGAAGCCCCTGGCGAAGGCCTACTACGCCCGGGTCAAGGCCGCCCCCAAACCGACCGTGACGGTGCTCCAGGATATGGATCCCGAACCGACGGGGTCGTTCTGGGGGGAAGTGCAGGTCTCCATCCACCGGTCGCTCGGTTGCGTCGGGGTCGTCACCAACGGCGGGGTCCGGGACCTCGACGAAGTGAAGAGCCTCGACTTCGAATACTTCTCGGGCTGCCTCCTCGTGTCCCACGCCTACGTTCACCTCGACGCCGTCGACTGCCCGGTCGAAGTCGGGGGGCTCACGGTCCGGCCCGGCGACCTGCTGCACGCCGACATCCACGGGGTCGCCATCATCCCGGCCGCCGTGGCGCCCTTCCTCGCCGAGGCATGCCGGGCCGCCCAGGACGCCGAAGTCCCGGTGATCGGCAACTGCCGGAACCACTTCGCCGCGGGAGACGCCGACCTCGACCGCCTCTCGGAGTGGCGGGCAGAGATGATCGCCCGGCGGGGGAAGGCCCTGGAGAAGTTCTCCGGCCTGCTCGTGAAGGGACGCTGAAAATCCACTGGAGCGTCCTAAGCTCCGCCGGTACAGGAACTGAACCGGGTGCATACCGGCCGTCCGGGAGGCGCTGACAGCGTGTCACGGAACTCCGTAGGCGATCCCCGCCCGGGCGCGAGCGATCGCGGCGCCTTTACGGCCGCCAGTCGGGATCGATGAAGAAGGGCTGGCTCCAGGCGCTGCCCATCTGGGCGTCCACCACCTCGATCCGGACGTAGGGATCCCCGGGTCGCGGGGTGTACTCCGCCTGCATCAAGGCGTCCCCGCGCACGCGAGAGGCGGGGTTCCCGTCGCCGGTCATGAACCGAATCTCGATAGCCGGTGAGCACCAGACCTTGATGGTGTCTCCGACCACCTCGAACTTCTGGAAGTGAGGTCCGGTCGAGGAGTAGAAGTTCCCCGTCTGAAGATTCGCCAGAACGTCTTCCGGGGTCAGCTGATCCGCGTTCACCACCACCCAGGCCTTCCCCCCCTGGTATGGGATCCGATGAGCGTCGTCGGTGGCGACCCCCCAGATCCTCACCCCGCTCCGAAGGAGCTGATCCCAGTACTGCAGGGCGAAGCCGTTGTACTCGAGGTAGCTGCACACCACGTTGAGGATTTCGACGGCCGCATACCGGTGGAGACCCAGACAGCGTTCCAGGCCGAAGGCGGACCAGTTCGGGTGCGCCAGGATGGCGAGCCCGCCCTGGCCATTGATGGCATCGATGGTCTGCTGGTGGTCGGTAAACGGCTCGACCGGACCCGTGAGATTGAGCCCCACGATGTGATCTCGGCCGCGCACGGTGACCTCGTCCGAGGACAGGGTCAGGAAGGCCGGCGTCGCGAATCGGCTCAGGTCGGTGAAGACGTCGTGGTCCGTCACCGCCAGGAACGCGTAGCCGCGATCCCGGTAATAGGCCGCGACTTGCTCCGGCGGCCAATCGCCGTCAGAGAGATTCGAATGGGTGTGGGTGTTGCCGCGATACCATTGAGGCAGGTTCCGATACGGATTTCTGATCTTCATGCCAGCGTGTCTCCCGTGCGCGGGCTCTCCTTCACGACCACTTCCCCCTTGATCGTCAAGGTCAGCTCGTCCAGCGTCCCCACCTTCCAGGTGGCCTGTTCCAGTCCCGGGACCTCATGCCCCCGCTCCACCGCCACGACCGGCATGCCGGCCGCGTGCGCCGCCGCGACGCCGGACGGACTGTCCTCGATGACGAGGCAGGCGGCCGGAGACAGCTTCAGCAGACGTGCGGCAACCAGGAACGGGTCCGGATCCGGCTTGGCATGACTGTAATCCTCAGCCGTGACGATCGCGTGAAAGCTCTGCGTCATGACGGCGCGCCACAGGATTCCCTCGACCTCCAACCGCCGGGAGCCCGTGGCGATGGCGAGCTGGATTGCCTCGGGGATCCGCCGCAGGAACCGGCCGGCATCCGTGAATGGCTGCACCTCATCCAGCCGCTCTTCATACAGCACGTTGCGCCGTGCGATGACCCGCAAGCCGTCGGCCTCGAAGCGCGCGCCCAGGATATCGCGCAGGCCGGCCTCGTCGGTCCGGCCGAGCCAACTGCGCGTGAAATCGTCCCATTTGAGACTGACGCCGACTTCGGCCAATGCCTGGGCCCCCGCGCGGAACCGGACCGGCTCGCTGTCAAACAAGACGCCGTCGAAATCGAACAACACGGCCTTGATCAGGAAGGGATTCATGCGCACCTCCGCCACGAGAGATCGCTGGATGTCATCATCATCCGCGGATAGATGATGACGAACGTTTTGCCGGAGGTCAAGCCGGGAGTGTTGGGAGTGTTGTCTCTCCCCACAGCCTGCAGGAAATATGGAAATCGCGATCAAGCCGTTAGGGGCGGCTATCCCTTGATGGCACCCGCCGTGATCCCGGAGAAGACGAAGCGCTGTGTGGCCACAAAGACCAGCAGGGTGGGAATCGTCAGGATCGTGGCCAGTGTGAGGGCCTCCTGTTTGGTGGCCATGATGGTGTTCTCCGCAAACAGGGCCCCCACCGCCAGCGGGTACATGTTGTTCGACTGGGTCAGCAGGTAGGGAATGGTGAAGTTCTGCCAGGCGCTCAGGAACGCCAACAGCGTGGCGCTGTAGATCGCCGGCTTGGCGAGCGGCACGGTGATGTGCCAGAGCACCTGCCAGACCTTGGCCCCGTCCACGCGGGCGGCCTCGTCCAATTCCCGCGGCAATTCCAGCATGTAGTTGTAGACCAGGAGGAAGTTCACGGCGTTGACCGCCAGAGGCAGGATCATCCCCTGATAGGTGTCGATCATCTCCAGGGCATTGACCACCCGGAATAGGCCGATCAATACCACCTCTCCCGGAACCATCATGGTGGCGATGATCAGATAGTAGAAGATGGTCCCGCCGGGCGGCCGGTGGCGGCTCAGGGCGTAGGCCGCCAGCACCGCAGTGATCACGTTCGCGATGGTGGCCCCGATGGAGATAACCACGCTGTTCAGGAAGAAGCGCGCCACGGGAAGCTGGGGATCGCCCAGGAGCTTCCGATACATCGCGAAGGACAGCTTCGAAGGGAGCAGGTTCAAGCGCGACGGTGTAGACTTCCTTCTCGGGACGGATCGTCGAAATCACCATCCAGTAGAACGGAAACGCGATCAGGAGCGCCGAGATTCCCAGGACGGCATACACCACGGCGCGAGTCCCGACCCGCCCCCAGCGGATCGGCTTCCGGTTGCTCACAGGGCCACCTCCCCCGCCTTGCCGAACCGATTGGCCAAGGCGGTGAAGACCATGATCATCACGAAGAGCACCATCGAGGCGGCGGCGGAAAACCCGAAGCGCATCTGGCCCGTACCGAACGCCTCGCGATAGACATAGGTGGCCATGAGTTCGGTGCGGCCGGCCGGTCCGCCTTGGGTCATCACGAAGATCAGGGCGAACGCCTTGAGGAAATTCACGATGCCCAAAATGACCGTGAGGATGATGGCCATGCGGAGCAACGGGAGCGTGATCCGGTAGAACTGGGACCACGCCCCTGCTCCGTCGATCGAAGCGGCCTCGTAGTAGCTCTGGTCGATCGCCTGCAGGTTGGCCATGAAGATGATCAGAAAATAGCCGACCCACTTCCAGATATTCACCAGGACCAGGGACCAGAGGGCCAGGTTCGGGTTGGAGAGCCAGTTCGGGCCGGGCTGGATACCGACCAGCGACATCGCCACGTTGATGATCCCGTAGGTCGGGTCCATCATCCACTTCCAGATGTATCCCACCGCCACCAGCGAAGTCACCACGGGGAGGAAGAAGACCACTTTGAACAGGGTCTTCCCGCGCACCCAAGAGATGTTCACCAGCACGGCCAATACCAGAGAGACCACCAGGACCGCGGCGGTGGAGCCGCCCGTGAACAGCAGCGTGTTGCCGAGCGCCTGATGGAAGCCCGGGGCCGCCAGGATGTCTCGATAGTTCTTGAGGCCGACGAAGGGACCCTGCTCGACGATCTTGGCGTCGAAGAAGCTCAGCTCGAAGGTCTGGACGATCGGGTAGAGGGAAAAGGCCGTGTAGAGGAGCAGAATGGGGAGCAGGAAGAGATAGGCGGTCCGCTCCTGGAAGATGCGCGCCCACAGAGTGGGCGTTGCCGGGTGCGCGAGCGACCCGTCCATCGCCATGGTTCGCCTCCTGGATCGAATCAGACCTGGATGCAGCGGGCCGGGGAAGGATCCCCCTCCCCGGCCCCGGTCTCCTGCCAAGCGTCTACTTCTTACGAATTTCGTTGTACTTCACCTGGGCCTCCTTGTCGGCGGCCTCCAGGGCCTTGACGGGATCGACTTTCGCGTCCGCCAGCATCCCGTTCAGATGATTGGACAGGATGTCCAGGGTGGGGAGGAAGGTGTCGAGCCAGGCCCGCTCGAGGGCGTATTCCTGCGACTTCGTGAAGTATTGCAACTGGGGAGTCGTGGCCAGCTTGGCCCAATCCAAGTCGGTGCGCGCCGCGCTGGTCAGCTTCTGGAAGAAGTTCGTCTGCCCCTGCTTGCTCATGAGAGCCTTTAGCACCGTGTAGGTGGCTTCCTCGGTCTTCGATGACCCGTTCATGGCGATGGCGTTGGACCAGGAGACCTGATAGCCCTTCTGCCCCTTCTTCATCGGGGGATACGGGATCACCACGTAATCCTCGCCGATGGCCGTCTTGGACCACGGCCCGACGTTCCACGCGCCAACCCGGCCGATGCCGCACTTCCCCGCCTGCACCACCTCATAGAACTCCTTGTGGGTGAAGGTGGGCGTGGCCGGCGAGGTCACCTTCTTCACGTGCTGCCACTGGTGAAACGCCTTGGCCACCTCCCGGCCGGTGGGCGTGTTGAACGACGGCTTGCCCTCGGCGTCCACGATCGGGTACTGCATGCCCGCCGCCGCGCCGCTGTACTCGAACTGGATGCCGGAGCTGTTGGTCACGCCGGGCGCCCCGAAGATGCAGTAGCCGAACTGATCCTTCTTGGTGAACTTCTGCCGCCAGGGCCGTCAACTCGGCCCAGTCCTCCGGCGGCTTGGCCTTGATCTCGTCCATCCAGGACTTGCGGACGAAGAGCCCCACCGCCTGCACTACCTGCGGCAGCCCCCACAACTTCTTGCCGCTGTAATACGCATCCACGTGGACCTTGGGAAGGGCGCTCACTATCTCTTTCATCTCGGGGTCCGAGGCCAGCTTGCCCGAGAGATCCGCCCAGGCTTTGAACTGCTGTTCGGGCGACACCAGCCGGTACTGGGAGCCCATGGCGATATCCGGACCCTGCTTGGCCGCGAAGGCGGTCACCAGCTTGGCCGAGAGCTGGGCCGTGTCCTGGGTGACCCACTCGACCGTGATGTCGGGATACTTCGCCGCCAGGTCTTTGTTGAAGTCGGCGATAAAGCTGTTCCAGGCCGCGCCGCTGTCGAACCAGATCACCACCTTCCCTTTTGGACCCCCGGCCCAGCCGGGAGCCGCCCACGCCATCAGTGAAACGAGTGCGAGGATCGCAATCAGCATGGAGCGCCGTTTCATCTTCTTCCTCCTTGAGCGTCGAAGCCCATCCTTTGGTCTACCACCATCGTCCCGGTCAGGTCGCTAGAAAAGCTCTGCCTGCTCCCGATAGAATGCCTGCAGTACGGCGAACGCCGCCTTCTTGGTTCGCTTGTCGCGGGCGATCAGACCTTTGATGTTGTAACCCCGCTGGTACGAATTCTGTCGTCGCAGGCTGCGGAAGTCGTACAAGACCCAAGGCGTCATCCCCCGCACGAAAGAGATCTCCCGCAGCGTCGCGACCTGGTTCCGGTAAATCCAGGCCTGCCGCTCCTCTGTCGTCAGCACCGTCTCGGCGCCGTGCAGTCCCGCCAGCGCGTCGCCACCCGTCTCGGTAATCACCACGGGTTTGCCGGGGGACGAGTTCCGTCCGATCGCGGCCAGTTCGGTGAAATCCGGGTCATACCACCCGTAATATTCGTTGATGCCGATCACGTCGAGCTGTTCGGTCAGCCGATCGTCGATCCGCTTCGCCTTCCTGTCGATCAGGCAGGCCGCCGAGATCAGCCGCGTGCCGTCCAGCGCGCGCGCGGTCCGCGCCAGACTCTTCATGAACGCGAGACGCGGGTCGGTGTCGGCGTTCTCGTTCCCCACCCCCCAGACCACGACGCTGGCTCGGTTCCGATCGCGCAGGATCAGCTCCGAGAGCTGATTCGCCGCGTCGCGGAGCGTGGCGGGATTGTCGAAATCGATCGCCCAGTAGACGGGAATCTCGGCCCACAGCATCATCCCGGCCTCGTCGGCCATCTGCGCCACCCACTCGTGGTGCGGGTAGTGGGCCAGCCGCAGAAAGTTGCAGCCAAGATCCTTGGCATGCGCGAGTCGTTGCGCGATGTCCTCGCGCGAAGTGACTCGCCCCATCCGCTCGTCATCCTCGTGGACACAGATGCCGCGCAGGAAGATCGGCTCGCCGTTGAGCAGGATCTCGGTGCCGCGCACCGCGATCTCGCGAAAGCCAACGCGGTCGCGGACGCGATCCTCGCCCGCCTCCACCAGGACGTCGTAAAGCGTCGGACGCTGAGGAGACCAGCAGGCGGGCTCAGCAGCCAACTCGACCTCGCCGCGCCCCGCCTGGACTGGAATCGTCGCCCGGATGCCGAGCCCGGGAATGGCACAGAAGGCAGACGCGTGCGTCGGTTCCGATAGCCTGACGGTCACGCCGATTTTCCGGCCGCCGCTGCCGGGCACCAGCCGGACGAAGAGGTCCTTGATGAACACCGGGGGCAGCCGCAACAGCTCCACGTCTCGGTGAATCCCGGCGTAGTTAAACCAATCGATATGATGCATCGGGACGCGATCCGGTCGGCGCGCGTTGTTCACGAAGAGCTGCAGCCGGTTCTCGGCTCCAAGGCGCCCGGTGAGTTCGACGAAGAACGGCGTCGACGCGCCGGAGTGATTGCCCAGGAATTCCCCGTTCAGGAACACTTTCGCGTCGTAGTTGGCCGCGCCAATCCGCAGGAAGACACGCTCGGCGACGACTCGAGGCTGATACGCGAACTCGCGCGCGAACCAGGCGCCCCCCTCGTAGAGGAACCACTCGGGCCTGACCAGGTTGAGCGAGGCGGGCACCGGAACCGGATCGCCGCCGGCCGGGTCGTAATCGCATGGCAGTGTCCGCGCCTCTGGGGCTCGCGGCTCCAGCGCAGGCCAGTTCTGCCGTAGCCCGGTGTCGAACGGGTCGAGGCAAACGCGCCAGAGACCGTTCAGGCTTTCGGGGACGCGTCCGCCGGTAAAGATCATCCCCGTATGATTCAGGTTCTGTGGGTCGTACCGGCGTGCGTAGTCCTCGTCGTGCAGGAAGGCATGGATGTTGACTGCCACTTCAGTCACGGGACGCCTCCGGCCGTGGCGCAAAGTAGCCGATCCCGATCATCCGACGGAACCGCCATGGACGCCACTTCGGCCACAGAGTCTCGGCGATCATCCCGATCGCGATCAACCGGAACCACGTCGAGAAAGTGTTAGATACCCCTTGCGGCTCCTCGTAGCCCTTGACCCACCCGTCGACTCGCCGGACGCCCTGGCGTTCGTCGAAGAAGCCGCCGTCGCCCTGCTGCAGTGCCAGCAATCCATCAAGCTTCGCCGAGAGCCAGGAGCGGATCTCGGCCCGACGGTGATTCAGGAGCAAATGACCGTGCGCCAGGATATCCACTTCGTCGACATCGATGCAGGCGCTATCAGCGTGCGACGGCAGCGAGAGACAGTAATCGATCCCCCGGTCGAAATGCGGCGGCGTTCGGTCGCAAGCATACCACAGGTGGAAGTTATGGGTCGCCCCCGCCATGGCATGCAGGGCCATCCGGGGGTTGTGCGCCTGGTCGACGCCCCAGAAGCCGGTCGACGGCTCCTGCAACCGGTCGTGCCAGTCGAACAGCACGGCCAGTGCCCGCTCGGCGCGCTCGCGCCGCGTTCGGTCGCCGCGCTCCCGCAGGAGCAAGAGGAAGCTCCCCAGGTTGACGATGTTGTTGCCTTCCTGCCAGGGATCGCGCAGGTCCCGACGGGACAGCCATGCCTCCAGATACTGCGGATCGAGGAAGGGCGCCAGGAAGGTGAGGTTGAGATCGTCGTGGGCGTCTAACGCCTGCAAGGCACCCAGCGTATAGTTGGTCAGATGGAAGCGGATGTAGCCCCAGGTCTCCTCGCGATCCGGCTTCTTGTAGACCTCGCCCTCCGTCATCTCCGGAATCGTGAAGACCCCATCCGGGGACCGGAAGCCCTTGAGGAAAGCAACCAGCGCCTCTCGCTCTCCCGGCGCCAGCCGCGTCAGCTCGCCGATCAGATCGAGCGCCATCACGCCGTTGTAGGTCGCGGGCAGCAGCACACCGGGCCATCGCGCCGATTCGTGGTGGCTCGAAAAGCGCAGCACCCCCCGGGGCTGCGCCGCCACCTGCATACTCCATAACCACGCCGCCGCGCGCGCGCAGCACGACTCGATTTGTGCCTGCACTGTCCGACCGCTCTTCATGCTCACCTCGATGCCCCTCGTGGCTTGCGGGGTGGCGCGGTGGACGCCCGCACGCGCAGTTCGGGCTGAAGCACTATCCGGCGAGGTGCCCATGGCTGGTCGGATGGAGCACGCAGTTGCTCTACCAGAAGCTCGACACCCCTGCTGCCGATCGCGTACGGGTCCTGAAAGACCGTGCTGAGCGGCGGAACCAGAAAGGCGCTCATCTCCAGATCGTCACAGCCCATCAGCGAGATATCCTCGGGCACGCGCCATCCCAGCTCGTGCAGAGCCTTTAGCACTCCGACGCACCAGAGGTCGTTGTAGCTGAAGAGGGCCGTGGGTCTCGGCCGAAGGCGCGGCAGCGTCTCCAGGACGGCACGATAGGCCCCCGCGATGCCGCGCGTGCAGCGAATCACCATCTCCGGGACGAACGGCACGTGCGCCCCTCTGAGCGCTCTGCGATATCCGGCCAGGCGCTCGCGCACGCTGTAGCGGTCGTCGCTGTGGGTGAGATGGGCGATCCGGCGGTGGCCCAGGGCGATCAGGTGTGCCGTGGCGTCGCGCGCGCCGGTCCGATAGTCGAGCTGAACGCAGTTTGCCGGAAACCGGTCGAGGTGGCGGTTGAGCAGAACGAACGGGATTCCCTCTTCCGAGAGGCGGCGGAGGGGAGCTTCGCCGCTCTGCATCGATGCCAGCAGCGCCCCGTCGACGCGCCGCTCCCGCAGCATCTGATGGGCCCGCAGCTCGCGGTCGGTCGCTTCGTCCGTATTCCAGACGATCAGACTGTAGCCGTCGCCGGTGGCCGCATCCGACACCCCTCGGGCGAGGGCGGCGAAGAAGGGGTCGGCGCTGTTGGCGATGATCAGCCCGAGGGTTCGGCTGCGGCCCCCGCCCAGCACGCGGGCGTGCAGGTTCACCGCGTAATTCAGCTCCCGGGCCGCCGAAAGAATCCGCGCCCTCACATTCTTGTTGACATCCGGTTTGTCGTTCAGCGCCCGCGAGACCGTGCTGATGGAGACGCCAGCGCGTCGGGCGACGTCGCGGATGCCGGCATTCATGATCACTCCTCGGGAGGGTGATGGAGACGTGACCGGCAACGTTGCCGGTAACGTTTCCAGTATATTCCTGGCGATGCGAGCTGTCAATGCCGTCGTTGCCGAGTCGTTACCGGATGCTATCGTTTCCGACCGGAAACGAACTTATCCCGAACGTTGCAGTCGAACCGCCGGTACCAACGGCAGTTGGTGCGCAAAGGGCGCAAAGAAAGACCTGCTGTTTCCAGAGGGTTCCAAAATCGTCTGGTCCGAGCGAGTCGCACAATTTCTATCCATAGTCCGAGGCCCGATCCACAACGCCTGGCTCGCTTTGCGGTCTCTGCGAGCTTTGCGGTGAAATGTTTGGGCTTATCCGGATGCGGAGTTGGGGCGGGGCCAAGGCGATAGATGACGGCTTCCCGGGAAGCGCATGCGGAGCATAGCGTGGAGCGCCGAGAGGCCCTGCCTTACTTCGGTGAGGTGAAGGTGAACGCCCGGATGATGTGCCGCTGCGCCGCGAGGAACGTCAGGAGCATGGGGACGACGACAAACATGTTGCCCGCCATGATGATGTGCCAGCGGGAGCCCGTCCCCTCCTCGCGGAGCAGCGCCACGCCGAGGGGCAGGGTGCGGACCGTCTCGTCGGTGGTCATCACCAGGGGCCAGAAGTAGTCGTTCCAGTGATAGACCACGCTGAAGAGCGAGAAGGCGATGATGGTCGGCTTGGCGATGGGCACCAGAATGCGGAAGATGATCTGAAGCACGTTCGCCCCGTCGATCCGCGCCGCATCCAGCACGTCGTCGCTGATACTGGTGAAGGCCTCGCGGATCAAAAAGGTCCCCAGCGCGGACGCGGCGTAGGGAAGGATCAGCGCCGAGTACGTGTTGAGCAGGCCGACCTTGGCCAGCATGATGTAGATCGGCACGAACCGGATCTGCGGCGGCACCATCAGGCAGGAGATGACCACGAAGAAACAGACGTCCCGCCCCGGAAACGACAGCTTGCTGAACGCATAGGCCGCCAGGCAGGCCAGGAAAAGCTGGATCGCCAGGATGCCGAAGGTCGTGATGATATTGTTGGCCAGATAGCGGAGGAAGGGCCCGGACTGCCAGGCTTGGACGTAGTTCTCCCAGTGAGGCGGGACGGGCAGGAGGCTCGGGGGGAATCGGATGACCCCCGCGAGGTCCTTCAGCGATGTGGTCGCGATCCAGAAGTACGGAAATACCTCCGCCAAGGCAACGATGCCCAAGAGGGCGATCGCCAGAACACGGAGGGCTGGGTTTCGACTCGTCATGGATCGTCCCCGCTTTCGCTACCCGACCTGGGTATAGTGGAGCTTCCGCCGGAAGACGCGGTGCTGCGCATAGGTGAGCGCCAGGATCAGACCGAAGCAGATCACGACCGCCGCCGAGGCGCGGCCGAGGCGGAAGTAGTGGAACGCCTGTTCGTAGATGAAGAAGACATAGATGCTGGTGCTGTGCACCGGGCCGCCCTGGGTCATGATGTTGACGATGTCGAACCCCTGGAAGGTCGCAATGGTCAGGGTGATGAAGAGAAAGACCGTCGTCGGGGTGAGCAGGGGCCAGGTGATGAACCGAAAGCGATGCCAGGCGCCGGCCCCATCCAAGGCCGCCGCTTCGTAGTAGTCCTGACTGATATTCTGCAGGCCCGCCAGGAAGATGACCACCGGGTACCCGATCACCTTCCAGACGGTCACTCCGACCAGGCTCCAGAGCGCGATCCGGTGATTTCCCAACCAGTCCACCGGCGCCATCCCCAGGAAGCTTCCCAGATAGTTGACCAGCCCGTATTGCGGGTCCAGCATCCAGATCCAGAGGAGCGACACGGCGACCCAGGAGACGATGTAGGAAGTGAAGATGCACGCCTGGAAGACGCTGCTCATCAGCGTCCGGTTGTTCAAGAGCAGCGCCAGGACCAACCCGACCCCCATGGCCAGGAAGACGACGCCGATCGAGTAGGTCAAGGTGTTGCCCAAGACCTCTTTGAACTCGGCAGAACCCAGCAGGTCCTGGTAGTTTCGAAGCCCGATGAACTGCTTGGGCATCATCATGTCCCAGTTGTAGAAGCTGAGGTAGAGCGAATAGACCACCGGGTAAATATAGAAGGTCAGAAACACGGCCATGGAGGGCAGGATAAGGACATACCCGAGCAGCGTCTGTCGTCGTGCAATTCTGGTCCATACCATGGAGGCCGATCTCCTCAGGGAGGAGCGGGGACGCACCCGGCGGCGCGCCCCCGCTCGTACGCGTACGACCGGTCGGGCCTACTTCCCTGCCAGGATGTCGTTGGCCTGCTTCTCGGCCAGGGCCATGGTCTGCTCCACGGTCGACATCCCGATCACCGGCGCCTCCAGGTTCGGCTGGATGGCCTCGCGCTGGATCCGGATCAGGGCCGGCGTGAACGGCATCTTCTGGGCGTACTTGAGCTGCTCGTAGGCTACGCGGTAGTTTGGATTCTCCTTGTAGAACTTCTGCATCTCCGAGCTGGCGATGGCCGGCTCGCTCGTGCAGATGTAGCCGGTGTTCTGCGACCAGTAGACGGCCTGGGCCGGCTCAGACATCCACTTGATGAAGGCCCAGCCCGCCTCCTTCTGGGCCGGCGTGGCGTCCTTGATCATTACAAAGAACGTGCCGCCCGTGGGCGCCGCGAATTTCTCTTTCTTCGGCAGGAAAGCGGTCCCCATGTTGAACTTGGCGTTCTCGGTCAGGTAGTTGACGAAAGCGGTGGAGGTGAAGATCATGGCCGCCTTCTGGTTGATGAAGTCGGTGTTGGTTACCTCCCAGGCATTGTAGTCCTTGCCGCCTGGTCGCTTCATGATCTTGTCCTTGTTGACCATGTCCACCCAGTACTGGAGCGCCTCGCCCCCCTTCTGCCGGAAGCCGGCCTGTTTACCGTCGGCGCTCAGGAGCGAGCCGCCCGCCTGGTAGAGGAGCCCGTGCCAGAACCACCAGTCGATCGGCACCTCGAAGCCCCAGGTCTTGACCTCGCTCCCCTCGCGAACCGTGAGCTTGGTGGCCGCGGCGCGCAACTCGTCCCAGGAGGTGGGAACCTTCACGCGCTTCGCATCCAGCATGTCCTTGTTGTAGTACATCACCGGCATGCTTCGGTTGAAGGGGATGGCAAAGAGCGGCACCGACTTCCCGTAGTAATCGAAGTAGCCGTGCTGCGAGAGGGCCTGCACGAACTCTTCGGACTTGACCCCCGTGGACTTCACGTAGGGCTCCAGATTCTCGAACATACCACCCTGCCACAGGTCAGGCATGGCCTCGCCGATGACGTGAAAGATCGCAGGCGCCGTCTTGGTGGTGATCGCCGCCCGGATCTTGGCCAGGGCCTGGAAGTAGTCGCCCTGGAACGAGCCGTCGATCCGATACTTCGTCTGGCTACCGTTGAACTTCTTGACCATGTCCTCGGTGACCTGCCGGACCTTGCCGCCGTAAGAGTACCAGAAGGTGGCCGTGATGGGCTCGCCCGCCCAGGCGGGGCCGGCGATCGCCAGGCACACGATAACGGCCAGCAAATACCCCAGGACTTTTCGCCTCTTCATGATCATGCCTCCCCCATGGGTCGACTGCGTCACCGGTCGGCTCCGCCGACCTCGTCTTCGGACCTCCCTGTCTCCTGCAGCGGAGAGGTCCAATCCTCCGGCCAGATCGCCTCTCCTCGGCTCTCACCCCCTCTCGGCCATGCCGGATGTCTTGGGTTCCCGCAGACGAATGGCGCCCCGCATCCGGGGAACCGTCGCTTGATCCCTGGTTGAAGTGATATATCAGGAGACGCATTGCCCGCAAGAAAAATCCCTGTTAGAGTACCTCCCGTTTACTATCGCGTTGGACGCTTTCTTCGGCAGGGGGGACCGTGTCTGATTCCGCGGCTTGCGACTACCCTCTATTCCGGAAGGGGGCTGCCCTCATAGCCGAGGCCATGCAGGGCTTGGCGCCACGCGTCCCGGTCTTCGCCCAGATGCACGAGTTCGTGGCTGCCGAGTGCGCCGTTCCCCGCCAGGAGTTCTTCACACGGCCAGAAATCATGGTCCCCGCCATGCTGGAGGTCCAGACTCGATACGGTCTAGACGTCGCGTCCATCACCTACGATGTCTACAACATCGAGGCCGAGGCTCTGGGGCAGAAGCTCCGGTGGAGCGAGGCCGGGATGCCGGACATCGATCGGGATATGCCACTCATCCGCGACCGGGCCGATCTGACGCGGATCCGGACACCCGACTTCGATTCCGTGTCGTCCTGCCGGCGCGTGCTCGCAATGCATGCCCTGTTTCGAAAGCTTACGGGAATCGAGCCGGGCCTGAGCTTCTGCGCGCCTTTCACCCTCGCCACAAACCTGCGGGGCATCGAGCAGTTCCTGGTGGATATTTGCACGGACCCCGCCTTTGCCCGGGACCTCCTCACGCGGATCACGGAGGAGGTCCTGGCGCCATGGATCCTCTACCAGAAGCGCCACTTCCCTCAGAGCCGCAAGTTGGGCGGGGTGGACGCCACGGCCTCCCTCCCCCTCGTAAGCCCGGCGATCCTCCGCGACTGGGTCGTGCCCTTCATCCTGCAGTTGCGCACCCTCTGCGGCCCCGAGGTCGCCGTGGTGAACTGGGTGGGGGAGCGATACCTGCCGCAACCCGCGATGATGCTCGACCTCAAGCTGGCCGTCGGGTCGGGCGTCCTCTGGGGGCAGGACCCTGACGTGGAGGCGCTCGGGCCGGAATATTACAAACGATACTCCCACGACCACGCGGTGTCGCTGATTCTGGGAGTGGGGGCCGCCTTCCTGGCGGAGAGCACCCCGGAGGAGGTCGCCGAGCGGGTACGGCGCTATGTGACGGTCGGCTGGCGCGGAGGCCGGTTCGCTCTCTATCTCTGCAACCTCGGGGCGAGTACACCGCCGCAGAATCTCGCGGCCGCGGTCGAGGCGGCCCACGACTGCTCGATGCGATGACCCCTCCGTCAGAGCAAGGGGCAAAACGCCTCGCACTCGCCCGGATCTTCAGATAGGTAGGCTGCTGCTGGGCCCTGGCCCGGCATCAGGAAATCGACACCCACCGACGCTCGCGGACGGCCGTCTCGACGGCATCCACCACCTTCTGTGCCTCCGCGCCGTCGCGAAACGTCGGATAGTCCTGCGTCTCGCCGCGGATCGCGCGCAGGAAGGCTACCTCCTGGTCCCATTTGTAGCCCAAGAACGGATCGTCCAGACGCGGATTTCGGGGCGACCCGGGATACTTCGCGAGGTCGAACGGGACCTCGGCCCGAGCCCACTGCTGCGTCCGGGTCATGGCCGGGCCGAGGCTGATCTGGAGTTCGAAGGGATGGATCAGCTCATAGATCGCCGCGCCCCCGCTACCGTGGATCTCCACGCTTTGATAGTTCGCCCGACCGCTTCCGCCCCGCCCGGCCACGGCCCGGTTGAGGTCGAACGTCCCGATGGCTCCATTGACGAATTCGGCGGCGAAGACGCAGGCATCCTCGGCATCCACCGGCACCCGACCCGTACCGGAGGGATCGGGCCGCTCGCGGACGTACAGCCGGTTGGCCCCGCTGACTGCCGCGATGTCTCCCAGGAGATAGCGGGCACAGTCGATCCCATGCGATCCCATGTCCGCCAGGACTCCTGCTCCCGCCTGCTTGCGGTCATTGCGCCAAACCATCGGAGCGTCCGGATCCAGCATCAGATCCGTGAGGTGCGAGAGCCGCCAATGGCGGATCTCACCGAAGTGCCCCTCGTCCACCAGCCGCTTCAGATACCGGAGCGCCGGCACGAAGCGGAAGGTGAAGGCCACCATGCACACCTTCCCCTCTCGCTTCGCCGCCAGCTCCAGCTCCCGTGCGTCGGCGTATCGGAGCCCCAGGGGCTTCTCGCAGAGGACGTGCTTCTTCGCCGCGACCGCAGCCCGTGCCACCGTCGTGGTCAGCCCGCTGGGCGGACAGATCACCACCGCCTCCACCTCGGGATCGGCGAGCAGGGCCTGCCAGTCGCCATGCACCCGAGGAATCCCCCATTCCCCGGCAAACGCCCTTGCCTTCTCCTCGCGGCGCGAGGCGACCGCCACCACCTCGCAGATCTCCGAGCACAGCTTCAGGGAAGGGAGGTGCACCAGACCGGCGATGCGCCCCGTCCCGATGATCCCGACTCGAATCTTCGCGCTTCTCATCGAGCTACCTCCCGCCCCCCTGGGCGATCAACCGTTCCACCTCGGCGCGGCTGGGCAGAGAGGGCTGCGCTCCGGCGCGCGTCACGGCCATCGCCCCGCACCCATTCGCAAATCGCACCGCCTCGCGGAGCCCGAGCCCCTCGATCAGGGCCGCCGCAAGGCCGCCCACGAAGGCGTCTCCTGCCGCCGTGGTGTCCACCGCCGACACCGGAAAGCTCGGGACGAGGTGGGCGCCGTCCTGGTCCACGATCAGGGACCCTTCGCCGCCGAGCGTCAGGATGATAGTCCGGGGACCGAGCCGCCGGAGCCGCCGACCAACCTCGCCCCAGTCCGTCACCGCCTCCGGGTCCGCCCCGGCGAAAAGCGCCGCCTCCACCTGGTTGGGGACGAACAGATCCACGTCCCCGAAGCACGCCTCGTCCCCCGACCGGTGCGGTGCGGGATTCAGGATGACCCGGGCCCCGGCCCGCTTGGCCGCCCGGACGGCCCGCGCGATGAACGGCGGCGGCGCCTCAAGGTTCAGGACCAACAGTCGGCAGCCCGCCACCGCCCGCTCCGCCTCCGCCACCGCAGCCTCCTCCCAGGCCAGATTCGCCCCGGGCGCCACCACGATGGCATTTTGCCCGTCGGCGGCGACGGAGATCAATGCCACGCCGGTCGCGGCGGACACGCGCCGCACACCGGTCGTCTCGACCCCTGCCGCCCCCAGCGTCCCGAGCAGCTCGTCGCCGAACGCGTCCGCTCCCACCTGCCCGACCATCGCCACCGAAGCACCCAGCCGGCTGGCGGCCACCGCCTGGTTCGACCCCTTGCCGCCGGGGAACCTGGACACCGCACCGCCATGCACCGTCTCACCGGGCCGGGGAATGTGGGGAACCTGCACCACCAGGTCCATGTTGATCCCGCCGATCACGCAAATGTCACGCATCTTCCCCTCCGCCCCCCGCTCCCCTGCTCCTCAGCCCTCCCTGCCTCTCTGCTCCTCCGCAGTTTCTTCATACCACACGCCCCCCCCGGATCGCAATCCGGCTCGCGCTCCGGTACGGAAAACCCTTTGACAGACCTGTCGGCCAGCATCTAGATTGGGGCGCGATCTGAGGAGTATCTGGCCTCTCAACCGGAGGATCCTGCGATGCGTATTTTTGCCCGCCGCACCGTCCTGATACTGCTCGCCGCGAGTCTGCTGCTCCTGACATCCCTCCCATCGCTTCACGCCGCGGCGCCCGCAGAGCGCTCGGCCCGCCTCACGATCCTGCAGCGTAGCGATGTGGCGCCGTGACGGGCCTCTCGGGTGCGCCCAAGAAGGTGCGGGAGGTCTACCGGGGCCGGGTGGTGAAGCTGGACGTGGAGACCGTGACGCTCCCCAACGGCGCCACGATGGAGATGGAGATCATCCGGCACCAGGGCGCCGCCGCGGTCGTCCCGCTGAAGGACGACGGCGCCGTGTTCCTCATCCGGCAGTACCGGCACGCCACCGGCGGGTACATCTATGAAATCCCCGCCGGCAAGCTCGACCCGGGGGAGGAGCCGCGCCACTGCGCGGCTCGCGAGTTGGAGGAGGAGATCGGCTATCGCGCCTCGTCCCTCACCCACCTCCTCACGTTCTTCACCACCCCGGGGTTCACCGATGAGGTGATCCACATCTTCCTGGCCACCGGGCTTCTCCCCGGCACGCAAAGCCTGGAACAGGACGAGGTGCTGGAGGTGGTCGAAATGTCACTCGACGCGGCCCTCGCAAAGATCAACGACGGCACCATTCGGGACGGCAAGACCATCGTCGGCCTCCAGGCCGCCTATCTGCGTCGCACATCACCGGCAGGTTCGCTGACGGCACCAGCCATTCGCGCCCTGGAGTCGTCCGATCGGGACGCGGCCCTCGCGGTGATCAACACCGCCGCGCGCTGGTATCGGGAGTTCTTGCCGGCAGGCGAGTACCACGACCCCGAGATGTCGTCAGCGCAGTGGGAGGCCGAGGCGCGGCGGTTGACCTGGTACGGGTCTTTCGTGGAGGGGCGCCTGGTCGGCGTGATGGGGCTGGAGTACGTCCAGGACGCCGCCCTCCTGCGGCATGGCTATATCCTGCCCGAGTCGCAGCGCCAGGGGGTCGGGTCCACGCTGCGCGAGCATCTGGAGTCGCGGGTTCAGGGGGTCTCGCGGATCATCGTGGGAACCTACGCGGGAAACTACAAGGCCCGAAAAAGTCTGGAGAAGGCTGGTTACGCGCAGTCGGCCGATTCCGAAGCCGTCCTGCGCACCTATTATAATATCCCCGAGGACCGGCTGCGGTCCTCAGTCGCTTACGAGAAGCCTCGTCTAACCCAGCACCTGAGCGAGTGGCTTTTCGGCAATCTGCCAGTCTCACCGTTATCTGAAATATGCAAAGCGCCGATCGGAGGTCCGATCGGCGCTTTTTTGACTTTCGTTCGAGAGAGCGTGTCCGCTTCCCTACCGCGGGAAGCTTGAGCGTCCGCCGAACGCCGGACGGCTCGCCCCTTCGCGTCGGAACCCTCCTGCGGCGGGCCGACTCGTGCTCTGCCGCAACCAGGCTAGTCCCGCCCCCTCGCGCTTCGGGCCGGCGGAACGCGTCTGCTGGGGGCCCCGAGAAGCCCACGTCGGTTTCCCGTCGGCCGAACGCGACGAGACTCCCTGCGCGCCGCGGCGCGCGGCGTTCACCTTCGCCCGGCTGCGCTCGTCCGACTTCCGCGCCCGGATGGCGGCGATGCGCTCGGCGATCGGGATCTCCAGCCGCTCGGCGGGCCGCTTCGCGTAGTCGAACCCGGTAAGCGTCTCGCGCGGCAGGCGCTTCCCGATGTGCCGTTCGATGGCGCGCAGCTCTCCCTCCTCCTCCGGAGAGACGAAGGTGTAGGCATCGCCCGTGGCTTCGGCCCGGGCCGTGCGCCCGACTCGGTGGATGTAGTCCTCGGGCAGATGGGGGACATCAAAGTTTACCACGAGACCCAGCGCCTCCACATCAATGCCCCGCGCTGCGATGTCCGTGGCGACCAGGACTTGGAAGCGGCCCTTCTTGAAGCCGACGAGCGCCTCCGTCCGCTGCGCCTGGCTGCGATTGCCGTGGATGCGGGCGCAGGAGACGCCGCGCCGCTCCAGGAAGTCGGCCAGCCGGTTGGCCCGATGTTTGGTCCGCGTAAAGGCCAGGACGGTCTTCGGCGAGCCCTTCTGCAAGAGCTCTACCAGCAGGTGCGATTTCAGGTCGTGGGAAACCGGGTACACCGTGTGGGTCACCCCGACCGCCGGCGCGGACTTGCGCTCGATGTTCAGGGCCACGGGGTTCTTCAGCATGACGTTGGCCAGCTCCACGATGGGGGCCGGCAGCGTCGCCGAGAAGAGGAGCGTCCGGCGCTCCTTGGGCAGCCGCTGGAGGATACGGCGGACGTCCGGCAGGAAGCCCATGTCGAGCATACGATCCGCCTCGTCCAGCACCAGATACTCGACCCCGCCGAGCCGCGCGTAGGGGTACTGGAGATGGTCCAGGAGCCGGCCGGGGGTCGCGACGAGCACATCCACACCCTTCCGGAATGCTTGCTCCTGCGGTCCCATGGCAACGCCTCCGTAGATCGCCGCCCCCGTGATGCCGGTCTGCCCGGCGAGCTCGCGCAGGTGCTCCGTGATCTGGGCCGCCAGCTCCCGAGTGGGGGCCACGACCAGCGCTCGAATGGTCCCCCGGCGCTTGCCCATCAAATCGTGGAGGATCGGCAGGAGGAACGCGGCGGTCTTCCCGCTGCCCGTCATGGCGGTGGCCAGGACGTCCCGGCCCTGCATCAGGGGCGGGATCGCCGCCTGCTGGATCGGCGTGGGATGCTCGAATCCCATCCGCTGAGTGGCCTTCAACAGTTCTGCATTGAGTCCGAGTTCTACAAACGACATGCGTCTCCCTGTGCTTTCTGCAGACACACCACGACCGCACATGGGTCTGGGGTGACCGCATTTGTTTCCGGCTTGAATTATTGAATGGGGGGGTAACGGTGGGATCGCCGGAGAGACCGCCGTTCAGGCTCTTAAGACCTGCCCTACTACGTCCCGCTTCAGGGCCCGAATTCTTCGGCATCCGTCGCGGTAAGGAGTGGAGACTAGCACACGAGGCTCATTTCCCCAAGGGAATTCGGGGAGTCAGGCTCGCATCACCTTGGAACTCCTTTAGTGCGCGTCGAACCCTGCCCGCACCTCGGTCAGGAGCCGTCCTTGACGCAGCGGAAACCGATGCTGGTAGTCTGACTGGAAGGAGCGGCGCGATTGCGGCCCGCCGCCCGGACCACCAGGGGCACCTTGGCCCAGGAGCCGCCCCGGATGACCTTGAACTCGCCCTTCTCGGGCCCCTTCGGGTTCTTCTCGGGCGCGCTCTGGTAATAACCCTTGTCATACCAGTCGGCCACCCACTGCCACACATTGCCGATCATGTCATAGACGCCGTACGGGCTCTTGCCGGACTCGTAGCTCCCCACCTTGGTAAGGCTCTTGCTGTAGCCGAAGGTCCCCCCCTTGCCAAAATTCGCGTACTGCGGCGTCGGCCCCTCATTTCCCCAGGGATGCTTGCGTCCATCGGTTCCCCGGGCCGCCTTCTCCCACTCCGCTTCGGTGGGAAGCCGCTTCCCGGCCCACTTGCAGTAGGCCTGAGCCTGATCCCAGTCCACGCCAACAACCGGTAATTCGGCATCGCTTTCGAGGTTCACGAGGTTCCAGTACTCGGGGGAATCCGCGCCAGACGCCTGGAGGAATTTGGCGTACCGGCCGACCGTCGTATCGAACTTGTCGATGGAATAGGCGTCCAGCGTTACCCGCCTCTGCGGCGTCTCGTCCGCTAGGCCGTCCCGCGGACCGCTTCCCATGATGAACTCCCCGGCGGGAACGGGCACCATGGGGGTCAGGTCTTCGGGCTTCGGTGGGGCGATAGTCGGGGGCGGGACGGCGGGCCGCGTGAGGCGGGCCTCGACGACGGTCCCCCCCTGTTGAGCCTGCTGGGCGCGAAGCCCGGCCTGGCGCTGTTCCTCGACTCGCCGAGCCTCCGCGTCCTTCTTGGCCTGGATCTCCTTCTCGATGGCGTCGATCTTCCCCTGCAGGGCGGCGACCGCCTGGCTACGGATCTCCTCCGGCAGGCCGCCGAGCTGCTTGGTGGCCTCGACCTGCTGCTTGAGCGAGGCGAGGCGCGGATCCTCCAGCGACGGGACCCGGATCTCCACCGTCGGCGGCGTCGCCCCCTCCAGCCGGAAGATGAATTGCCCGCCATCATCCCCCGCGCCGGCGATCGGGCCGTTCTTCAGGGATTGGATGGCCGCGGCCGGCAACTGCTTGGTGAAGAGGGTGACCAGGTGCATGGGCGTCAGGTAGGCATCCTGGCTGCCCTCCAATTCCTTCAGCAGGGCGGCCGTGAATGCGCTCGGGACGGTACGGCGCTGGCCGCCCTCGGGCGCCGGGAAGATCGTCCCCGATGACAACACCCATCGCGATCGTTTCTGGTAGGCCTCGCGGACGGTGGGCGTCCCGGCGATTCGGCTGACGCCTACCATGTCATCAGGAATGCAGGAATCGGCGATGAGATAGATGTGCCGCGCCGGGATTCCCCCGAGGATCGCCGGCAGGTCGTTCAGGGAGATGAGCGAGGTAACGTCGTCCTCTTGGGCGTCGGAGGGAAGCCACCAGACGTCTTTCGACCCCGGATCGGCCTGGCAGTGTCCGGCGAAGTAAATGATGACGCTATCGTTCTCGCCGGCGGTCTGCCGCAGATCGCGGAGCTGGCGGACGATGCCGCCGCGCGTGGCTTGACCGTCGTAGAGGGTCTTGATCTGCTCGCGTGCAAACCCATACCGGTTGCGCAGGACCCGCACGATCCCTTCGGCGCCCGGTTTGGCCGCCAGGAGCTGCTTACCGGGTGGGAGGTTAGGGTACTCGTTGATCCCGATGATCAGCGCCCAATAATCCCCCTGGATGAACTCGGCGGCGGCCGGTTCGGGGGCGGCTGGGGCCGCCTGGGCCAATCTGAGCGGCGACGGGGGCAGACTCTGCGACTCGCTGCTGCCTGTCACGCCCACGCACGCGATAAAAATCAACACCGCGCCAACGAGACGCGTCGCGGGGCCGCTCCGCCGCAGCGCAGCCGTCCCGGCGGGATCCAGCGGACTCTTTTCCCGTTGTGCGAAGTCTAGTCGGGGGTCGGTCATGATCTCCAAAACCAATAACCCCTCACCCACCGCATTCCAGCACCACACCATTCAGCGGCGGGAGATTCTCCTACGACCCCTCAGGCATTGTCAAGGACCTCTTTGCGGGTCGGAGATTACCCGCAGTCCTACGGCCCGCCCCGCTTCTGCTTCCGCTCCTCCTCTTCCTTTGAATTGCTCGGGGGCACGTCCTCGTCCAGGCGGAGCTCTTCTTCGATCTGCTCGCTCGGATCACCCACGACCTCGATGATCTGGGTCTCCACTGCCTCGAAGGCGCTCTGCGCTTGGGCCGAGGCGGAGATCGCCGCAACGGCCTGCCCGGCCTGCTGCGTCGCCGAGAGGACGTTCGGGTCGGTCAAGCGGCCATCCAGGATGATCGGAGACGGGGTAGCGATAGTGTCCGGCGCGCGGCCGCCCCACGAGGCCGCATCGATGTTGCCCGACACGCTCCCGCTGGTCGCATCCGCCTGAATCGCGAATAGCCCTCCTGTCACGCGCGTGCTGAGGGCGTTCCCGCTATCCCCCACGGTTCCCGAAGGGCCTTTGGCGGACAAGGTGGCTCCCGCCCCGGCGATGAGAGCCGGCGACACGCTATTGTCGTCGAGGATCTCCCCGTTCAGGTTCGCAAGGTCCACATTTCCCGCAGCCGCGACCTGGCCAAGCGTCAGCACACCCGTGGCGTTGGTCACCTTGACGTCACCGCCGGACTGCACGCTGGTCAGCGTCAGCGGCACGCCGATGTTGGAAAGCGTGATGTTCCCCGTGGTGGGCGTGCCGCCCGGCCCCGTGAGCGAGGCGGTGCCGACCGCGGTATCCAGCGTGATGCTTGTCCCTGCCGTGGCAGTCAGCGCCGAAGCCGTGACGTCCGTCGTGCTGCCGTTGCTGTTGTCGATCGTGGTCGCCGCCGTCAGGGTCACCGTCCCGCCCGTCGTGGCGACACCCATCTCGATTCCGGCTGTGTCGCTCGTCAGGTCCATATCGCCCGTGGTAGAGATCCAGCGAGGTATTGCTGATCGTCATGGCCCCGTAGCTCTCCAAGGTGATCCCGCCAGACAGCGGTCTGGATCGTGGCCCCTTCGACCATCAACAGGCTGCCGTTGATCGCACGAACCGTGATGGATCCCGCCGCCACCCGTCGTCAGATCAGCCGCCGCCGTGGACAGGTCCACGTTTGTGTTTGCGGTCAGCGTCAGATTTCCGCTGCCCGAACTGACCGGAGCCGTAAGGGTCAGATTGCTCCCTGCCCCCGTCGCCGCCAGGGTCACCGTCCCGCTGCCGTCGGCCGTGACGGCGTTATTCACCGTGAGCGACCCGCCCGCCGTCTGGATGCCGATGGAACCGTTGCTTGCAGTCGAGATTCCGCTCGCGCTATCGACTGCCCCGATCGTCAATGAACCACCAGCCGAGGCCTCGGCGATGAACACCCCACCCGAGGTTGTCGTCTTGGCTGTCAGAGTGCCGACCTGGGTGCTCAAGGGCGTGCCCGAGGTCCCGATCCCGGTGCTCGCCTCCATCCGAACATTGTTCCCGACGATGTCCCCGGCCGACTGGGTGATGGCGCTGCCCGCCACGAGGGTGATGTCCCCAGCTCCGGCTTGGGCGCTGAGGTTGGTCTGGCCATCCACGGTGCCCAGGGCGACGTTATCGGTCTCCGTGAGGAAAATTCCGCCGGCCGTCGTCTGGGCGCTGAGGGTCGTCGCATTGACGCTCAGCC
>CAVSHW010000043.1:0-37485 GCA_963727695.1 uncultured Methylomirabilota bacterium | reverse complement strand
GATGGTGCCACCGAAGATGGTGTCCTTATCGGACCAGATTACGACGTTGCCGGCGCTGGAGTTGCCGACGCCGCTGGTGTCGATCGTGCCGGCGCTCGTCACGACAGTCTCGTCGGTGGAGGTGATGAGGACGCGGCCGCCCTGGGCGTTGTCGGCTCCCCGAGCCAAGATGGTCCCGGCGTTGCCCACCCGCTCGCCGGCCAGGGTCACCTGGCCCTGGGCCGCGCCGGCCTCTTTGGCCGAAACATCAATCGTGCCGTAGTTGGTGACGATGCCGGAAGCGTTCTGGACCTTGCCCAGGTTGTTCTCCCAGCCGACCTGCCCCGTGTTTTCCACGGGGTCGGCCGCCAGCAACGTCACCACCCCGCCGTGATTCACCAACGATCCGGCCTCGATGACCCCTTCGTTGTTGACCACCGAATGCAGGACGTCGCCGGCGACTTTGGCGGAGAGGGTGATGTAGCCCCCATCGGCCTGTAGCTTCCCGGCGTTGGTCACGCCGCCCAGCAGACTGTCGCGCACCGGATCCGTCAGGATCAGGTTGATCAGACCGTCTCCGCGCAGATCCAGCGTCGCCCCCTCGGCCGCCCCCAGGGCGATGGTGCCCAGCCGGGCCGTGATCGTCCCGCGGTTCATGACCTCCGGCGCGACGAAGGAGACAAACCCGCCGGGTGCGGCGACGATCTCCCCTTGATTCACGACGGAGGCGAGCGGGTGAGTATCGCTCTGCGTGAAGTGGTATTTCCCTATCAGGAAGTCTTGATCCGTGATCTGGAGCGTCGTAGCGAGGAGAGAGCCCACATCCACCTGCGCCGAGGGACCGAACAGCACTCCGTTCGGATTCGTCAGGAAGATGCGGCCGTTGGCGAGCAGCGAGCCGAGGATCTGGCTCGGATCCTGCCCCACCACCCGATTCAGGGCCACCGACGAGGTGGAGGGCTGGTCGAACCGGACCACTTGTCCCTGTCCGATGCTGAAGCCCTGCCAGTTGAGGATCAGTTGCGGGCTGCCCTGCTGTACGACCATGCTGCTCGGGGTAGGCTGCCCGATCGTAGCCGAGCCGCTGGCGACCACGCCTCCTTCCGGCAAGGCGCAGGCGACCGCCACCGACAAGAGGCCCGATGCCGCGCCGGCGGCCATCCCGCCGATCCAGCGCCAGGGGGGCTGGGTGCGGCGGCGCTGGCGGACTCCCCCGCCGTCTTTGATTACGCCGCTGGCCCGACGCCGCGCTTTCGCTCGCTTACCGCTCACTGCCCTTCCCCTCACTGCACCGACACGCCGGAAGAAAACGGAAACGTCCGCTCCCGCCGACGGCCCTCCGATCAGTCCGCACTCTCAGAACTTGAAGTTGGACGAGAAGTAGAAGATACCGGGAATCCCCTCTCCCGCGCCGCTCTTCTCGCTGCTGGGCTTCGGCGATCCCACATGGATGCCGTAATCCAGGCGCACCTGTAGCGTGCCCCCGAGGGCCTGCGGGATCGGGACGCCGGCGCGAAACCCGCCCCCGACCCCCGACAGGAAGTGGCCCTTCTCCCCGATGGTCTTGTCCGGCGAGATCGGGAACACCCCTGCGTGGTCCACGAACGCCACCATCTGCACCCACTCCCGCAGGCCGGGAATCGGCACCACCAACTCGGCCGTGACCGCATAGCCCTTGTCCCCCGAGTACTCCGCCAGGGGGTAGCCCCGGACCGTGTAGTAGCCGCCGACGGCCAAGCGCTCGTAGGACACCATGTTGACATTCGCCATCTGGCCGGTGCCGCGCAGGATGAGGTAGCTGCCCCCGATGGCCAGGGATTGCAGGCGCGCCAGGTCGAGGGTCCATTTGGAGAAGGCGCCCGGGCCGTTGGGGGTGCTCGCCCCCTTATCGTTCTTCCAGTTGCCCCCGAGCCACGGAACTCCCTGATACCAGTTGAGGCCGTAGAACCAGCGGCCGAGGTAGTCGTCCCGGTAATCGCCGCTGAAGCCCAGCCGGAAGACCCGCAGGTCGTCGATCCCGGACTCGGCATTTAGCACTTTATTCACGATCCGCGTAGCTTCGAATCCCCCGCTCATCTGGAAGTTCGCCCCTGCCGTCTTCATGAACGGCTGGATGATTTCTAGCTCCACGGACTGGAGATTCCCTCCCGCTTCCAGAGGCGCGAACTCCGCCCCGACGCCATTCTCCGAATACACGTAACTGCCCGCAAACTTGGTCTCGTAATAGCCGATGGGGACCAGGAAGCTCACCCGTCCGTAGCTGAGGCCGCCGGAGTCGGACTTGATGCCCCGGACACTAACCGCGTCGCCAAGGCCCGTCAGATTCCCGTAGCCTAGCTCGAAGCCGTATCGCCAGAATCCAGTGAAGCGCGAGCCGTAGTTATCCACGTCCGCCATGCCGCTGAGCGGCAGCCGCTCCTGCGTGGTCATCAGAATATCGGTGGTCCCCCGCTCCGTGCCCGGCTTCAGGGAGGCGCGCACGTTGAGGCCGGGGTACTCGTTCAGGTCGTTGATGGCCGTCTCCAGCCGGCTTTCCTCGACCACCTTGCCGTCCCGCACCCGGGTCAGCACCCGGAGGATGACATCCGACTCGTAACGCTCGTTGCCTATCACCTCGATGTCGCCGATATTCCCCTCCAGGATCGCGATCTCGATGACGCCCTCCCGCACGTCCTGGGGGGGCAGGTACGCCCGCGCCAGAATGTATCCCCGGGCGGCATAATAGTCTGTGATCCGCGCCGCCACCGCTCGCAACTGCTCCAGCGTGAGTTCCTGTCCCTCCTCCGATCGGACGAGTGATTCCAGGGCCGTCGTGGGGATGACAGTGTTTCCGGTGACCTGGAACTTCCGGACGAAGACCTTCGGCCCCTCGGCCCCCTTCGGCGGACGGGCGGGACGCTCCGGCCGTTCGATATCCGCCGGCGGGCGTGGCGTCATGTCCGGCGCGCCGGGTCGTCGCTGCGGCTCGATCGTCTGATCGAGGATGCCCGGGCCGGGCGGCACCTGGGCCCCCACCGGGATCGCGACCGTCAGGCATGCCAGCAAGCCCGCGAGACCGATCGCCGCCGCGGTCCTGGCGACCCCCACCCACTGCACCACTTGGCATCCGATGCGACGCCTCATTTCCCCCACCAGGGGATAGCATCCTCGTCCACGGTTTGTCCGGCCCGATTCGCCAGAGGCAGAAAGCATTGCAGCGAGAGCAGGTGAGCGTAGATCCACCCCAGATACCCCGATGCCAAGAATGCCTGCGCGGTCGGCGCAGGGAGCGCCACGAGCTTGGCCTCGTCCACCACCAAGGCGTCCCGGACACCGAAGCGTTTTTGGTCGGCGCGCACGATGTCCACAGCGCGGGGAACCAAGAGCCCCGCATCCCCCAACGCCCGGGCAAATTGCAGCGTTCGCCGGTGCTCCTGGAGCACGGCCTGCAGAAACTGGATCTGGGTCTTGAGGATCGGCTCCGGCTCCCCTTCCGGCGAGAACAGCGCCTGTCCGTGATCGCGGGAGAAGCATGGGCTGGCCTCGTCGACGGCCACATCGAAGTCCGACGGGTTGCCGACGATCTCCGCGAGGACGAACGGGTAGCGACGGATGGCCGCGGGGATGTAGGTGGCCGTCCAACGGCCCTGATGGTCGACGAAGGCGTTGTCGTCCGCCACCAGCGAGAGCACGGCCTGTGCCCCGAGGGTGCCATCCGGCGCCTGCACGAACACGATGGGATATTGGCGGCAGGCCGTCGGAAACTCGACCGCCATCAGGGGAGCAGCCATCACGGCCCTGCAGAACATGAAGTCGGTCGGGGGCGTGTAGCGAAGGTCGGCGTGGGCGAATCGGTTCAATCGAACTGGTCGCTCGTACAGGAGCAGGTCGGTCATCGCGTTGCTTCTCCTAGTCGCGCAAGCGCCCGACGAACGCACCGACCGCCTGCAGCACGACGCGCTCGGGATCGCTCTGTTTCATCGAGCCCGACTGATCGAGGGCAAGAACGATATCCAGTGGAGGAAGGAGAGGCGGAACTTGCGCGCGGACCGGACGATCAGGTGTGGCGGCACCGAGACCGAGGAGGATGGCGATACCGAGGACTACCCAGGACTCGCGCCTCATGCAGGTGACCCCGATGATCGGCTGCCCCCGGATGGGCGCGCCTCGCTCGTTTGGGTACCCGACGTCTCACGCCACACTGGACGGAATGCAATGCCGGAGAGGACCTGCAAAAGCCTCGAGATGGGGGACCCCCATCTCCGGGAAAATGGTGGGCGCTGCTGGGATCGAACCAGCGACCTCCGCCGTGTGAAGACGGCGCTCTAACCATCTGAGCTAAGCGCCCCGAACGAACCGCTTCAGCACCGAGATAACCTACAAGATCTACATACCACAAAGGCCCACCGAGCGACAAGACCTTTCCGCGGCGGCGCGGAGCCGTCCGGACGATACCTACCCCCAGGTGATACAGTTCATCATCATGGGGTTGACCAGATCCTCGTGAGCCGGCAGGATCCGGATCTGGAACCCGTGCAGTCCGGTGGCCTTTCCTCGCAACGTACCGCCAAACAAATACGCCCCGCTCTGCTGTCTCCCCTCAACCTTCATTGCGAAGGTCTCGGCCGACAAGATCTCTCCCTCGGCGCTGAGAGGCCCGGCGTACACGCTCACCGAAACGTCCTCGGGTCGCAAGGCGCCCAGGTCGATCTCGGCATGGAGAATGCGGGAACCGCCCGCCTCCAGCGGGGCCACGCTATCCGCCTGCACGGACCGCACCTGCACCTCCCGCCAGTGACTCCGCACCTGCTCCTTCCAGGCCGTCAGGACTCGCGCCCGGGCCAGTTTCTCCGCCCGCAAGGCGTCCCACTGCTGCCCGGCGGGGAGGTAGAGCCGTTCCGTGTACTCCCGGACCATGCGGGTGGCGCTGAAGATTGGGCAGACGGTCCGCATCGTGTTCTTCATCCGCCGAATCCACTCCCGCGGCAGACCATCTCGGCTTCGCGTGTAGAACATCGGAACCACTTCGTTCTCGAGGGTATTGTATAGCGCCTCACTCTCAACCTGGTTCTGGTAGTTCGCATCCGTATACTCTTCGCCGCGGCCGATGGCCCACCCGTTGGTTCCGTCGTACGCCTCATCCCACCAGCCGTCCAGGACGCTGAGGTTGATCGCCCCGTTGACTGCGGCCTTCATGCCGCTGGTCCCGCTGGCCTCCAAGGGGCGCTGCGGGGTGTTCAGCCAGACATCGACCCCTTGATAGAGGTAGCGGCCAACCTTGATGTCGTAGTCCTCCAGAAACACGATTGACTGGCGGAACTCCGGCCGCTGGGCGATGTGGATAATCTGGCGGATGAAGTCCTTCCCCTCATCATCCCTTGGGTGCGCCTTGCCCGCAAAGATGATCTGGACCGGCCGCTGGGCGTCCGAGAGGAGCCGGCCCAGCCGCTCCAGGTTCCTGAGCAATAGGGTGGCGCGCTTGTAGGTGGCGAAGCGCCGGGCGAATCCGATGGTGAGCGCCTTGGGATCGAGGACCTCCTCGGCCTTTTCGAGCTGGTCCGGCGGCGCGCCGCGCCGCTCGAGCTGCATCCGGAGACGCCGTCGCGCAAAGGCCACCAGGCGCTCGCGCCGCCGCTCGTGGGTCCGCCACAGCTCCGCATCCGGGATCTGGTCCACTCGCTCCCAAACCGACTGGTCGGCCGGATGCGAGATCCAGTGGGGGCCCAGGTAGGCATCGAAGAGCCCCGCCATGTCATGGGAGAGCCACCCGCGCACGTGCACCCCGTTGGTCACCGAGGTGATCGGCAGATCGTCCGCCGGCACGCCGGGCCAGAGCCCCGCCCACATCTTCCGCGAGATGCGGCCGTGCAGCTTGCTCACCCCATTGGTCGCGCTCGAGAGGCGGATGGCCAGAACGGCCATCGAGAACGGCTCCCCCTGGTCGGCGGGATTCTGCCGTCCCAGGGCGAAGAACTGATCCCGGTTGAGGCCAAGCCCGCCATGGTACGCGCTGAAGTAGCGGTCCATCAGATCCGTGGGAAAGACGTCAATCCCGGCGGGCACGGGTGTGTGCGTGGTGAAGACGTTGCTGGCGGTCACCAATTCCCTCGCCACCGGAAACCCCACCCCTTGCTCCTCCATTATCCGCCGGACGCGCTCCAGCGCGAGGAAGGCCGAGTGGCCCTCGTTCAGGTGGCAGACGGTGGGCTCGATCCCGAGGGCGGCCAGCGCGCGGACCCCGCCGACCCCGAGCAGGATCTCCTGCCGGATCCGCATGTCCTTGTCCCCGCCGTACAGGTATCCGGTCACGGTGCGATCTTCCGGACCATTGCTCGGCAGGTCGGTGTCCAGCAGGTACAGTGGCACCCGCCCCACCTGGGCACGCCAGATCTGCGCCTGGACCTTGCGTCCGGGATACTCCACCTCGATGGTGACCGGAGCGCCGTCCGGCCGGCGCTCCAGATTGAGCGGTAGGTTGTAGTAGTCGGCTTCCGGATACTGCTCCTGCTGCCAGCCGTCCGCGTTCAAGTACTGACGGAAATACCCGCGGCGATACGCGAGACCGACCGCCGTCAAGGGGATCCCCAAGTCGCTGGCCGACTTCAGGTGATCCCCGGCCAGGATCCCCAGCCCGCCGGAATACACGCGCAGCCCCTCGACGACGCCGAACTCCGCGCAGAAGTAGGCCACCGACAGCGTGGAATCGGGGTACGTCTGCGCAAACCACGTCCCCCCCTGCATGTAGCTGGAGAGCCGCATGGCCACCCGGTCCATGTGGGCCAGAAACCCGTCATCCGCGGTCAACTCCGCCAGTCGCTCCTGGGAAACGAGCCCAAGCATCCGGATGGGATTTGCGTAGCATTTTTCCCACAGAAGTTGCCGCGGTTCCAGGCGCCGGAATAAGTCGACGGCCTCTGGATCCCAGCTCCACCAATAGTTCTTCGCGATGCGAATGAGATCCTTGAGCCGGTCGGGGATCCGAGGAATGACCGTGTATGTGTGGGCGGCAGTCACGTCGGCCTCCTTCACGACGGGCGCCTCCCCCAGGAGGAGGAACCAGGTCGGAACGGGCGCGTATGGGCAGATGCGCACCTGGGCTGCCGCATCCACCCTCCATGGCGGCGAGAGCATACTGCGATCAGGCTGACTCGGCAAGAGAGAGAATTTCGCCGCCCTTCCAGCGTCCGCCGTGGGGGTGGCATCCTCGCCCCTTCGCATCTTTCGCCTTGCCTTCGCCAGGAATCGGGAATACTCTTTTGGGGGTCTGTATATGGGCTGCCACACCATCTCGACGTCATGAGCCAGGCGGCAAGCTGGGGAGATCGCGATGCAGATGCAAGCGGCGGTTCGACCTGACACGGTAGAAGAGCTTGAGCAGAAAGTCGCCTACGCCGAGCAGGTCAAGCTGATCATCAACCGAATTCACTCGGCGAAGGACATCGACCACATCTTGGTGGATCTCAAGGACGAGATTCTCAAGATCCTCGACGCGGAGGTCCTGACCCTCTACGTGGTAGACGCGGAACGCCGCGAGGTCTACTCCAAGTACCTGGACATCGATAAGATTCACGAGATCCGGGTCCCGATCAGCGAGCAGAGCATCTCCGGTTTCGTGGCCAAGTACCGCCGCCCCGTCAACATCGCGGATGCCTACAACAAGGCCGAGTTGAATGCCATCAGCCCCTCGCTCACTTTCGACAGCTCGTGGGATAAGAAGAGCGGGTTCCGGACCAAGCAGATCCTGACCTATCCCATCGTGGCGGATAACAAGTACCTGATGGGGGTAATCCAGCTCGTCAACAAGAAGAGCGGAGGCCGGTTTGCCAAGAAGGACGAGGAGTCAGTCGCCGAGATCTCTAAGACGCTCGGGATCGCCTTCTTCAACCAACTCAAGCTGTCCCGCAAGACCCCGACCAAGTTCGATTACCTGGTGACCAACAACAAGATCACCCAGGCCGAACTCGACACGGCCATCCCCGAGGCGCGCAAGCAGGCGGTCGATATCGAGACGGTCCTCCTGGAGAAGTATAAGATCTCCAAGTCGGAGATCGGAAAGTCCCTGAGCCAGTTCTACAAGTGTCCCTTCGTGGAGTTCGACGGACGCTTCGTGGCGGACCCCGAACTGCTCAAGACCCTGAACATCGACTACCTAAAGAACAATTTCTGGATTCCTCTGAAGCGGGAAAAGGACGGGATTCAGATCCTCATCGACGACCCCAACAACCTGAATCGCATCCAGGACATCAAGCGGATCTTCCCGGGTCGCTCTATCCAGTTTGTGGTCGGGCTGCGCCAGGACATCCTGCAGTATGTCTACGCAGCCGCCGGCGAGCCCGATCCCACTGTCGGCAAGGGCGGCTCCCTCGCCGACATCATGGGCGAACTGGTAAGCGAAACGGAGGCGGAGAAGGCGGATGATGCGAGCACCCAGGTTGTGGATGAGAACGATAGCGCCATTGTCCGCCTGGCCAACCAGATCATCTCCGACGCTTACAAGGCCGGGGTCTCGGACATCCACGTCGAGCCGTACGGCGAGAAGCGAGAGTGCGTCGTTCGCTTCCGCGTGGACGGAAGCTGCCACGAGTACAACAAGATTCCCGCAGCCTATCGCCGCGCGCTCGTCTCCCGATACAAGATCATGGCCCGCTTGGACATTGCCGAGCGACGGAAACCGCAGGACGGCAAGATCAAGTACATGGTGGGAACCAAGGAGATCGAACTGCGCGTGGCCACCATTCCGACCGCCGGGTTCAACGAAGACGTCGTCATGCGTATCCTCGCGGCCAGCGAACCCATCCCCATCGACAAGCTCAACATGTCCGAGCGGAACCTCCGCGAGATCAAGAAAGTCGCCGAGAAGCCCTACGGCATCATCATGTGTGTGGGACCCACCGGATCCGGGAAGACCACTACCCTGCATTCAGTCCTGGGCTACATCAACACCCCCGAACGAAAGATCTGGACCGCCGAGGACCCGGTGGAAATCACCCAATACGGCCTTCGACAAGTCCAGGTCCAGGCCAAGATCGGCTTCACCTTCGCCGCGGCCATGCGGGCCTTTCTCCGTGCGGATCCGGATGTGATCATGGTGGGTGAGATGCGCGACAAGGAAACCTGCGAGACCGGCATCGAGGCCTCGCTCACGGGGCACCTCGTCTTCAGCACCCTCCACACCAACAGCGCCGTGGAGACCATCACCCGCCTCCTCGAAATGGGGATGGACCCTTTCAACTTCGCCGACGCCATGCTGGGTGTCCTGGCCCAGCGGTTGTGCAAGACGATCTGCAAGGAGTGCAAAGAGACCTACCATGCGTCTAGAGAAGAGTTCGACGAACTGGCGAACGCCTACGGCGCGGAGGCCTTCGAGAAGCTCGGCTACAAGTATGACGACAACTTCTTGCTCTCCCGCGGGAAGGGCTGCGACGCTTGCAAGAACAGCGGCATGAAGGGGCGCACCGGCCTCCATGAACTCTTGATCGCCAGCGATCGCCTCAAGCGCACGATCCAGAAGCGGGCCACCGCGGAAGAACTCTTGAAAATCGCCCTGGAGGAGGGAATGACCACCCTGGTCCAGGACGGTGTGGTCAAGGTCATCAAGGGGTATACCACGTTCAAGCAGGTCAAGGCGGTGGCGATCAAGTAGACGGTTTTCTTTGCGATCTCTGCGAGCTTTGCGGTGAAATTGGGTTCAACATCCGGTGCGTCGCCTCGGCCACCTGCGGAGGCAGGCCGCCCATGCGGGTGAGTTCCTCGACTGACGCGGCGCGGAGCCGCGCGAGACTCCCGAACCGCTGGAGCAGTTGCCGCTTTCGCCGGGGGCCGATCCCGGGAACCCCGTCCAGGGCCGACCGGAGCCCCGCTTTCCCACGCAGCGTCCGGTGGTAGGCCAAAGCAAATCGGTGCGTCTCGTCTCGCACCTGCTGGAGCAGGTGTTTGCCGCGCGAGCCGTCCGGCAGCCGGATCGGCTGCGGGCGGCCGGGGCGGAAGACCAGCTCCTCCTCCTTGGCCAGGCTGGCCAGCGGAAGTTCCGGCAACCCCGCCTCCTTCGCCGCCAGAAGCCCGGCGTTGAGTTGGCCGCGGCCGCCGTCGATCAGCAGGAGATCCGGAAGCACCCATTCGGCGTGCGCCAGCCGGCGACGCAGCACCTCCCGCAGCATGGCGTAGTCGTCCGCGCCTTCGACGCTCCGAATCCTGAACCGCTTGTACTCCGCGCGGCGCGGCTGGCCGTCCACGAACGTGATCAGTGAGCCCACCGCCAGCGTCCCCGAAATGTTGGAGATATCCGTGCACTCGATCCGCCGAGGCAGCCCCGGGAGGTCCAGCGCGGCCTGTACCTCACCCATGGCCCGTTCTCGGGCCGAGGCGGACGCCAGGTTCTGGGCCAGGACGGCCTCGGCGTTGCTGACCGCCATCTCCACCAGGCGCGCCTTGGAGCCCCGCTCCGGCACCCGAAGTGTGACCGGATGCCCGGCGCGCGCCGAGAGCATCGCGGCAAGCAGGTCCCGGTCGGAGGGCAAGTGCGAGGTCAATACCGTCCGCGGGATCTCGCGTGCCCCCAGGTAATACTGGGGGAGGAGCGCGGCCAGGAGTCCGCCTTGGCCTTCAACCGACACCCCATCGAAGCTGAATCGCTCCCGCCCGATCAGCCTGCCACCCCGCACAACCAGGAGCTGCACCTGAGCCTCGCGACCCTCCTGCGCCACCCCGAAGAGGTCCTGGTCCTCACCCCGGGTGGAGATGACCCGCTGGCCCTCCGCAGCTCGCTGCAGCGCGTCAATCTGGTCCCGGTATCGCGCGGCGTGTTCGTATTTCTGCTGGTCCGCCGCCTGGCGCATCTGGTGTTCGAGCTGCCGGATGACCTCCCGGTCCTTTCCCTCCAGGAGCAGTCGAACCTCCTGGACCATCTCCCCGTACTCCTGGGGAGTCACGAGCCCTTCACAGGGAGCCAGACACCGGCCCAGATGATACTCGAGACAGCGCGTCCGCCCTGCGATGCTGCGACACGTCCGAAGCGGAAACGTGCGGTGGATCAAGGCCAGCAGGTTCCACATGACCCCGGCAGGCACGTACGGCCCGAAGTAGAGCGCGCCGTCCTGTCGGATGCGCCGGACGACCCGGAGAGCGGGAAATGGGTCCGCGATGTTCAGGCGGATGAAGGGATAATGCTTGTCGTCGCGAAGGACGATATTATACCGGGGCCGCCGCTCCTTGATGAGATTGCTCTCCAGGACCAGGGCCTCCAGCTCATTTGCGGTCAGCAGATATTCCATGTCGGCGATCTGCGCGATCATGACGCCGAGGCGGTCGGCATCGTAGCCGAAGTCCCGATCCGAGAAATACGACTGCACCCGTCTCCGCAGGGAGACCGCCTTGCCTACGTACAGCAGGGCACCGCGAGCGTCCGTGAAGAGGTACACGCCGGGGGCATCCGGGAGGCTCTGGATCTTCTCGTGCAGCTTCATACGAGTCCATGACCCCATAGAAAGCGGAGGAAGAAACGGTCGCACAGTTGTCGGACCCTGTCAAGATCGGCAGGAGCTTTGAACTTGACTTCCGCGGTCGTTTGGGCTACTAGCGCACCAGACGACGCCATGGGGCAAGTCGCGTGCTCGTTGGGTCCTCGGAGGCGCTGGACTGCGTCAACCAACCGAATCTGGAGCGACACATGGCAAACGGCGGAGGCCATCAGGTACGGGCCACCATCCTGGTCGTTGACGACGATACGGGAATCCTGGAGTCCTTCGAGGCGGTCCTCTCCAAGGACTACGACGTCCTCTTCGCCGCCCAAGGCCCCGACGCGCTGCGCATTCTCAGTAGCCGCGAGGTGAATCTCGTGCTCCTGGACATCCGCATGCCGGGCATGGACGGGATGGAGGTGCTCCGCCGGATCAAGGAACTCAACGAACAGACCGAGGTGGTGATCGTCACGGCGGTAAAGTCGCTGAAGACCGCCATCGAGGCGATCAAGCTGGGAGCCTCCGACTACATCACCAAACCGTTCGACACTCATGAGATTCTCTCTCTCATCAAGCGCGTGGTCGAAAAGCAGGAGCTCCTCAAGGAAGTTCTCTACCTGCGGTCGGAGATCGCCCGGAATCACCGCTTCGAGAACCTGGTAGGGCGAAACGCCCGGATGCAGGAGATCTACGATCTGGTCTCCCGGATCGGCGACAACAACGCCACGGTTCTCTTGAGCGGGGAGAGCGGAACCGGGAAGGAAGTCCTGGCCCGCGCGATCCACCAGCAGAGCAATCGCAACCAACGTCCTTTCGTCGCCGTCAACTGCGCCGCCATCCCGGCGGAGCTATTGGAGTCGGAGCTCTTCGGCCACGAGCGGGGGGCCTTCACGGGGGCCATCGCCACCAAGGTGGGCAAGTTCGAGCTGGCCACCGGCGGAATCCTGTTCCTGGACGAGGTGGGCTCTATGCGGCTCGACCTCCAGGCGAAGATCCTCCGGGCCCTCCAGGAGCGGGAGGTCGAGCGCGTCGGGGGCTCCCGGACCATCAAGATCGACGTCCGGGTGATCGCCGCCACCAACCGGGACCTCAAGAAGGCCATCGAGGAGGGGACCTTCCGGGAGGACCTTTACTATCGGCTGAACGTCGTCCCGATCACGCTGCCGCCCTTGCGGCAACGGCGCGAGGACATTCCGCTCTTGGTGGAGCACTTTATCGGCAAGTACAACCGGGAATTCGCCCGCAAGGTCAAGGGGTTTTCGGCGGGAGCAACGGCTGCTCTCTATCATTACGATTGGCCCGGCAATGTCCGCGAGCTGGAGAACGTGATCGAGCGGGCCGTAGCCCTGGCGCAGAGCGAGACGATATCCTTGCGCGAGCTCCCCCTGGAGATCTCCATCCTGGGAGGCGACGTGATCGAGGATATTCAGAAGGCCGGGCTGTCCCTGCGCGAAGCACGCGGCCATTTCGAACGGCAATACATCTTGAATATCCTTGAAAAAGTCCAATGGAACCAGACCGAGGCGGCTCGGGTCCTCGGATTGCATAGGAATACCTTGGCGTGGAAACTTCAGCGCCTGCAGATTGATTCAAGAGCGCAGCCATTTTCAAATGGTTGAGATGTTATATGTGTGCGATGACGTGCACTATTTGTGTTGCAGATTGCACAAAATTTCATTCATCATGAAAATCGCTTTTCAATTTAGCTAGTTGTCAAATATTCCTTCCAAATTTCCTCATTCCTGCTAAGACATCTGCATAGAAAACCGGGCAAGACCATTCTCTTGCCAATACACCGTAGTTGCAATACATGCCCATGAATGGGCACTTAGTGCCTCTTCGCCGCTATCGCAGCGTTCTGGCACGCACCCTGCTATTTACTTTCTTCAGAAAGACATCCCAGTGTGATCGACGAGAGAGTGTGACAGTTCTTGTTCTTTCAAAGGTTCGAGTGAGCTTTTAACAACAACGCAACACAGGAGGAAGTCCCATGAAGAAGATCGTCCTTTTGGTCCTCGTGGTGCTCGGCCTGCTGGCAATCATCCCGGCGATGGAAGTTGGTTCCTCCACCCAGGTGCTCAGCCGCGCTGGTTTCGCTGACGGGGGTATGTAGTCACGTAGTACCCCGAACTGGGGTCACGCGTACTGGGGAATACACTGCGCATTTTTCCAAGGATTCGAGTGAGTTTTTCTAACAACGTCACACGGGAGGAAGTCCCATGAAGAAGATCGTCCTTTTGGTCCTCGTGGTGCTCGGCCTGCTGGCAATCATCCCGGCGATGGAAGTTGGTTCCTCCACCCAGGTGCTCAGCCGCGCTGGTTTCGCTGACGGGGGTATGTAGTCACGTAGTACCCCGAACTGGGGTCACGCGTACTGGGGAATGAGGCGTTTGCCTCATTCCCCTTTTTTATGTCTGGACAAACGCCAAGCCCATCGATTGACCTTGACATCTCCCCATCCGATTGCTAATTAATGCGTACTTATGCGATTGGTCTACCTGTTCACGTCTTTGAGGGTGCACTCCCTGAAAGACGGTTGGAGATAAGGAGTCGATGGCTCTTGGAAGACTCTCAGTCAAAGCCTTGCGCTGGAACACTCTTCTCGTACTAGCGGCCCTGGCTGTCTCCGGAGAACGTTCGTTAGCCTCTGCAGGTGAACAAGCGTCCGGCCGGGCCGTAACCGAGTGCCCGGGAGGCGTCTACCGCCGCCCCTTAGCAACCAACCCAGTCACCCTCGATCCTGCTCGGATCAACGACATCTACGGGCGTACCATCGCGAATCAACTCTTCGATGGTCTCGTGCAGTATGATGGCGCTCTTGCCGTGAGGCCCTCCATCGCCGAGGCTTGGACAGCCTCCCGCGATGGGTTGATCTGGACCTTCACCTTGAAGAAGGGGGTGAAGTTCCATAACGGGCGTGAAGTCACCGCAGACGACTTTGTATACTCCTTTACCCGGATCATCGATCCGCGAACGAAATCTGCCGGCGCGTCCCTGTTCATGAAGATCAAAGGGGGGCGAGAGTTCGCGGAAGGGCGCGCAACCCGAGTGGAGGGGCTGAGGGCACTGAATCCATATACGCTTCAGATTACGCTGCTGGAGTCGCAGACCCCTTTCGTCTCGTCCTTGGCCGTGGGATTCGCAAAGGTGGTGCCGCGGGAGATCGTGGAAAGTCTCGGTGAGCGATTCGGACTCCAGCCGGTCGGCAGCGGGCCCTTCAAGTTTGTGGAGTGGGTTCGGGATAAACAGATCACCATTGCCGCCAATGCAGACTACTTCGAGGGACGCCCGTGTCTCGACCGGGTAGAGTATCGCATTTTTAACGGGGAAGCCCTCGACCAGATGTTCGCAGAGTTCGAGCGAGGAGAGCTGGACGACTCGGGCGTTCCGGCACGGGAACGCCCGCGGCTGCTCAGCGGGCGGAAATACCAATTCATCCGACGGCCCATTCTGGGAATCTCCTTCTTGGGCATCAACACAACCAAGAAACCCCTCGATGATCACCGGGTCCGCCAAGCCATCAACTACGCGATCGACCGTCGCAGCATCATGCGTGATATTTACCAAGACCAATACCTTCCGGGGGTGGGGATTCTCCCGCCGGGAACCTACGGGTACGATCCGAAACTCGTCGGCTACACTTATGACCCAAAGAAGGCGGCCAATCTCCTGGCTGCCGCCGGTTTTCCGGGCGGAAAGGACTTGCCGGTCCTTCAGATTTGGTCTGCCAGGAAGAACGACGAAGCTGTTGCCGAGCACGAGGCGATCGTAAAATCCCTCGCCGCCGTGGGGGTGCGCGCAGAGGTCCATTACAACAGTAATTGGCCCGAGTACAAGGCGCTGGTCTACGGGGGGAAGCTGCCGATCTTCCGGTATAGCTGGTATGCCGACACCCCCGATCCAGAGGCCTTTCTGGGGCAGTTGTTCGATTCTCGAGGCTCCGACAACACGACCGGCCTCCGGAACCGAACGGTCGACACCCTCCTCCAGCGGGCCCGCCTCGAGACCAACGTGCAAAAAAAGCTGCAACTCTATCAGGAAGTGGAGCGGGAGGTTGTCGCCCAAGCACCACTCATCGTCCTGAGCTATTCTTCCTATGAGCGCGTCTTCCAGCCTTACGTGAAGGGGATCCAGGTGAGTGCCATGGGAGACCCCTACATCCCCATGAAGAAGATCTGGACCGAACGCACCAAGGAGAAGTAGGCGCACCTTCGTGGAGCGCTGGCACCATGGCCAAACAGGTCACCCTCCGCACGAAATTTATTCTGATCCTCAACCTCTTGGTCGTGTTGCTGGTGGCCACTGCGGCTTTCTTGGCGGAGATACAGCAACGCAACGCCATCATCGAAGAGGTCAAGAAGCGGGCCATCATTCTGGCCCGCAGCCTCGCCGACGCCAGCACCAACTCCTTGGTCACCTACAATTACGTGGGGGTCGAACAGAGCCTGGCCATCGCCATCAAGAGCCCCGATGTGGTGTATGCCGTGGTGCTCGACAAGGAGGGCAATATTGCGGCGAGCAGCGTGCGAGAGGCTCTGAGCCGCGGGATTCTCCTCGAGAATAAGGAGGCGGTCCCCACCGGGGCCGATCCGCTGATCCGCCAGCGGCAAATCCCCGGCTCCCGAGCCGAAACCGTGTACGATGTGTCCGTGCCGGTCATGGTCGAAGGCTCCGACCAGCGTTGGGGAATGGTCCGCCTCGGCATCTCCCTCGAAGGCATGCAAAAGCAGATCGCCCGGACCCGACGCCTGATCTCGGTTCTTGGCCTCATGGCCGTCCTGATCGCCAGCGTGAGCTCCATCCTTCTGGCCCGCCGAATCACCAACCCCCTTCAGGCCCTCACGCGTGGCGTGGCGGCTGTTGGTCAGGGTGATCTGACCCAGCGGATCAACATCGAGACGAAAGATGAGCTCGGCGAATTGGCAAGAGCCTTCAACGAAATGACGCAGCAGCTCGCCCGGGTGCGCGAGCTCGAGGATCGCCTACGGCGCGCCGATCGCCTGGCCGCCCTCGGAACCATGGCGGCAGGCATCGCCCACGATATCCGCAACCCCCTGACCTCGATCTTGATCTTCTCGCAGCTCATGTCGCTCCATTACGACGACTCCGACGTGCGGGAGAAGTTCAATCGGGTCGTTCCGCGGGAGCTGGAGCGGGTGCAGACCGTCATCGAGGACATGATGGAGCTGGCCCGGCCCGCCAGCGTCCACCGCGAGCCGGCGAGCCTGAACGATATCCTCAGTCAGGTCCTGGAGCTGTTCGAGAGCCAGGTGAATCCGCAGGGCATCAAGATCTCGACCGAATATGAGCTCGACCTGCCCTTTTGCATGGCCGACCGGAAACGACTGCATCGTTGCTTCAGCAATCTCGTCTCGAATGCGTTCCAGGCGATGTCTTCTGGTGGAGAGCTGACAGTGCGCACGCGCCGGATTCCCGCGATGATCTTCCCCGATACCGGCTTGCCCGATCCCCGGCCGGAGCCAGCAATCCAGATCACGATCGCCGACACGGGCCAAGGCATCTCAGCCGATCGGCTGTCGCGCATATTTGATCCGTTTTACACCACCAAAGAGAAGGGGCTGGGGCTGGGCATGGCCATCGCCCATCGGATCGTCGAGGATCATCGGGGGACGATTGACGTCCAGAGCAAGGTGGGTCTCGGCTCCACTTTCACCGTCTGCATCCCCCTCAGCGCTTAGTACTTCTACCCGCAATTACGGTGACGGATCGCCGGTCCCCCGGACCGTCCCTCGGACGCCTACCGCCTCGTCGATGCCGGCTCGCCCTTACCCCGGGTCGGTCCGCTCGGGAGCGGCCCTCCGGGCCGGGGACGGGCTCGCCCGCAGGCGCGGCGTCTCGGGTCGGCCCGGGGGACCTGGACCTATCCGGCCAACGTATACGTCATCGAATTTGTGTCCGCGTGTACTTACCAGCCCAGTGTCGGTCCGGTGATTGCCGTCACAGGCGGTCCGTATCCTCCGCGGGCGCTACTTCAGTCCCTCTATCCGCACCCCCTCGCGATCGATCGGCAGGACCAGGACCTGGGCGGTGACGCCCGCGTGCTCCTTCCAGCACGCCGCCATGCGCCGGCCGACGTCGCCACCATCGCCGGTCACCAGGGCCAGAAGCGTCGGCCCCGCCCCGCTCAGGAAGCACGCGAGCGCTCCGGCGCGCTCGCCCTCCGCCAAGACCTCGAACATCCCCGACACGAAAGGCGCGCGATAGGGCTGGTGAAGACGGTCTCTTGCCCCCTCGCGCAACAGGTCCAGCCGGCCGGTCTGCAGGCCTGCCAGAAACAGCGCCACGCGCCCCACGTTGAAGACCGCGTCGGCCCTTGGCACGGTGGACGGCAACGCTTCCCGGGCCTTGGCGGTGGACAGGCGGAAATCCGGAATCACGGCGACGGCTAGGAGGCTGTCGGGCACCGGCAGCTTCACGCACCGCACCTTCCCTTCCACCAACGTCGCCACCGTGAGTCCGCCCAAGAGCGCGGGCGTAATATTGTCCGGATGGCGTTCCAGGGGTAAGGCGAGGTCGAGCATCTCCTCGGGGGAGAGGGAGACTCCCGCCAGCGCCGCAGCGGCGGCTACGCCCCCCAGGGCCGCTGCCGAGCTACTCCCCAGGCCCCGGCTCAAGGGGATCCGATTCAGCATTCGGACCCGAAGGCCCCCAGCGCGGCCCTCGAGATGCTGCAACGTCCCCGTCACGGCTCGGGCTACGAGGTTCTGCGACCCGAGTGCCTGCAGCCGCTCCGCGCCTTCCCCCTCGATCTCGAGGTGAAGCCCGTCGGCGGCGCGCTCCGCCTCGACCTCGTTGTAGAGTCCAAGTGCCATCCCCAGGGTATCGAACCCCGCCCCCAGGTTCGCCGTGGATGCGGGTACCCGCACGCGCACCCAGTGTTGTTTTGCCATCAAGAAAGCCTCCCGCCGTGAGCCCGTCGCGGGTCGGGACCGTTGCACCGACCGCAGAGATCCGCCTATGTATACTCCACGCGGCCAGGAAACCGCAAGGCCGTCTTGCCGAATGTCACGCGACTCAATCGACCGTTCCCCGAGCGGATCGTTCGCCAGCAAGCGAGGCCGTTCTTCGCCCGGGCGTCTCGAGAGAAATGGTCCACGGGCGGCTCGCGAGCGGCGGAGATGCTTGACTTCCAAGGACGCGGGGGCTATAAAACCCCGACGGAGGTGCTCATGGCAAAAGGGAAGCGGCTGGCATTTATCGGCGGCGGAAATATGGCGGAGGCGCTGCTCCGCGGGATCCTGGCGGCGAAGCGGCTGGCGCCGGAACAGATCATCGTCACCGACGTGCGCGCGGACCGCTTGGCGTACTTGCGGGACACATACAGCATCGAAACCTCCGGCAGCAATGTTGATGCAGCCGCGCAGGCCGACACCGTCCTGTTGGCGGTCAAGCCCCAGGTCGTGACCGGGGTGCTGGATGATCTGCGGAGGGTCATCACCGAGCGGCAGCTCGTCATCTCCATCGCCGCCGGGATTTCCACCGCGACCATCGCCGAGGCCTTTCTCCGACCCATACGCGTCGTCCGTGTAATGCCCAACACTCCGGCATTGGTGCTGGAGGGGATGAGCGCGCTTGCGCGGGGCAATCTGGCCACCCCGGAGGATCTGGCAACTGCCCGGGGCCTCTTCGAGGCGGTGGGGAAAGTGGTGGTCGTGGACGAAGTGCTCATGGACGCCGTCACCGGCCTCTCGGGCAGCGGCCCGGCCTACGTGTTCCTCGTGATCGAGGCCCTCTCCGACGCCGGGGTGAAGACGGGCCTCCCCCGCGACGTCGCCACCACCCTGGCCGCGCAGACGCTGCGTGGAGCCGCCAAGATGGTGCTGGAGACGGGAAAGCACCCGGGCGAGCTGAAGGACATGGTCACCTCGCCTGGCGGGACCACCATCGCCGGCCTGCACGCCCTGGAGCAGGGGGCCGTCCGGGCCGCGCTGATCAACGCGGTCGAGGCGGCTACGCGCCGCTCGCAGGAACTGGGCAGGGGATGAGCGCCGCGACCGCACAAGGCATCAGCCCATGTTTGTGATCAGCAACCTCCTCGCCGCCATCGCCCAGATCCTCGACCTCGTGTTGTGGGCGTATCTCTGGTGCATCATCATTCGCGCCCTGATCTCGTGGGTGAACCCCGACCCCTGGAATCCCATCGTGCAGTTTCTCACCCGCGCCACCGAGCCCGTGCTGGCCCCCATCCGGCGGCGGCTCCCGACGTGGCGGACGGGGATCGATCTCTCCCCCTTGGTCGTCATCCTGGCCATCTACTTCGCCCAGGGCTTTCTGGTGGCCACGCTCAGAGACTTCGCACGGAGTATGCGCTAATGGAAACCTCCCCGCTCGATATCACCCAGCGAGAGTTCACGCGGAAGATGCGCGGGTACGATCCCGAAGAGGTGCGCACGTTCCAGGAACAGATCGCGGAAGAGATGACCCGCCTCGTCCAGCAGGGGAACGATCAGGCGGCCCTGATCCAGCGCCTGGACGCCCAGGTGAAGGGGTACCAGGAACGGGAAGAATCTCTTCGCAACACCCTGGTGACCGCTCAGAAGATGACCGAGGAGATCAAGGGAAACGCCAAACGCGAGGCGGACCTGATCCTGAAAGAGGCCGAGCTCAGGGCCGAGAAGCTCCTCGATCAGGCCCACCAGAAGCTCGCTCAGGTACAGGCCGAGATCGCCGAGCTCCGGCGCCAGCGAGAGCTCTTCGCCGCCAAATTGCGCGGTCTCCTCAAGACCCACCTAGATCTCCTGGAGGCCCAGCCCGACAGGCCTGCCGCCCCCAAGTGAGCTCTGCGCCACCGGTTGTCCGGCAGAACGGGCCCGACGTCGTACTGACGGTTCACGTCCAGCCCCGCGCCTCGCGCAACCAGCTCGTGTTTCAGGGGACCGACCGTATCGCGCTTCGCCTGACCGCCCCTCCGGTGGAGGGGGCCGCAAATGCCGCCTGCTGCGCTCTCCTGGCCGATCTGCTCGACCTGCCCAAGTCCCGCGTCACGATCCTGCGCGGCGAGACCTCCCGTCGGAAGCAGGTTCGCATCCAAGGGGCAAGCGCGGCCGACATCCTCACCCGCCTCCAGGCCGGATAGGGCTCCGAGCGCTTCTTCCGCACCTCAGACTACGAGCGGGAGTCGCTCGACCCGCACGCCGCGGACGTATCCCCTGAGGACGCCGTCGGCGTGTTCCACGGGGCGACGCGCACCAGCAGGACCATCCCGGGCAGCGCCAATAGTACACACAGCAGGAAGAAATAGAGCCAGCCGGTCTGCTCGACGATCCAGCCGGTCGAGGCGTTGACCAGCGTGCGCGGCACCGCGGCGAGGCTCGTGAACAACGCAAACTGCGTCGCCGTGTAGCGCGGGTCGGTGGCGCGGGCGATGAACGCCGTGAAAGCGGCCGTCCCTAGCCCCACGCCCAGCGCCTCGAAAGCGATCACGCCCGCCAGCAGCCCTGTGTCCGGGCGGTGCACGTGGGCAAGCCACGTGAAGCCGAAGATCGAGACGACCTGCACGACCCCGAACAGCCACAGCCCGCGGTTGATTCCGATCCGCAGCATCCACAGCCCACCCAGCATGCCGCCCAGGACGCTGGCCCACAGCCCTGCGTTCTTGGCCACCAGCCCGATCTCCGACATGGTGAAGCCCATGTCGATGTAGAACGGCGTGGCCAAGGCGGTCGCCATGCTGTCGCCAAGCTTGTAGAGAAAGATGAACAGCAGCACGAGCAGGGCCTGGCGCCAGCCGCTGCGGCGAAGGAATTCGCGGACCGGCTCGACCAGCGCTTCGGCCAGCGATTTCGGCGCGGCGCGGGCGATCCGCGGCTCCGCCACCGCCAAGGTGAGCGCGATGCCGGGCAGCATAAACAGCCCCGTAATCCAGTAGACGCTGCGCCAGGGCAGATGGTCTGCCAGGATCAGCGACAGGGCGCCCGGGATCAGGCTGGAGACGCGGTAGGCGTTGACGTGGATCGCGTTGCCCAGTCCAAGCTCGGCATCGGGCAGGATCTCACGGCGGTAGGCGTCGAGGACCACATCCTGGCTCGCGCTAAAAAACGCGACCAGCGTCGCGAGATAGACAATCGCCCATAGATCCTGCTTCGGCTGCAACAGGCCGAACCCTGGAATGGCGGCAAGCAGGGCAAGCTGGGTGACGAGCATCCAGCCTCGCCGTCGGCCGAGCAGCGGTACCGCGTAGCGGTCGAGCAGCGGGGACCAGAGGAACTTCCAGGTATAGGGGAGCTGGATAAGCGCGAACAGCCCGATCGCCTTCAGATCGACCTTCTCCGAGCGCAGCCACGCCGGCAGCAGATTGATCAACACATACAGGGGCAAGCCGGACGAGAAGCCGGTGAAGATGCAGATCAACATCCGGCGATTGAACAACGCCTCACGCCAGGTTTCCTTCGAGACGGTTTCGGCCCGGGAAGCGGCGGGAGGCGTATCGGTCATGGCATCCTTGCGGAATCTGCGGACGAAGGAGGTTAGCGGACGACCTGGAACTCGAAGCGGCCGGGGGCCATCCGACCTCCGACGAAGAAAGAGCCCAAGTCCAGCATCAGGAGCTTGGCCTCCGGATCGATGGCGGAAAACAGCAGCAGTCCGTCCCGCTGACCGCCCGGGGAAATGACGACAAAGCGACTCAAGAGCGTCGCCTGCAGGCTGAGGAGCCGCGCCTGAGCGTTCTCGGTCTCCTGCAGCCGCATGTACATCTCCTCGTAGGGGATGGGCCGCCGACGTTCTCCGACCTGTGCCACCAAGGCCACCAACCCCGGGTCGAACTGCACCTCCTCGCGCGTCTGGTTGCTGATTCGAAGGAGGAACACCGTCGGTGGCGCCTCCTTCCAGAGCTCCTCCGGCCAGGGAAGAATCAGACCGGGCCGGGCGGCATAGTAGCCCCGGACCCCTGCTTCATCCAGCCAGCGCAGAGTCACCGACACGCTACCCAGGGAGGCGACGATCGCGTCCCCCACGACCTGATATGCTGGAGCTTGATACGGATTCGGACGCAGGACCGGGGGCCCGGTCAGTTTGGTACTGGCACAGCCAAGCGGCATGAGGCACGCCACAAGAACAAGGGCACGGGCGATCAGCCCACACCCTTGATGTCCCGCTCGTCCGGAGGTCATATCAGGCGATCCGCATCGCGCGCAACCGCGCCACACGCTCCTCGATCGGGGGATGGGTGGAAAAGAGATTCATCAGGCTCGCGCCCGAAAGCGGGTTGACGATGAACATGTGCGCGGTCGAGGGGTTGGCGTCCAACGGCAGGGCCGTCGCGGCGCGCTCTAGCTTCTCCAATGCGTCCGCCAGGGCCCAAGGCTTCCGGCTGATCTGCGCCCCCGCGGCATCCGCAACATACTCCCGAGCCCGCGAGATGGCCATCTGGATCAACATGGCGGCAAGTGGAGCCAGGATGGCCAGGAGGATCATGCCGACGACCCCACCCGCACCGCCCCCTTCCTCATCGTCACTGTATCGGCCCCCCCCAAAGATCGCCGCAAACTGCGCCATCCGGGCCAGCATCATGATGGCACCCGCCAGCGTGGCCGCGACGGTCGAGATCAGGATGTCTCGATTCCGCACATGGCCCAACTCGTGGCTGATCACCCCTTCCAGCTCATCCATGGTGAGAATCCGGAGGATCCCTTCGGTGGCCGCCACGGCCGCGTGCTGCGGGTCCCGCCCCGTGGCGAAGGCGTTGGGACTATCTGTCGGAATGATGTACACCTTCGGCATGGGCAGCCCGGCCCGCTGCGCCAGGCGCCGGACCAAGGCGTGGAACTCCGGCGTCTCGGCCTCGCTGACCTCCCGCGCGCCATACATCCGGAGGACGATGCGATCCGACCACCAGTACGAGGCGAAATTCATCAGACCGGCGAACACGAACGCCACCACCATGCCCTGCTCGCCACCCAGCATACCGCCGAGCATCACGAAGAGCACGGTCAGCGCCGCCAGCAAAACCGTCGTCTTGAGCCCATTCAACATCTCACCAACCCCCTCGGCCTCGACACTGCGCGGGCCGCCAGCGCGCCTCCGACTCGGGACACGATAGAGGAGGCCCACGGACCTGTCAAGCCGCCCCCAGCTCAGCCCTCCTCGACCGGGATGCGGCGCACGATCCCCTTCCGCCCCACGGGGACCAGATCCCTCGCCCGACGCATCGAACTCGGTCCGGTGCTTGATCTCCGTCTCCATCCGGCGCAGGACTTCCTGGAGCATTTCGTTCATCCGCCCCTGCATTTCGCCCATCCGCTCCCGCATGTTCAGGATCACCTCGACGCCCGCAAGGTTGACCCCCAGATCCTTGGTGAGGCGCAGGATCAGCTCGATGCGCTCCAGGTCCTCCTCGGAATACAAGCGGGTGTTCCCGTCCGTCCGGGAAGGCCGCAGCAGCCCCTCCCGCTCATAGGCGCGAAGCGTCTGTGGGTGAATACTGAACATCTCGGCCACCACGCTGATCATGTAGAGAGGTCGCTTGGTCTTGGGCATCGTCGCTCAGCCAGTCCTCGGAATCCGCGCGGGCCCCTCAGCGGGGCCGGGGGCGCGGGTCGTCGGGATTCAGGCGCGCGAACTCCTGCAGGAGCTCCTGCGATCGCGCGTCGAGGTTCTTCGGGGCCACGATCTTGACCGTAACGAACTGATCTCCCTGTCCCCCGCCCTTGAGGTGCGTCACTCCCTTGCCTCGCAGGCGAAACACCTGACCGCTGCTCGTCTCGGGGGGAATCCGCATAGTGGTCATCCCGTCCACGGTGGGAACCTCGATGCGGGACCCCAGGGCCGCCTCGGTGATCGTGATCGGGATCTCCAGGTGGAGATTGTCCCCCTTCCGTTCCAGCACCGGATGGGGCCGGACGCGCGTGACGATGTACAGGTCGCCTGCCGGACCGCCGTTCCGACCCGGCTCGCCCTTCCCCTGCAGCCTGATGCGCGAACCGGTATCCACGCCGGGAGGGATTTTGACCGCGATGCGCTCGGTCCCGAAGATCATGCCCCGCCCGCCACAGGCTCCACAGGCCTCTCGGCTGATCTTGCCATTCCCATGGCAGCGGGGACAGGCCTCGGCCGGCCGCCGAAACCCCCGGCCGCCGCGCCGGCCGCTCCCCCCGCAGTCGGGGCAAGGCTCCAGCGGACTCCCCGGCTTAGCGCCTGATCCGCGGCAGGCGTCACACGGCGCGTGTTTCTGCAGCGCGACCTCGGTGGAAACCCCCCGGATCGCATCCTCAAAGTTTATGTCCAGGCTGTAATGGAGATCCTCCCCCTTGCCGGGGCTCTCCGTTTGCGGGCCGCCCCGCCCTCCGAAGAGATCCGAGAGAACATCCCCCAGATCGCCGAATCCCCCGGAGCCGAAGTTCGCCCGGCTGAAGTCGAACCCCCCGAACCCGGCGCCCGGCTGCGGCCCGCCGGGAGCTCGAGCATGCCCGTCGTGTCCGAACTCATCGTATTGGCGGCGTTTCTCGGCGTCGCTCAATACCTCGTAGGCTTCCGCGAGATCCTTGAACTTACCCTCTGACGTCTTGTCGCCCGGATTCACGTCGGGGTGGTATTTTCGCGCCAGTTTTCGGTAGGCGCGCTTGATCTCTTGCAGCGGGGCGCCTCGCTTCAGGCCGAGCACCTCGTAGTAATCGCGTTTTGCCATGAGTGACCTTCGAAGGCGACGGGCCGGTCGGCCTTCATGCGTTAGCGCACGTGACTACTCAGGGTTTAGGTCTCAAGGTTCAAAGGTTCACGATTCCTTGAACCTTGAACCACCTGAGCAGTTACTAGCGCACTTCGATGGCGATTCGCTTCGGCTTCGATCCCTCCGCCTTGGGGAGGGTGAGTTCCAGGACGCCATCCCGGCATACGGCCCGGATCTTCTCCTGACGGATGGTGGCCGGCAGGGTGAAGCACCGGTGAAAGCTGCCGTACGTCCGCTCGATCCGGAGATAGCTCTCTTCCTGAACGTCTTTGGAGAAGCGCCGCTCCCCCTTGAGCGTGAGGGTGTTGTCGTCAACCTGAATCTCGATATCCTCTCGCACGACCCCCGGCAGATCCGCCTTGATCACGATCGTGTCCAGCGTCTCGTAGATGTCCACCGCCGGCGTCCAGGTAGCGGCCGCCGCCCCCTCCTCTCCCCGCGAGCGGGAGAGTGTCTGCTCGAACAGTCTATTCATCCGATCCTGAATGGAAATGAGGTCCCGGAACGGATCCCACTTCACCACGGCCATCGGCGCTGTCCTCCCTGCCGCCAGCGGCATACTCTACTTCTTGTTCTTGCCGAGGTCCTCAAACTCCGCGTCCACGACATCCCCCTCGGCGGCTCCGCCCGGTTTGGCCTGAGCCTGCTCACCCTCGCCCGGCCCGGCGGTCGCCTGCTTCTCCTTGGCCTGCTTGTACATCACCTCGGCCAGTCGGTGCGAGGCCTTGGTCAACGTCTCCATCGCGGAGCGGATCTTGCCCATGTCCTCGGTCTTGAGCGCCTCTTTCGTCTCCGCCAGCGCGTCCTCGATCGGCTTGATGTCGCCCACCGGAATCTTCTCCCGGTTCTCGTTCAGCATCTTCTCCGTGTTGTAGACCAGCGTGTCTGCATGGTTTCGCGTCTCGATATCGGCCCGCCGCTGCTTGTCTTCTTCGCCGTGGCGCTCGGCGTCCTTCACCATCTTGTCGATGTCGTCTTTCGACAGGCCGGAGGAGGCCGTGATGGTGATTGCCTGCTCCTTGCCCGTGGCCATGTCTTTGGCCGACACGTTGACGATCCCGTTGGCGTCGATGTCGAAGGTGACCTCGATCTGCGGAACGCCGCGCGGCGCCGACAAGATGCCGACCAGATGGAACTTGCCCAGGGTCCGGTTGTCCCGAGCCATCTCCCGCTCGCCCTGGAGGACATGGATCTCCACGCTGGTCTGGCTGTCCGCCGCGGTGGTGAAGATCTCGCTCTTCCTCGTGGGGATAGTGGTGTTCCGCTCGATCAGCCGGGTCATGACCCCGCCCAGGGTCTCGATGCCCAGACAGAGTGGTGTGACGTCCAGGAGCACCACGTCCTTCACCTCGCCAACCAGGACCCCGGCCTGGATGGCCGCACCGACGGCCACCACCTCGTCCGGGTTGACCCCCTTGTGTGGCTCCTTTCCGAAGAACTCCTTGACCGCCTGCTGGACTTTCGGCATCCGCGTCTGACCGCCCACCAGCACGACCTCGTCGACCTGGCTCCCCGTCAGCCCGGCATCCTTCAGCGCCTGGCGGCATGGGCCGATCGTCCGCTGGATCAGGTCATCCACCAGTTGCTCCAGCTTCGCCCGGGTCAGCTTGAGATTCAGGTGCTTGGGCCCGGAGGCATCCGCCGTGACGAACGGCAGGTTGATCTCTGTTTCGAGCGTCGTGCTCAACTCGCACTTCGCCTTCTCCGCCGCCTCTTTCAGGCGCTGGAGGGCCATGCGGTCCTTGCTGAGGTCAATCCCCTGGTCCTTCTTGAACTCGTCTACCAGCCAGTGAATGACCCGATCGTCGAAATCATCTCCGCCCAGGTGCGTGTCCCCGTTTGTGGATTTGACCTCGAAGACTCCGTCGCCCAGTTCCAGGATCGAGATGTCGAAGGTGCCGCCCCCCAGGTCGAAGACGGCAATCTTCTCGTCCTTCTTCTTGTCCAGTCCATACGCCAGCGCGGCCGCCGTCGGCTCGTTGACGATCCGGAGGACTTCCAGTCCAGCGATCTTCCCGGCGTCCTTGGTAGCCTGCCGCTGGCTGTCGTTGAAGTAGGCGGGGACCGTGATGACTGCCTGGGTCACCTTCTCCCCAAGATAGGCCTCTGCCGACTCTTTGAGTTTCTGAATGATCGAAGCCGAGACCTCCGGTGGCGAGTATTCTTTCCCGCGAACCTCGACCCTGGCGTCCCCGCTTGCCGCCCGGACGACCTTATAGGGCACCAGCTTGATCTCGTGGCTCACCTCGTCGTAGCGGCGTCCCATGAAGCGCTTGATCGAGAAAACGGTATTCTCGGGATTGGTGATCGCCTGCCGCCGAGCCACCTGGCCCACCAAGCGCTCCCCTTCCTTCGTAAACCCCACCACGGAAGGAGTCAACCGACCACCTTCCGTATTTGTGATCACTACGGGGTCGCCACCCTCCATCACGGATACTACCGAGTTCGTTGTCCCCAAATCGATGCCAATCACTTTCCCCACGGCTATTCCTCCTGTCTAATTGACGATGTGAATCGGCTGAGAATCAGCACTTGGTTTGCCACAACAATCATATCTAAGGCAATATAAAACTTGAGCCACATACTGTCAAGTATTTTATTCTCGAGGATATCCGGTTGACACAGCGCCGTAGCTGGCATTTAATAGGAGCCCACACTTGTCTTAGTCTCGGATGGGTAGCCAAACATGTACAATTCTCGATGGTTCAAGCTCCTATCCCTTGCCGTGTATGGCATGGCTTTCTTCAGTCTGGGGATTTACATCCATGGCGCCCTCACCAAGCCAGGCGGCGCCCCGGCATGGCAGGTACCCAGCGGGTTCTCAGCCCCGGCCGGATCCGGCGAACAGGACACCGCCTCGCCGGAGAATCGGTTTATCGCGGTTGCGGAGCAGGTCACGCCCTCGGTGGTGAACATCAGCACGGTCTCCTCGGGGAAAGGCCAAACGCCCAGCGAGATCTTTCGACCTTTCGGCAATGATCCGTTCTCCCGGGATTTCTTCGACCGATTCTTCGAAGGAATGCCCAGGCGGCATCAACAGACAAGCCTGGGCTCCGGCGTCGTGATCGACAAGAGTGGATTGATCCTGACGAATAATCACGTTATCAAGGACGCCGACGAGATCAGCGTGAAGTTCTCCGACAAACACGAGGCCAAGGGCACGGTCGTGGGCGCGGACCCCAAGACCGACCTGGCCGTGATCCGGGTCGACACCAAGAAGGATCTGCCCGTCGCCACGCTCGGGAACTCCGATGCGCTCCGCGTCGGAGAATGGGCCATCGCCATCGGAAATCCCTTCGGCCTGGACCATACGCTCACGGTGGGTGTGGTGAGCGCCACCGGGCGATCCGAGGTGGGGATCGCCGCGTACGAGAACTTCATCCAGACGGACGCCTCCATCAATCCAGGGAACAGCGGGGGGCCGTTGCTGAACATCCGGGGAGAGGTCATCGGCATCAACACGGCCATCGTCGCCTCCGGCCAGGGCATCGGCTTTGCCATTCCGATCAACATGGCCCGCAAGATCATCACGGATCTGGTCAAGAAAGGCAAGGTCACCCGGGGGTGGCTGGGTGTCGGGGTTCAGCCGATCACAGCGGAGCTCGCCAAGAGCTTCGGCACATCCGGCGAAGGGGTTCTGGTGAACCAGGTGATGCCAAAGAGCCCTGCCGAGGCTGCCGGCATCAAGGTGGGCGATGCGCTCCTGAGCGTGGACGGGAAGCCGATCAAGGACCCGCGAGAGCTGCAGCGTCTGATCGCGGACGTCGATATCGGCAAGAGCGTCCGGCTGATTATTCTCCGGGAAAAGGAGCGACGCACCGTCACCGTGCAGATCGGGGAATTACCCGCCTCGTGACCTCCGGGGGAGCAGCGAAATGACATCCAGCCCACGCCTGATCGTCGCCGATAGCGAGGGGCAGATCCTCGACCACCCCTTCCTCGGGATGGCCGGTCGGTCAGGCCCCGAGGTGAGTCCGGTCCCCTCCGAGGACTTGCTCCGGATCCCCGAAGGCTCCAAGCTCTTCACGATGCCGGGAAGCCACCCGGTGGCCTGGGACCCTCGGCGGGGCGCTTACCGAATGGTACCGCGCGCACAGATCGGCGGACGCCGTTTCTCCTGCAGCACCGTGGCGGCCTTTCTCCCGCCCGGCTACACCAGAACCTTGCTCCCAGCCGCCGCGTACCCTAGCCCACAGCCGTGGCTGCCGCTCTGGTCCTACACCGCCGTCGGCTGGGACGGCGAGGCCTTTGTTGCCGCCGCCGTCCGGACCGACCCCATGGAGCATTCGGAGGCCCAGCATTACGACGATCGTCAACTCTTGCCGCGCATCCGGGCGCGGCTCAAAGGACACCAGGACAATCCGATCCTCAGCCAACTGGCCCGCTGCGCCACCGAGTACCATTGTCTGGCCGCCAAGAACCTCTTCCTGGGCCGCTGGGAAGCGCCACTCCCCATCGCCAATAGCTGCAACTCCGCCTGCGTCGGCTGCCTCTCCTGGCAACCGTCCACCGCGTGCGCCTCGTCGCACGAGCGGATTCGCTACACCCCCACGGCCGACCACGTCGTCGAGGTAGCCCTGCCGTTTCTCTCGGCCGTCCCCGAGGCCATCGCCAGCTTCGGTCAGGGCTGCGAGGGTGAGCCGCTTCTCCTGGCCGACGTCATCGCGGAGGCAATCGGCCGCATCCGGCAGGTCACCGACCGCGGCACGATCAACTGCAACACCAACGGCAGCCTCCCGCGCCGCGTTGAACAGATCGCGAAGGCCGGCCTGGACAGCATCCGGATCAGCCTGAACAGCGCCCTCGATTCCACCTACACCGCGTATTATCTCCCCCGCTCTTATCGCTGGGAGGACGTGCGAACCTCCATCCGGCTCGCCAAGGAATCGGGCGTCTATACCACCCTAAACTACCTCGTCTTCCCGGGAGTGACCGACCGGGAAGAAGAACTCGACGCCCTCCTGGCCTTGATCCGGGAAGCGCGCCCGGACATGATCCAGATGCGAAACCTCAGCATCGACCCGGAGCTGTATCTCCGAACCGTGCCGCCGGCTCGGGGAAGGTGCGTGGGAATTCGGACAGTGCTCAGGGCCCTCCGGCGCGAGTGTCCCTGGTTGGAAATCGGCTACTTCAATCGCCCTAAAGAACTCTTCGGAACCCGCCTCTGCGAGGCGCTCGTGTTTTGAATCGGATATCTTCCGCAAGCTTGACCTGCACAGGCAAGCCGTCTATACTGATTGCAGGTTCCGTTGGTAGTAACCATCCGTGTGATGCCGCGAGGACCGGCCCTTCGCGGCTTTTTTCTTTTCTGTGCCCGGTGACCACCGGGGAAGGACGTCATGTCGATCGAAGAACGCCAGGACATTCGCAACATCGCCATCATCGCTCACGTGGATCACGGCAAGACCACGCTGGTGGATGCCATGCTCTGGCAAAGTGGGATCTTTCGCTCCAACGAGTACGTGGTCGAGCGGGTCATGGACTCCATTGACCTGGAGCGCGAGAAGGGCATCACCATCATGGCCAAGAACACCGCGGTCAACTATCGCGGGACCCGTATCAACATCGTGGACACCCCGGGCCACGCCGACTTTGGCGGCGAGGTGGAACGCACGCTGAAGATGGTAGACGGGGTGATGCTCCTGGTGGACGCCAGCGAGGGGCCATTGCCACAGACCCGGTTCGTCCTGCGGAAGGCCTTGGAGTCGAAGCTCCCGCCCATCGTGGTCATCAACAAGATCGACCGGGCCGACGCGCGGATTGATGAGGTCCTGGACGAGATTTATGACCTGTTCATCGACCTGGACGCCAGCGAAGACCAATTGGAGTTTCCGGTCTTCTATTGCAATGCGCGCAGAGGCCTCTGCCGCACGAGGATGGACGAGCCGGACGGGCCGCTGATCCCGCTTTTCGAGGAGATCCTGCGGACGATCCCCGCGCCGACCTACGACCCGGCCTTCCCGCTGCAGCTCCTGGTCACCTCCCTGGATTATGATGACTACGTGGGGCGGCTTCTGATCGGGCGGATCTTCAACGGGCGCATTCGGAAGGCTCAGGATGTGTGTCTGTGCCGCCTAGACGGGAGTCAGGTCACCGCCAGGGTCACCAATCTCTATGGCTACCAGGGCCTGCGCCGGGCCGAGATCGACGAGGCGGGCCCGGGTGACATCGTGGCGGTGGCCGGGATGGAGGCCGCCACCATCGGCGAGACCCTCTCCGGCCAGGAAGATCCGCGCGCGCTCCCGCCCATCAAGGTGGACGAGCCGACCATTGCCATGAATTTCTCCATCAATACCTCCCCCATGGCCGGCCGCGAGGGCCAGCACGTCACCTCGTCCAAGCTGAAAGACCGACTCGCCCGGGAGGTGCTGACCAACGTCTCCATTCGCGTGGAGCCGACCGATTCGCCCGACACCTTCAAGGTCTCGGGACGCGGAGAACTCCAGCTCGCCATCCTGATCGAGATGATGCGGCGGGAGGGGTACGAGCTGTCCGTGGGCAAGCCGGAGGTCCTGACCAAGGACATCGACGGCCAGCGGCACGAGCCCATGGAGATCCTGGTGGTCGACTGCCCCGAAGATTTCATCGGCGTCGTGACTCAGAAGATCGGAGTCCGCAAGGGACGCATGACCAAGATGGTGAATCACGGCAGCGGCCGGGTCCGGCTGGAGTTTCGCCTGCCGTCGCGAGGCCTGATAGGCTTCCGCACGGAGTTCTTGACCGACACGAGGGGCACCGGCCTGATGAATCACCTCTTCGACGGGCACGAGCCCTGGCAGGGGGACATCCCCCATCGCCCCACCGGGGCACTGGTGGCCGATCGGCCGGGTCGTGCCACCGGCTACGCCATCGCACACCTGCAGCCGCGTGGCGAGCTGTTCATCTCGCCGATCGACGAGGTGTACGAGGGAATGATCGTCGGCGAGCATTCGCGCGAGAATGACATGGATGTCAACGCCACCAAAGAGAAGAAACTCACCAACATGCGGGCCTCCACCGACGAGGCCACCGTCCAACTCGTCCCGCCGCGTCCAATGAGCCTGGAGCAGGCCCTGGAGTTCCTCAAGACAGACGAGCTGCTGGAGGTAACTCCCAAGGCCTTCCGGCTGCGCAAGAAGATCCTCCCCGCCATCAAGCGGAAGGGAAAGCCCGCCTAGTTTCTCTCGCAGATTCCCTCCCATCTCGAAGATTCTTGCGTCCAGGGGCGGCTTTCGGTAAGATACCTTTTTTCACGTCTTACCAACCGCACGGGAGGAGTCCCCATGAAGCGCGCCCCACTCGATTTCGCCAATTTGCCCTTCTCCTACCTGAAGACCGACGCCAACATCCGCTACTGGCTCCGAGATGGAAAGTGGTCCGCGGGAGAGCTGACCGCCGACGAGCACATCCCCATCCACATCGCCGCAACTTGTCTTCATTATGGACAGGAGGTCTTCGAAGGTCTGAAGGTATACGAGCGACCCGACGGCCGGATCCAGACCTTCCGGTTGATCGAGAATGCCCACCGGATGCAGCGCTCTGCCAGAAAACTCTGGATGGAGCCCGTCCCCGATGCGTTGTTCCGCGAAGCGGTGCACAAGGTCGTACGGGCAAACCGTCGGTTCGTGCCCCCGTATGGCAGCGGGGCGAGCCTGTACGTCCGCCCGCTCTTGCTCGGCGTGAGCGCCGAGGTGGGTGTCAAGCCGAGCCACGACTATCTGTTCCTGGTCCTCGTCACCCCCGTGGGGCCCTATTACAAGGGTGGCTTGACCCCGGTTCGCCTGGTCGTCGAGGAACAGATCGATCGCGCCGCGCCCGGCGGCGTGGGCGACGCCAAGTGCGGCGGAAACTACGCTGCGGGTATGCGGGCGACATTACCCGTTAAGGAGAAGGGCTACGCCGAGGTTCTCTACCTCGACTGCCGGGAGAAGAAGTATCTCGATGAGTCGGGCTCGTCGAATTTCTACGCCATCATCGGAAAGCGTTTCGCCACGCCGGCCAGCCCCTCCATCCTGCCCAGTATCACCAACCTGAGCGTCCAGCTGATCGCCAAGGACATGGGCCTCAAGGTGGAGCAGCGGCCGGTGTCGGTGGATGAGCTGTCCAGCTTCGACGAGGCGGGCTGTCTGGGCACCGCCGCCGTGATCACGCCGGTGGAGGCGATCACATATCGCGGCAAGGACTTCGTCTACACCAAGGACGGCAAGGCCGGCCCGATCACCATGGAGATGTACCAGCGCCTCACCGCCATCCAGTTGGGCGAGGCCCCTGACCCGTACGGCTGGACCGAGATCGTTTCGGAGGGCTGAATCGGCCCAAGATCCTGAACCACCCCAGCGCGAAAGGCCCTGACCGGGATTCGGTCAGGGCCTTTCGATTCGCAGCCGACACGCAGCGGCGGCATGCAGATCTTCCCGCGCGTCCGCTACTGTTTCAGCATCTTCCGCAGGACCGTCTGCAAGATCCCGCCGTTCCGGTAGTAGTTGATCTCCACCGGAGTGTCGAGGCGCGCCGTGGCAACGAATGAGGTCTTCGTTCCGTCGGGCCGCTCCACCTCGACCGTCACGTCCTGTCGCGGTGTGAGCGTCCCGCTGATGCCCCGGATGGTCACCCGCTCCTTGCCGGTGAGGCCGAGCGACTCGGCGTTCTGGCCCGGCCTGAACTGGAGCGGCAGGATACCCATCCCCAGCAGGTTGCTGCGGTGGATGCGTTCGAAACTCTCGACGATGGCGGCCCGCACCCCCAGGAGCATCGGCCCCTTCGCCGCCCAGTCCCGGGACGAGCCGCTGCCATACTCCTTGCCGGCGATGACCACCAGCGGCACCCCTTCTTTCTTGTACCGCTCCGCCGCGTCGAAAACGTCCATCCGCTCACCGGAGGGGAGATGGATCGTCACCCCGCCTTCCACACCCGGCACCATGAAGTTCTTGAGCCGGATGTTGGCGAAGGTCGCGCGCGCCATGACCCGGTCATTCCCGCGTCGGGCCCCGTAGGTGTTGAAGTTCTTCTTTTCCACCCCTCTGGCCATGAAGTAGCGGCCCGCCGGGCTGTTCTCGGCGATGTCCCCCGCCGGCGCGATGTGGTCGGTGGTGACGGAGTCGCCGAGGATCGCCAGGATCCGGGCGTCCCGGATGTCGGTGAGGGGCTTGGGGTCGAGCGCCAACCCCTCGAAGAAGGGGGGATCCTGCAGGTAGGTGGATTCTTCCTTGAATTGGTAGAGGTCCCCTGCCACGCCGTCGATGGCGTTCCACGTCGGGTTCCCATCGAACACGTTGGCGTACGTCTTGGCGAACATCTCGCCGCTGATCGTGGCTTCGAGGTCCGCGACCTCTTTCTGACTGGGCCAGATGTCTGAGAGGAAGACGGGCTTGCCGTGCTTGTCCGTGCCGATCGCCTCCGACGTGAGGTCCACGTCGGCCCGTCCCGCCAGGGCGAACGCCACAACCAACGGCGGCGAGGCCAGGTAGTTGGCCTTGACCACCGGGCTGATGCGTCCCTCGAAGTTCCGGTTCCCCGAGAGCACCGCGGCGACGACGAGCTTCCCGTCCACCGCGGCCTTGGTGACGGGAGCGGCCAGGGACCCGCTGTTGCCGATGCACGTCGTGCAGCCGTAACCCACCACGTTGAACCCCAGCGACTCCAGGTCCGTCAAAAGACCCGTCTTCTTGAGATACTCCGTCACGACCTTGGACCCCGGGGCGAGACTGGTCCTCACGTACGGCGGAACCGAGAGGCCGCGTGCCACCGCCTTCTTGGCCAGCAGGCCCGCCGCCAGCAGCACCGACGGGTTGGAGGTGTTGGTGCAACTAGTGATGGCCGCGATCACCACGGCGCCGTGGCCGATCTCGGCCTTCTTCCCATCGAGCTGGACCGGCATCTTCTTGGACGCGTCCTCGGGGGTCAACCCGAAGCCCCGCTCCTTCACCGGCGCGGTGAGCGCCTGGTGAAATGCGGACTTCATCTTGGCGAGCGGCACGCGGTCCTGAGGGCGCTTGGGGCCGGCCAGGCTAGGCTCCACCGTACCGAGGTCGAGCTCCAGACCCTCCGAGAACTCGGGATCCGGCGTCGCGTCCGTCCGGAAGAGGCCCTGTTCCTTTGTATAGCGCTCCGCCAATTCGGCGTCACTCCGACGCCCGGTCCGACGCAGGTATTCCAGGGTTTCCTGATCCACCGGGAAGAAACCCATCGTGGCCCCGTATTCCGGCGACATGTTGGCAAGCGTCGCCCGGTTGGGAAGGCTCAACTGGCTGAGACCTGGGCCGTAGAATTCCACAAACTTCTCGACCACACCTTTCTTCCGAAGGATCTGGACCACGGTCAAGGCTAGGTCCGTGGCCGTGACCCCCTCCCGGAGCCGGCCGACAATCTTCACCCCCACGACCGGGGGGGCCACCATGTAGAGCGGTTGACCGAGCATGGCCGCCTCCGCCTCGATCCCGCCCACGCCCCAGCCCAGGACCCCGAGACCATTGATCATGGTGGTGTGAGAATCGGCCCCTACCACGGTGTCGGGAAACGCCATGACGTCACCGTCTTGCTCTCGCGTCATCACCACCTTGGCCAGGAACTCCAGGTTCACCTGGTGGCAGATGCCCGTGGCGGGCGGGACCACGCGGAAATTGGCGAAGGTCTCTTGCCCCCAGCGCAGGAACTCGAACCGCTCCCAGTTCCGCGTGAACTCGATCTCGCCGTTGCGCTTGAGCGCATCCGGGGTTCCGGCCACGTCCACCTGCACGGAGTGGTCGATCACGAGGTCCACGGGGATGAGGGGGTTGATCCGTCGCGGGTCCCCGCCCAGGCGCTTCATCGCCGCCCGCATCGACGCCAGATCCACCACGGCGGGGACGCCGGTCAGATCCTGCAAGAGCACCCGCCCGGGCATGAACGGCACCTCCATGTCCGGCGCCGCCGACGCGCGCCATCGGGCCAGGTTGCGGACGTCCGCCTCCGTGACCAGCTCGCCGTCCACCGAGCGGAGTACCCCCTCCAGAAGAATCCTGATGGAGAAGGGTAACCGGTCCAGCCGAGAGACGATCCCGGCCTTCTCCAGGGCTTGCAGGCGACAGATTGTGACCTTTCCCTGCGCCGTCTCCAGCGTGCCGCGCGCGCCCAACACATTCGATGCCATGGTTCGTCTCCCTTCCGAATGATGACCCTACGCTATCTTCTCGCTTCCGCGCCCTACCCGCGCCTGGAATCGTCCGGCAAATGAGCTCGTGCACGATGTCTATAGTGGCACAAGCATAGCCCACCAACCACCGGCGAACAAGCCAGTCGGCCCAAGCCGGCCAAAGCCGGGTACCGGAACCTTTCGCTCAGGCTGCTCAAAAAGGTCCAGATGCAAGGCGGCGCGCGAAGGGCCGAGAGAGGCGTACTCCAGGTACGCCGCAGCGAGTGCCCGAGCGTACCAACGCAGCAGATGGGCCTTTTTCAGCAGCCCGTTAGGAGCGCGTCGCCCCGTGCCGCCCGCGTGGGATCACTGGAGAAGGAATTGCGCGATGCGGCTCGTCGTGCTGGGGTCGTCCACGTAGGCGCTGTGGGCGGAGCAGACGGTCATCGGGGTGAGGGTCGGCGCCGGCGGGACACCGAGTGCGCTTTCGAGGCTCACCACCCCATCCCCCGGGACGGTGGCCCGGGCGAAAAGCGGATTATCGCTCTGTGTGCGCGAGAGGAACTCCAGCTTGCCGTCCGCCACGATGGCCCGCGCGGGAGTCGGCCGGCATCCGGCCCCCACCACGAGACGGGGGACGGCCTCTTCCGCCGGATTCCGCTCGGCCATGCGCCGATGCAGTGTGCTCGCTCGCGCCAGCATCGTCTCGACGAAGCGCCGGCGCTCGGGATCGGTTGCATCCCCCACCAGCCATTCCCGCCCGATCCAGGTCCGTGTGTCGTACAGCGACACCCGCTCCTCGCCGTTTTGATCGACGAGGAGCGGAACCCTACCGTCCGGGTCGGCGAACGGCAGGAGTTCCCAGGCCAGGGGCATCGTGAAGACCGCCCTCCGCAGGCCGAGACTCACGACCCCGAACAGATTGAAATCCTGAATGAGGGCCCGGAAGGCCTGCGCCGTGCCTTGGTGAGGAGCGCCCAGGGTCACGAGGCGGGCGGTCCCGCCATCGCCCGGCGCATTGATCGCCGTCCGCAACTCCCCATTCCCCAACGGGCAGTCGAGGTCCCCCACGACATCCCGCCCGCCGTATCGGAGATAGTAGCGCGCCACCACCCCGCCGAGGCTATGGCCGACCAGATAGACCCGCGGAGCGCCGGTCAGCGCGCGGATCCGTGCCACCCGCTGCGCCAGGACGCAGGCACTCTCCGCCATGTCCCGACGCCAGTCATAATAGAGCACGAAGAGAGAGGCTTGCCGTCTCCGTTCCTTCCGGACGCCTTCGGGGTTTTCGGGGT
>CAVSHW010000042.1:0-102651 GCA_963727695.1 uncultured Methylomirabilota bacterium | reverse complement strand
TGGCCCCAGGGACTTGGACAGGAAACAAGGCTCGTTAAGTGAAACTCTGCCGGGTTCACGTTACGCTGCCTCACGCTGAGGCCGCGCAGCGAAGTAGACCATATCGGGAGTCCGGCCGTCCAGCGCCGTGTGCGGCCGGCCCTGGTTGTAAAAGGTAAAGTAAACGGCCAGGCCCCGCTGGGCTTCGGCCACCGAGTCATAGGCATGCAGGTACACTTCCTCGTACTTGACGCTCTTCCAGAGGCGCTCGACAAAGAGGTTGTCGCGCCAGGCGCCTCGACCGTCCATGCTGAGGGCGATGCCATGCTGCTGCACGAGGTCGACGAAGGCCGTGCCGGTGAACTGACTGCCCTGGTCGGTGTTCAGGATCCCGGGGCAGCCGTAGTCCCGGATCGCCGCCGCCAGGGCATCGAGACAGCAATCCCCGGTCAGGGTGTTAGACAGGCGCCAGGCTAGGACCCGCCGCGTGGCCCAGTCCAGCACGGCCACCAGGTAGAGGAACCCCCGGCGCATCGGAATGTACGTCAGATCCATGGCCCAGACCTGGTTGGGCAGCGTGATCGGCAGATCCCGCAACAGGTACGGGAACACCCGGTGCCCGGGGTGGGGTTGGGTGGTCCGGGGGTGCCGATAGAGCGCCTCGATCCCCATCCGCCGCATCAGGGTGGCGACGTGCTTCCGGCCGACGGCCACGCCGTGCAGCCGGAGCAGGTCCCGGAGCATCCGGCTGCCGGCAAAGGGATGCCGCAGATGCAGCGCGTCGAGCTGCCGCATCAGGGCCAGATCCTCCGTGCAGACGGGGCGCGGAGTGTAGTAGACCGAGGACCGGGCTACGGCCACCAGGCGACACTGGCGCGTGATCGGCAGCGGGTGCTGGCGGGTGATCATCGCTTCGCGCTCGCATCGGGGAGCCGACCGAGCGCGCCGGCCAAAAAATCGTTCTCCATGGCCAGCTGGCCGATCTTGGCGTGTAACGCCTTGACATCCGGCACGCCAGCCGAGCGCTCGGCGGGCGTGGCGAAGAGCTCCAGCGCCCGCTCCAGGAGCTGGGCCTTCCACTGCGTAATCTGGTTGGGGTGGACATCGAACTGCTGCGCCAACTCGGCCAGGGTGCGATCCCCTTTCAGGGCCGCGAGGGCCACCTTGGCCTTGAAGGCGGGGGCATGGTTCCGTCGGGACCGTTTCATGGGCTGCTCTCCTTGTGGGACGGTAGATCGTCCCCTCCAGTAGAGCAGAGTTTTCACTTAAACGCCTGTCCTATTTTTCGGGGCCGGCTCTGGCTGATGTCTAGATCAGCACGTCGTCCGCCCAGCCGAGCTTGATGAGCTGGATGCGGCTGAGGTCGCTCTCGCCGAGGTGGTATTCCTTGTCGGCCACCGTGATGTGGTGCGGGGTGACGTCCAGGGCGCGGTCGTCCCCGAAGAAGGCGATCCGCTTCGCCTGCAGGAGGCGGGCGCCGATCGTATCCACGGCAACCGGATCGGTGCCCACGATGAGGCCCTGGTAGGGCCAGACGTAGCGCCGGTCGAAGAAATTGGCGCCCCGTCCATAGAACTGGGGCGTGAGCGCGCTGAGGATGTTCAGGCGGGTCTTCCCCTTGACGATGGGGAAGGTCCAGATCCTGCCCAGGGCCGCGCAGCCGTCCGGGTGGTACGACGGGCGGTCGGGGACGAACTGGATGTAGTTCTTCAGGCAGGTCCCGACGCCGGCCCAGTGATGCGTGCGCAGCGGCCGGACGTTGATCAGCGCGGTCGCGTTGAGGAAGATCGGGTTCCGCAAGACGCCCCGGTCGTCGATGTCGAGGTTCTTCTCAGCCACGCCCGCATCCAGGACCCGCTGCTTGATGGCGGCCTCCAGCTCCTTCGGGGTCGGCAGCCGCTCCCAGGCGTTGCTCTTGATGCCCACGACGTCCGAGGCCGTGACCAGCTTCTGCCAGGCCCGCCCCGGCTCCGGCGATCCCAGAAGCGTCGCCACGGCCTCATCCAGCATGGCCTGGATGACCGCGCCGTTCAGCCTGCCCTGCTCCCCGACGGCCTCTGCACTGCGGATCAGGACGACTTTCGCGGTGGCCTCCGCTCGCGCCTCCCCGGCGATCCCCGATCCCAGAGCGGCGGCGGTGCCGGCCGTGAGGCGGAGAAAATCCCGGCGGGTCATGTGTCGCTGTTTCATCGCCCACCCCTCAATCTGCCCTCGGTCTCCTGGAGCAGCTTCTCGCCATCGGATTCGCTGGGAGCCCCAAAGACCACGAGCACGAATTCGTTCCGCCGCCAGGCGATCGTCCATCGCCGGTCTGCCGTCATCCTGCGATCCTTGCCCCCCGCATCGGAAAGGTAGACCGCCAGGAATTTCTGATAGGCGTCTCCGGCCTCTGCCTCATCCGGATAGCGGACAAGCAGCAGGTGGGTCTTCTGCGAGCCCTGCCCGTACTCGGCGAGCACGGCCCCCGTGCCCCGGCTCAGGTTCAGGATATTCTCGTGGGAGATGAAGAGCCGCAGGTTCAGGAGAATATGGCTTGTGAGGTAGCGGACGCTGGTCTCGATCAGGCCGGCGTCCTTGCCGGGGATCAGGCCCACCACGCGCGGCTCCGGCCCCGTGGCCGGGATCGCCGCCGCGGTGCGACGCCCCAGCTCGAGGACGGCGGACTCGGCCTCCGCCCCTTCCCCATCGGCAGAGATGGCGACGAAGTACCATCCCTTCCAGAACCGCAGCAGCCCTCCCCCGAACTCCGAGCCCTGGCCGATGCCTGCGGTCGCCTCCTGTCGCTCGAACGAGAAGACGCCGTAGGCGTCCGCCGCGGAGCCCATCTCGTAGCATTCCAGCGTCAGCGGCGGCTGGTCGGCTTTCTCGAATCTCCGGACCGTGAGGTTCTGGAATCCGTAGGCCAGAAACATCTCTCCCGCCCCGTCGATGTAGTCGAACACGGACCGGGAAGCGTACTGCCGCTCCGCCCCATCCCATTTCCACCCGGCGATTTCCGTCGGAAGAGAGAGGCCTTCTCCTCCTGCCGCTTCGGTTATGGCCCCCACGCACACCCAGGTCGCCATGATGAGCAGCGCAGCCATCTTCATCTCGGCCTCCTTGCGAGACCGCCGGCCAAGCCGCCTGGCCCCCCGGGACGCGAAGGGCCAGGCAGCAGTTGCCTACTTCATCCCGAGGCCGACCATCTTGACGAGCTGCGGCTTCCCGCCCTTGATGACGACGATCGGCCCCCCGTTCAGCCCCTCGCCGTCAGCCGTGAAATTATAGACTCCCAGCGCGCCGTCGTAGCCCTTGGTCGCCAGGATGGCCTCGCGGATCTTGGCCCGATCCTCGCCGACCTTTCGGATGGCATTGGCGAGGATGTGGACCGAATCATAGCTCCAGGGGGCCTGCGGATCCGGATCGACGTTGTACTCTTTCCGGTAGGCTTCCACGAACTTGCGGTTTCCCTCGGTCATTCCCGGCACCGAGTCGGCAAACCCCATCAAGCCCTCCGCCGCCTCCTTGGCGAGATCCAGGGTCGGCTTCTGGGCGATAGCAGGGGGGCCGATGAACTTGAAGGGGGACCCCATCTGTCGGTACTGCACGAGCACGCGGGCAAACTCCTCGGTCCCGACGCTGTACGGGATCAGCACCTCGGCGCCGGCCTTCTTCAAGCTCAGGAGCTGGGCCGTGAAGTCGCGATCGCCGAGATTGAGCCGCTCCCGGGCCACCACCTGGAGCCCGAACTGCTTCGCGAAGTGCTCGATGGAATCCGCGGCGCCCGACCCGAAGGCTTCGTTCGAGTGGATGATGCCGATCTTGGTGAGCTTCAGCTCATCCTTGACGTATTTCACTAGGATCGCGGCCACGATATCGTCGCTCACACGCAGGCGAAAGAACCACGGGTTCCCCACCTTGGTGATGCTGGCGTTCGTCCCGCCGATCAGCGCGGGGATGCCGTAAGCCTTGATCGCATCCGACATGGCGAGGATCTGGGTGCTCTTGTTGCCCCCGATGTAGGCGAGCACCTTCTCCTGCTCGACGGCCTTGTTCAACGCGGCGTGCGCCCCCGGATTGGTGGACTGGTTATCGAAGACGAGGACGTTCAGCTTCTTGCCGTTGATCCCCCCGGCCTCGTTGATCTGCTTCTCGGCCAGCCGGACGTCGTTCACGTAGTGGGGCGCCTCGGCCGAAAAACCGCCCGTCGTCGAGACGCTGACGCCGATGCGGACCTCGCCGTTGAAGGCGCCCGCTGCGGCTACCTGCGCCGGACAGGCCAACAACCCCAGCGCCACTACCACTCCACCCAAAAGCATCACCCGTGTCCACTTGTCCATGACGTGCCCTTCCTTGTGTGAGGGGTTCAGAACACGCGTGGGGCCCGGTCCCGCCCGCGTCGGGCTCGGAAAGAATTGGTCCGCCGGGTCAGCATGCGTCTAGAATCAGCATACGCCCAAAGGAACAGGGGAACAATATACTCCGTGGGCAAGGACCCGCATTGTCCGGAGGGGTGAACGATTGAGCGGATTACCCCCGGAAGAATTCGCTTGATTCCGGTTTGGCCCCGGGGGTAGAGTCCGCCCTGCCCACCAACTCCAGGTGGGACCAGGAGCCGGCTATGCCCAGCTCTTCAGAACACGCCCACCCCCAAGTGATCCCTGCGGTTCATGCGCCGCACTTGGATCGGCCCCATCAATCATTCGTCTGGACTTCAGGCTCCTGCTGGAGCGGCTTGGGCTGAGGCTGGAGGTTCCTGACCCGGTCTCCGCCGCCGGCCCACAGGCGGCTAGAACCAGATTGTATGGAGACGGCAACAACGCTTCGCTCAAGAGGAGGACGGGTATGATGCGCTTTGCGTCGAAGCTGTACAACTGGGTCGTACTCATGATCGTCCTGGGCGCGCTGATGGGGCACTTCTATCCTGAGGCCGGGGTGGCGATGCAGCCCGTCGCCGACGGCTTCATCAACCTCATCAAGATGCTCATCCCGGCGGTGATTCTCTGCACCGTGGTGCTGGGCATCGCCGGCGCGGGCAGCATCCGCAAGGCCGGCCGGGTGGGTGGGAAAGCCATCCTCTATTTCGAGGTCGTCAGTACCTTCGCGCTGGTGATCGGCTTATTCATGGCCAACTTTTTCGGTCCGGGGAGAAGCTTTCATGCGGATCCCTCGAAGCTGGATCCAAAATTGGTAGCCGGGTATGTTACGCAGGCCCAGCATATGACCATCGCGGATCACTTGCTGAAGATGATCCCCAGGACGCTCTTCAGCGCCTTTACGGAGGGAGACATTCTCCAGGTGTTGCTCATCTCGGTCCTCCTGGGGTTCTCCCTCGCTCTCCTGAAGGCCGAGTATGCGCGGCCCATCATGGAGCTGATCGAGACGACCAGCAAGATGCTCTTCGGGGTGATGCGGATGATCCTCTTTACGGCGCCGCTGGGCGCCGGCGCCGCGATCGCCTTTACCATCGGCAAGTTCGGTCTGAGGTCGCTCCTGCCGCTGGGGACGCTGATCCTGCTGTTCTATGCGACCTGCGCGGCATTTGTCCTCATCGTGCTGGGGAGCATCGCCCGCATGGCCGGCTTCAACATCCTCCTCCTGCTGCGGTACATCAAGAGCGAGCTCCTGCTGGTCCTGGCGACCAGCTCCTCGGAGTCGGCGCTGATTCCCTTGATGGAGAAGCTGGAGCGGATCGGCCTGTCGCGCTCGGTCGTCGGCCTGGTGGTCCCGACCGGCTACTCGTTCAACCTGGACGGCACCAATATCTACATGACCCTGGCCTCGCTCTTCATTGCCCAGGCCATGGGCATTGAGCTCACCCTCGGCCAGCAAATGGGGATATTGGTGGTGGCCATGATCACGAGCAAGGGGGCGACCGGGGTCACGGGGTCCGGATTCATCACGTTGGCCGCGACCCTCGCGGTGGTGCCCGGCATCCCGGTGGCGGGGATGGCGCTGATCCTCGGGATTGACAAGTTCATGTCCGAGGCGCGGGCCATCACCAACCACATCGGCAACTGCACCGCCGCGGTGCTGCTGGCGATCTGGGAAAAGGAGCTTGATTGGGACAAGTTCCGCGATGAGCTGGCGAAAGGCAGCCGGACGACGATCTAGACGAGACCTTGCGATCGGTAGGCCCACCGCGATCTTTTCCGAGGAGGCGAGCGAGAACATTTCAAGCCGGGGGCGAATCAGAGCAATCCGCGGGGTAGCAGCCCACGGCCCAAGCTCGAAGCCACTAAAGTCATAGGTCGGAAAGGACTGCTTGTCGGGTGAAGCGGACAAGCGTGCGACACAAGTACCTTATCTATGGTAACATTTCCTTCAACTCATGAATATGGGTTGAGCGCTGGGGCGGACGCCCCCTCTTGCGGGGACGGCGCCCGAACACCGAGTGCAAGCCGGAGGCAAGAAAACCGTTAGCCAGGAGAGAGTATACCATGGCCCATCAGCATGATGCCTTGGACTACCGTCACCGACATCGCGGCTTGATCGGGGTGGAGAGCAAGGTGCCGGTCAAGGACCGGGCAACCCTGAGTCTCGTCTACACTCCAGGGGTGGCGGAGCCCTGTCTTGCCATCCACAAAGATCCCCAGGCCTCGTTCGAGTACACCTGTCGGGGGAACACGGTGGCCTTGATCACCGACGGCTCGGCGCTCTTCGGCCTGGGGTCCATCGGGCCCGAGGCGACCCTCCCGGCCATGGAAGGCAAGGCGGTCATCTGCAAGACGTTCGGGGGGATTGACGCCCTTCCGATGTGCCTGCGTGTGACGAGCGAGCACGAGTTGATCCAGGCCGTGACGATGCTCGCCCCGACCTTCGGGGCCTTCTGCCTGGAGGACATCGTCTCCCCGCGCTGCTTCACCCTGGAGGACCACCTGCAGCGGGCGGTGAACCTGCCCATCTTCCACAATCACGCCCACGGGTCCGGCGTGATGGTGTTGGCGGGACTACTCAATGCCCTCCCCCTGGTCGGGAAACGCCTAGAAGACGCCCGCATCGTGATCAGCGGGGCGGGCCCGGCCGGGGTGGGCGTGGCGCGCCTCCTCCTCGCCGCCGGGGCGCGCAACCTGATTGTGTGCGATAAGGTGGGCGCCATCCACAAGTATCGGCCCACCAACATGAACTGGGTGAAAGCGGAGATCGCCCGGCAAACCAATGCCGAGGACATCAGCGGCTCGCTGGCCGATGTGCTCAAAGGCGCGGACGTACTGGTTGGCCTCTCGGCGGCAAACCTCGTGACCGCCGCCATGGTTGCGAGCATGGCCAAGGAGCCCATTGTCTTTGCCCTGGCCGTTCCCACGCCAGAGATCATGCCCACCGAGGCGAAGAAGGCCGGCGCCAAGATCGTCGCCACCGGCCGGTCGGACTTTCCGAACCAGCTCGATATCGCCTTGGTGTTTCCCGGGGTGCTCCGCGGCCTCCTCGACGTCCAGGCCCGCAACGTGACCGCGCCCATCCTGATCGAGGCCGCCAAGGCGCTGGCGGCACTGGTGCCAGAAGCGGAACGATCCCCGGATCACATTGTGCCGCCTATCTTCGACTTCCAGGTGGCCCCCGCGATTGCCGTGGCGGTGGCCAAGGCCGCCATGGCTACCGGCGAGGCCCGCAAGGAGGTCGACCCGGCCGACATCTTGGATCGGATGCACCATTTCATCTATGAGGGGAGCTTCCCGATCGAACCGCGGACGCCGGGCAAGATCCTGTCGCAAAAAGAAGAGGCAATGGAGCTGCACCGCCGCTTCCACGGGAAGCTCCAGGTCGTGAGCAAGGTTCCCATCAAGGACAGGCACATGCTGAGCCTGCTGTACTTGCCGCCGGGCTCGGCACTTCCCGCCAAGGCGATTCTCGAGGACCCCAGCAAGGTGTACGATCTTACCGCCAAAGGGAACCTCGTGGCCGTCGTCTCCGACGGCAGCGCGGTCCTGGGCCTGGGGAACATCGGCGCCCGTGCCGCCATGCCGGTGATGGAGGGCAAGTCGGTCCTCTTCAAGACCTTTGGCGGCGTCGAAGCGTTCCCGGTCTGCATCGGCACCCAGGACCCGGACGAGATCGTCGCCGTGGTCAAGGCCATCGCCCCGGTCTTCGGCGGGATCAACCTGGAGGACATCTCGGCCCCTCGCTGCTTCGAGATCGAGGACCGCTTGAAGAAAGAGTTGGACATCCCGGTGATGCACGACGATCAGCACGGCACCGCCGTGATCGTGCTGGCGGCCTTCCTGAACGCTCTGAAGATCACGGGGCGGAGCATCGGGGAGGCGCGGGTGATCCTCAACGGGGCCGGCTCCGCGGCCATCGCGGTGGCCCGCCTGTTCCTGAAGGTCGGCGTGAAGGACCTCGTCTTGTGTGACAGCAAGGGGATCGTCTACGAGGGCCGGACCGAGAGCATGAACCCCGTAAAGGCGGAGATGGCCCGGATCACCAACAAGGAGCGCCGCACCGGAAAACTGGCTGATGCGCTAGTCGGGGCCGACGCGTTCATCGGCCTCTCGGTGCCGAAGGCGGTGACGGCGGAGATGGTGCGGACCATGGCCAAGGATTCGATTGTCTTTGCCATGGCCAACCCGGTGCCCGAAATCTACCCCGAAGAGGCCAAGGCAGGCGGGGCCGCCGTCGTGGCGACCGGCCGGTCCGACTTCGAGAATCAGGTCAATAATTCGCTGGGCTTTCCGGGAATCTTCCGGGGCGCTCTGGACGTGCGCGCGCGCGAGATCAACGACGCCATGAAGATCGCCGCCGCCCATGCCATTGCCGGCTTGGTCACGGACAAGGAGCTGAAGCCGGAGTACATCCTCCCCTACATGCTGGACTTCCGCGTGCCCGTTGCCGTCGCCAAGGCGGTGGCCATCTCCGCCATGGAGACCGGCGTGGCCCGATTGAAAGTCGACCCGGAGGTCATCGCCGAAAACGCCCGGGCGTTCATCTACGAAGGAAAGCTCGGTCTGACGTCGTAAGTTCTTCGGTTCCGTAGCGGCAGCTCGTAATCACGGAAGCCAAAACATAAACACGAAGTGACTACCGGGAGAAACTCCGACCCCCCTCGGAGTTTCTCCCATTCATTTCTCTAGCGCTCTCTTCCTGAGTTCGATCATCTCCACCGCTTCTCTCTTGTATTTCCGGTTAGTTATCAATATCGCAGTCCAACAGGAGGAGACGGCTGGAACTGGTACGAGGCTTGCCTCTGCATAGGACTGCACGATGAACGGATACCAAGAGGGAGTGGCCGACGCTCATGCACATCATCCTGTGCTCCGACAATCCGGTGATGCGGGAGGCCGTCCAGCAGTCCTTTGCGGAGCGTGCCGACCGCCTGACGGTGTGCGAGTCGGGAATGGAGCTCCTGGCTGCCGTGAAGGCGCTGGTCGCAGACCTTGTGATCCTGGATCTGGAAAGTCACGGCCTGGGAGGGCTTCTCTTGGCCTCCGCCATCCAGGAGCTAGCCCCAGGCCTTCGTATCGTGGCGGTCTCGTTGCGGGCCGAGGTAGACGCCAGACCCCTGATGCAGCGGGGCGTTCCGTACGTGCGGCTGGGGGTGGACGGGGACGCGGGCGGGCGGGCATTTCTCGCCGGACTCGCCGGACGATCCGGTGCGGTGCTTGGCGCAAGCCCCAGGTAAAGAAGGAGTATCCGTGCAGCCAGTGTCGTGGGTCGGAAGTCGGTCGCCTAATCGCCGGGGCCACCAGGGCCTCCCTCCGACGCCTGACCCCCGTCGAGGCCGGCCCCTTACCCCGGGTCGGTCCGCTCGGGGAGCGGATCTCCGTGCCGGGGACGGGGGCACCCGCGGGGGCGGCGCTCCGGGAGACCCTGGTGGCCCCTGGTGGCGTCGCTGACGCTTACAAGAAGAAAATCCGCCCCGAACGCAGAATCACCGCGGGACGATCGAGGGAGACGAGATGAGCACTTCCACCGACACGATCGAGGCATTAGCCAATCAGGAGTACAAGTACGGCTTCGTGACCGACGTCGAGACGGATACGATTCCCAAGGGGTTGAGCGAGGACATCATCCGGCTGATCTCGGCCAAGAAGAAGGAGCCGTCCTTCATGCTGGAGTGGCGACTCAAGGCCTACCGGTACTGGGCCACGCTGGAGAAAGAGGACGCCGAGCCGAAGTGGGCGAATATCAGCTATCCGCCCATCGACTACCAGGACATCGTCTACTATTCGGCGCCGAAGCCTAAGAAGGTGCTGAAGAGTCTCGACGAGGTGGACCCGGAAGTCCGGCGGACCTTCGACAAGCTGGGGATCCCTCTGGAGGAGCAGAAGCGCTTCAGCGGTGTGGCGGTGGACGCGGTCTTCGATAGCGTCTCGGTGGCCACGACCTTCAAGGGCAAGCTGGCCGAGCTGGGGATCATTTTTTGCTCTTTCTCCGAGGCGGTGCAGAACCACCCGGACTTGGTGCAGAAGTACCTGGGCTCGGTGGTTCCCTATACCGACAACTTCTTCGCGGCGCTCAATGCCGCGGTCTTCAGCGACGGGTCGTTCTGCTATATCCCCAAAGGGGTCCGCTGCCCCATGGAGCTCTCCACCTACTTCCGGATCAACGCGGCGGACACCGGGCAGTTCGAGCGGACGCTGATCGTCGCCGAAGAGGGGGCCAACGTGAGCTACCTGGAGGGCTGCACCGCCCCCATCCGCGACACCAATCAGCTTCACGCGGCCGTGGTTGAGCTGGTGGCGCTGGACAACGCCCGCATCAAGTACTCGACCATCCAGAACTGGTATCCGGGGGACAAGGAGGGCAAGGGCGGCATCTACAATTTCGTGACGAAGCGGGGCAAGTGCCAGGGGGTCAACTCCCACATCTCCTGGACCCAGGTGGAGACGGGCTCGTCGATCACCTGGAAGTATCCGAGCTGCATCCTGCAAGGAGACAACTCGGTCGGGGAGTTCTACTCGGTGGCCCTGACGAACAACTACCAGCAGGCCGACACCGGCACGAAGATGATCCACATCGGGAAGAACACCAAGAGCACCATCGTGTCCAAGGGCATCTCGGCGGGGCACGGCCAGAACACCTACCGGGGGATGGTGCGCATCCAAAAGGGGGCCAGGGGGGCGCGGAACTACACCCAGTGCGACTCGCTGCTGATCGGCGACAAGTGCGGGGCCCACACCTTCCCGTACATCGAGGTGAAGAACGCCACGGCTCGGATGGAGCATGAGGCGTCCACCTCCAAGATCGGCGACGACCAGATCTTCTACTGCAATCAGCGGGCAATCTCCAAGGAGGATGCGGTCTCCTTGATCGTGGGGGGGTTCTGCAGGCAGGTCTTCAAGGAGTTGCCCATGGAATTCGCCGTCGAGGCGCAGAAGCTGCTGAGCGTGAGTCTCGAGGGAAGCGTCGGCTAATTTCGGATCTCTTCACCGCAGAGGACGCAGAGAGCGCAGAGATGGCGCACTCTTTCAGGGCGCTTGGGCGAATGCGATCGGTCGAACCGACCACAGAAGGAAGAGACGATGCTTGAGATCAAGAACCTGCACGCCAAGGTGCAAGACCGCGAGATCCTGAAGGGGCTCACCCTCACCATCAAGCCGGGCGAGGTCCACGCGATCATGGGCCCGAACGGCTCGGGCAAGAGCACGCTGGCCCACGTCCTGGCCGGCCGCGACGGCTACGAGGTCACGGAGGGCGAGGTCCGCTATTACGGGAAGAACCTGCTGGAGATGTCGCCCGAAGAGCGGGCCTGTGAGGGGGTCTTCCTGGCTTTCCAGTACCCGGTGGAGATCCCCGGAGTGAACAACACGTACTTTCTCAAGGCCGCCGTCAACGCCGTGCGGAAATACCACGGCCAGGAGGAGCTGGACGCCATGGACTTCCTGTCGCTGGTGAAGTCCAAGATGAAGCTCCTGGACATCGACGAGCGGATGCTCAACCGTTCGGTGAACGAGGGGTTCTCGGGAGGCGAGAAGAAGCGGAACGAGATCTTCCAGATGGCGGTCTTGCAGCCGAAGCTCGCCATCCTGGATGAGACCGACTCGGGTCTGGACATCGACGCTCTCAAGATCGTCGCCGGCGGGGTCAACGCCCTGCGCAGCCCCGACCGCACCGTCCTGGTGGTGACCCACTACCAGCGGCTCCTCGATTACATCGTCCCCGATCTTGTCCACGTGCTGGTGGACGGCCGAATCGTCAAGTCCGGCGGCAAGGAGCTAGCCCTGGAGCTGGAGGCCAGCGGCTACGCCGGCCTGGAAGAGGCGGTCCGTACCGGGGCGCCGGTCGGCTAGCAGGCTGCTGAAAAAGGCCCATCTGCTGCGTTGGAACGCTTGAGCACTCGTTGCGGCGTACCTGGAGTACGCCTGGACCCACCTGCGGTGGGTACCCCGCTCTGCGCGTTCCGTCTTGCATCTGGACCTTTTTGAGCAGCCTGGGAGAAAATAGGTTCTTCAGCATCTGATAGACGGAAGGGTAAACGGGCATGGCGAGGACAGAGGCAGTGGATAGCAAGTCGCAGTCGGTCGCGCGGTATCTCGACCAGTTCGCGCAGGTTGAGGCCAGGGCGAAATCCTCCGGTCAGGATTGGCTCCTGCCGGTGCGCCAGGAGGCGATGGATCGGTTTGCCGCGCTCGGTTTTCCGACCACCCGGGACGAGGACTGGCGTTTCACCAACCTGAGCCCCATCGCCCAGACGGCATTCCGTCCGGCCGACGTGACGGCCTGCAAGGTGGACGTCGGCGCCCTCGAGCCGTTCGCGTTCGCGGGGCTCACCGCGCCCCGCGTGGTGCTCGTGAACGGCCGGTACGCGCCCGCGCTCTCGGCGCTTGCCGGCCTCCCGAAGGGGGTCCGAGTGCAGAGCCTGGCGCAGGCCATGACCGCGGATCGCGCCCTGCTGGAGGGGCATCTTGCGCGGTACGCCGACTTCCAGCAGGATACATTTTCGGCCCTCAACACCGCGCTGATGGAAGACGGAGCTTTCATTCAGATTCCGCGCGGCAGGGTCGTGGAGCAGCCGATTCACGTCCTGTATGTCTCCGCCCCGGGCGCCGAGCCGATGGCGACGCATCCGCGGACGCTGATCGTGGCGGGCGAGAACAGCCAGGCGTCTGTCGTGGAGGACTACGTCTCGCTCGGGGACGGGATCAGCTTCTCGAACGGACTCACCGAGATGGTGGTGGGAGACGGGAGCGTCCTCGATCACTACCTGATCGAGCGGGAGAGTCTCCAGGCGTACTCCGTCTGCACCCTGCGAAGCCAGCAGGGGCGGTCGAGCAACCTCACCTCCCACACCCTGCTCCTGGGCGGGGCACTGGTGCGCCGCAATATTCACCCCATCCTGGCCGGCGAGGGGGGCGAGTGCCTGATCAACGGCCTGTTCATGGCCAAAGGCCGGCAGCACATGGACAACTTCATGTGGGTGGAGCACCTGAGCCCCCGCTGTAACAGCCGACAGTTCTACAAAGGGGTTCTGGATGACCAGGCCCGCGGGGTGTTCCACGGCCGGATCGTGGTCCACAAGGACGCCCAAAAGACGGACGCCAAGCAGACCAACATGAACCTGCTCCTCTCCGAGGAGGCGCAGATCGACACCAAGCCTCAGCTGGAGATCTATGCCGACGATGTGAAGTGCACCCATGGGGCGACGGTGGGGCAGATCGATGACGACGCGATCTTCTACCTGCGCGCCCGCGGGATTCCAGAGGCATCGGCCAAGGCGCTGCTTCTCTTTGCCTTCGCCGGCGAGGTGCTGCAGCGCATGAAGGTCGAGCCGGTCCGGCGCCACCTGGAGGAACTGGTGCGACGCTGGATGCCGCAGGGGAACCTGCTGGAGGGGATGTGATGAAGCACGCGGTGTGCCGGACATCGGAAGAGCCCTGTCAAGAGTGTCTGGTCGGCTTTGGGGCGGAGAAGATCCGCGAGGACTTCCCCATTCTGTGGACGAAAGTCCACGGGAAGCCGCTGGTGTACCTGGACAACGCCGCCACCACCCAGAAGCCGCAGGCGGTCCTGGACACCCTGATGCGCTACTACACGGAGGAGAACTCCAACGTGCACCGCGGGGTCCATTTCCTCAGCCAGGTGGCGACCCAGTCGTACGAGAGCGGGCGCACCCGCGTGCGGCGGTTCCTGAACGCGTCGCACGATCGGGAGATCATCTTCACCCGTGGGGCCACCGAAGGGATCAATCTGGTGGCCCAGAGCTACGGCCGGAAGCACCTGCGGGCGGGCGACGAGGTCATCGTCTCGGCCATGGAGCACCACTCCAACATCGTGCCCTGGCAGATGATCTGCGAGGAGAAGCGGGCGAGCCTCAAGGTCATCCCCATGAACGATGCCGGGGAGCTTGTGATGGACGAGTACGAGCGGCTGCTCTCCGACCGGACGAAGATCGTTGCGGTGGCGCATGTCTCCAACGTTCTGGGGACGATCAACCCGATCTCCGATATCATCGGCCTAGCGCACCGGCGGGGCATCCCCGTCCTGGTGGACGGAGCGCAGGCCATCCCACACATGCCGGTAGATGTCCGCGCGCTGGACTGCGACTTCTACGTCTTTTCGGGGCACAAGCTCTTCGGCCCGACCGGCATCGGGGTGCTCTACGGCAAGGCGGAGCTGCTCGAATCCATGCCGCCCTACCAGGGTGGCGGGGACATGATCAGCGCCGTGAGCTTCGAGAAGACGGTCTACAACGCGCTGCCTCACAAATTCGAGGCGGGAACGCCCAACATCGCCGGCACCATCGGGCTGGCCGCCGCCATCGAATATGTCGAAAAGATCGGTATGCAGCAGATCGCGGCCTACGAGTCGGAGCTTCTGGACTACGGGACGGAGCTCCTCGCGGCTATTCCCGGGCTGCGCATGCTCGGGACGGCCAAGGAGAAGGCGGGGGTCTTTTCCTTCCTCCTGGACGGGATCCACGCCCACGATGTCGGCACGATCCTGGACCTGGAAGGGGTTGCGATCCGAGCGGGACACCACTGCGCCATGCCGGTCATGAAGCGGTTCGGGGTGCCGGCCGCCGCCCGGGCGTCGCTGGCGTTCTACAATACACGCGCGGACCTGGACGCGCTGGCCAAGGCGATCCACAAGGCCATCGAGGTGTTTGCCTAATGTCGGACCTTCGCGAGCTCTACCAGCAAGTCATCCTGGACCACTACAAGCGGCCGCGAAACTTCCAGAAGATGGAGTGCGCCAACCGGCACGCGGAGGGCCACAATCCGCTATGCGGGGACGAGATCACCGTCTATCTACAGATGGACGGGGACGTAATCAAGGAGATCAGTTTCCAGGGAGCCGGCTGCGCCATCTCGCAGTCCGCCGCCTCGTTGATGACGACGGCGCTCAAGGGCAAGACCAAGGCCGAAGCCGAGGAGCTGTTCAAGAAGTTCCACGAGATGGTGACCGGTGAGGGCCAGGGCGCGGATCCGATGGAGCTGGGCAAGCTCGCCGTCTTCTGCGGTGTGAGCGAGTTCCCGGTGCGGGTCAAGTGCGCCAGCTTGCCGTGGCACACGCTGCACGCCGCGCTGGAAGGCAAGGACGAGGCCGTCTCGACGGAGTAGGCGGATGGGCAATCAAGCAATTCGACGGTTCGGCAGTTCGACCGTTCGAGGCCTTCCCGGTCGCCTGATCGCCCAATCGCCGGATTGCTGTCACCAGGGGCAGAGAACATGAGCGGAATCGTCGCGAATCCGAAAGAGATCGAGGGCAAGGTCGTCGAGGCCCTCAAGACGTGCTATGACCCGGAGATCCCGGTCAACATCTACGAGCTGGGCCTGATCTACCATGTCGGGGTGAGTCCCTCCGGGGTCGTCGAGGTCCAGATGACGCTCACCTCGCCCAATTGCCCCTCGGCGGCCGAGCTGCCGCTCTTGGCCGAAGCCAAGATTCGCTCGCTCGCCGGCGTGACCGATGCCCGGGTGGACGTTGTCTTCGACCCGCCCTGGGAGCCGTCCAGGATGTCCGAGGCCGCCCGGCTTGAGCTGGGGATGCTGTAACCCATGGAGACTCGCCGCCCCCTCGCCCACGAGAAACCCGCGGCCGGTGCGCCGCGACCGCGGCTGGTTGCCGTCGTCCAGGATGACTGCACGGGATGCAACACCTGCGTGGATTACTGCCTCGTGGACTGCATCGAGCCCGTCCCCCAGGCCGTCAGCCCTCAGCCCCCCTCCTCGATCCATATCCGTGAAGACGAGTGCATCGGCTGCTTCATCTGCGCCAAGGTCTGCGAGGAGCTGACCGTGAACGCCATCCACTTGCTCCCGGTGGAAGAGAAATAGCCGGGATCCCCTCTCCCCCTTTCGGCATCTTCCCCACCTTCCGCAGCGATGTGGGCGCATGCGTGCGCGCATCCGCTCGATATGCTATTGTCCAATCAGGGTCGGCATCGACCCCAAAAGCCATCCAAACAGATCCAGTCGGCTGCTTGAGAGGGCCCTCGACCTGATGGAGGCCTGTGAACGACTTCGCGTGCGAGTCTCAGAAACCTTCCGGAGGTGGAATGATGGCGTACCGACTTGGCGTATTACGCGGGGATGGAATCGGCCCCGAGATCGTCGAGGCCACGATGCGAGTGCTAGAGGCGGCACAACAACGGGACAGCCGTCTCCGATTCGAGTGGGTGCCGCTCCCCATCGGATGGGAGGCGATCCAGAAGTTTGGGGTTGCCACGCCAGAGTCCACAGTGAGCGCCCTTGATAAGTGTGATGGGTGGATCATGGGCCCCCATGATTCGGTGTCGTACCCGGCTGCCGAGCGGGAAAAGCTCAACCCCAGTGGGACGCTGCGGCATCACTTCGATCTCTACGCGAACATCCGCCCGGCGCGTGCCTATCCCGGTTTGCTGGCCGTCTCACCGAAGATGGATCTGGTGATCGTTCGAGAGAATACGGAAGGATTCTACACCGACCGCAACATGGCGTGGGGCGTCGGTGAGGTCCTGGCTACCCCCGACGTGGCGTTGACGCTGGGCAAGATCACCCGCCGCGCGTCGGAGCGAATTGCCCGCACGGCCTTCACCCTGGCCCGACAACGCCGGGGGAGGGTCGCCATGGTTCACAAGGCCAACGTGATCCGCAAAGCCTACGGCCTGTTCCTGGAGGCTTGCCGCGACGTGGCAAAGCAGTTTCCAGAAGTGGCTGTCGAGGATTACCACATCGACGCCATGACGGCACACCTCGTGCGTCGCGGCGGAGACTTCGATGTGATCCTGACGACCAACATGTTCGGCGACATCCTGTCGGACCTCACGGGAGAATTGAGCGGCAGCCTGGGTATGGCACCATCCATCAACGCGGGCACTGGCCGCGCCATGGCCCAGGCAAGCCACGGCTCGGCGCCCGACATTGCCGGGAAGGGGATCGCAAATCCCGTGGGACTCATTCTTTCATCGGCGATGCTGCTCTCCTGGCTGGCAGAGGAACGCAAGGACCTCGCCGCGGGGGAAGCAGGACGCGCGATCGAGCGGGCGGTTGCGGAGACCCTAAAGAAGGGGCCGAGAACCCGCGACCTGGGCGGAACGGCCAATACCAGCGAGTTCACCGAGGGCATCCTGCGGCACCTCGTCGCGTAACCCCGCACCACACGGTTGTCTGGTTCGTCCGCGGCACCGTACGACCGCGGGTTGGGTGTGTCTGAGCCAACCGCACAGGATTGTGTGCTGGCGCGGCGGTCTTCGCATGGAGTAGGATGATTCGGCGAGAGGGAAGACTGTCCTCTCGTATAAGCCGCGGTCACTTTTGGGAGCGCTCGCTTGGAGCGTATGCCACCGAAGGGGGTGTTCATGCGGAGAGAGGCTCGCGCTGCCGACAAGTCGGAGTTCGCGATTTTCGCCCTCAAGTACGCCGGTCCCTTCACCAGCTCGGTGGCCAAGGTTCTCCTCGACACGGATTGGGACAAGACGATCGACCGGTATTACTACATTTGGGTGATCCAAGGGAAGGGAGCCACGGTCGTCGTCGATTGCGGTGTTCGTCCTGCGTGGGCGGCGCAGAAGAACCTCAAGGGATACGTCAGCCCGGATGCGGTCCTGGCACGGATCGGGATCAACGCCGCCACCGTGGAGCATCTGGTCCTCACGCACATCCATCAGGATCACGCCGGCGGGCTGGAGCTATTTCCGCAGGCCAAGGTGTACGTTCAGCGGGAGGAATTCGAATTCTGGATTGCTGACCCGATCGCCAAGAGACCGCCCTTCGCCAAGGTGTCGGATCCGGTGGCCATAGAGCAGCTTGGAAATCTTCGCGGGTCGGATCGGCTCGCTCTGATCGACGGAGATCGCCAGATCGTACCCGGCATCGAAGTCCTTTTGACTCCGGGACACACGCCCGCCCTGCAATCGGTCGCCGTCAAGACGGCAAAGGGTGTTGCCGTCCTGACGTCCGACTGCGCCCATCTGCGAAAGAGTTTCGAAATCGACCTGCCCAGCAGCCTCGTCTGTGACTTGCCGGGCTGGATGAACAGCTACTCGAAGCTCCGGCGAAAGGTGGGAGGCGATCTGAGCTTGCTCTTCCCCGGCCATGACCGGGAGATGCTCTTCGACTATCCCCGGGTTGCCGAAGATGTCACGCGCTTGGTGTGAGAGGAGGTCGAATATGAACGCCGTACGCCCCCTGCAGTGGTGCCTCATCGCGCTCATGCTCCTCGCTCGCGTCGGTCCTGCTTCCGCCGGCGCTCCCGCCGCCCCGGCTGCGCCGGGGCCGACCAAGACGCCGGAGGTGCTCGTCAAGGGCGGGAACTATACCTTCGCCGCGGCGCCCTCGGTGTCGCCGGTCTACACCTACTGGGTGTCCATTGCCAAGGCGGTGAAGACCGTGTATCCCCAGTTCAACATCACGGTGACGGAGACCACCGGTGCGCTGGACATCACGAAGCGCGTCCGGGCCAAGCAGGCGGCTCTGGGCAACAGCATGGCCGACCTGGACTACACCAGCTACCTCGGCGAAGAGCAGTTCCAGGGCCAGCCCAACAAGAAGATGCGGATTCTCTGGTACTATGATTTTCTCATCGCCCAGTGGGGCGTGGCCAAATCCTCGGGGATCAAGTCCATCGAGGGGTTGACCGGCAAAGACTTCAATCCCGGCGGAGCCGGCGGAGGCATCGTCCCCATAACCAAGAAAATCTTCGAGATGTTCGGTGTGAAGCCGAAGTATTTCGAGGCCACACAGCAAAGCGCCATCGAGGCGGTCGAGAATCGACAGATCATTGGGCTGTCCAAGACCGGTCCCGTGCCAGACAGCTTCTTTCAGCAGATCATGCCGAGCGTCGAGCTGGAGATGATCGGCCTGACAAAGGAGCAGCAGGCCAAGGCGATCGAGAAGTACCCCTACTGGGTGCCGTACACCATTCCCGCCAAGACGTACGGGAACTCCCAGGAGGTCCAGACGGTCGCCGTGCTCACGGGGGGCCAGACCACGAGCGATCTGCCGGAGGAGGTGGGGTATGCCTTCTTCAAGGCGATGTGGGAGGGGGGCAAGCCGCAGTGGCAGCGAGCCTATCCGTCGGCCGCCAACAACAACGTGATCGAATTGACCCTCCGGTCGCCGATCCCGCTCCACGCCGGAGCGGTGCGCTACTTTATCGAGCACGGCGTCCAGGTTCCGGATCGTTTGATTCCGCCCGAGTACAAGCGATGACGGAAGAGGGGCCAGGCCATGTCACAGCTTGAATCGAGCGGCGGGGGAGTACCCGACCTCCGCGAGGAGATCGATCCGACGAAACGCGAGGGCATGGGCGGCTGGGCCAAGCGCGGCCTGGCCCTCATCTGTACGGCCTTCGGGGTGTTCCAGTTCTACACGGCCGGGGCTCGCCCCATGCTTGGGGTGGTCCACTACGCTATTCACCTGGCCTTCGCCCTGACCATCGTGCTCTGGGCCTATCCGCTCCGGCGATCGACGCCGCGCCGCGCCGTGCCCGTCTATGACCTCCTCTGCATCGGGGTGGTCCTGGCGGCCGCCGCCTACATCGTCTGGAACGGCCTCGCGATCATGGACTTCAGCTACGTCGAATCCAACCTCGACCTCATCCTGGGGATCCCGCTGCTGCTCCTGGTGCTCGATGCGGCGCGTCGTTCGCTGGGCTGGATTTTTCCGGTCCTGGTCTCCCTCTCGATCCTCTACGCGCTCTTTGGCCAGTTCGTGCCCGGGCAGTTCGGACACGGGGGCTTCTCTTGGGAGGTGATCGTCCGCAACCTGTACGTGAGTCCCCAGGGTTTCTGGGGGGTGATGCTCCAGATTTCGGCCACCATCCTCGCCATTTTCCTGATCTTTGGGGCGGTCCTTTTGAAGACGGGGGGCGGGGAAGCGTTTCTCGACATCGCCTTTCTGGCCTCGGCGCGGACGCGCGGGGGTCCGGCGAAGGTGGCCGCCGTGGCGAGCTGTCTGTTCGGGATGATCTCGGGAAGCGCCGTGGCCAATGCCGCCACCATCGGGACGTTCACCATCCCCCTGATGAAGCGAGCGGGATTCTCCAAGGAATTCGCGGCGGCCACGGAGGCCGTGGCGGGAACAGGCGGGCAGATCATGCCCCCCGTGATGGGGGCCGGCGCGTTCCTGATCGCGCAGTTTCTCGGGATCTCGTATGCCAAGGTCGCCTGGGCGGCGGTGCTCCCCGCGCTGCTGTACTACGCGGGGCTGATCGTGTCGATCCACCTGGAAGCGGTCAAGAACGACTTCCCCACCATTCCGATGGAGGAGGAGCGGCTCATCAGGGCACGCCTCACAGCCAAGAAGGTCATCCTGCCGCTGATCCCCGTGGCCGCCCTGGTCTTGGCCTTCAGCACCGGCTACACAGTGCAGATGGGTGCCTACTGGGCCTCCGTCCTGGCGTTCGCCCTTACCGTCTTCATGGTGGAGGGACGCCCGGTGCAGCGGCTACGGTCGCTGTTCAAGATCGCGCTGGCGAGCATGGAGGCGGCGGGGAAGGCCATCGCCGAGATCGCCGTCCTGCTCGCCTCCGCCCAGATCGTCGTTGCCATGCTGGGATTGACCGGCCTCGCCGTGAAGTTCTCCGATATGCTCGTCTCCCTGGGCCGGGAGAACATGGTCGCCACGCTGATCCTCGCCATGGTGGTTCTCATCATCCTCGGGATGGGAATCCCGCCCACCGCGGTTTACGTGCTCGGGGGATCCATCGTCGTGCCGGCGCTGATCGGGCTCGGCTTGAAACCACTCCCAGCTCACCTCTTCACTTTTTACTTCGCCTGCCTGGGCGCCATCACACCGCCGGTCTGCGCGGCCGTGTTCGTGACGTCGTCTCTCGCCGGGTCCAACTGGTGGAGGACCGGGTGGCTGGCAACTCGGCTTGGGCTGGCGGGGTTCATCGTCCCATTCATGTTCGTCTATAGCGAGAGCCTGTTGCTCTCCGGATCGCTGTTCGAGATCTTGTACGCCGCGTTGCCTGCGTTCGTCGGCGTGTTCTTCCTGGGGACCTTCGCTGTGGGGTATTTTGGCGGACGGATCGGCTGGGCGAAGCGATTCGTCATGGCCATTGCGGGAGCGATGCTGATCCAGCCGGGCATCGTCACGGACCTGATCGGATTGGCGCTCGCGGGACTCATCTATTTCCCGCAGCGGTATCCAATCGCGGCGGGAAAGAGGGGGTAAGATGTCGGACCTTGCGCGAGATCTCCTCAGGGGTGCCGCGGATTTGCACATCCACGCGGCACCGGATATCGTCCCCCGGCTGCTGGACGACCTTGCGCTGGCCCGAGCCGCCCGGGACGCCGGCATGGCCGCGATGGTGCTGAAGTCCCACCACATGTTGACTGCCGATCGAGCGCAGATCGCCCAGACCATGTTCCCGGAACTGCGCATCTTCGGCGGCCTTGCCTTGAATCTCCCGGCCTGCGGGGGGTTGAACCCGGAGGCCGTCAAGGTCGCTATCCGGATGGGGGCGAAGATCGTCTGGCTCCCCACCCTCTCTGCGGCCAACCACATCGAGAAGACCAAGACCAGAGTTACGGGAAACCTGGGAGTCATGTCGCAGGGGTTCAAGGCCCAGCCGGTGGATGTGGTCGGTGATGATGGTGTTGTGAAGCCTGAGCTCGTCGAGATCTTGAAGCTGATCGCCGATGCGGACATTATTCTGGCAACCGGCCATCTCTCGGTACCCGAGATCAAGGCCGTGGTGGATGCCGCCGTGGCCATCGGCGTGCAGAAGATCCTCGTCAATCATCCAGAGTTGTGGCTGATCGGGATGAGCCTCACAGAGCAGTGCGCACTGGCCGCCAAAGGGGCAGTGATGGAAGTGTGCATCCGAAGCGTCACTGCCCCAGGCCACGGAGAGTCGTCCCCGAAGGGATTAGCGGAGCAGATCACGGCCGTCGGCCCTGAGCATGTGGTCATGGCGACGGATTTCGGCCAGGTCGATAGCCCGCCCGCTCCGGAAGGGATGGGCTGGTACATCGGCCAGATGCTCGAGGCCGGGATTCCGCCCGAAGATATTCGTCTCATGACCCGGGAGAATCCCTCGCGCCTTCTGGGGCTCTGAGCAGCAGACTGCTGGACACGGCCCATCTGCGGCGCGCAGGCGAAGGGGAGAAAGACATGCGAGTGAATCTTCCATACGGGAAAGGCAGCGTCGAGGTCACGGTTCCGGATGAATCGACGGTCACGTATCCCCGCGAGCTGCCGCGAGTGCCCGATGTCGGCGCGGAGATCCGACGGGCCATGGCGGCGCCGATCGGCAGCCCGCCGCTGCGGGAGATCGCGGCGGGAAGACCGGATGCGGTGGTGGTCGTCAACGACATCACTCGGCCGGCGCCCAGCCGGGAAATGCTCGCCGCCATTCTCGAGGAGCTGCGACTTGCCGGGATCCCGCGGGCGGCCGTGACCGTGGTCATCGCCACCGGGAACCATCGGCCGAACACGCCCGACGAGATCGCTCGGATGATCGGCGAGGAATATGCGCAGACGCTCCGGGTGGTCAACCACGCGTGTGAAGACGATAGCGTGTTGACCGCGATATCCGCGCCGGGTGTGGAGATCCCCATTCGGGTGAACACGCATGTCGCCAGGGCATCGGTTCGGATCCTGACCGGCCTGATCGCGCCGCATCAGGCGGCGGGATATAGCGGGGGCCGCAAGAGCTTAACCCCGGGCGTGGCGGCCATCGAGACGATCGCGAAACAGCATTCGTTCCCCATCCGGCCGTACGATCCCGCCATGGGGTGGATGAAGGGGAATCCTTTTCACGAGGTGGCGGTTACGGTGGCCCGGACCGTCGGCATCGACTTCATCATCAACGCGGTCAAGAACTGCAAAGGTGAGGTGGTCCGCGCCGTGGCCGGGGACCTCGTGGCCGCGCACGAAGCCGGCGTCGCGGTGTGCGAGCAGAGCTGGGTTACGACTTTTCCGCAGAAATACGATGTGGTGATCGTCACGCCCGGAGGCTTCCCGCGCGACATCGATCTGCACCAGGCCCAGAAGGCCATGTCCACGGCGGAGCAGGTCGCCGCGAAGGCGGGCGTGATCGTCCTGCTGGCGGAGTGCGCGGACGGGATCGGGAGGTTCGCTGTCTGGCTCAAGGGGGCGAAGAGTCCGCAGGACGTCATCGAGCGCTTCAAACGCGAAGGTTTCACGCGGGAGCACTCCTCGAAAGCCTTCATGTGCGCGCGGGCGCTGGCCAAGCATCCGGTGGTGGTGTGCTGTGCGGGGATACCCAAGGCAGACCTGGAGGCCATGTTCTTTCGCTCCGCAGACACCCCGCAAGATGCCGTGCGCCAGGCGCTACAGATGAAGGGCGGAAACGCCCGAGTCTTAGTCCTCCCCTATGCGGTAGACTGCGTGCCCAAGATTGTCGCATCCTGACGGGAGGGGGCCGTTCCATAATCGCACACACCTAGGAGGGTTCCATGGTCCAACCCAAGATCATTCGGTTCGCGGAGATACCAGTCGTCCCGCGCGGCAGTGGCGTGGAGACCAAGCCGCTTCTGCTGGAAGCCACGGGCGCGCACGCGTTTGTGAGCGGGATCAGCGTGTTCCCTGTCGGGGCCGCCCTGAAGTCGCATAAGCACAACACCGAGGAGATGGTCGTGCTCTTGGAGGGCGAGGCGACGGTCGAAGTGGGGGATGAACGATACGACATCGTGCCCTATGACACGACCCATGTGCCGGCCGGGATCTTCCACCGGTTCATCAACCGCGGCGCGACCCCCCTACGGATCCTCTGGGTGTACGGCGCTCCCCATGTCACGCGGACTTTCGCGGACACCGGAGAAACCGTCGAGCATCTGTCGGCGCAAGACAAAGGGGGGGTTCGCGGCTGAGGACGCCGAAGGAGTGATCGTAGATGACGGGGTGATCCGCATCCCGATTCGTCGCCGGGGATGGCGCCGTACGGCGGAACGAAGCCGGTCCTTAGCGGGACTGCAGGGCCGCTCGCGCCGCGCGGACCAGGAAATTCGCCCCGATCTCCAGCGCCGATTCGTCGATGTCGAACTTGGCGTTGTGGGCCGCGGGGGCCGGGGACCACTCGGGCTTGGCCGAGCCGACGAAGGCGTAACAGCCCGGCACCTTCTCCCAGAAGTAGGCGACGTCATCGGAGCCGGTGAGCGGCTCCGCGGCGACGACCCGAGACTCCCCGACGATCGTGGCGGCGACCTCACGCGCGAGCGCAGTCACCGCAGGATCGTTGAGGAGGGCAGGGGTGAGGAACTGGCTCTCGACCCGGGCGGTGCAGCGCAACGAGGCGGCCAGGCCTTCCGCCGTGCGGCGCAGGCCCGCCAGGAGCTTGTCGCGCAGGGCGGCATCGAAGCAGCGCAGCGTCCCGGTCATCTCCACTGCGTCCGGGATGATGTTGAACGCGGTGCCGGCCTTGAGCGTCGTGAGGCTGAGGACGGCGGTGGAAAGCGGCGGGGTCTCGCGGCTTACCAGGGTCTGGAGCGCCGTGATGATCTGGGCCGAGGCGACGATCGGGTCGATGGCCAGGTGCGGGCTGGCCCCGTGACCGCCCCGCCCCGTGATGGTCAGCGTGAGCTTGTCGGCCGACGTCATGGCCGCACCGTCGCAGATCGCCACCGTTCCGACCGGCCATCGGTTCATGACGTGGATGGCGAAGGCCGCGTCCGCCCGCACCCCTTCCAACGCCCCGTCCTTGAGCATCGCCTCCGCGCCGATCAGGAGTTCCTCGGCGGGCTGGAAGACGAAGAAGAGATCACCGGCGAGGGATGGGGCCTCCTTGGCCAGGATCGCCGCCGCCGCAAGGCCCATGGCGGTGTGAGCGTCGTGGCCGCAGGCATGCATCACGCCGACCGTCTCCGACCGCCAGGGGACATCCGTCTCCTCGCGGATAGGCAGAGCGTCGATGTCGGCGCGCAGCAGGACGGTCTTGCCGGGCTTCCCTCCCTTCAGGAGTCCGGTGACGCCGGTCTTCCCCAGGCCGGTCCGCACCGTATACCCAAGCTCGGTGAGGCGCTTCGCGATGATCCCCGCGGTCCGCACCTCCTGAAAGCCGAGTTCCGGATGGGCGTGTAGGTCGCGCCGCAACGAGGTCATCTCCGCCGAAAGCGCCTTCACCTCGGGTGAAATCTCCATCATGCACCGCCCCTATTGGTCGAGCCGTGAGCCGCGAGAGGCATCGCCTCCGGCTTCACACTCTCCGTCCGCCGTTTCCGCAATCCGAATTCGCGCAATCCGCAATTGGCGCCGCAGGCGCCTTACTTCCACCCCATCCGTTCGCGAAGCCCCGTGATCTGGGCGGCATGGTGTTTGCCATGCCAGGCATAGGTCTGCAACGCGCGGTCCAGCGTCACCACCTGGCCGTCCGGCCGCCGGAATGTGCGGGCGAAATCCGCGGGGAGCATCGCTCGGAGGAGCAAGACCCAGCGGTCGTGGATGGCCTGGAGGAGCGCAAGAGAAACCTCTGCCGGGCCAGTCTTGGCGTCCGGAATCTCGGCCCACTTCGCCGGGTCGTACCCCGTGATGGCCGGACTATCCTCCGTCAGGGCCAGACGGAAGCGGACCAGGTTGTGGAGATGGCTGTCGGCCATGTGGTGGACGACCTGTCGGACCGTCCAGCCGCCTTCGCGGTAGGGGGTGTCGAGCTGTTTCTCCGTGAGACCCGCCACCGCCCGGCGGAACCCGGCGGGCGCCGCCGCGATCTCCTCGATCCAGCGCTTGCGCTTCTCCCCCGTAACATCCGGGTCGGGTGCGAACTTGCCGATGGGATACTGGGCATCTGACATGGCGTTCCCTCCGGTGTGTCCTTTCCGGTCCTCACGCGCTCCGTCCGGCCCGACCCCGGCGCGAACACCGGGGTCGGCGCCGGGGCGCGTGCGATCCCACTCTGCCGGCTACTTGCTCCCCACGTTGACGACCTTGAGCAGCTTGTGCTTCCCCTTCTCGACCTGGATGACGCTCACCTCGCTCAGGCCGTCCCCGCCGGGAGTGAAGGAGAAGGTGCCCAGGACGCCCGTGTAGCCCTGGGTGGCCAGGAGGGCCTCGCGGATCTTGGCGCGGTCCTCGCCTCCCTTCTTGATCGCGTTGACCAGGAGGTTCAGGCCGTCATAGGTCCAAGCCGAGGTCGGATCGAACTCCTCGTTGTATTCCTTCAGATAGTCCGCGGCGTACTTGCGCGTGGCCTCGCTGGCGCCGGGCACGTAGTCGGCGATGCCGAAGATGCCCTCGGCGGCCTCTTTGGCCAGATTCAGGCAGTCCCGCTCGATGGTGGAGGGGGTGCCGATGAACTTGTAGGGGGAGCCCAGTTGCCGGTACTGGCGCAGGACGATCGCGGAGTCCTCGGGATTCGGGGCGTAGAGAACCAGGATCTGGGCGCCGGCGCTCTTGATCGACAGCAGTTGCGCCGTATAGTCCTTGTCCTTGGTGGTGTACTTCTCCCGCTTCACCAAGTTGAGCCCCTGCTCCTTGGCGTATTTTTCTACCAGGTCGGCCCCGCCCGTTCCGAAGGCATCGGTGTCGTGTAGCAGGCCGACCTTGGTCAGCGAAGTATCCTCCTTGATGTATTTGACGATGGCGGCGGCGGCGATGGAGTCGTCCGGCCGCACCCGGAACAGCCAGGGATTGCCCTGGCGGGTGATGCCCACGTTCGTCCCGCCGACGATGGTGGGAACCCCGTAGGCCTTGATGGCGTCCGAGGCGGCCAGGATCTGGGTGCTCTTGACCGAGCCGACCAGAGCCAGGACCTTCTCCTGCTCCACGGCCTTCTGGAGGGCCGCCAGGGCCCCCGGGTTGGTGGACTGGTTGTCCACGATGCGCAGGTCGATCTTCTTCCCGTTGATCCCGCCGGCCTCGTTGACCTGCTTCAAGGCCAGCTTGATGGCCTTGCTCTGGTAGGAGCCCTGGGCCGCCGAGGCGCCCGTGATCGGGGGGGTGAAGCCCAGCCGGATCTCCTGGGCCTGTGCCGGCACGAAGGTGAGGAGCCCGAGAATCAGGAGGGTCATGAAGCCGATCGACACCAATCGCCGTACGTTCACCATGATACCTGCCTCCTTTTCTGTAATGAATGCGGTCGGAATAACCGCAGACCCATCGTGGCATTTCTCAAAGGTGTGGGATGGTTGATTTCTGACTTCATGATCGGCACGATTGATTCTATAGTGCCATTAGGATACGTATGATACTAGCTGCTAAGCCGTTGTCAAAGAATACCTTGACCGGAGAAATTCCGGAAACGGCATATGGACAAGTTATTTCGTAACGGCTCCTAACATGTTGGAAGTGAACCACGTGATCAAGGGGGCATGCGCATGATACGATCTCGACAGGACACACCAAAGACGCAACAGTGCTGAAGATCGAGTCGGGCGACTTCACGATTACCGACGTGGACGGGCGAACCCGGAAGACCGGACAGCGCGTCGTGGCACTGGGCGCGGTCCGTGCGGGACAGTTCGTTCGCATTGACCCGCCTGTCGACCGGTAAGGGCTCAGGAGGGAAGAAGATGCCGGTCTACCTGGTTCGGCACGGGGAAGCCATCTCGGAGCTGGTGGATCCGACCCAGCCGCTGAGTGAGCGGGGACGGGCGGGTGTCGAGCGGGTGGCCAGGCAGGCCGCCATCGTCGGGCTGGCCGTGGCGGAGATCCGCCATTCTCCCAAGCCGCGAGCACGCGAGACGGCGGAGATCCTGGCCCGGCACCTCACGCCGACGCCCAGATCTCCAGGAGGTGGACTGGCTTGCCCCCACGGCGGATCCGGGGATGGCGCAGGACGCCGCCCTGTCCGCCGCGGAACCGCTCATGCTGGTCGGCCACCTGCCGCACATGGCTCGGCTGGCGTCGCTCCTCCTGACGGGGAATCCGAACCGGGAAGTCGTCCGGTTCCGAAACGCCACGGTTGTCTGCCTCGAGAGGGTCGAGGACGACTGGGTGCTCCTCTGGGCCTTCGGTCCGGACCTCGTCGCGCCCTCCGCCTGATCGACGATTCAGCGCCAAGGGACCGGAGGGACGTGGTATAGTCCTTCGGCATCGGCGGTTGGGTGAAGAGATCACACGTGGGGAGCGTCGGACATGGGCGACATCCTTTTGCTGCTCGTCGGGGGAATCCTGGGTGCCGTGGCGGGGTGGGCCTACGCCACGAGTCGGTCTCGCTCGCGGCGTGCCGCGCTGGAGAATCGGCTGGCGACGCAAGAGGGAACTGCCGCGGCGATCCGGAACGAACTCGACCACGGCCGCGAGGCCATCGATCGGCTGCAGAGCAACCTCCGCACTCTCACAGCCGAGAAGGCCGAGGCCGAGGCGCGACTCGACGAGACCCGGGCCGGCCTGGAGGAGCAGAAGCGGATCCTGGACGAGGCAAAGACGCGCCTCACGGATGCCTTCCGGGCGTTGGCCGCCGAGGCGCTGCAGAGCAGCAACGAGGGCTTCCTCCAACTGGCGGAGCAGCGGTTCAAGGCGCTCACGCAGGAGGCCACGGGTGAGCTGGAGGCCCGCAAGACGGCCGTCGAGACGATCGTCCAGCCGCTCCAGCAGGCCTTGGAGGCGTACCAGAAAGAGGCCAGGGAGCTGGAAGAGAAGCGGCTGCGGGAGATCTCCGGGGTGGGCCGACAGCTCACCGAGGTTGCGCAGGCGCAGGCGGCCCTGCAGCGCGAGACGGCGAACCTGGTCAACGCCCTGCGGGCGCCGCAGGTCCGGGGCCGCTGGGGCGAGATCGCGCTCCGGAAGACGGCCGAACTGGCCGGGATGACGAAGTACTGTGACTTCGACGAGCAGACGAGCGTCCAGGCCGATGGAGGCCGCCTGCGGCCCGACATGATCGTGCATCTTCCCGCCAGACGCGACATCGTGGTGGACGCCAAGGTGGCCCTCAACGCCTATCTGGAGGCCCTGGAGGCGCCCACCCCCGAGCTGCGCGAGGCGGCCCTGGTGCGCCACGCCCAGCAGGTTCGCGCCCACGTGAAGCGGCTGCAGGCCAAGGACTACTGGAGCCAGTTCCCGCAGGCGCCGGAGTTCGTCGTCCTGTTCATCCCGGGCGAGGTGTTCCTGGCCGCCGCCGCCGAGCGGGATCCGACGCTCCTGCAAGACGCCCTGGCGAGCCAGGTGCTCATCGCCACCCCAACGACGTTCATCGGCCTGCTGCTCACGGCAGCCTACGGGTGGCGGCAGGAACAGATCGCGGAGAATGCCCAGCGGATCAGCGAGCTGGGCCGGCAGGTCCACGAGCGGCTGGCCGTCCTCGTCGAGCATTTCGCCGGGGTAGGGAAGGCCCTCGACAGGTCCGTGGAGCTTTACAACAAGGCGGTGGCGTCGCTGGAGACTCGCGTGCTGCCCGCGGCCCGCCGCTTCAGCGAGCTCGATCCGGGCCGCACGAAGCCGATTCAGGAATTGGAGCCGGTCGTCCATACGCCGCGATCACTGGCGGCGCCCGAAGGCCTCGAGCTGGAGGCCTGACTGGGCCCGGGGCCCTCCGCCGTCGGCCCTTTGGTCGTTGACAGGGCGGGGCGTATTGGGTAGCCTTCGCACGAGTGGTGAACTGGCGGGACGCGCGCGATGGTCTTTGGGACGCCCCCCTGGCGGAGCGGCGAGCCCGGGCAGAGGAGAGTGTGATGGTTCAACGCGACGAGATGGCGGTCGAGGTCCTGACCATCCTGGGATGGTACCGGGGCCACATCACCGTGCCGGCTGGCGGCCGGCTGCTGGACTACCTGAACACCAAACCCCTCATGATCGCCCTGACCAATGCCGTGGGGCCCAGCGGGACGGCGATGCCCTTCGTCGCGCTCAACACGAAGCAGGTGCTGGCCATTCGCCCGCAGCCCGCGGCGTGACCACTGTCCCTGCCGCCTTGGACATGCGGAACCGCTCCTGGAATCGGAAGAGGCTGTCCCCCGCCGCTCTGCGGGGCATCCCGACGGACACGGGTCGTGTCCGGAGGGCGCTGACGCTGACGGCACTCGTCCTGGCGTGGATCGGGGCGGCGCACGCCGGGACGGATGTGACGGAGGCGCGCCTCTGGGGGACGGTGCGCATGGTGCAGTACGGTGTCCAGCTCACCGTGGTCTCGCCGGACCGGGGGCCGATGGAGGTCAAGCTGTTGGGGGTCGAGCTTCCCGAGCCGCCCCGGCCGGGCTCTGCGGGCGAGCTGGAGGAGGGGCAGCCGTTCGGCACGCAGGCGTTCGCCTACCTCCGGGACCTGGCGCTGGAACGGCAGGTCCAACTGGTGACGTACGGCAAGGACCGCATGGGCCGTCTCCTGTCCGTGGTGTGGCTGGGAGACATCAACTTGAACGTCGCGCTGGTCAAGGAGGGGCTGGCGTGGGTGGACCCCTCCCTGACGATTACGGCTGCCCGGGCCCCCCTCGATGTGGCGGAGCGGCAAGCACGCGTGGGCAAGTACGGCCTGTGGGCGCTCCCCAACCCCGAACCGCCCTGGGAGTACCGGCGGCGGCACAACCTGGCGACCGAGTAACCTGACCGGCGCTCCCGTCCCGGCAGGATGAAAGCAATCCCCCGTGAACCCACCGCTCGCCAACGCACCGGCTCCACCCCCGTCGCGCCCAGAAGACGAAGCCCTCCTCGAGGCGTTTCGGCAGCGGTACCCTTTCGCGCTCGATCCCTTTCAGGAGCAGGCCATCCGCTGGGTGCTGAGCGGAGAGTCGGTCCTCGTCTCGGCGCCGACCGGGGCCGGCAAGACGCTCATCGCGGAATTCGCGATCTACCAGGCCCTGGCGGCACAGCGCCGCGTCATCTATACCACCCCCCTGAAGGCCCTGAGCAACCAGAAGTATGCCGACTTCGTCCGGCAGTATGGCGGGGACCTCGTCGGTATTCTGACCGGCGATGTGAAGGTAAATCCCGGGGCCCCCGTGCTGGTGATGACCACCGAGATCCTGCGCAACCTCCTGTTCAGGGAGCGGCCACAGGACATCGCCACGGCGGTCCTGGACGAGTGCCACTATCTCGGGGACCAGGGACGGGGCACGGTCTGGGAAGAGATCATCATCAACGCGCCCCAGACGATCCAGCTCGTCGGGCTCTCCGCCACCGTCAGCAACCTCACCGAGATCGCCACCTGGATCGGCGAGGTCCATCGCCCCATCCATCCCATCTTGCACAGCGTGCGGCCCGTGCCCCTCACGTACCTCTTGTGCCATCCGGACGGCGAGTTCGCGACGCTGGACGCCCGCCGCCGCCCGCCGCCGCCCGCCGCCCGAGTCCGGTTCCACAGCCGCGAGGCGCGGAGCCGCGACCGGGACCGCTTCCGGCAGCACTGGGAGCGGAGGCGCCCCGCCAGCCCGACCCAGGTAATCCCCCGGCTCCGCGAGCGGCGCTGGCTTCCGGCCATCTATTTCATCTTCAGCCGGGCCGGGTGCGAACGGGCGCTCTCGCGGTATCTGGATGACGAAGACTCCCTGCTCCCGGCCGAGCGCCGCGCCGAGGTGGAGGAAGCCATCGCCAACACGCTGCGGGACTATCCCAGCATCGTGGCCGAGACGGAGGTGAATGCGCTCCTTTTCGCCGGGCTGCGCCGGGGCGCGGGGATGCACCACGCCGGCATCCTGCCGGCCTTGAAACGGCTGACGGAGATCCTGTTCGAGCGCGGGCTGGTGCGGGTGGTCTTCGCCACCGAGACCATGAGCCTGGGGATCCACATGCCGGCGAAGGCCGTGGTGATCCAGGGGGTCCGGAAGCGGAGCGATGCGGGCTTCCGCCGGCTGAGCCTGAACGAGCTCACGCAGATGGCGGGCCGCGCGGGGCGGCGCGGGATCGATCCCGACGGCACCTGCCTGATCGGCCTGGACAGCCCCGAGGCCGAGGACGATGTGCGAGAGCTCCTGGCCGGGGAGCCGGAGCCGATCCAGAGCCAGTTCCGCGTGGGGTACAGCTCCGCCGCGCTGCTCGTGGACCTCTACCGCGAGCCGGCCGCCGTGCGCCGCATCATCGAGTCCAGCTTCGGCCAGTTCCAGAACCGTCTCCGGATGGAGCGGCTCACGGCGGAGCGGGCGGAGCTCCTCACGAGTCTCGGCAAGGCCGAGGGGATCGAGTCGCCCTGCTGCACGCTGGTGGACCTTTTGCACTACCGCGAGCAGCGGACGGCCGTGGAGGCAGAGCGCGAGCGGGTGCGGCGACTCGGTCCGGGCGGGCGGGCCAAGGGCCGCCGCCGGGGCGAAGTCGACTCGCCCTGGTCGGAGGACTTGCACACCGCCCGGCAGCGGCTGGAGGCCATGTCCCTGGCGCTCAGTCAGGTCCCGTGCCACCGCTGCCCGCACCGGGGGAACCAGGAGCGTCAGTTGAAGCGCTCCGACCGGGTCCGGCAGGCCCTGGAGGATCGGGGACGAACCTTGCGGGATCTCAAGGAATCCTACTGGGAGCAGTGCCTCCGGGTGGTGGAGGTCCTGCGCCACTTCGACTGCCTTGAGGGTGCGACGCTCACCCCCATGGGACGGCTGATCTCCTCGCTGCGCCACGACAATGAGCTCTTGGTCGCGCGGGTGGCCTTCTCGGGCCTGTTCACGGGCCTCGCGCCGGCCGAGGCGGCGGCGCTCCTCGCCTGCGTGGTGGAGGAGCCGCGCGAGACCGAGACGATGTTCGCCCGGCAGATCCTGAAGAAGCTGCCACAGCTCCGCCGCCGCGTCCAGGCGCTGGAATCGCTGGCCGCGGAGGTGGACCGCGTCCAACAGAGCCGCCGCGTCTACCGGCCGGTCTCTCTGCACACGACCTACCTGGCGGCCGCCTACGAGTGGGCAGCCGGTGAGGACGACTGGGTCCGGCTGATCAGGAACTGCTTCGGTGGCCACGAGGGGGACCTGATCCGCGCCTTCCGCCGCCTGATCGACCTCCACCGACAGCTCGCCGAGAGTCCCGAGCTTCCCGACGACCTCCGCACCACGCTGCGCGAAGCGGTCAAGATGCTCGACCGCGGCATCGTATTGGAGTCGGCCCTGATCTGAGCCAGAAGGTTGCAGTTGAACCGCTCTGCCTCTCTTTGCGCCCTTTGTGTGCGTTGCGGTGAAATGCTTGGGCGAATCTGGTGGAGACGCAAGATTGCGCGGGTGACTTCTCCCTTGCCTGACCTCTCGGCCTCTGGTATAAGCGGGGCGCTTCTGTCCGTTCCACCCGCAACTCCGCGCGGAGCCCGAATGCGAGTCGTCCCTGCCATTTGTTTTGCTCTGTTCCTCGGCCTCGGCTTGGCGCCGACCTGCGAGGCGGCTAGCGACCTCACGCGCGACCTGGACCGAGTCAACCGTCTGCGCGAGGCCGTCAACGTCGACGCCGACCGGATGGATTACGACGAGACCGCGCGGAAGGTGGTGGCGAGCGGCAAGGTGCGGATCGTCCTGGGGAACCGCTTGCTGTTTGCCGACGAGGTGTCCGCGGATCTCGACAGCCAGATCTTCGTGGCGACGGGTCACGTGATCCTGATGGAGGGCTTCAATCGTCTTGAAGGCGAGCGGATTGAGTACAACTACCGGACGAACCAAGGGATCATCAACAACGGGCGGGGCACGATCGACCCCGGCATCAGCTTCAGCGGCATCGAAATCCGGCGCGAGGGAGAACGGCAGTACTCGCTGAAGGACGGGACCTTTACCGCCTGTCGTGCCTGCGAGTCGGAATCGACGACCCCGGACTGGGAGTTCCGCACCAGCGAGGCGACCATCTACCAGGACGAATGGGTCGCGTCCCGGGACACCTCTTTCTGGATCAAGGGAATCCCCGCCATGTATTCCCCCGTCCTGGCGCTTCCCATCGGGCCGCGGCGGACCGGCTTTCTCATCCCGACCTTCAGTTATGGGAACCACGACGGTTTCGGGGTCAAGGAGCCGTTCTTTTGGGCCATCAACCCTTCCCAAGACTTGACGCTCGCTCCGACCTATCGCGTCAAGCGCGGGTTCGAGCTGGACGGGGAGTACCGCTATATCCTGGATGAGAATTCCCACGGCACGCTGAGCGGGCACTATTACCACGACCTGTTGTCCGGAAGCCAGCCCTCGGATCGCGCCGACGGCAAGTGGACCCACGACCAGGTCCTGAGCCCCACCTGGACGTTCAAGGCGAACGCCCAGTACCAGACCGACCGCTCGGTCAATCGCGATTTCGTCGACAACTCGGCGGCGGAGCGCACCCAAGCGGTGATGGACTCGGTCGCTTTCGTGACGCAATCGACCCCCGACTACCTCCTCCAGGGGATGTTCGAGACGACGGAGGACCTGTCCGGGGCCCCAACAAACTGGACAACCCGGCTGCCAGAGGTGCGCTTCCAATGGCTGCCCGCTCCGCCCTTCGGACTGCCGCTCCTGGCAGAGGCGGACACATCCGCCGTCTTCTTCACCCAGACCCACACTGCGGGGACCGGGCGCTTCGACCTGTATCCCGCGCTCCACCTGCCGCTCGAGCTGTCCCGATGGCTGATGGCGACGACCAGCGCGGCCATACGCGAAACGGCGTACACGACCGCCGATCAGCCCGGCGGGAGTACCAACCGTTTTCTGGCGGAAGGCGGGCAACAGTTTTCGAGTCGTTTCGCGCGGCGGTTCGATGAGCCCGGGTTGGGCTTCCAGCGTCTGACCCATGTGGTGGAGCCTAGCGTCGAATATCAGTACGTCCCGTGGGTGGGCCAGGAGGCGATGCCGCAGTTCGACGGCGCCGACTTCATCAGCGGGCAGAACCGGGTGACGTACCGAGTGGTCAACCGGTTGATGGCGCGGCGCGAAGAGGGAGGGGAGGTTCACAATGCCGAGCTCGCCAGCCTCAGCATCGCCCAGAGCGTGAATCTCCAGCCGCAGACTCGCCAGTTCTCGAACCTCTATCTGGAGTCGCTGACTCCGGAGCGGGTGGATCAGGCGGTCGCCGATGTGCGCGACTTGACCACGGGCTGGAGCGAGGCGCGGGAACGTCGCTTCTCCAACCTGGTCTTCCGGGGGTCGGTGAGCCCGCTGTCGAGCCTCAGCCTCTATGGGATGGTGGCCCTCAACGTGGAGCAGCCGAACACGGAGGGGGTGAACTCGGGCGTGGTGGTGCGGATGCTGGACAACCTCACCGTGGATCTCGGCCAGACGTATGTCCGAAACCTGTCGGCCGACGGCCTGGTGGCTAAGCTCCTCTGGCGGGTGAACCAGGCGCTCTCGATCGACTGGCTGACGCGATACGACATTCCCAGCAATAGGTTCTGGGAGAATACGCTTCACATCCGATTCAGCACCTGTTGCTGGGACGTCACCCTGAAGTACACCAACCTGGCGAGCGCGGTCGGCGTATCGGGGCAGAACAGCGCGCAGGTGACCTTCAATCTGAAATCCCCGACCAAGGCGACGGCCCATTGACCGATCTCCCGGGGGGGCCGGCCGCGTCCCGTTCGGAAGCAATGGGACGTTCGGCGACGCGCGGACATATAAGAGTTGACCGAATGCCGGATGCCTCTTTAGAATACCCTCCGCGCCTTGACGGGCCGGGAGAGGGAACAACAGATGCAATGGGATTTCGCCCACGCGCCGCGTCTGGTGGCTTGGGAGGTCACGCGGGCCTGCGACCTGGCATGCCGGCACTGCCGCGCCGTCGCTCAGCCGCACGCCGACCCCCGCCAGCTTGCCACCGCTGAAGCCTTACGGCTCGTCGACGACATCGCCGCCTTCCGGCAGCCGGTGATTCTGATCCTGACCGGGGGGGATCCCCTCAAGCGGCCGGACATCTTCTCCATCGCCGAGCGGGCCACGCGGGCGGGCCTCCGGGTGGTGATGTCGCCCAGCGGGACCCAGGTGACCCCCGCCAGCGTGGCGGAGCTGAAGCGGGTGGGGGTCCAGCGGATCTCCGTCAGCCTGGACGGGAGCACGGCCGGCCTCCACGACGGTTTCCGGCGAGTCGCGGGGGCCTTCGAGCAAGCCCAGGCCTCCCTGGCGTACGCGCGGGAAGGGGGCCTGCCCTTTCAGATCAACACCACGGTCACCCGGCACAACCGACACGATCTCCCGGAGATGTTGCGTCTGGCAGCCGATCTGGGAGCCATCACCTGGGACATCTTCATGCTGGTGCCCACCGGCCGGGGAACGCTGCAGATGGAGATCACGCCGGAGGAGTACGAGGAGACGCTCCGTTTCGTCCACGAGGTCTCCCAGACCGCGCCCATCCAGGTGAAGATGACCTGCGCCCCGCACTACAAGCGGCTCCAGGTACAGGAGCGCCGGTCCGCCGGGAAGCGGGCCCCCGCCTACTCCCCGCACGGATTCAGTCGGGGCTGCATGGCGGGGTTCGGCTTCTGTTTCGTCTCGCACATCGGGGAGGTGGGCGGCTGCGGCTACCTGCCGCTCCTGGCGGGCAGCGTCCGGCAGGCGCCTCTCACCGAGATCTATCGCGAGTCCTCCCTGTTCAAGATCCTCCGAGACGCCAATCTCTTGCAGGGGCGCTGCGGCATCTGCGAATACCGGATGCTATGCGGCGGGTGTCGGGCGCGGGCCCTGGGGGCCACGGGCAACTACCTGGACGAGGAACCCTTCTGCACCTATCAGCCCAATCCCCTGACCCCGCGAGCGCTGGTGAACGTGGAGGAAGCGCTGGCCCAAACCGTCACGCATGAGGGTCGAGAGGAACTCGCGGTCCATCGGGATCGCATCCCGCCTGGGCTTTGAGCGAGAGTAGCCTAATTGAAAACGGACAACGGACAACCGACAATGCAAAACGGACGACTGACAGGAAACAGACTCTCCGCCGGTGACCGGTTGTCGGTTGTCGGTTGTCGGTTTTCCATTTCAACGGAGCTGACGATGCAATTCCCAGTGTATCGGCCGCGTCGCCTGCGGGAGACGGAGACGATCCGCCGCATGGTCCGCGAGACGCGGCTTTCCGTGGACAACCTCGTGATGCCCTACTTCGTGACGCATGGCCGCGAGGTACGACGCGAGATTTCCTCCATGCCAGGGAACTTCCAGCTCTCCGTAGACGAGCTGACACGGGAGGTCAAGGAGACCGCCGCCCTGGGCATTCCGGCCGTCATCCTCTTCGGGCTGCCGGCGACAAAGGACGCCATGGGCTCCGAGGCGTACGCCAAGGACGGAATCGTCCAGCAGGCGGTCCGGGCCATCAAGGATACGGTTTCGGATCTGGTCGTCATCACGGACGCGTGTCTGTGCGAGTACACGAGTCACGGCCACTGCGGCGTGGTGGAGCGCGGGCGGATCAAGAACGATCCCACGCTGGATCTGCTGGCGCGTGTGGCCGTATCGCACGCCGAGGCGGGAGCGGATCTGGTGGCCCCCTCGGATATGATGGACGGCCGGGTGGCGGCGATCCGCGAAGCGCTGGACGAGACCGGCTTCGAGGAGACGCCGATCCTGGCGTACGCCGCGAAATACGCGAGCAGCTTCTACGGCCCCTTCCGTGAGGCGGCGGGGTCGGCGCCCCAGTTCGGCGATCGCCGCTCCTACCAGATGGACCCGGCGAATGCCGACGAGGCGTTGCGCGAAGTGGCGCTGGACCTTGACGAGGGGGCGGACATGATCATGGTGAAGCCCGCCCTCGCATATCTGGACGTCCTCTGGCGCGTGAAGACGGAGTTCGGTGTCCCGGTAGCCGCCTACAACGTGAGCGGCGAGTTCGCCATGTTGAAGGCCGCGGCGCGCCTGGGCTGGTTGGACGAGGAGCGCGCCATGATGGAGACGCTGACCGCCATCCGGCGGGCCGGCGCGGATCTGATCCTGACCTACTTCGCCCGGGACGCAGCCAGGGTTCTCCGGCAGCAGGGGTGGTGAAGGAAGCGATTGTGAATTGGGAATTGCGAATTGGGGGATGACGGATCGATAACTGGAGGTTGCATGGGGGAGCGCTCTCGGCAGCTGTTCCGGGAGGCCGGCCGCTATTTCCCGGGGGGCGTGAACAGTCCCGTCCGGGCGTTCCGCGCCGTGGGCGGCGAGCCGTTCTTCGTGGCCCGGGCCGGCGGGAGCCGGATCACCGACGTGGACGGCCGGACCTACATCGATTACGTCGGGTCGTGGGGGCCGATGATTCTCGGCCACGCCCACCCGCGCGTGGTGGCCGCCATCCAGCAGGCGGCCGAGGCGGGGACCAGCTACGGCGCGCCGACGGAGCGGGAGACGCGCCTAGCCCAACTGGTCCAGGCGGCCTTCCCCGGCATGGAACGGATGCGCTTCGTGAGTTCCGGGACGGAGGCCTGCATGAGCGCGCTGCGGGTCGCCCGCGGCTTCACCCGGCGCGACGCGGTCATGAAGTTCGAGGGGGGCTACCACGGCCATGCGGATAGTTTGCTGGTGAAGGCGGGGTCGGGCGGAATGACCTTCGGCGTGCCGGACAGTCTCGGAGTGCCCGCCGATGTGGCCCGGCACACCCTCACGCTCCCCTACAACGAGTTGGAGGCCGTCCGAGCAGCCTTCGCGGCGCGCGCGGGGGAGATCGCAGCGGTCATCGTGGAGCCTGTGGCCGGCAACATGGGTGTGGTACCGCCCGCTCCCGGTTTCTTAGCCGGGCTCCGCGAGATCACCCGCCGCCACGGCGCCCTGCTCATCTTCGACGAGGTCATCACGGGCTTCCGGGTGGCGTGGGGCGGTGCGCAGGAACTCTTCGGGATCACGCCGGATCTCACCTGTCTGGGGAAGATCGTGGGCGGCGGGCTGCCGGTGGGAGCGTACGGGGGCCGCGCCGACATCATGGAAAAGGTCGCGCCCCTGGGGGGGATCTATCAGGCCGGGACGCTGTCGGGCAATCCCCTGGCCATGGCGGCGGGGATCGAAACGCTGACCTTGCTCCGAGCTCCGGGGGTGTACGCCGAGCTGGAGACGAAGGGAAAGCGGCTTGGCGAGGGGCTGGCCGAGGCTGCGGCTCTCTGCCGGATCCCGGCGCAGGTCAATCGGGTGGGATCGCTGCTGACCGTGTTCTTCACCGGCTCCCCGGTACGGGATTATGCGACGGCGAAGACGGCGGACGCGAGGCGCTATGGAGTATTCTTTGGGGCCATGTTGGAGCGGGGCGTGAGCCTGGCCCCGTCCCAGTTCGAGGCGGCCTTCGTCTCGCTCGCGCACACGACCGAGGATCTGGATGCGACGATCGCGGCGGCGCGGGAGGCCATGACCGTGGCGACAACGTTCTAGGCGAGTGATGGAAAGGAGGTGAATCCTGTGAAACACGCGTGGAAATCTTGGTTGCTCTGTGCTGCCTTCCTCATGCTGCTTGGGTTCGCGGGCGGCATCCTGGCCCAACATGCGTGGGCCCAGGCGAAGGGTCCCGCGGACTTCGATTTCTCCGGTTCGAGCGAAGGGAAGGTGACCTATAGCCACGAAAAACATCTGGCCAAGGGGCTGAAGTGCACCGAATGCCACACGAAGATCTTCAAGATGACGAAGGGCCAGCGGACTGCGTTCAAGATGGCGGATATGGAGAATGGACAGGCCTGCGGGACGTGCCATAACGGTAAGGCCGCGTTCAGCGTCAAGGAGAAGGCGAACTGCGCCAAGTGTCATAAGAAGTAACGGCCAGCTTTCGCGCGCACTGCAAAGACCCACCCCGGCCGACGAGGTGGGTTTTTGCAGTGCGCGCCAGGCATGGGCACATCCGCGGCATGATCGATGAACAGACCGCAAGGCAAGGATTGCCGTCCGTTCAAGCCGGCAATCGCTCGATTTGTCTGCCGGAGCATTTCCCCTCTGAGGACCCGCCCATTTTGGTTGACTTCACCGTCTCCGGGATTATCATCCGTGGGCTGCGCGAGGTTCCGGCGCTTCGAGGAGGTTTCCCATGCAAATGGTGGCGAGCAAGTATTTCGAGCAGGGCACCATCGAGGTGTGTGCGGGCGACGCGAGCCAGGTGATTCCGCTGCTGCAGGTGGTGCAGGAGAAGACGGGCTACGTGCCCGAGGACGCCATCGGCGAGATCGCCGAGGTCACCGGCGCCGCGCCGAGCGACATCTTCAGCGTCATCACGTTCTACAAGCAGTTCCGGCTCCAGCCGCCCGGCAAGTTCGTGGTCAAGCTGTGCGACGGGACGGCCTGCCACGTGATGGGCTCCGTTACGCTGCTCAACGTGATCGTGGACGAGCTCAAGCTCGAGACCGGCGACACCACCAAGGACGGGCTCTTCACCATCAGCCCGGTGGCCTGCGTGGGCTGCTGCAGCCTGGCGCCGGTGATCATGATCAGCGAGGAGACCTACGGGGGCCTCACGCCGCAGAAGGTGCGCAAGATCCTCAAGGACTACCAGCGCCGCGGCAAGGCGAAGTGAGGGGATAGGCCCATGCTGAAGATCACGGTCGGGATGGCCACCTGCGGCATGTCCGCAGGCGCGGCCAAGGTGTACGAGACCTTCCGGGGCCTCGTGGAGGGGGAGGGCGGCAAGGCGACGCTCGGCTCCACCGGGTGCCTTGGGATGTGCTACCGCGAGCCGCTGGTCGAGATCGACGACGGGAAGAGTCGTTATCTTTACGGCAACGTGGACGAGAAGAAGGCCCGGGCCATCTTCCAAGGCCACGTCCTGGGCGGGACTCCCGTAGAGGAGCACCTGATCCTCCGTGACTTCACCGAAGGGCCCGAGCGGGGGTATCTCGCCCGGCAGGTCAAGATCGTGCTCCGGAACTGCGGCTACATGGACCCGGACATCATCGAGGACTACGAGGCGCGCGACGGTTACCGGGCCATCCGCAAGGTCCTCGCCGAGATGACGCCAGAGCAGGTTATCCAGACGATCGCCGACTCGGGGCTGCGCGGCCGGGGCGGCGCGGGCTTCCCCACCGGCCAGAAGTGGAAATTCGGGCGCGGGGCCCCCGGGACCGAGAAGTACGTCGTTTGCAACGCGGACGAGGGGGACCCCGGCGCGTTCATGGACCGGAGCGTCCTGGAGGGGGATCCCCACACGGTGCTGGAAGGCATGATGATCGCCGCCTACGCCATCGGCGCCAGCCACGGCTATATCTACTGCCGGGCCGAGTACCCGCTGGCGGTGAAAAGGCTCAAGCGCGCCATCCTGCTCCTGCGAGAGAAGGGCTATCTGGGCCAGAACATCTTCGGCTCCGCCATGTGCTTTGACGTGAAGCTCAAGGAGGGGGCCGGCGCCTTCGTCTGCGGCGAGGAGACGGCCCTCATCGCCTCGATCGAGGGCAAGCGCGGGACGCCGCGGCCGCGGCCCCCGTTCCCCGCCGTGAAGGGGTTGTGGGGCAAGCCCACCAGTATCAACAACGTCGAGACCTTCGCCAACGTGCCGTGGATCATCCTGAACGGCGCGGACAAGTATGCCGCCTGGGGGACCGAGAAGAGCACGGGGACCAAGGTCTTCGCGGTTGCCGGGCGGGCCAAGCGCACCGGCCTCGTGGAGGTCCCCATGGGGATCACCATCGGTGAGGTCGTGAACGAGGTCTGCGGCGGAATCAAGGAGGACAAGCGGTTCAAGGCGGTGCAGATGGGCGGCCCGTCCGGAGGCTGCATCCCCGCCTCCCTCGGCGGGACGCAGATCGACTACGAGCAGATCACCAAGACCGGCGCCATCATGGGCTCGGGTGGCATGGTGGTGATGGACGAGACCACCTGCATGGTGGAGATGGCGCGCTTCTTTCTCCAGTTCACGCAGAACGAATCCTGCGGCAAGTGCACCTCTTGCCGCATCGGCACGCTGCGCATGCTGGAGATCCTGGAGCAGATCGTGCTGGGCAAGGGCAAGGAGGAGCATCTCCAGCAGCTCGAGGAGATCGCCCTGTTCGTCAAGGGCTCCTCCCAATGCGGTCTTGGCAACACCGCGCCCAACCCGGTGCTCACCACGCTCCGCTACTTCCGGGACGAGTACGAGGCGCACATCCGGGAGCGCCGCTGCCCCGCGCACCAGTGCCCGGCACTGGTGAAGTTCGTTATTTCCCATGAGAAGTGCAACGGGTGCATGCTGTGCGCCCGCCAATGCCCCGCCCACTGCATCATCGGCGAGAAGACAGCAGCCGCACACCATCATCGAGGAGCAATGCACCAAGTGCGGCAAGTGCTTTACGGTTTGCAACTCGGATGCGATCTACAAGGACTAGCAGGCTGCTGAAAACGGCCCATCTGCGGCGTTGGCTTGCTCCGGCACTCGCTGCGGCGTACCTCCAGTACGCCTCGCTCGGCACCCATCCTGCGGATGGGTACCCGGCGCGCCGCCTTGCATCTGGACCGTTTTGAGCAGCCTGCCGAACGGTGAGGAATCCAGTATTCTGTTGACTGCGGAGGTCAGGATTCATGGCCAGTGTGACAATGCGAATCGACGGCAGGGAGATCACTGCCGAGAATAGTCAGACCATCCTACAGGTCGCGCGCGCGAACAAGATTCACATCCCCACGCTCTGCTACGACCCGCGCCTCCCGCCCTACGGGAGCTGCCTGGTGTGCGTGGTGGAGGTGCGAAGCGCCGGCCGGCTGCTCATGTCCTGCACCACGCCCGTGACCGAGGGTATGGACGTCTGGACCGAGAGCGAGCCCGCGATGAAGGCCCGGCGCGCGGCGCTGGAGATGCTGCTCTCGAACCACTACGCCGACTGCCGCGGCCCGTGCTTCCTCGAGTGCCCGGCCAACGTGGACGTGCAGGGCTACCTGGCCCTCGCGAACGCGGGGATGTACCGCGAGGCGTTGAACCTCATCCGCGAGACGAACCCGATGCCGCTCGCCTGCGGCCGGGTCTGCGTGCGGTACTGCGAGGCGAGCTGCCGGCGAAATGACGTGGACTCGCCCGCAGCCATCAACTTCATGAAGCGCTATGTGGCCGACCTGGAGTACGACAACCTGCCGCCGCCCACGCCGGTTCCCGCGACCGGCAAGAAGGTGGCGGTCATCGGAGGCGGCCCCGCCGGCCTCACCTGCGGCTACTATCTGGCCACAAAAGGACACCAGGTCACCATCCTCGACAAGCAGCCCAAGCTGGGCGGCATGCTGCGCTACGGCATCCCCGAGTATCGCCTTCCCGAGGCCGTGCTGGACAAAGAGATCGCCTATCTCTTGGCCCACGGGATCGAGGTGAAGACCGATGTGCGGCTGGGCCGGGACTTCAGCCTCGACGACCTCACGCGCCAGGGGTTCGAAGCGATCTACCTCGCCCTGGGCTCCTGGATCGCCAAGGGGATGGGGATCGAGAACGAGGCGCACGGGAACATTCTGCCGGGCATCGCCTTCCTGGAGGGGGTCAAGCGCCAGGGCCCCCCGAGGCTCGGCGGCGCGGTGGCGGTCGTGGGGGGCGGGAACACCGCCATCGATGCTTCCCGCACGGCGCTGCGCTGCGGCGCGGAGAAGGTGACCATCCTTTACCGCCGCACGACAAGCGAGATGCCCGCCGACGAGGCCGAGGTCCAGGATGCCCGGGACGAGGGGGTGGAGATCCAGTTCCTGGTCGCGCCCAAGCGCGCCGTCATCGACGATGGGCGGCTGATCGGCCTGGAGTGCTTCCGGATGGAGCTGGGCGAGCCCGACGCCAGCGGTCGGCGCCGCCCCGTCCAGATCAAAGGCTCGGAGTTCCTCTTCGCCTGCGACTGGGCGATCTCGGCGATCGGCCAGGAGCCGGACCTCGCGGGGCTCGAGAACACCACCCTCGGGACGATCAAGGTCAGCAAGTGGAAGAGCATCGAGGCGGACCCCGAGACGTTCCTGACGAGCGCCCCGGGGGTCTTCGCCGGCGGCGATGCCATGACCGGTCCCGCAGCGGCGATTGATGCCATCGGCGGCGGGCGGAAGGCAGCCTGGGTGATCGACCGGTACCTCCGGACGGGGACGGTCGAGAAGTTTCAGGCGGGCTTCGTCAGCAAACGCACCGCGCTCGCCCCTTTGGACGAGTCCTTCTTCCGCCAGTTCGAAAAGACGACGCGCGAGTCCATGCCCAAGCTGGACGGGCAGGAGCGCATCCGGACTTGGGAAGAGGTCGACCTGGGAGTCAACACCCTGCAGGTCAAGCACGAAACCTCGCGCTGTCTCTCGTGCGGCTGCACCAGCGTCTTCGACTGCGACCTCAAGGTGCTCGCCGGAAACTACGACGCCAAGCAGGAACATTACAAGGGGCGGATCAAGAAGCACAAGCTGGACGATCGGCATCCGTACATCCTGCTCGACAGCAACAAGTGCATCCTGTGCGGCCGGTGCGTGCGCTACTGCGGCGACCTGATCGGCGTGCACGCGCTGGGGTTCATCAACCGCGGCTACGAGACGGTGGTGAAGCCCGCGCTGGACAAGCCGCTCCGCGAGACGACTTGCATCGCCTGCGGCAACTGCATCGAGGTCTGCCCCACCGGCGCTATCACCTTCAAGGCGACCCTGGACAAGCCCGGGCCGTTCCGCACCGTGCCGAACCGGTCGGTCTGCTCGTTCTGCGGCGTGGGCTGCGAGATCGACGTCAACCACACCGGCCGCGACTTCTTCTACGTAACTGCCGCGCCGTCCGACCCGTTCACCGAGGGAGAGCTCTGCGCCAAGGGTCGGTTCGGCACGTACTACCTGGGATCGCGGGACCGCCTCCACGCCTGCGCGGTCAAGGGGAAGGGCAGCGTCGGCATGGCCGAGGCTGCGACGGCGCTCGTCGCAGGGCTCCGAGGGATCCGGGACACACACGGCCCCGACACGATCCTCTTCCTTGCCTCACCCCGCATTTCCAGCGAGGCGGCATGGCTCTTCGCGTCGCTGGCGAAAGAGTGCGGCTCTCGCTTCGTCTTCCCGGCCGAGGATCTGCGGCGCGCCGCGCTTCCGGATGCCGGTGGGTTGTCCGGCCACAACATCTCGACGGCGAAACAGGACGACGTCCTCAGTGCGGGCGTGGTCGTGACCGTCGGCGAGCACATTTTTGCCTACAACCCGGTGTTCGGGTTTACGATTCGCCGCGCGGCGCAGAACGGCGCGGCCTGGGTTCACGTCGGGCCGGCGCCGACGGCGTGGAAGCGCATGGTGACGCTCCACCTGGACTGCACGGCGGGCGAGGAGGCCGCGGCACTCGAGGCGATCTGCGGCGTCGTCGTGGCCACGGGTGCCTACGATGCGGAGGGCCTGGCGGCAGTCGCCAACGGGCAGGCGTTCCTGTCGCACGCGTTCGGGCAGCCCGGGCCGAAGGTGGCGGAGGCCGCCGCTCTCATCGGCGACGCCTCGACGCGGGTCGTCCTCGCGGTCAACCAGGATGCTGCGGTGGGGAGCGACCACGCCGACGTCCGGTGGGCAGCCGATCTCGCGCTGCTCACAGGGCGAACCGGCGGGGCGAAAGGCGGACTCCTCGTCGTGAAGAACGACGCCAACGGGCAGGGAGTCCAGGATGTCCTCTACGGCGGCGGGTTCACGAGCGCAGCCGATCTTGAGAAGGCGAAGTCTCTGCTCGCCGCCGGGAAGATCAAGGCGGTTGTTCTGCTGGGTGTGGACCCGGCGGGCATCGACGGCCTCGAGGCCGCTCTCGGCACGGCGCACTTCACGGCGGCGGTCGACATGTTCAGGACTTCTGCGACCGATCGAGCCGACGTCGTCGTCCCGCTGTGCCCGCTCCAGGAAGAGGACGGTTGCGTGGTGTCCTTCGACGGCCGGATCACCACGTTCCGGAGGGCCTTCAAGCCGCTGACGGGATTCAGCAACCTCGAATTTCTTGCCGAGGCGCTCGCGCAGGCAGGCGGCGCCAGACTTGATCTTGCCGCGACCCGGACGGCCATCGCCGGGACGCTTCCGCTCTATCGAGCGCTTGCTATCGGGGCCCCGACGGCGTACCTCTGCGACGAGGCCGCAAGCGCCGGCGCCGACAGGGCGTTCTGTATGGCCTCGCTGTCGTCGAGCACGGGCTGCGCGGCGTACCAGTCGGCCACGACGTTCTCGCGGGTCGCGGAGGCGAAGCTGCGCACGGATCTGAAAGGATGAGACACGTTTTGAAAAAGGGTGTACCCTTGATGTGACGACCTCCTCTTGTTTCCGTGGCGTCCCGTTTCACCGGAGCGTGGCGCGATGAAGCGAATCCTGGGGATCCTGTTCGCGGGGTCGGTCCTGAGTCTCTGCGCTCCCCTGCCGGTCCTGGCAGCCGCGCCCGCCGGGCCGACCAGCGAGGACTGCCTCGGCTGCCACGCGGACACGGGCCTGACGAAAGAGGTCAAGGGGAAACAGGTCTCGCTCTACGCGGATGAGGCCGTCCTCAAGGCCTCGGTCCATGGAGGCCTCCAGTGTACCGGCTGCCACGCCGGTATCAAGGAGATTCCCCACGCCGAAAACCTCCCACCGGTCTCCTGCGCTGCCTGCCACGGAAACGTCGCCGGCAAGTTCATCCGGAGCATTCACGGCCGCAAGGATGGTCCGCAGCTCGACTGCCAGAATTGCCATGGCGCCCATGCCGTGAAGCGGACCGCGCAGCTCGGTATGGTGGTGTGCGAAAGTTGCCATCAGCCGATCGTCCAGAGGTACCAGGCGAGCGTCCACGGCAAGGCCGTGGCCGAGGGGGTGAAGGAAGCCGCCCAGTGCCGGGATTGTCACGGGACGATCCATGAGATCCTGTCGCAAGAGGATCCCGGGGCGCCCACCAGCCGGGCGAAGATGGCGGAGACGTGCGCGCGCTGCCACGCGGACCGGGCCCTGATCGAGAAACGGAGGATCCCGATTCCCCAGGCCTTCCAGCTCTATCAGAAGAGCGTGCATGGCTTGGCGGTGGCGGCCGGGAAGCCGGCGGCGACGTGCAACAATTGCCACAACAGTCACCAGATCCTCCGGGCCAACGACCCAACGTCCACCGTCTACCGAGAAAACATCCCCAAGATGTGCGGGAGCTGTCACGGCCAGGAGGCCAAGGTCTACCTGGAGAGCATCCACGGCACCGCCATGCGCCAGGGCTTCACCAGGTCCCCGGTCTGCACCGACTGCCACGGGGAGCACTCCATCTCCGGGGTCCAGGACCCGAATTCCCGGGTCAGCGTCACCCAGGTGACCAAGACCTGCGCGAGCTGCCACCAGGCGCTGGAGATCAACGAGAAATACGGCCTTTCGAGTAACCGAGTGACGACGTACCAGGACAGCTTCCACGGTCTGGCGGCGCGCGGAGGGAACCTCACGGCGGCCAACTGCTCGAGTTGCCACGGCTTCCACGACGTCCGGCCCTCCTCGGATCCCAAGTCCTCCATCTCCAAGAACAACCTGGCGGCCACCTGCGGGAAGTGCCATCCGGGGGCGACCGAGAACTTTGCCAGGGGCGCGGTCCACGTGGCCGTCACGCAGAAGGACGCGCCGATCCTCTACTACGCCCGCGCCTTCTACCTCCTGCTGATTCTGGGCACGATCGGCGGTATGGTCGCGCACAACGGCCTGGACTTCCTGAAGAAGCTGCGGCGGGAATACCACCGGCGGGGCGGCGGAGCCGCCATCACGGCTGACGCCTATGCCGCTCCTGTGGCGGAGACGCCGCGCTTCTACCTCCGCATGTCGGTCTTCGAGCGCTGGCAGCACGTTCTTCTGACGCTGAGCTTCATCACGCTGGTCTACACGGGCTTTGCCCTGAAGTTCCCCGAAAGCTGGCCCTTCGCCTGGCTAGCGGCCTTGGAGAAAGGCTCCGCCTGGCGGGCGCTGATTCACCGCGGGGCGGCCGTGGTCCTGATCGCGGCCTGCGTCCTCCATCTGTTCTACCTGCCCACGCGGCGAGGGCGCCGGTTCCTGGTCGACATGCTGCCGCGCGCCTCGGATATCCAGGAGGTCATGCAGAACATCGGCTATCTGCTCGGACTCCGCGCCGCGCCGCCGCGCTTCGATCGCTTCAGCTACATCGAGAAGGCCGAGTATTGGGGATTGGTATGGGGCTCGGTGATCATGACGGCCACGGGGCTCGCCCTCTGGTTCGAAACCGATACCCTCAAGCTCCTCCCCCTCCGGGCCCTCGATGTGGCCACGCTGATTCACTACTACGAGGCCTGGCTGGCGGCCCTGGCTATCCTGGTCTGGCACTTCTACTTCGTGATCTTCAACCCTGACGTCTATCCGATGAACTGGACGTGGCTCACCGGGAAGATCTCGGAAGAGATGCTCCGTCATGAGCATCCCCGGGAGTACGAGCAGATGGGCGAGCCGGAAGAGTCGGAGCCTGATGCCAGCGAGCCGCCTCCGGACGGTGGCGAGCCAGAGCCACCCGGCAGAGGGTAGCGGGGCAATGTCGCCGGACGGGAATTGCGTCCGCAGGACGGATTTCCGCGGGGAGGGCGGAAATGCAAGGCGACACACCGAATGACCGCAGCCGCACGCCGGATCAGGCCTTCCTCCGCAGCCTGAAGACCAAGTTTATTGCCGCACTGATCCTTTTGGTCGGTGCGGTCATCAGTCTATCCGCGTGGTGGAATCTCAGCCTGCAAACTGGGCACATGCTCCAGGCGACGGAGGACAAAGTCCGGGCCCTGGCCGAGGCGATCGACGGGGAGATCCAGGTCTCCATGCGAGAAGAGCACATCATCGCGGTGCAACGCATCCTGGAAGGCATGGCGCGGGATCCGGATATTGAGCAGATCGTCATCTTCGACGACGGCGGGCGAATCCGACAGGCCTCCAAGGGGGACCTGATCGGACGAGTGATAGACCGCGACCGGCTGTCCCGGTATCTGGCGCAGCCGGATTTCACGGTCACCGGGCGCTACGAGGACGGGGAGCTGATTCAGTCGGTCGTCAAGAAGATCCGAAATCACACCGAGTGTCGCGCCTGTCACGGGACGGCGACGGAGTTTCTCGGCACCATCCAGCTCGATATGTCGTTTGGCCGGACACAGGAGCAGATTGCCGACATGAAGCGCGTCGCCCTGTGGACGATGCTCCTGACGGGGCTAGTCCTGGCCGGGGGCGGCGGCCTTCTGATGATTCGTCTGGTGGACCGGCGGGTCGCGCACATCGCCCAGACGATGGCCAAAGTCGAGGCGGGCGACCTCGACGCGCGCGCCACCCCCGGCGGGCCCGACGAGCTGGGCCGGCTGGCCGAGAGCTTCAACACCATGGTGGACCGGCTGAAGGCCGCCCGGGAAGAGATCGAGGTGTATCACGAACAACGGCTAGCCCGGGCCGAGCGGCTGGCCACACTGGGCGAAGTGGCCGCCTCCCTGGCCCACGAGATCAGGAATCCCCTGGCAGGAATCGCCGGGGCGGTCGGGGTCATGGCCGACGAGCTTCCCGCGACGGATCCCCGCAGGGAGATCATGAGCGAGATCCTCGACCAGATCCACCGCCTCAACAAGACGGTGCAGGATCTCTTGATTTTCGCTCGCCCCGCGATACCCACAATCGCGCCGTGCGACGTGCACCAAGTGCTCGACCGGGTTCTTCTCCTCCTGGCGGAGGACCCGGTGGCAAGAAAGGTGCGAGTGGTGCGTGACTACCAGGCCGGCTTGCCCCGTGTGGATGCAGACGACAAACAGCTGGCGCAGGTGTTCCTCAATCTGTTGCTCAACGCCGCCCAGGCGATGCACGGGGACGGGCAGATCACCATGACCACGCGGCTCAACGGCGCGAACGGCGCCGGCGGGGAGCGGGCGGGGGCCGGTGAGGAACCTACGGTGGAGATACGTCTGACGGATACCGGCCCGGGCATTCCGGGGCCGGTTCTGCCGGAGGTGTTCAAGCCGTTCTTCACGACGAAACCGCGCGGGACCGGTCTAGGGCTTGCCATCAGCCGACGGATCATCGAGGACCACGGCGGCCGGATCAATGCGGAGAGTCCGCCCGGACTGGGTGCCACCTTCCGCATCTGCCTGCCAGTGTGCGCGGCGGATCGCCATTCGGGAGATCGCGCATGACGGCGGGTCCGGCCAACATCCTGGTGGTCGAAGACGAGCGCTTGATCCGCTGGTCGCTGGAACAACAACTGCGACGCGAGGGGTACAGCGTCCAGTCGGTGGAGACCGGGGCCGAAGCCCTGCAGCGAATCCAGACAGATTTCCCCGACCTCGTGCTCTTGGACGTACGCCTGCCCGACGTCGACGGCATAGAGCTCCTGGGGCGGCTGCGGGCCGCCGATCCCGAGTGCCTGGTCATCATGATGACGGCCCATGGCGGGGTGGAGACGGCGGTGCGGGCCATGAAGCTGGGAGCCCAGGACTACGTCAGCAAGCCCTTCGACGTGGAGGATCTGAAGCTCACCATCCGGAAAGCGTTGGAGACCCGGATCCTGCGGCGCGACGTGGCGCGCTTCCAGGTGGAGGCGGCGCAAGGATCGACGCTGGACGACCTGGTCGGGATCAGCCGGGCCGTGGCCGATCTCAAGAGCCTGATCCAGCGGATCGCCCAGAGCGACGCCACCACCGTGCTGCTCCAAGGCGAGAGCGGAACCGGCAAGGACCTGGTGGCCCGCGTGATCCATTTTGCCAGCCAGCGCGCCCGCGCCCCATTCCTGGCCGTCAACTGCATGGCCCTGCCCGAGCACTTGCTGGAGAGCGAGCTTTTCGGGCACGAACGGGGGGCCTTCACCGACGCCCGGGCCCTCAAGAAAGGGCTCTTCGAGCAGGCGGACGGCGGCACGGTGTACCTGGATGAGATCGGAGACATGCGGCCGGACCTGCAGGGCAAGCTGCTCCGCCTGATCGAGGAGAAGAGGTTCCGGCGCGTCGGCGGGCTCCGGGACATCAAGGCGGACATCCGGATCATCGCCGCCACGAACCGAGACCTGACCAAGTCCCTGGCCGCAGGAGAGTTCCGCGCGGACCTGTACTACCGCCTCAAGGTGTTTCCGCTCTTCCTGTCTCCCCTCCGGGAGCGGCCCGAGGACGTCCTCCTGCTGGCCCGATACTTCATCTCGCGGTTCTGCCGCGAGATGCGCCGCGAACCGCTCACGCTCCACTCCGAGGCACAGGCGCGCCTGACACGCTATGCCTGGCCGGGAAACGTCCGGGAGCTACGCAACGTCCTGGAGCGGGCCATCATCCTCGCCCCCGGCAGCGTCCTCGATCCCGAGCACCTGCCTCTGGAGCTCGGCGACCAGCCGACGAGACAGGCCGATGTCGCCTCGAGGCCGGCGTCGATCTCCCTCCCCACCGAAGGGTTGCGGCTGGAGGAAGTGGAGCGCGACCTGGTGCGCCAGGCTCTCGAAGCCACCGAAGGCAATCAGGTCCGGGCGGCCCGTCTCCTGGGAATCAGCCGCGACGCCCTCCGGAGCCGGATGAAGAAGTTCGGCCTCCTGGCATCCCCGTAATTCCCCCCAGCCATCCGCGCTCGTCGCCGCGCGGATTGTCGCAGTGCCTGCGGAAATCCTCGCATCGCTGCGGCCCGAGATTCATCTCTCGCCGATGCCTCCCTCCCATCAAACCGGCACCGAAATTGATCATGGCGCCGTCTCGGACCGTTCTGCCGTCTCACCCATACGACTGGCATCATCGTTGCTGGACAGATGAGAGGCTTTTTCCGAGGGGGGTGAATGCGTACACCTACGGTCCTGATCATCGATGACGACAGACTCACGCGGTGGTCGGTGTCCAGGATTCTCGGACGAGCCGGGTATCAGGTACGCGAGGCAGGCTCGCTCACAGAGGGGGCAACCGCCCTCGAAAGACAGCGGCCGGACCTGATCCTCCTGGATATCAGATTGCCGGATGGGGACGGCTTCGCCCTCCTGAAGGCGGTCCGGCTCGGCCATCCGGATCTTCCTGTGATCATGATGACGGCTCACGCCAGCCCGGAAACGGAGCAGGCGGCGCTGGCCCTCGGCGCCCGCGGACACCTTACCAAGCCGTGCGACCCGACCGAGCTGCAGGCCGTCGTAGGGAATACCCTCGCCCGCGGCGTCTCGTAACTCCTTCGCACTGCACCCCATTTCCCCAGCCCATCCTCATCTCCTGGGTCCTCGACCAGATTCTCTTCTGGGTACGATCCCGCTTCGAGCATGCGAGGAAACCCGCAGCCGCGCCAAAGTCAAGATGCGTGGTTTCTCGCAGTCCGGCACCCTGCAACCGACTCGGCCATGAGGTGAATTCCAGATTCATCACCACATAACTTATTGATATCACGAGCGAGTGGTATGGCCGCGAGATAAGGATTCAGGGTGCCGGATGAATGGCCCAAGGGTTGCTTTGAGAACATGATGGAATCATTTCACTGGAGAATGCGCATGCGAACCTACCCGTGGACGAATCGGGTTTTCCACACTCCGGAGGGCGTTCGAATGGAATCGCGCGTAAGTCCTCGAACGACGGGCCGCCGAGTTACAGGCGTGAAGCCGGCCTGGGTACTCGTCGGTGTGCTCGGGGTCCTGGCCGCCGCAACCCTGCTCCTCACGTCGCAGGCCCAAGCGGCTCCGCCAAGGATCGAAGGGGCGACCTATGTCGGGAGCGACACCTGTAAGGGGTGTCACGAAGAGGCCGCCAAGAAGATGGAGTCGCACGCTTCATGGAAAGCTGCTCGGGACCAACCTGGCCAAGGGCGAGGTTCAGGCTCTCGGGCTGCGAGGCGATGCCACGGCCCGGGAAGCAAGCATCTCGATGATCCCGCGAACCCGGCGAATAACTTCCGTTTCGGCAAGAAGTCCCCCCGGTCGGCGGCAGACAAGAACGCCGTCTGCCTCCAATGCCACTCGAAGGGCAAGCAGATGCTCTGGGCGGGCAGCCCGCACGAATCGCGCGATGTGACCTGCGTGACCTGCCACTCGGTCCATGGGCCGGCTCCGAGAAAGGGCAGCTCAAGATCGTGAAGCAGGACGGCGTACGACTCCCGTGGGCAAGCTCCTGATTGCAAAGTCCAGTACGATCTATGCGGCCAGTGCCACCAGGTGAAGGCCATGCAATTCAACCGCTCCTCCCACATGCCCATGGGAGCGCGCGGGGAAGGCGGAAAGATCGTCTGCACGAGCTGTCACAACCCGCATGGCACAACGACCCAACCGTTGATCGCGGCAGTCTCCATCAACGAGAACTGCACGTGCTGCCATGCCGCAAAGCGCGGACCGTTCTTGTGGCCACATCCACCCGTCCTGGAGAATTGTATGAATTGCCACCTGGCGCACGGCTCGAACCTCCAATACCTGCTCCGGGTCGAGGTGCCCCGCCTCTGCCAGCAATGTCATGCCGGTTCCGGGCATAACTATCGTCCGTATACCCCCCCGGGCGGCGCAGTCGCCGCGCGCATGTATAACCGAGCTTGTGTCAACTGCCATGTGAACATCCATGGGTCGAACCATCCATCCGGAATTGACTTTACGCGGTAGCGAGATCGGATGAAACGGGCAATCCAGCAGGAAACGGGGCTCTTACTGGAGGCGAATATGTGGCAAGGACGAAACTGGGTGGGCGTCGCGCTATCCGCAGCAGTCGCGGCCACCCTTTCCCTGGGGGGTCTCAGTCTGGCTTTGGCCGCGGATACCGCCGGCACCGAGGTTCTGGACTGGCGGGTGAGCGGCGATGTTGAAGCCGGCGGCATGTACAGTTTCGGCGAGCGCAGCTCGGCGAAGTTTAGCGAATATCAAGACATGGGGAACGGTTTCGTCGGCGAATTGAACCTGAAGGGTGAAAAGAAAGACGCGCCCTACTTCTTTGACCTTTCCGTGAAGAATCCAGCCAGGGACGATCAGATGTACGAGGGCGCCTTCGGTCAGTACGGCTTGTTCAAGCTGGATCTGGGCTGGGATCGGACGCCGGACGACCTGAGTAACAATGCCCAGACGATCTTCCAGCAGAATGGAGGAAGTTTCACGATCCCCGCCTCGTTGCGAAATACGATCACGACGACAAAATCGTGGGTATGTCGCCGGCGTCGCTGCGAACTGCACCGGGATCGTCAGTTGGACCTGCCCGTACCCGGTGGGGAGTGCAACGGCGCCCACGGTCGGAAACGCCCAGTTTAACTTCATTCAGAGCACTATCAACGGATTGCTGCGGCCCGTCAGCCTTGGGGTCAATAACGATGTGGGGTTCGTGGCGCTCAAGCTGACGCCGACGGAGGACCATACGGTTTGATGTGGAGTACAACAATCGTCGCGTCGAAGGGTATCAAGCCCTTGGGCACGCAGGTCGGTAGTATCCCGGTGGAGTTGGCAGTTCCCATTGATCAAATGACGCACGAGGTGAAGGTTGGTGCGGAATATGCCGTGCAGAGTTTCGGTTTCCAGCTTGGCTACACGGGATCATTCTTCGAGAACGAGTATCAAAGCTATGCGTGGGATAACCCCAACTCAACGGTGACCCAGGCGGGCGCGTCCACAACCGTAGGCGCCACGACGACTACTACCAGGACAGCAGCCACGGCGAGAGGAGAAGTTTCGGCGGCGCCAAGCAATATGTCGAACACATTCAGCCTCACCGGAAGAGGGAGCCTGCCGTGGTGGCGGACCAACGTCAGCGGAGCCTTCTCCTACACCATGGAGCAGCAGAACGAGACGTTCCTCAACAATATCGCCGTCCCGGGGACGGGGCTGACACAAAAGAATACCGACGACGCGGGGAACAGCAGCGCGGACGCGAGAGCCAATCTCATCTCGGGGAATTTCTTGCTTACCAGTCGGCCGATGAGTAGCGTGTCCGTGACTGCAAGATATCGCTACTTCGATTATCAGAATGACACGCCATCACACACATTCACGAATCTTCTGGCCCCGGCTGGCACCATGACTTTTAACAATCTCACCGGGTGGGGGGCGGGCGCAAGTGCCACCACGGAACAGGTGCGCTACACGAAACAAAATGCCGGCATTGATATCGGCTGGCGTCCCATCCATAAGATATCGTTCAAGGGCGGGTATGAGTACGAGCACTGGGATCGGGGCGACTACGAGAGCCAATCTTCTCGACCGCGAGAACACCGGCAAGTTCGGCCGTGGATGTGACGCCCATAGACTGGTTGCTGGGCCGATTGACGTACACGTACGGCGTTCGACGTCAGCAGGCTACTGGCCGGCAGACCCAGATAGCGGCTTCCGGGTCATCAAGTTTAACTATGCGCGAACGGGTCGAAACAGGGTGGATGTGCTGCTGCAGTTCTCACCCTGGGAAACGCTTCGTGCCATCCATCAACTTGGATATGCGAACGATGACTACAACCAAATCAGTATGGGCTCTTGAATGATGACTACTGGATTTCAGCGCGGGGTCGGCCTGGGCTGGACCCCGCTGAAGCTGGCTGACGATTTCGGGGGACTACAGCTACGAGCATATAACAACTATTCGCAACGTATCGCGACTACTCGGCCGCCCCCGGCATCGCAGCCAACGACTGGAACGGCCAGAGCAGAGACGAGTATCCATAACCTCGGCGTGAACGCAATCTTCGATATTGTTCCCGAAGAAATTCAATATCGCTCTTGGGTACAACGCCACATTTCGGGTACACCACGATCAAGAACGCGAGCACGAATTTCGTCGCGGGGGCGGTGACACCTCCGGCCACAGCCCTGAATGCGATCGGCTATTACTGGGACAAGGTGTTCAACATCACGCAGACTTTCAAGTTCGTGGCGAAGTATCTCCTGACCGAGAAGCTCTCGCTGCGAGGAGGCTTCGCGTATGAGCGCTATTCGGAGAAGAACTACGCCAAGGATCCGATGCAGCCGTTTATGGGGATCTATGATTACAGACCCCAGACGCTGAATGCGGGCGGGATCCAGTCTGTCTACCTGGGGGCGACATCACCCGGGTACGAGACATACATCCTGAGCGCCTTCGTGCGGTACGAGTTCTAGGGGTCCCGCCGCCCTGTTGCTGGACGCCGGACAGACGATCACGGCCCGGGGATCTCCTCCCCGGGCCGTTCTGCTTTGGTTCTGGCCATTCTCCATTCCGCTGGAGGAGCCGCAGGGTCCCGCCAAGGTTGATTGTGACTGAGACGGGCGAGACCGATGACGAAGGAGACGGGCATGAAGCTGAATCGACGGGCATTGCTGAAGCTAGGTCTTGCGGCGACCTCCGGGGCTGCCGCCACCGCCCTCGCAGCCCAAGAATCCCAAGCCCCGAAGGAGAAGGCTACGTCCTCCCCGGACTATGTGGGCGTTCTGGTGGATACCACGCTCTGCATCGGGTGCCGGAAGTGCGAGGAGGCCTGCAACCGCCGGAACCACCTCCCCCGCACGGCCGAATCCTTTTTGGACCGGGACATCCTCCGCTCCTTCCGCCGTCCCACCGAAACCGCGTACACCGTGGTGAACCAGTTTCCCGGGAGCCCCTCACCGGATCAGGCCGGCTTGCCCCAGACGTCTGTCAAGGTCCAGTGCATGCATTGCCTTTACCCCTCCTGCGTTTCGGCCTGCATCGTGGCCGCGCTGACCAAGACCGCCGACGGGGCCGTGGTCTACAATCCCACCATCTGCATTGGGTGCCGGTACTGTCAGGTGGCCTGTCCCTTCGAGATTCCGGCCTACGAGTTTAATGAGCCCCTCACGCCCCGGGTGCGCAAGTGCGAATTCTGCACCGACCGGGTCAAAGGGACCGGAGCCAATCCAGCCTGCGCCGCTTCATGCCCCACCGAGGCGCTGGTCTTCGGCCGCCGAGCGGAGCTGGTCGCCATGGCGCATGACCGCCTGAAGCGACGCCCGGACCGCTACCTCAACCATATCTACGGCGAAACGGAAGTGGGCGGGACCTCCTGGATCTACCTGACCGGCCGGCCCGTACAAGAGATCGGGCTGCTGAAGCTGCCGGACACCCCGCCCCCGCAGCGGACGGAGGCGATCCAGCACGGAATCTTCAAGTACGGCGCCATCCCCGTCGTGTTTTACGGCCTGCTGGCCGGGATCATGTGGTGCAACCATCGGAAGCATCCGGAAGACACGCCGCACGCGGGGAAAGAGAACGACGCTCCGTCCGCCTCGAAGTCCGAAAGAGGTGGGAAATGACCCCCGCAATCCACAACGATCAGCCGCATCGGGTCGCAAAGCCCTTCTTCACCTTCGGCACCCTGACCCTGCTGATCTTCATGGGCGTCGGGTTCTCGTTCGGCATCACGCGCATGCTCTTGGGGCTGGGCGCGGTGACCAATCTGGACAACTACAATCCCTGGGGCATCTGGATCTCCTTCGACGTGGCCTGCGGCGTCGCCCTGGCAGCCGGCGGGTTCACCACGGCCGCCTTGGTCGACATCTTTGGCCGAAAGAAATACCTGGCCTTGCTCCGGCCCGCCATCCTCACGGCATTTCTGGGCTACCTCTGGGTCGTCATCGCATTGAGCTTTGATCTGGGCCGCTACTGGAACCTTTGGCGCCCGATCTTCAACTGGCAGGGCAACTCGGTGCTCTTCGAGGTGGGCATGTGCGTCACCGCCTACCTCATCGTCCTGAGCGTGGAGATGAGCCCGTCCGTTCTGGAAGGGCTGAAGGCCAGGATCGACCAAGGGGAGTGGGGGGCTGCGCTGCTCCGGCGGGTCGAGAAACCCATCCTGGCGGTGTCTGCGGGGGTCCGGATCGTCCTCCCGCTGTTCATCGTGGCCGGCGTGGTTTTGTCCTTCATGCACCAGTCCTCGCTGGGAGCGCTGATGCTCATCGCCCCCACGAAGCTGAGTCCGCTGTGGGATACGCCCATCCTTCCCCTCCTGTTCCTGCTCTCGGCGATGATGGTGGGGTTCCCCATGGTGGTCCTGGAATCCATCTACGCCAACATCAGTTTCGGCCGCAGCCCGGAGATGGAGCTCCTTACGCCCTTGACCCGGATGATCCCGTGGTTTATCGGAACCTACGGTGTGGTGAAGATCGGAGATCTCGTCGTCCGGTACGGTCAGCTGAACTTTCTCGAGCACCCCGCGGCCACGACGTCCCTGGTCGTCGAGATCCTTCTGGGTGTCATCGCCCCCTTCCTGCTCTTCCTCAACAAGGCGGTCCGCCGGTCCATGGGATGGCTCTTCTTCACCGTCTCCCTGATCATCTTTGGCGTGGTGCTGAACCGCATCAACGTCTTTCTGGTCGGCTATAACCCCCCATACTCCACCAAGGCCTACTTCCCGTCGATCGGCGAAATCGCGATGACGCTGGCCATCGTCTCCAGCATCCTGTTCTGCTACCGCTTCTTCGTGACGTTCTTCCCCATCCTGCCGGGCTATCTGCCTGCGACGGAGGCCCAGCTCGCCCAGATAAGAGAGGAGCGGGAGAAGACTGTCACCCCGTTCTGGACGTGGGTAATCCGGGGGACCGCGATCGCCTTCCTGCTGGGCTTCATCACGCTGTACAACCTGGTGCATATCGAGGCCATCCAAGCGACTGTGAAAACGGTCGAGGAGATCCATCGCGTCAAGACGGAGTCGGCCAGTCCCGCCACGACCGTGGGAGGACCGGTCTACCCCCAGCGCCCCTCGGCCTATAAGAATTTCTTCCTCCTGAACAGCCCGGTGCTCGCCGCCAAATCAGACGACTACGAGCCTGTCGGCTTCGCCCATCGGATCCACGACGAATTGGTGGACGGCGACTGCGGGGTCTGCCACCACCGCTATGCGATGGCCGAGGGGGACCGCGTGGGAGTGGATATCAAGGACCTGCACGCGTCGATGGATATCAAAATGGGCGGTCCCTGTTCGTCCTGCCATGACGACATGGCGAAGAACCCTCCGCAGAGCTGTTCTCGCTGCCACGGGCTGCCCAATGAGCCGGACATGCCCTCGCGCATCGGCCTCAAGGGGGCATACCACCGCCAGTGCATTGGCTGCCACGAGCGCCAGCTCAAGCCGGCGTCCGCCCCCACGGAATGCGCCGCCTGTCATCACCCCTGGACGCCGGATCACTCCACGCTGGTGGCCCTCAAGGGAAAGCCCAGCCCGCAGGAGGTGACGCGCACCTGTCTGAGCTGCCACCCGAAGGTGGGGCAGGACCTGCTGAAGACGGCTCACTGGAACTGGAAAGGGTACTCCCCCACGCTGAAGGGATATGAACACCGGATCGACATCAGCCTGACGCTGATGGTCAACAACGCCTGCATCGCCATCGGCCCCAATCTTCAGGAGTGCGCGTCCTGCCACATCGGATACGGCTGGGTGGATGCGAAATTTGATTTCACCAACCCGGCCAACATCGATTGCCTGGTCTGTCATGACACGACGGGAACATACCGGAAAGACCCAGGCAAGAGGGGCCTTCCCGACCCATCGCTGGACCTGACCGCGATCGCCCAGAAGGTCGGACGGCCTTCCCGGCGGGCCTGCGGCTCTTGCCATTTTGTAAGCGGCGGGGCCCCGTACACCAAGCATGGGGATCTGGAGCCTGTGCTCGCCGACCCGCCGGCCGACTTTGACACGCACATGGGTGCCCTGAAGATGCGCTGTCAGGATTGCCATACGACCACCGACCACCGGATCGCGGGGATGTCAATGAGCGCCCCCGCCGTCGAGGGCCGCGTCCACTGTGAAAAGTGCCATGGCCCAACCCCCCATGGGGTGGCAGGTGTGCTGAGCCGCCATCTGGACGACCACATCAGAGCCGTCGCCTGTGAGACCTGCCACATTCCCTTCATTGCCAATGCGTCGCCGACCCTTCTGGGGCGGGATTATTCACACGCCGGTCAGAACCTTCCCAAACGTCTGGACCAGTACGGGATGCCACAGTACGACAAGAAGTTCGGTACGCTGACCTGGGGCAAGCATCTGGTGCCGACGTACCTCTGGTACGACGGGACGCGCAACGCCTCCCTGGCGGGCGACAAGATCGACCCATCCTCTGCCGTGATTCTCAACGCCCCCGTCGGAGAGAAGCGCAACCCAGCAGCGCGCGTCTTCCCCTTCCAGGTCCATGCGGCGGTCCAGCCCTACGACACGGAGAATAAGATCCTAGCCATGCCCAAGCTGCTCGACGGCTATTGGACCGACTTCGACTGGTCCAAGGCCATCGCCGACGGGATGAAGCAGGTGGGTCTCCCCTATTCGGGGAAGTACGGTTTCGTGGAGACCAAGATGTATTCTTCCATCCACCACGAGGTGGTCCCCGCAAAAAAGGCTCTGGGCTGCGCCGATTGCCACACCGTGGAGGCTGTCACTTGCACGCGTTGCCACAAGAACGCCCAAGAGATGGACCTTCCCGAGCACCGGCGCGCGGTCTATCCGGAGGCGACAAATCGGCTCAATTTCAAGGAGATGGGTTATCCAGGCGACCCGGCGCTGGTAGGCGGGCGATTCTACATCGCCATCGGCCGAGGCACGCCGCCGAAATAGCGTCACGCCTCGGACTCCCGAGTTGACGATAAATCGACGGGCCTCCCAGATGGGGGCTTTGTCGATCCACGAGAAGCTGTCGAATGAATCGCTAAGCCGCTGGCATTGGTGACTGCTTTAGGCTAACATGCCAATCGGCTCATTCGGAGAGAGCTGGCACGCGTTCGACCCCAGCGCTTTTTCACTTGCACCGCCCGGCGATGGCGAGGGACCCTGAAGTGGACAGGATGCCGTCATGCTGACCAAGATAAGCTACAAGCTCATTGTTGCGGTGGGCAGTGTGGCGTTGGTCATCATCGGGGTTTTTGCCTATGCGACTCTGAGCGCCCATCAACAGCAGCTCATCAGCGAAGTACGACGCAGCGCGCATCAGCTCAGCGAGACGGTGAAGAACAGTACCCGCTACGATATGCTGTTGAATCAACGGGAGTCGGTCCATCGCATCATCACCACCATCGGCAAGCAGGACGGCATCAGGAAAGTCCGCATCTTCAACAAGGATGGCGCGATCATCTTTTCCACCGATTCCCTCGATGTCGGCCAGATGGTAGATAAGAGAGGGGAAGCGTGTTATGTCTGCCATGCGGCGGGTCAACCCTTGGAGAGATTGCCCATTGCGGAACGCACACGCATATTTCAAACTCCGGGCCACGGGCGCCTCTTGGGTATTATCAACCCGATCTACAACGAGCCGAGCTGCTGGCAAAGCAACTGCCACGCGCACGAATCGAGTCAAAAAGTCTTGGGGGTGCTGGATATTTTGATGTCGCTGGACGAGGTCGATCGCGACATGCAATCCAGCCAAAGGCGCCTGTTGCTGTTCGGCGTTGTCGCCATCGCCGCCGTGAGTTTGATGATCTATCTCCTGGTCAATCGGATCGTGCTCAAGCCGGTGAATGAAATCGTGGCGGCGACGCGCAAGGTGGCAGCCGGCGATCTCCAGTACATGATTGCGCTGCCCAAGCGCGACGAGATCGGGATCCTGGCCAATTCTTTCAACGAGATGACGAAAAAGCTTTCCGAAGCGCAGCGGCAAGTGTATCAGTCGCAGAAATTGGCCGCGGTCGGGCAGTTGGCTGCAGGGGTGGCGCATGAAATCAACAACCCGCTCACCGGGGTGTTAAGCTATGGCAGCTTTCTGCTCAAGCGCGCGGAAGATAAGCCTGAATTCAAGGCAGACCTGGAAGTGATCGTGCGCGAAACCAAACGGTGCAGGGAGATTGTAAAGGGCTTGCTGGATTTCGCCCGGCAGTCGCCGCCGGAAAAACATGCGTGCGACATCACCGAGATCGTCGAGCGAGCGGTTCGTATCGTGCAGACCCAGCTCGCCGCGCATCGCGTGGAACTGCAAAAGAATCTGCGCACCGACCTGCCGACGATCCTCGCAGACGCCAATCAACTCCAGCAGGTTCTCGTGAATCTGCTGCTCAATGCCAATGACGCCATTGGCACAGGAGGCGGCACCATCACGCTGGCCACCAATTTCGACATGAATGGAGGCACGACTCAGACCCAAGCAACAGGAGTCGAAATCAGCGTGAGCGACACCGGCTGCGGCATCCCGGCGGCCGATCTCCAGAGAATCTTCGATCCCTTCTTCTCCACCAAGGGGCCAAAGGGTACCGGACTTGGGCTCGCGGTAGCATGGGGCATTATCGAAAAGCACAACGGACGCATTGAGGTCAAGAGCGAAGTGGGAAGAGGAACGGCATTTCGCGTTCTGCTGCCGATAGGCGAGGAGTAGCCCACACGCGTCACGCATCATGGTTCGCCGGTTCGACCCGGTATCCTCGGGACGCGATCAAGGAGAGGTGGTTCTTGGGCTTCCACGATATATATCGAAGGGAGGCAATATGGTTGTCCTGCTCGCCTTATTGATGGTCGGGGCGTTCATCATTGCCGATGTGGTGGTTCGGAAGGTTCTGGAGCGGAGGCGCGAAGCGAAAGCGCGCAAGGAGCGTCTTGCGGCGCTGGATATCGGCCTGCGCCTGGAGTTTTCGCTTGAAGCGAAATCGCTCAAGCGGGTCGAGATTGGCAACCCGCTGGCGCGAATTCTCGCGGTCGACGATGAAGCAATCGTGCTCGACAGCTTTCGAAAGATCTTGGTTGCCGCCGGCTATGCGGTTGACACGGTCGAAAACGGGCTTGAAGCGCTGGGTCTTGTGCAGAAGAACAAGTATGATTTCGTCTTCACCGATTTGAAAATGCCTGAGATGGACGGCCTGGACGTGGTGAAGGGTGTAAAGCATTACAGACCGGAAACGGACGTCGTTGTGATCACCGGATATGCGACGATCGAATCCGCCGTCAATGCGATGAAATTCGGCGCCATGGATTATGTGCAAAAGCCCTTTACCGAAGACGAATTGGTTGAATTCACCAAGAAATGCCTGATTCGCCGGCATGATCATCTACAAAAGCAGCTCTCCCCCAGAGTGCGCGTGGTCACGACTGACCGACCGCCGGCTCACGAATTCGGCCTGCCGGGCGGTGTGTTTATTTCCCCCGGCCACGTATGGGCAAACGTTGCGGTGGCGGGCATGGTGCGCTTGGGATTGGATGATTTCGCGCGCAAGATGATCGGGCGCATTGATGCGATCGAATTGCCCGCCAAAGGCGCGACCATCAAGAAGGGCGAGCCCCTCTTCACTATTCGGCAAGGGGGGCGCGCTGCCGTGTTCTTTGCGCCGATCTCCGGGATCGTGCAGGAATTGAACGCCGACTTGCCGCAGCACTTGGAGTGGCTGGTCAGCCGTCCGTATGAAAAAGGGTGGGTCTGCTCGATGAAACCCGGGCATCTGGCCGACGAGTTGGGGCAGTTGAAGATCGGCGAGATAGCGGCGGCGTGGTATCAAGCAGAGATTGCGCGCTTGCGGCAAATCCTGGGAGCGGCGCATGGCAATGGCCAAGTCTCTCCGGCGCCCATGATTGGCGGGCTGGCTGAGGGCCAGTTGGAGGAGGTCGATGACGCCACATGGACAAAGTTTACACAGGCCTTTTTGCAGACATAGCTTTCTGCCTGCAGCAACGAACCGCGGTGCGGCCCCTCCCGTCGTGGCGGTCTTGACGGGAGGGGCCGTTTGTTTCTTTGGGGTGGGGTGAGAAACCCGGATCGAGCGGCGAAGGTCCCTTCTTACCGGGTGCAGGAAAAGCGGGTAGCGCGAGCGGAAGCGGTAGCCCCAACGGCACTTGGCCGTGGCCGGGAAAGCGTGGTATAGTTCCGCCGCTCCCGGAATGCCACCGGGCCGGCGCGGAAGCGAAGAAATGCGAGGGGGGCGCCCGCCCGCCCCTTTGGCTCAGCCCAGAGACCGGCAACGCGGATCGCAGGTTGGCGAATACGGACCGAAACTGCAGCAAGCACAAGGAGACAGACGATGAAGGCGTTGATCAAGGACAAACCTGTCCGGGGTGCCACACTCACCGACCGTCCCATTCCGAAGATCGGTGACAACGATCTGCTGGTCAAGGTTCGGGCAGCGGCGGTATGTGGGACGGACATTCACATCTATCAGTGGAACGAATACGCCTCCTCCCGGATCAAGCTCCCCCTCCTCTTCGGGCACGAGTACGCCGCCGATGTGGTCGAGGTGGGGAAGAACGCGGGGCACTTCAAGAAGGGCGACCGGGTGGTCGCCGAGACCCACATCCCCTGCGGACACTGCTTTCAGTGCACCACCGGGCTGCAGCACATCTGCCGCGACATGAAGATCATCGGTGTCCACACCGACGGGGCATTCGCCGAGTACTCGGTTCTTCCGGCGGTCTGCGCCTGGAGGCTGGACCCCGGGATCTCGTACGAGATCGGCTCGACCATGGAGCCGTTCGGGATCGGCGTTCACGCCGTCTCCAAGACCAAGCCGGCAGGGAAGAAGGTGGTGGTCTATGGCTGCGGGCCGATCGGCATCTATGCGCAGATGGTGGCCAAATTCAGCGGCGCCGAGTGTGTCATTGGCGTGGACGTGGCGAAGGAGCGACTGAGTCTCGCCAAGCAGATGGGGACCGACGCGGTCCTCAACCCCAAGGAGGTATCGGTCGTCGACGAGGTCAACAAGATCACCAAGGGATTCGGCGCCGACATTGTCATCGAGCTCACCGGGAACAAGAACGTGGTGAATGACGCCAGCAAGTGTCTTCGCCGCGGCGGCGACATGGTCCTGGTCGGCCTCTACTCCGGGTCGGTCGAGTGGGACCTGGTGAATAACGTCATTTACAAGGAAGCCAACGTGTTCGGGGTCACGGGAAGGATTATGTGGGATAGCTGGTGGACAGCCCAGGGGATCCTGCTTTCAGGCAAGGTAGATGTGACCCCGGTGATCACGCACACCTTTGGCCTGGATGATTACGATCGGGCGATCCAGGCGGCGGAATCCGCGAGCGGCGGGAAAGTGGTGTTCAAGATCTAAGGGATTGCGCTGGATGCCGAGAGTTGGGGAGGCCGCGCGGTGCCGTGATCGACTGGAAAGGAGGCAGGGCCCAGTGAAGCTCAAAGGCAAAGCAGCGCTGGTGACCGGAGGCGGCACCGGAATGGGACGCGCGATCACGCTGAAGCTCGCAGGGGAGGGGGCCGACGTGGCCATCAACTACTCCCATCGCGCGAAGGAAGCGGAGGAGACCGTCGAGGCGGTGCGCCGACTCGGCGTTCGGGCCTTCGCTATGAAAGCCGATGTTGCCGTGGAGGCCGAGGCGGTCCGGCTGGTGGATGAGGCGGTGAAACAATTCGGCCGACTGGACGTCTTGGTCAACAACGCCGGCTGGAGTACGGCGGTACCACACCGGCAGTTGGACGGCCTCACCGAAGAGATCCTGGAGCGGACCTGGCAGATTAATGTCAAGGGGCCGATCTACATCACCCGGGCGGCCATTCCCCACCTGGTGAAGGCGGGAGGCGGCGCCATCGTCAACACCACCTCCGTGGCGGCCTACCAGGGGGCGGGCAGTTCGATCATCTATGGGGCATCCAAGGCGGCGCTGGGGGCGATCACCAAATCCCTGGCCCGCGCTTTCGCCAAAGACAACATCCGCGTCAACGCCATCGCGCCAGGCTTCGTGGACACGGGCTTCGTGAACTGGCCTGCCGCCGTGAAAGAGAAGGCCATCGCGGGGAGTCCCATGGGCCGAATTCCGACCCCAGAGGATGCCGCCAATGCCGTCCTCTATCTGGTCTGTGACGCCACCGGCGTGACCGCGCAGACGATCTTCGTGGACTGTGGCGTGACCGCCCTGCACCCCGTGGTCTAGAGCCGTACCTGCATGCTTCCCTCCGCAACCTTTTGGGGCGAAAGCCCAGTTCAGGGGTGTCCCTCCCCCGGAGGTCGTAGTGGCTTCGATCTTGCCATAAATACCGACATAGAAGATCGTTTCACTCCTTTATAAATATATGAAAAAAAAGGCCTTGACGAATTCCATGGGTTGTACCAGATTATAGGTGTTCCGGTCAGACCACCCGACCATCTAACCGCAAAGTTGGTCCCCGGGATTCTCGTTCTCGGCAGCCGAAGAGGTGGTCGAGCGACCTTCGCGGTTCGACGCGACACCGAAATGACTATGCGCCGGCAGGAGGGGGGAGCATGGAAGCGGTGAGTCGCAAGACATTTCAAGTCGTCCGCAAGATTCGGGTCTCTGAAGAGATCATCGGACAGGTTCGGGATCTCATCACCTCCGGCCGTCTGAAAGTCGGGGATCGCCTGCCCGCAGAACGTGAGCTGGCCAAGACGCTCGATGTCGGCCGCTCCACGGTTCGCGAAGCCATCCGCGCACTCGAATCCCTCGGCATCCTGCAAGCCCGGCCGGGCGAAGGGACATTCCTGGTCGCCAATCCCGCCGACCAGCGCCCCGATCCCTTCGCCGCGAATTTGTTTAACTCCTGGGACAACCAGCGAAAGCTGTTCGAGGTCCGGATGGTGATCGAGCCGGACCTGGCCGCCCTCGCCGCGCGCCGCGCGACCCCCGATCACATCCAGCGGATGCGCGAGATTCTGAATGATCAGGAGCAGCTCGTCCGGCAGGGAGGCAACGGCATCAAGGCCGATACCGCGTTTCACTTCCTGCTGGCCGAGGCGTCGGGGAACGACATCCTCCTCCGGATCATGGACGGCCTGATGGACCGCCTGCAGGAAACTCGGGAGGCGTCGCTCAACACGGGCGGTCGCCCGCTCCGATCGCTCAAGCAGCATCGGGCCATTCTGCGGGCGGTGGAGGCCCGGGACCACGAGACGGCCGAGCTCCGGATGCGTGAGCACATCACGGGGATGGAAGGATTGGCCTTCGCGACGAAAGAGTGGCGCAGCGGGACCGCCGATGCGGCCTCCCCTCCTCCTGACGTGGGGGACTCCGAGTGAACGTAGTCGTCGGAAGAACATAAATTCCGCGTGGCCGAAGCCTTCCTGGAGGACGTGGGAAAGGGCTATGCCCGCATGGATGCGGACGACCTGATCCGGCTCCATGCCGCTCCGGGAGATGTGCTCTTGATCACGGGGCGCCGCCCCACGGTAGCGCGCGCCGTGCAGGCCCCCCCGAGCCACTGCGGCCAGTATCTGATCATGATGGATGGAACCACGCGCACCAATGCCCAGGCCGGCGTGGACGAATACGTCAGCGTCAAGAAAGTCCCCTTCAAGGCCGCGAACTCCGTCTTGCTGTCGCCGGTCCAGGCAAACCAGAGCGCTCCCACCGAGGAGGAGATCCCGCACATCCGCCAGCTTCTGCTCGGGCTTCCCGTCATCATCGGGGACCACGTCCAGATCACGTTCCTGGGGGCGCGGCCACGGTCATTCACGGTCGATGGCTCGAATCCGCGCGGGGCGGTCCTCATCTCCAGCGACACCGCGATCTCTTTCCGGGCGCCCGAGGTGTCGGCGGAGAAGGCGTACCGGGTCTCCTACGAGGACATCGGCGGCCTCGACCGGGAGGTGTCGCTGGTCCGAGAGATGGTCGAGCTTCCCCTGAAGTTCCCCCAGCTCTTCGGAATGCTCGGCATCGATCCACCGAGCGGCGTCCTGCTCACCGGACCACCCGGCACGGGCAAGACGCTCATCGCTCGGGCCGTCTCCCACGAGGTGCGGGCCCACTTCATCCATGTCAACGGGCCCGAGATCATCCACAAGTTCTACGGGGAAAGCGAAGCCAAGCTGCGTCAGGTCTTCGAAGAGGCCCGGCGGAACGCCCCCAGCATCATCTTTCTGGACGAGATCGACGCCCTGGCGCCCAAGCGCTCCGTGGTGGTGGGAGACGTCGAGAAACGGGTCGTCGCCCAGCTCCTGGCCCTCATGGACGGCCTGGTGGAACGCGGGGAAGTCATGGTCATCGGGGCCACCAACATGCCGGACATGGTGGACCCGGCGCTCCGGCGGCCCGGCCGGTTCGACCGCGAGATCGCCCTCGGGGTCCCCGGGCGCGAGGGGCGGCGGCAGATCCTGGGGATCCATTCGCGGCGGATGCCGCTGGGGCCGGACGTGGACCTGGACCAGCTTGGCGGACATCACTCACGGGTATGTGGGCGCCGACCTGGCCGTCCTCTGCAAGGAGGCCGGGATGGTGGCCCTGCGCCGCCTCCTCCCCCAGGTGCGATTCGAAGTGGATGGCAAGCCCGAGTTGGACAACGTCAAGGCCGAGATCGCCCTCGACGACTTCATGGCGGCCTTCAAGGTCGTCGCGCCCACCGCCACGCGGGAGTTCCTGGCCGAGCGGCCGCGGCAGACCCTCAAAGATGTGGGGGGCCTGGCCGAAACGAAGCGGACCCTTACCTCCATCATGCAGCTTTTCCGCGGGGGCGGCGCTCTCATCGGCCACACGCGGTTCAATCCACCGAAAGGCATCCTGCTCACCGGGCAGTCGGGGACGGGCAAGACCCTCTTGGCACGGGCCCTGGCCGGCGAGATGGGGCTCACCCTGATCACGGTCGATCAGACCGAGCTTGCTCTCAAAGTGGGTCGGGGAGTCCGAGAAGGGCTTGCGCGAAGTGTTCAAGCGGGCCAAGCAGGCCTCGCCATGTATCCTGTTCTTCGACGAGATCGAATCGATGGTTCCGGCGCGGTCGGCGCAGGAGGCCGGGAAGCCTTCTTCCACGAATCGTCAGCCAGCTCTTCCGCGAGCTCGACGACCTGCACGGTTCGCTGGGCGTGGTCGTCCTGGGGGCCACCAACCGGCCGGACTGATGGAGCCCGCGCTGCTCGCGGGCGGGGCGGTTCGACTACGTCCTCGAGCTCCCGCTGCCGAGCGCGCGAAGAGCGGCGGGAGATCCTCGGCATCCAAACGGAAGGCCTCCCGCTGGACGAGCGACGTCAACCTCTCCGAGCTGGCGGAGTCCACCGGCGGGTGGACGGGGGCGGATCTGGAGTTGATCTGCAAGAAGGGGGCGATCCTGGCCCTCGAAGAGCATCGCACTCATCCGTCTGGGGTTTTCCGCGTGACGGCGCGACAGCTCGCAGAGGCCCAGGCCCAGGTCAGAACCATGAAATAGTCCCGCATGCAGCGCGGGACGGAAAGGAGGTGTCGTCGGACTCGCGGTGGTCCGCGGGATCGATTGCGGTGAGGGAAGACAACCTTGGATCAGAAGGAGGCATTTCATGGGGAGTCAGATGAAACAGATCACCGTTTGGGCACGAGGAGTGATCCAGGACAAAGAGGGCCGCGACGTTGCCAACGGCCTCGCGATCGCCGCCAAGGCCGAGGGCAAGTTCACCCAGGCGTTCGACAACTACGTCGACCTGCCGGACCGGGTGAACGTGCCTCTGCGCAAATATGCGCGCATCAGCGATACGGAGATCGAGACAGCGTACGAGTACGAGAACGAGCACCCCGAGTTTGGTGATCGTTACCGACGCCACCATCGTGAAGGGCATGAACATCCTGCGCGGGATGGAGAAGGGCGGCACGCTGGTGGTCGCCACCGACCGGAAGCCCGAGGACATCCTGAAGTTCATCCCGAACAAGGAGCTGCTGAGCAAGATCGTGTGCGTGAACGCCAAGGCGATCTGCGGCGAGCAGACGATCGACTTCTCCGGGTACCGAGGGCGGCGTGGACGCCGTGGGCCTGGGCGCGGGCATCTCTGCGGCCATCCTGGGCGCCGTCGCCAAGGGCACCGGCATCGTGAAGCTCGAGAGCCTGGCCGCGATCGTGAAGAACAAGGAAGCCCTGTTCAAGGGCAGTGATGCCGCGGTGGTGAAGACCCTGTAGCATGGGTCCCTTCCAAGGAGGATAGCGCATGTTCAAGATCCCGAAGGAGAAAGAGGTCCCTCTCGGCTGCATCACGCCCGCCCCGGTGACCGAACAACCCATGATGATCACGGGCAACTGGCGCGAGTACCGGCCGGTCATCGATAACGAGAAGTGCAACCTCTGCATGAGCTGTATCATCTTCTGCCCGGATGCCTGCTGGCAGTTGAACGCGGAAGAGGACGAGCCGGTGTGGAACGCGAAGTATTGCAAGGGCTGCCTGATCTGCGTGAACGAGTGTACCTCGGGCGCGCTGAACAAAGCCTACGAGCTCGATTTCGACGACGGCGTGGTCCGACTCGAGAAACCGTTCTAAGGAGGATGACCCATGGCGAAGGAGATGGTGTTGAGCGGACTCGCCGCCTCGGCCCAGGCAGCCAAGCTTGCCAAGGTTGAGGTTGCGTGCTCCTACCCGATCCGGCCTTACACGGCCCTCATGATGGAGCTGGCCAAGATGGTGGCCAACGGCGAGCTGGACTGCGAGTTCATCCACGGCGAAGGCGAGCATGCCCAGCTCTCCGTGGTCCTCGGCGCGGCGGCCGCGGGCGCCCGGGCCCTCACCGGCAGCTCTGGCGTGGGCGTCACCTATGCGTTCGAGACGTACTCCCCGATCGCCGGCGGCCGGGTGCCCGCTGCAGATGTGCATCGCGGACCGGGCCCTGGATCCGCCAGGCGACTTCGGTTCGGAGCACACGGACGCTATGTCCGCGCGCGATCAGGGCTGGCTCATGGGCTGGGCCGAGACGCCGCAGGAGGCTCTCGATAACTGCTTGATCAACTACCGTGTGGGCGAGGACCACCGCGTGCTCCTGCCCCAGTTCGTTTGCCAGGACGGCTACTTCGTTTCTCACATCCCCGGCCCGGTGGTGGTCCCGGAGCAGGCGCAGGCGGACGAGTTCCTGCCGCCCTACAAGCTCCCCCATCCGCTGGATCCTCAGCACCCGGTGTCCCATGGCCCGCAGATCCGCCCGGACCAGGGCACGGTCATCGACCTGCAGCGGGCGCAGGCGCACCTGGATACGCCACAGGTCATCAAGGAGGCCTTCGAGGACTTCGGCCGGATCTTCGGCCGGAAGTACGGCTTCCTGGATCAGTACAAGACCGAGGATGCGGAGATGGTGCTCTTCATCCAGGGCGCCCACGCCTTCACGGCGCGTCACGCCATCAATCATCTGCGGTCCAAGGGCGTGAAGATCGGCCTGGTGAAGCTGCGGTTCGTGCGCCCGTGGCCGACGCAGGAAGTGGCGGAGGTTCTGTCGCGTTTCAAGGCTGTGGGTGTGGTGGAGACCAGCACCTCCTACGGCGGGGCCATGCGGGGCGGCAACCTCCTGCACGAGGTCCGCGCCTCCCTGTACGATGCGCCGAAGCGGCCCTTGACGACCTCCTTCATGGCCGGGCTCGGCGGTGAGGTCGTTCCGCTGGACGAGTTCTACTGGATGGCCGAGAAGCTGTCCTCCATAATCAAGGAGGGCAAGACCAGGAAGACCGTGTACTGGGTCGGTTACGAAGCCGAGGACTAGGCCCGAGCGCATTCAGAATCATCCGAACGAAAGGAGCCAGCGATGGCCGTTGAGGTAAAGACCCAAGAGCTTCCCATGATCAAGAAGATCCGGAACATCCCCAAGGACGAGATGTATGTGCCGGGGCACCGGACCTGCGCAGGCTGCGGCCCGGCGCTGCAGTACCGGCTGGTGACCAAGGCAGCCGGCCCGAACACCATCCTGCACGGGCCCACCGGCTGCATGTACGTGGCGAATGCCAGCTATCTCTGCACCCCATATCGTGTGCCGTGGATTCACTGCCAGATCACCAACGCGGGCGCGGTGGCCTCGGGCATCGAGGCCGCTTACCAGGTGCTCATCCGGAAGGGAAAGTGGAAGGGCGAACTGCCGAACATCATCGTGATGGCGGGCGACGGCGGATCGGTGGACATCGGCCTCCAGGCCATGTCGGGCATGATGTATCGCGGCCACGACGCCCTCTTCGTCTGCTATGACAACGAGTCATATGCCAACACGGGCATCCAGACCTCGCCTACCACGCCCTATGGCAGCCAATACCACCTTCACGCCTCCGGGGCCGCATGTCCCCGAAGGCAAGAAGCTCTTCCCGAAGGATCCGCCGCAGCTCGTGATCGGCGGCCACCCGGCCGTGAAGTACGTGGCCACGGCGTCCATGGCCTACCCGATCGATCTCATGAACAAGGTCCGCAAGGCCCTGAACGTGAAGGGCCCCACGTTCCTCCACATCCACGCTCCCTGCCCCAAGGGCTGGAAGTTCCCCGAGTCCCAGACGATCGAGCTGGCCAGGCTGGCCATCCAGACCGGGATGTGGAACCTCTACGAGTGGGAGAACGGCGAATACAAGTACCAGCACACGCCAAAGGAATACAAGCCGGTCCGCGAGTACATGAAGCTGCAGGGCCGCTTCGCGCATCTCACGGAGGCGCACATCGCCAAGATGCAGGCGTTTGTGGATGCCAGATTGAAGGCGCCAGGCAAGCCGGTGGAAATCCCGATGCCGGGGCCGCGGGAGAGTTAGAAGGCCGGAGCGGCACGCGCGTCGAGGTGCATCCGGCATGGTCTGCTCAGCATGACAGAGGCGGGCGGAGGGGGAACCTAGCTCCCCTCCGCCTCGACCATCGGGCTGCAGTCTCTACCCAAATCCGATCGGGTTTGCGCGGACCAGACAAGTATCCGTAGCGCGCTTGACACTGAAGTCGGCGATCTATACCATCTCTGACGAGCAGCAATCCTCGAGCCGGAGCAGGACCATGAGGCTCATGGGGCGCCAGCGGCGGCGGATGAGATTGGGAGGATGGTGGGGGACGCTTGTCCTCGCTATCCTTCTCCTGAGCGTTGCGCCCACCCTCGATGTTTTCGATTCCGATCTCGGCAATACCCTTTCCAGCTTCCGGATTCTGCAGCATAACCAACGACGACGACGACGACGGCTCAGATGCCTCGATGCCCGCCGCGATCGGGGTGTCGTTCTCTGTTTGCTCCTGCGCAAGTGGTCTGGCGTCGGCTGCTTTCTCCAGTCTCTGTGGCTCTGTGGGCACGCCGCATTTCGCCTCCGTGCTTCGCTGCTAGCATCTCCTTCATTCGCGTGTGGTATTCCAAGAGGTCGCTTTGTGTATTCGGATCTTCAGGACGCGAAAGGAGACAGCATGGCCACGGTGACGCCAAGTCAAGTCGATGCCAATGTAGCGGTTGGCCAGGCCGACCTCGCCAAGGAACTTTACGGGTCGATCGTGGGCAACCGAATGGTGCAGCTAGCCGCCGGGTTCATCTCGATGGTGGTGATCTCGAACTATCAGTATGCGTTTACTCTGTTCACTCCGGGACTTCGGCAACAATTTGTGGGCACTCCATATCCACAAATTGCGCTGATTTTTTCCCTGTTCATCTTGTTCGAGACATGGCCGGTGCCTGTTGCTGGAATTCTGATTGATCGGTTCGGGATCAGAACTTTGATGTGCATCGGCTCGATCCTGATTTTGCTCGGGTGGTTGCTCGGGGGTACCGTGGCCAAGTCGGTCTTCGATCTCTACATCTACTATGGTGTCCTGGCCGGCGCCGGAGCGGGGATCATCTATATTGCGACGGTTGCCAATGCGGTGAAGTGGTTCCCCGATCGGAGAGGGCTGGCGGCGGGCCTCACGGCTGCCGGATTTGGCGGCGGGGCGGCCCTGACGATTATTCCAATTTCTGCCACCATCGCGAGCATGGGGTGGGCCGGCGCGATGGCCCTCTGGGGCGTCCTCCAGGGCGTGGTTGCATTCTGTATGGCCTTGCTCCTGCGCCATCCCCCGGAAGGCTGGAAGCCTGCCGGCTGGGTGCCGAAGATTTCGAAGACCGTCGCGCAGACCAAGGTGAACTACGCCTGGCAACAGACGCTGCTCAGACCGGAGTTCTACCTCCTGTACCTCATGTTTGTGATGGTCTGCGCGGGCGGATTGATGACCACCGGGAACCTGTCCGAGATCGCGAAGTCTCTCAACGTGCAGAATGCGAAGGTCCTTGGCATCTCCATCGTCGCATTCACTGCCACCTTGACCGGGATCACCAACGCGTTTTCCCGCATCATGTGGGGGTTGATCTCGGACAAGTTGGGCCGGGAAAACACCATGGCCCTCGCCTTCGCGGTCGAGGCGTTCTTCATCTTCCTGATGACCCAGATCACCGGAAACCCGATGCTCTTCGTGCTGGTTCTCCCCTTCGTGTTCCTGTCCTGGGGGGAAATCTACGCGCTGTTCTCGGCGATCACCGGAGACGTGTTCGGACCGAAGAACGCGTCGGCTAACTACGGGATGCTTTACACTGCCAAGGGCCTGTCCTCGATCATGGCCGGGTGGGGCGCTGCCTTGGTGGCGGCGGCGTTCGCCGGCTCGTTCGTGGTGCCCTACTACATCGCGGGGGTGTTTGATGTGCTTGCGGCTGTCCTCGCCTTCTTCGCGCTCAAGCCGCTTGTCCGGGCGCGGATGGCGAAAGAGGCCTAACATTCATGCAGGTGCTTGGACGTAAGGCGTGATTTCCAGGTGCGCGGAGGCCGGGGGGAAATCCCTCCGGTCTCCGCAAGGATCTTTCCGACCATCTGATGTCGTGCTTGCGCCGAGGCTTCATGAAGCGACTTGCCTGGATGCAAAAGCGACGGTTACGGGTGTGGCAAATAGGCGTACTGGTCCTGTGCCTGTTCATCCCCGTCTACTGCGTTACCGAGATCATGGAACTTGACGGGTCGGATGATGAAGACGGGGAGGTTGAAGCCCTGCAAAGCTACGAGAATCCGTTGACCCACAAGATGAAACGGAAGAAGCAGTGCCCCCTCCCTTCAAGTGACAGTTCGAACCCACTATCGGATTCCTCGCCCGCCTCCGTTTCCACGTTGAGCCGATGGATCACCGCTGCACGGCTCCGGCTGGATCATGCCCAGCAAGCGGTACTTCATAGTCATAGCTGTTTTCGTCTGCAAGCGTATCTGTCGGTGACTCTGTCCTGTACGACCTCCCCGACTACCGATCCCGCATAACATCCTCCACCTCTGTCTGACCGTTTAGTTCCCCGGTCGCGTTCCAGTGTCTTGCCCTGGCTTGGGGGGTCGGCTGATGTGTCCATGGCCGCCATGTGTTTTGTTCCTCCCGGCGTCTTCACGACCCGGACGCCCGATTGTGATGGAAAGGGCTCCGAGCGCGCGGGAGGAGTATCTCCAGGGTGGGCCGGCATTCCGGCAGGCGGTTATGGGTCACAAAAGGCTGCTCCGCCCCAAAGGAGGAGCGGATATGTTTCCCGGGGTTGTCGTGGGGATGATCTGGGCACTCTTCGGACATCTGGTCTCTTTTTGGATTTACCGATTCGACCTCATGCGGGATGCGATCGGCGAGAATGATTCGCCGTTCCTCGCATAGATAAGGACGCCCCCGCGCGCGCCGTGGGGAAGGGGAGGCTCACGGGAGCGAGTAGGCCGAGGTGTGGCGAGCACCTGGTCTTGTCTCATTCAAAGGAGGAGACGAATGAAGATGACCCGCGTTTCAATGTCGCGGCGGTTTCTCGCGTTGGCGGCAGCAGTTGTATGCGTTTCCGGCATCTGGGGCGGCCCGGCAAGCGCCGCTTGGATGCCCACCAAACCGGTGGAGTTCAACGTGCCGGCGGGAACCGGGGGCGGGGCGGACATCATGGCCCGATTCATCTCGCCCTTGTTCCAGAAGAACAAGATCACCACGGTGCCCTGGATTGTGGTGAACCGGTCCGGCGGCGCCGGAGCGGAAGCGTTCCTCTATGTGAAGGGCAAGGCCGGCGAAGAGAACATGGTCATGATCACCCTGGACAACCTCTTCACGACACCCTTGGCGACCGGGGTTCCGTTCAGCTTTAGAGACCTGACACCCATCGCCCGGCTCGGCCTGGACTGGTTCATCCTGTGGGTGAACGCGGAATCCCCCTACAAAACGGCGAAGGAGTATCTGGATGCCGTGAAGAAGCAGCCCAGCAAGTTCAAGATGGGCGGCACGGGGACGAAGCAAGAGGATCAAGTCATCACCGTCATGCTCGACCAGGCCTTCGGGACGAAGTTCGCCTACATCCCCTTCAAGGGCGGCGGAGAGGTCTGCGTGGAGATGGTGGGGAAGCACATCGATTCCACGGTGAACAACCCCTCGGAGTGTGTGAGCCACTGGAAGGCCGGGAAGGTTCGACCGCTGGCGGTCATCGACAACCAGCGGATTCCGCTCCCCGAATGGGACAAGATCCCGACCTTGAAAGAGGCCACCGGAATAGACATGAGCTATCTCATGCTCCGCGGGATCTTTGCCGCCCCTAAGATTTCGAAGGATGTGCAGCAAGGGTACGTCGAGCTTTTCAAGAAGGTGACGGAGACGGAGGACTGGAAGAAGTACCTCGCCGATTTCGCCCTGAAGCCCGCCTTCCTGACCGGAGACGACTATGTGAAGTGGTTGGACGAGAAGGAGAAGATGACCAAGGATCTCATGGTGAAGGGGGGGTTGTTGAAGTAGAAGCCTTCCGGCTCTCGAGAGCATCCGGCTCGGCTGGGGCGTCGCAGGATGACTCGGATGAGCCGGCGCGGCTTCGAGATTCGGCGGGAATAGACCGGGACCTCTTTCGGGCGGCGCCGCTCGACGGCACCGTGTTCGGGAGAGGCCTCCGGTTCGCGCTTGCGTGTCCTTGGGGCGATGACGGCGCGAATTCAGGAGGAGAGCGAAACGACATCATCCGCCCAGCCGCGGTCTGGCGGATGTGGGATGGATCGCAGCGGATGTTTCGCGGCAAGGAGAGGCAATGCTTACGAAGAAAGCGGATATCATTACGGCGCTGATCCTCATGCTCTTCGGTGTGATCGTCGCTGCAGACTGCCTGAGAATCGGGGTCGGATGGGAGGCGGAGGGCCCACAGGGAGGGTTCTTCCCCTTCGTGATGGCCCTGCTGGTGATCGGCGGGACCGGCTTGGTCATCCGGCAGGCCATCAAGGGAACCAGCTCCGTCAAGGGGGACAAGCCCTTCGTCGAGCCCGGCGGAATGAAACCGATCCTCGTCGTGATCATCCCGGCGTGCCTGATGATCCTCTTCATCGAAGTGGTCGGCCTGTATGTCTCGGCCATGTTCTACCTGGTTGGTTACATCAAGTGGGCGGGTGACCATAGCTGGCGAACGAGCCTCCTGGTCGGCATCCTCGTTCCCCTGGTTTCCTACATCGTGTTCGAGAAGTTCTTCCTGATTCCGATGCCGATGGGGCTCTTTGGCGCTCAGATCCTTCGGTTCTGACGGGAAAGGAGAATCCAGCAATGGTGGACATCCTGTCCAATTTGTCGATGGGGCTGCATGTGGCGTTCCAGCCCTTCAACCTCTTCGTTGCCTTCGTCGGGCTTGTTCTGGGCGTGATCGTGGGCGTGCTGCCGGGGCTAGGCGGCGCCAACGGATGCGCCATCCTGATTCCCGTCACCTTCGTCATGCCGCCGGTCGCCGCCGTGATTCTGCTGTCGTCCCTTTACTGGGGGGCGCTGTACGGGGGCTGCATCACCTCGATCCTGTTCAACATACCCGGGGAGCCGTGGGCCGTGGCGACCACCTTCGACGGGTACCCCATGGCCAAGAAGGGTCAGGCGGGCAGAGCGCTCACCGCCGCGTTCTTCGCTCACGGCGTCGGTGCCCTCTTCGGGACGATCCTCCTCACCTTCTTCGCCCCCATCATCGCGGCGTTCGCCTTGATGTTCGGCCCGCCCGAGACCTTCGGCGTAATGCTCCTCACGTTCAGCGCCTTCGTCGGGCTGGTGGGGAAGTCGCCGCTCAAGACTGTGGTGGCCACGGCCATCGGCTTCATCCTGGCCGCCGTCGGAATCGACATCGTCAGCGGTGCGCTGCGCCTGACCTTTGGCCTGGAGCCGCTGATGGGCGGGTTCAACTTCATCGTGGCCGTCATCGGCCTGTTCGGGCTCGGGGAGATCTTCCTGACGGTCGAGGAAGGACTGAAGCTCGAAGGGGTCAAGGTCAAGATGAAGCTGAGCGATATCGCCTGGGTCCTGCGGGATATGGTGAAGTACAAGTATGAAGTGGTGATGGGCGCCATCGTCGGCTGCTGGATGGGCTTCAAGCCGGGCGGGGCTACGCCGGCCTCGTTCATGGCCTACGGGTTCGCGAAGGCCGGGGCCAAGGAGGACGAGGTGGGCGAGTACGGCAAGGGCCACATCGCGGGCATCTTCGCCCCCGAGGCCGCGGCCCACGGCGCGGGCACCTCGGCCCTGCTGCCCATGCTCACCCTGGGCATCCCGGGCTCGCCCACCGCGGCAGTCATCCTGGGCGGACTGATGATCTGGGGACTCCAGCCCGGGCCCATGCTCTTCAAGGACAAGCCGGAATTCGTGTGGGGCCTGATCGGCAGCACCTGGGTGGGAAACGTGCTGGGATTCCTCGTGGTGGTGGCCTTTGCGCCGCTCTTCGCCGCGGTCCTCAGGATCTCGTTCTCGATCCTGATGCCCCTGCTGATCTTCATCTGCGCCATCGGTGCGTATGCGGTGAACAACCGGATGATCGACATCTGGTACATGATGCTCTTCGGAATCATCGGGTGGGCATTCAAAAAGCTTGACTACAACATGGCGCCGATGCTATTGGCCTTAGTGCTCGGGGACATGGCCGAGCAGACCCTGCGGCAGAGTCTCATCATGTCGCAGGGGTCTCTCCTGATCTTCGTGCAGCCCCCGATCGCCCTTCCCCTGGTCATCGCGGCAGCTCTGATCGCCTTTTGGCCGGCTATCAGCGCCCTGAAGGCCAGATGGAAAGGGGGGAAGGCGCCGGCTCACTAGCGGAGCGCTCTCGCCGGGCTCCCGGTGTGCGGGAGCCCGGCGATTCTTCTGCTCGGAATCGATCGTGTCGGGAAAGCAAGGAGGTCGTGTCTGATGTCCTCGGAATTGATTCTCGGCGTCCTCACCATCATCTATGTGAACTTCATCCTCTCCGGAGACAACGCCGTGGTGATCGCCCTGGCGGTCCGGTCGCTGCCGCCCAAGCAGCAGAAGCTGGGCATCTTCTGGGGCTCCTTCGCCGCCGTCGCCCTCCGGATCGCTCCTGACCTGGGTCGCCGTCGTGCTGTTGGAGATGCCGGGTCTGCGGCTGGGCGGCGGATTGCTCCTCATCTGGATCGCCTACAAGCTGGTCAAGCCGGCCGATGAGGACGGGGAGGAGCACGTCAAGTCCAGCGCGAATCTGTGGGAGGCGGTGAAGATCATCGTGATTGCCGACCTGATCATGTCGCTGGACAACGTGCTCGCCGTGGCCGCGGCGGCCAAGGGCAACATCCCCCTGCTCATTTTCGGCCTCGGCCTCAGCATCCCGATCATCCTCTGCTGCAGCGCCGTCATCGCCAAGCTGATGAACAAGTACGCCTGGCTGGTGATTGCGGGCGGCGCCATTCTGGGGAAAGTGGCCGGCGAGATGATCGTGACCGATCCCCTCGTGCATGCGCGGCTCGGCTCGTTTGCGCATGCCGCCGAGTGGATTGCCATGATCGGCCTGACCATCGGCATCCCCGTCGTCGCGCGCTGGAAGGACACGATGGCGTTGCTGGGCGGGCGGCGGGCAGAGGAAGCGGTCAAGCCTGCCGCGAAGTGAGATGCGCATCCTGGTTGTTGGAGGGAACGGAAGCCTCGGACGAGAGTTGATCCCCGCCCTGCTCGCCGGGGGCCATCAGGTCGTCGTCCTTGACAAAGAACTGGGGGCGGTGCGAGCGTTTCCCCACCCCCAGCTTGTCTTGGTCTCCGGCGCGGTCGAGGATCAGGCCGCCGTGGCAGAGGCCACCCGCGGGGCCGAGGCCATCGTGCACCTCGCCTGGTCATTCTCGGACGACCCCACCTACCTATTGGAACACGACCTGCGCGGTCATCTGCTCCTCCTTACAGCCGCCCGCGAGCAGGGCATCAAGCACTTTCTATATACCAGCACCGCCGTGGTGTACGGGAAGCCCCTCCGGACCCCCATCGACGAGGATCATCCCCTGCGGGTGCTGGCGGCCAGAAAACCAGCCTACGGAATGGCGAAGGAGTTTGCGGAGAAGCTCGCGTTCCTGGCCGCTCAAGGCACGGGTCTTTCGGCCACGGTCGTGCGTTTCTGGTGGGCCTTCGGCGGGGAGATCGGGGGCAAACACCTGCGTGAGATGCTGCGGACGGCCGCGGAAGGCAGGACGCTTCAGGTGCCGGCCGATTGCGGGGGGAGTTTCCTCAGCCAGGACGATTTCAATCTCGCGGCCACGACGATTCTCTCGCGCCCGGTATCCGGCGGGCGGGTCTTCAATCTGGCGAGTGGTTACGTGAGCTGGGAAGAGGTGGCCCGCATGGTCGTCGAGGTCGCCGGGTCCGCCGCCAAGGTCGAGGTGATCCCTGCGCCGGAATGGACCGGAGCGGCCTTCCTCGCCGACCGGTGGGAGCTGGACGACCGTCGAATCCGAAACCAGCTCGGATTCGTTCCAGCCCGAGAACCGGCCGGGGTCCGTGAGGCGCTCAGGCGGGCCATTGCCCGCACCTGGAAGCGCGTGCAGTCGTCGCCGGCCTGACCTCCGATCCTATTCCATGCACCCGCTCTCCTGGCATGTCTCGCCGGGGCATTTGTCCGCTTTCTTGCCCATTCCTCCCCGATCGCACCTTTCCCCCTTGGCGAAGCAAGCTGTTTGTTCTAAGGTGATACGATTGAGTCGAGGAGAGGGGAGCCCTTTCCGGTGTTCTATATTTGTCTTGTACGAGGGCTGTGAGCCGTTTATGGCCGATTTGGTGCTGGGGACGGAGATCCCCCATTGTGTGCCCCGTGAACCCACGGGCCGAGGAGATGTCCTATGAGCAGAGCGAAGGTCACGATCGACGGAAACGAAGCGGCGGGATATGTCTCCCACCGCACCAACGAGGTGATCGCGATCTACCCGATCACCCCCTCCTCCAACATGGGGGAGTGGGCGGATGAGTATTCGGCCAAGGGGATCCCCAACATCTGGGGGACGATTCCGCTGGTGGTCGAAATGCAGAGTGAGGGCGGCGCGGCCGGCGCCGTGCACGGGTCGCTGCAGGCCGGGTCGCTCACGACCACGTTCACGGCCGCCCAGGGTCTGCTCCTCATGATCCCGAACATGTTCAAGATCGCCGGGGAGCTGACCGCCACCGTCTTCCATGTGTCCGCGCGGACTGTCGCTACCCACGCCCTGTCCATCTTCGGCGACCACTCCGACGTCATGGCCTGCCGGACGACCGGGTGGGGCATGCTGGCCTCCAACTCGGTGCAGGAAGTGATGGACACCGCCCTGATCGCCCAGGCGGCCACCCTGGAGGCGCGGGTGCCTTTAGTCCACTTCTTCGACGGCTTCCGGACCAGCCACGAGGTCGGGAAGGTCGAGCAGCTCACGCTGGACGACATGCGGGCCATGCTGGATGACAAGCTCATCGCGGCGCATCGCGCAGCGCGCGATGTCGCCGGACCATCCCGTGCTGCGCGGCACGGCGCAGAACCCCGACGTGTTCTTCCAGGCTCGGGAGACCTGCAATCCTTACTATCTCGCCTGCCCGACGATCGTCCAGAACGCGATGGACAAGTTCGCGAAGCTGGTGGGGCGGCAGTACCACCTGTTCGACTACGTGGGCGCCCCGGATGCCGAGCGCGTCGTGATCCTGATGGGGTCGGGCGCAGAGGCCGCACAGGAGGCGGTGGAGTTCCTCGCGGCCCGCGGCGAGAAGGTGGGCGTCCTGAAGGTCCGGCTCTTCCGGCCCTTCTCGGTCGAGCACTTCGTCAAGGCCCTGCCCAAGACGGTCAAGACCCTGGCGGTCCTCGACCGGACCAAGGAGCCGGGCGGCGCGGGCGAGCCGCTGTATCAGGATGTGATCACAGCCCTGAGTGAGGCCGCGGCGGCCGGCACTTCCCCATTTGCCTCGACCCCACGCGTGATCGGCGGTCGGTATGGGCTCTCCTCCAAGGAGTTCACGCCCGCGATGGTGAAGGCGGTCCTCGACGAGGCGGGCAAGGCCAAACCGAAGAACCACTTCACCGTGGGCATCGTGGACGATGTGACCCACACCAGCCTGGCGTACGATCCGACCTTCTCCACCGAGGATCCCAAGACCGTGCGCGCCCTCTTCTTCGGTCTGGGCGCCGACGGGACGGTGGGGGCCAACAAGAACTCGATCAAGATCATCGGCGAGGACACGGAGAACTACGCGCAGGGCTACTTCGTGTACGACTCCAAGAAGTCCGGCGCCGTCACCATCTCCCACCTGCGCTTCGGTCCCAAGCCGATCCACTCCACGTATCTGATCAGCCAGGCCAGCTTCGTGGCCTGCCACCAGTTCAGCTTCCTTGAGCGGCTGGACGTGCTGAACGGCGCCGGTCCGGGCGCCGTGTTTCTGCTCAACAGCCTGTACGGACCGGACGAGGTCTGGGACCATCTGCCCAAGACGGCGCAGAGGCAGATCATCGAGAAGAAGCTGCGCTTCTATGTCATCGACGCCTACAAGGTGGCGGAGCAGACCGGCATGGGGGTGCGCATCAACACCGTCATGCAGACCTGCTTCTTCGCCATCAGCGGCGTGCTCCCGCGCGAGGAGGCCATCGCCGCCATCAAGCATGCCATCGAGAAGACCTACGGGAAGCGGGGCGAGTCCGTGGTGAAGAAGAACTTCGCCGCCGTGGATGCCGCCCTGGACCATCTCCACGAGGTGAAGGTGCCCGGCCAGGTGACCAGCGCATTCGACCTTCGGGTGCCGGTTTCGACGGCGGCCCCCGAGTTCGTGCAGAAGACTCTGGGCAAGATCATCGCCGGCGAGGGTGACGCTCTGCCGGTCAGCGCTTTCCCCAAGGACGGCACGTTCCCCACGGGCACGACGCAATGGGAGAAGCGGAACATCGCCCTGGAGATCCCGGTATGGGATGCGGACATCTGCATCCAGTGCGGAAAATGCATCCTGGTCTGCCCCCACGCGGTCATCCGCAGCAAGGTCTATCCCCCCGACCTCTTGAAGAACGCGCCCGCGACTTTCAAGTCCGCCCCGGCGCGCTGGAAGGAGTTCAAGGAGCAGAAGTACACGCTGCAAGTGGCCCCCGAGGACTGCACCGCCTGCGAGCTGTGCATCGAGGCCTGTCCGGTCAAGAACAAGCAGGAGACGCGGCTCAAGGCCATCAACATGGCGCCGCAGCCCCTCATCCGCGAGACGGAGCGGGCCAACTGGGAGTTCTTCCTGAAACTGCCCGAGATGGATCGGAGCCTGCTGAACACCGCCCAAGTGAAGGATGTCCAGCTTCTGGAGCCGCTCTTCGAATTCTCCGGGGCCTGCGCCGGCTGCGGCGAGACTCCGTATGTAAAGCTCCTGACCCAGCTCTTCGGCGACCGGGCCATGATCGCCAACGCCACCGGCTGTTCCTCGATCTACGGCGCCAACCTCCCCACCACCCCTTACGCCTTCAACCGCGACGGGCGAGGGCCGACCTGGAACAACTCGTTGTTCGAGGACAACGCCGAGTTCGGCATGGGGATGCGCCTGGCGGTGGACAAGCAGAGCCAGTATGCGAAGGAGTTGGTCCAGCGCCTCAGCGGGCAGCTCGGCGACGAGCTGGCGAAGGGCCTCTTGGAGGCCGACCAGTCCACCGAGGCGGGCGTCAAGGCCCAGCGCGATCGGGTGAAGATCCTGAAGCAGAAGCTGCAGGGGATCAAGTCCAGCGAGGCGCAGGGGCTCCTCGGCTTAGCGGACGCGCTGGTCAAGAAGAGCATTTGGGTCCTGGGCGGCGACGGCTGGGCCTACGATATCGGGTACGGCGGCCTGGACCACGTGCTGGCTTCGGGGTACAACGTGAACGTCCTGGTCTTGGACACCGAGGTCTACTCCAACACGGGCGGCCAGATGTCCAAGGCGACCCCGCGCGGGGCCGTGGCCAAGTTCGCGGCGGGCGGGAAGCCCCGGCCCAAGAAGGATCTGGCCATGATCGCCATGACCTACGGGAACATCTACGTGGCGCGGGTGGCCTTTGGCATGAACGACATGCACACGGTGCGGTCGTTCCTGGAGGCCGAGGCGTACGACGGCTGCTCGATAATCATCGCCTACAGCCACTGCATCGCCCACGGGTACGACCTGAAGCACGGGCTGGAACAGCAGAAGGCGGCGGTCCAATCAGGCCACTGGCCGCTGATGCGGTACAACCCCGACCTGGTCAAGCAGGGGAAGAACCCGCTGATCCTGGACAGCAAGGCTCCCAGCATCACGCTGGACAAGTTCGAGAACAACGAGACGCGCTTCACCATGCTGACCCACAGTGACCCCGAGGCCGCCAAGCGCCTGCTGCAGACCGCGCAGGAAGAGGTGAGCGCGCGCTGGCGCCTGTACGAGCACTGGGCGGCCATGCCGGGCACGGGCGCGACAGAGGAGAAGGCGCAATGAGCGATCTGTCGACGAGCTATCTAGGCCTTTCGCTGAAAAACCCCCTGGTGGTGTCCCCGTCCCCGCTGTGCGAGGACCTGGGGGCCATCCGCAAGATGGAGGACGCCGGCGCGTCGGCGGTGGTGCTGCATTCGCTCTTTGAGGAGCAACTCACCCTCCACAGTCAGGACCTGGACCGGTTTCTGACCAGCGGGACCGAGAGCTTCGCCGAGGCCCTGAGCTATTTCCCCGACATGGGGCAGTTCAAGCTCGGCCCCGAGGCGTACCTGGAGCACATCCAGAAGGCGAAGAAGGCGGTGAAGATCCCGATCATCGGAAGCCTGAACGGCGTCTCCACCGGCGGCTGGGTCAGCTACGCCAAGAAGATCGAGCAGGCCGGGGCCGACGCCTTGGAGCTGAACGTCTATTACATCGCGACCGACCCCGACATGAGCGGCGCGCAGGTGGAACAGATGTACGCCGACCTGGTGCGGGACGTGCGGGGCAGTCTCAAGATCCCGATTGCGGTGAAGCTGGGGCCGTACTTCAGCTCGGTAGCCTCCGTGGCGCGCCGTCTGGACCAGGCAGGAGCGAACGGGCTGGTGCTCTTCAACCGCTTCTACCAGCCCGACTTCGACCTCGAGAAGCTCGAGGTGACCCCCAACCTCAACCTGAGTCGCTCCGAGGAACTCCGGCTCCGGCTCTGCTGGGTGGCCATCCTCTCCGGACGGATCAAGGCCGACATGGCGATCACCGGCGGCGTGCACACGGCCGAGGACGTGATCAAGAGCATGATGGCCGGGGCCAAGGTGGCCATGATGACCTCGGCCCTCCTGAAGAACGGCGTCGAGTACCTGAAGACGGTGCGCGAGGGCATCGCGGCCTGGATGGAGAAGCACGAGTACGCCTCCATCCGCCAGATGCAGGGCAGCATGAGCCAGAAGTCGGTGGCCGAGCCCGCCGCCTTCGTCCGCGCCAATTACATGAAGGTGCTCCGCTCGTATGCGATGCGGTAGCCGACCGGTCTCTGGCCGTACGGCGGATCTGTCGTTTCGGCGAGTGAGAGACGCGCGCGAGCAATGTGGTGTATCGGGAAAGAGGGATGCGCCCTGGTGGGAGAAGGAAGCGACCACCAGGGCGTCCCCGTCTCTGCGCCGGCTCGTTGACCGACGGATCGGTCTCGCGCCGGCTGAGCCGGCACGCGGAAAAGGAGGCGTCCCATGGAAGCGGTCACCCAAAACAGCCCCAGCCCATCGCTCCCCCGTCTCGGCTTGCCGGCCCCTCCCTTCCAGGCCGAGACCACCCACGGCACCGATTCGGCTGGCGGACTTCGAGGGAGCTGGCTGATCCTGTTCTCCCATCCCGCCGACTTCACGCCCGTGTGCACCACCGAGCTGGTGGCCTTCGCCCAGATCGCCCCCGAGCTCAGGAAGCGGAACGTGGAGCTCCTCGGCCTCTCCATCGACAGCACCTATTCCCACATCGCCTGGGTGCGGGCCATCGAGCAGCAGTTCAAGACCCCGATTCCCTTCCCGGTGATCGCCGATCTGAACAAGGAGATCGCGACCCTCTACGGCATGATCATGCCCGGCGAGAGCAAGACGGAGACCAGCCGTTGCGTCTTCGTCATCGATCCGAACGGGATCCTCCGGGCCATGATCTATTACCCGCTCACCACCGGCCGGAACACGGACGAGATCCTGCGTCTCATCGACGCCCTGCAGACCACCGACAAGCACGGCGTCGCCACGCCGGCGAACTGGCGGCCCGGCGACAAGGTCATCCTGCCGCCGCCCAAGACGATCGAGGGGGCGGCAGAGCGCCTGAAGGCGGGCTACGAATGCACCGACTGGTTCTTCTGCAAGAAAGAGCTGCCGAAGGACGGGTAGGAGAGGGGCCTTCTATGCCCTGCGTGAAACCCGACGGGACGCTGGAGCCGATGGCGCAGGCGATCATCCAAGCCCTGCGCACGCCCCACACGCCGGAAGAAATCTGCGATTACCTCCGCCTTCCCCTCTACCGCGTGCGGAGCACGGTCCGAGAGCTCGTCGAGGCAAGCCTGGTAGCCGAGACAGACGGCCGGTTCTCTCTTACGGGCGCCGGCGAGGAGCGCATCCGGCAACAGGCCTGATCTCCCACTGCACCTCTGCGGGTGCGTCCGACCGCCTCGCATAGTCAGGGCGCCGGATGCAGCCGAATGCCTCCGTTCGACCCCCCCTGCTCGCATCTGATCGGCGCAAGATGCCGCCGAGAGCGCTCGCCCGCGAGCTCTTCGCATCGTATAATCGCGACCAGGGGAGGGCGATCATGACCACGAGTGAACCTAAGCCGGCGGGAGAGCAGGCGCCGGCCAAGCAAGAGAGTTCGAAGACGCACGAGTACAACGCCACCGTCATTCAGCGGACCGAGGTCGCCCCGGGCCTCATCATCATGCGGGTGGTTCCCGACGACCTGCCGTTCCCGTTCAAGGCCGGGCAGTATGTCGCGCTCGGCCTGAGGGCAAGAGAGCCGCGGGTCTCCGGGGCAGACGATGATCCCGAGGGGGCGGAAATTGTGGAGGCTAGGGGACGGGCTGATCCGGCGGGCCTATTCGATCGCGTCCTCGAGCCGCGGGGATGAATTTCTGGAGTTCTACCTGACGCTGGTAAGAAGCGGGGAGCTCAGCCCGCGCCTCTTTCATCTGGGCGTCGGAGACCGCCTGTACGTCGGGCCCAAGGCCGTCGGGGTGTTCACGCTCGACAAGACCCCGCGGGACCGCCACGTCCTGCTGGCGGCGACCGGGACCGGGTTATCGCCTTACATGAGCATGCTTCGCACGGACCTCGCCTGCGGCGGGTGGCGGCGGTTCGTCGTCCTTCAGGGCGCCCGCTATTCCTGGGACCTCGGCTATCGGAGCGAGCTCGTCGCCCTGCGTCGTCTCTGCTCCAACCTGACCTACATCCCGGTCATCTCGCGTCCGAGCGCGGAACCCGCCTGGCGCGGTCGATCCGGGTATCTCCAGGACGTCTTAATCTCGAGCGCCATCAGAAAGGAGAGCGGGCTGTATCTCTCCCCGAAGATCTTCCATGTCTATCTGTGTGGGAATCCCGCGATGATCGAGGTGGCGACGGTCCGTCTCATCGAGCGCGGCTTCGTCAAGGACGAGCCCGGGAAGATCGGGACGATCCACGTCGAGGAGTACTGGTAGGCCGGGCCGCCAGGCGGTGCCCCCGGTCCGCGAGGAAGGGAACCCTGCGAACGAAGCTGTGGTCTGCCGCCTGTCGGTGGATCGCCTCGATCTCCTTGAGGCCGAGGCGGTCGAGGAGGAGGCGATTCTCGCGGGTCTGGTCGGTTGCGCTCACCGTGGGGTTGTCGGTGCAGACGGCCACGGGGATCCCGTGTTCGAGGAAGGTGTGGATCGGGTGGGGCGCCCCCCGCTCCACGGCGCCGGTCTGGTAGTTCGAGGTCGGACAGCACTCCACCAAAATCCTGTCCCGCGCGAGCCGCTTGAGCAGCTTCCGGTCGCGCACGGCCGAGCAGCCGTGGCCGATCCGGTCTGCCCCCAGCAGGTCGATCGCCTCCCAGATGAACTCCGGCCCCTCGTCCTCCCCGGCGTGGACGGTGAGGCCCAGGCCGCCGCGGCGCGCGATCTCGTAGGCATCCCGGAACAGGTGCGGTGGGTTTCCTCGCTCGGCCCCGGCGAGGTCGAATCCGACCACGCCGGACCGCTCGTGCAGGTGCTGGGCCTCCGCCAGGGACTGCCGCGCGATGATCTTGGCGATGTGTGGCCCGTGCTGCCGCAACGAGATGATGATCACCCCCGCCTCCAGGTCGGTGTGGCGTCGCAGCGAGGCGTTGATGCCCGAGAAGACCGCCCGGATCGCCTGGCGCAGCGTGAGTCCGCCGAAGGTGTGGATGGCCGGGGAGTAGCGAAGCTCCAAAAGGCGCACACCGTGAGCGTAGGCCTCTTCCACGATGTCGTGGGTCACTTGCTGGATGTTCTCGTAGAACTGCGTGATCCAGAGCGGATAGTGGAACTTGTCGAGGTAGGAGAGGAGCGAGCCCGTCTCGTCCTCCTGGAGCTGGAGCAGCCGCCGCATCTCGCGCAGCGTGGGCACGGGATTCAGCCCGTGCTGCTTCATGAGCCGCCAGGTCGTCCGCAGCGGGATCGACCCATCCACATGCTGGTGTAGCTCGACTTTCTTGATCTGCTGAAGTGTCCTGGCCATAATCCCTTGACACATGTACCGGTCGCTCGGCTGAGTACAGTCAGTCGAAGAGGGCGGCGACCGTCTTCATTGGCAGGAATAGGCGGGTGTTCGTAGACGGAAAGGGAATGAATCCGAACCGCTGGTAGAACCGCGCAGCCGCAGGGTCGATGGCATCCACGATCACCGCGGCGGCTGCGACGTCCACGGCGTGCTCGCATGCGCGATGCAACGCGTCTAGGAGCAAGAATTCCCCGATTCGCTGTCCGTGGTGGCGCCGGTCGACCGCCAGGCGGCCGAGCAGCGTGGCGGGAATCAAGGGGTACCGCGGCAATTGCTTTGCGACGCTCGCCGGAAGCTCGCCGACATCGACCCCGTAGCTTGAGAGGGTGTAGTACCCGAGGATCGTCGGACTTCCAGACGCAGGAACAAGCACGAACGGCGAGGCGCATCGCCGGCGCAGATCTTGTCCGGCTTGCTCCTTGAGATACCGATCGAGGGACAGGTTCCCGCACGAGAAGGCCACCCGATCATGACGGTCGCACAGCCCTTCGACGACCCCGGGGGCTGGAGTGTTCCGGACCGGCGGCATCTAGCGGCCCAGGGCCCGCTTGTATCGGCTGGCGGCTTGGCGCAGGCGTCGGCTCGGGGCCGGAGGGTGAAGGAGCGCGCTCACGAACAGCTCACGATCCCGACCGCTCACGGTGAGCACGTCATGCTCGCGCACGGTTCGGGCGGCGACCTCCTGCGCGCTGTTGAGGATGAAGTCCGTCAATGAGCGTCCGGTGAGGTCGGCGGCGCGCTGGAACAGCCGCTTCTGCTCCGCCGTGACTCGGGTTTCGAGCCGGGCGGTCTTGGTCGGCAGCGAGATGGTCTGGCTCATGGTGTCTCCTCCTGATTCGATGAGACTGTACGGCATGTATCCGTACATGTCAAGCCAGCAAAGAGTGGAGACAGGAGATGGGAATACGGAACCAAGAATGGCAAGTTAGTCCCGCAGGAATCGAGGCAAACAGCTTGTCACACTTGGCAGCGTCCCCCATCCTGACACCCGCCGCGAGCTGCGTCGGTGAGCCATTCGATGAGCTTTAGCAGTGCGGGCGTCGCCGCCTCCTCATCAATCGTGATGGTGTGTCGGTGCTCGCCATCTTCCAGGGTCAGTTCATATTGAAACCGATCCGGCTGCTTGGGATCGGCCGCCAACTGCTTGGGGAGTTGGAAGCAGTCGGCGGTCTTGACGAGTCGTCGGAGCTTCGCGGCATGCGGGGCCGAGAGATCGTCTTCGTTTACCGTGGTCCGGAGCCGCACCCCCGCCACGCCTCCGCTTCGGCTGAAAATGATCTGCATCGTTTCGCGCTCCACGCGGCCTCGGCCGGCGGTTAGGAGCCGTTACGAAATAACATGGCCATTTGTTGTGATTTCGTTACGGCTCCTTATGCCGTTCCGGAATTTCTCCGGTCAAGTTACTCTTTGACAACGGCTTACTTGAGCACGCCGACGCTCTTCCAGGCGTTCTGGACGGCCTTCTGCTGATTGCTCCCCGCGCCGTAGAGGTTCTCCGCGATCATCACTGTGGCGTTGGCGGCGTCGAGGAACTTCGACGACGGGCGCAGGTTGTGGCAGAGAGCCGTATACCAGATCTTCCCCGGGGCCTCCCAGGCGTTGCCGCCGATCGCATCGGCGGTGAGATAGAACGCCCGGTTGGGGATGCCGCTGTTGATGTGGACGCCGCCGTTGTCGTCGTGTCCTTTGTAGTAATCCTTCATGTGGGCCGGCTGGGGGTCCTTGCCGAGCCGCGGATCGTCATAGGCCGTGCCCGGGGCCTTCATCGACCGCAGCGCGATGCCGCTCACCCCCTTGGCAAACAGCCCGGCCCCGATCAGCCAGTCGGCCTTGGCGGCGGTCTGCTTCAGCTTCCATTGCTTGACGAGGATGCCGAAGACATCGGACATGGATTCGTTGAGCGCGCCGGGCTGATCCTGATAGTTGAGAGCGGCCTCGTATTGCGTGACCCCGTGGGTCAGCTCGTGACCGATCACGTCAAGACACTTGGTGAACCGCTGGAAGATCACCCCGTCGCCGTCGCCGTAAACCATCTGGGAGCCGTTCCAGAAGGCGTTGTCGAAGCGACGGCCGTAGTGCACGCTCGAATCAAGCCGCAGCCCGCGGTCGTCCACCGAACTACGCTCGAACACCTTCTGGAAGAAATCATACACGACACCGGAGGAGTCGTAGGCCTCGTTGACGCTGATGTCCTTGACCTTCGGATCGCCCTCGCCCCGCACCAGTTTGCCCGGCAGGGTGGTGCCGTTCCGCTCGGTGTAGACGGTCCGGCGCTTCTGACCGGCAGGGGTGCCCACGGTGAGGGTGCTGAGAATCTCGCGGTGTCCGCGGAGTCGCGCCGAATGCGCCAACGTCTCCAGGGCCAGGACTCGCTCTGCCTCTGTTCCGGATTTTGCGAGTTCGTTCAAGATGTGCGGTGGAACGATGCAGCAGATAGAGCAGCGTTGCGTGTGTTGACGGCGTGTGTGTCTCATGGCGCCCCCCCGTGTGGCTCGACCTGTGGTGATCGCAAGAGCCCAAAGCAGATGCAACGGCCGGGGGCGGCGGTCGGCCGATCCGATCCCGCCCGGTTCGCTCGCCACGCGCGCAGGATCCGAACGTCCCGGTTTCTCCTGCTTACAGACCTGACGCCGCGCTGCCCAGGATCACCCCGACCAGGATGCCCGCGAACAAACAGGCGATGCCTGTCAGCGGCGAAGGGGCAGGGCCGCCCAGGATGGTCAGGCAGCCGAACCAAGCCAGGATCGCCCCCGCAAGGCTCGCCGAGAGGGCGGCGGAAACCGCGGCGTGGCGACCAGACGGGCCGTATTTCACGACGACCCGCCGACCATTTGTGGTGTATCGGAGCCGTCCCAGGAGCCAGCCCGCGATCCCGCCGCCCAAGGCACCCACGACGCCGAGGGCCAGCGCGTATGCGAGCCCGCCGGTCGCGATCCAAGTGACCAGGATGCCCGCCGCCAGACCACCCCCCGCACCCGAGGTTCGCGCCAGAGACGCGAGATCGATCACCCGGTCACCAGGCTGGATTACCTGCGAAGGCTCCATGCGTGATTCTATGCGCGCCGGCCCGGATAAGACAAGGGCATTCTCTGACTCGAACGGTTCGACCACACGGCCGAATCTTGACGTCGGGGATGTTCCGCTATACCGTCATAATTACGAACTACAGCCGTGAACGACCCGGAAAGGAGAGAGACGATGCCATTCGAGAAGCTGGCGGTGCTGGGGGCGGGGGCCATCGGAAGCACAATCGGCGGTTATCTCACCCGCGCGGGACACGACGTCACGCTCATCGATTTGTGGCCCGCCCACGTCGAGGAGATGAGGCGCGGCGGCCTGAAGATCACCGCCCAGGACGAGGAGTTCACGGTCAGGGTCAAGGCCCTTCACCTGACAGACGTGTGCGCCCTGCGCGAGCGGTTCGACGCCGTGATCCTCTCGGTGAAGTCCTACGACAGTGTGTGGGCCGCCACGTTCATCGAGCCGTATCTCGCCCCTGCCGGCGTCCTGATCTCCGCCCAGAACGGCATCAACGAAGACCAGGTGGCCCCGGTCGTTGGCTATACGCGAATGATCGGCTGTGTGGTCACCATCGGTGCGGGCCTCTACGAAGCGGGCCATGTGACCCGTACCAACTCGCCCAAGCGGCCCTCCTTCGCGCTCGGGGAGCTCAACGGCATGCTGACACCCAGGCTGCAAGAGCTTGTCACGGTGCTCGCCCCCGCGGGCCCGACCCGCGCCACGACCAATCTCTGGGGGGAGCGCTGGGCCAAGCTCACCGTCAACTGCATGGCCAACCCCATCGCAGGCATCACCGGGATGAACAACCTGGAGATGCGGGCCAGCTCCGAGGTCTTCTCCATCACTGTCTCGGTCGCCGGCGAGGCGCTGAAGGTTGCACAGGCACTGGGTGTTCAGGTGGAGCCGGTGGGCGGCATCCCTGCCCAGACGTATCTGGACGCGGCCGGCGGTGTGGGCGTGGAGGCGCTGCGCCGCGACTGGGTGGAGCACGGGCAGAGCGTCGGATCGGGGCGCCCCTCCCTCCTCCAGGATGTGATGAAGGGCCGCCGGACCGAGGTGGATTACCTGAACGGCTACGTGGTGCGGAAGGGCCGCGAGGTCGGGGTCCCCACGCCGACGAACCAGGCGATCGTCGAGGTCACCAAGCGGATGGAGCGGGGCGAGCTGGCGCAGGGGCCCGCCAACCTCCAGCTCCTGACCAGGCTTCTCTAGCCGAATCGCAGATTCGAATTTGATGCGAGGATCACATCATGCATCAGGGGTGGAAGTGATGTTGAGGGTTCTTCTCCCCGTGCTCCCACCAGAGAATCTGATTGAGAAAACATGAACAAGCTCTGCATCTTCCTCGGCATGACGATATTCGGATGGCTTGGCTGGTGGGTCGGGGAAAGGATCGGATTCATGACTGCATTTGTACTGAGCGGCCTCGCCAGCATCGTGGGGGTCTATGTGGGCTGGCGCATCAACCGTGATTATTTCGAATGATTCTGCTTTCAGCAGCCTGCTATGGCTGTGCGGGCATGGGCGGCCAGGGGTTGCCGGCCAGGAAGCCGCCGTCCACCGGGATGGTCTGGCCGGTGAGATAGTCCGCGGCGGGGCTGGCCAGGAAGACCGCGAGGCCTGCCACGTCCCGCGGCGTTCCGAACTTGCCCTGGGGGACGTGTTGGTTGACCCACCGGATACGGTCCGCGCCCATCTGTGCGGTCATGGGGGTCGTGATCCAGCCGGGGGCAATGGCGTTCACCTGGATGTTGTATGGCGCCCACTCGAGCGCCAGGACCTTGGTGAAGTTCGCGACGCCCGCCTTGCTGATCCCGTAGGGGGACACCGTCTGGAAGCCGCGGTAGGAGGTCATGGAGGCGATGCTGATGACCTTGCCGCCCCGCCCCCGGGCGGCCATCCTTTTCCCCACGGCCTGGCACAGGAAGTAGACGCTGCGCAGGTTGGTGTTGATGACCTCCTCCCAGCCCGCGACCGTCGCCTCCAGGACGGTCATGCGCCGCTGGATCCCGGCGCAGTTGACCAGGATGTCGATCGGTCCGAGGCCCTGCTCGACCTGCTGGACCAGGCCGGGGAGGGCCGCCACGTCCGCGACGTCGCCGGGGACCGCCAGCGCCCGCCGCCCGCCCTCGCGGATCCGCTCGGCGACCCGCTCGAGGTCGGTGCGCGTTCGCGCCACCAGCGCCACGTCCGCCCCCGCCTCGGCCAGGCCGAGGGCAATCCCCTCTCCGATCCCCCTCCCTGCCCCAGTCACCAGGGCCACCCGGCCCTCCAGCTTGAAACTCTCGATGATGTTCATCGTCGCATCCTATCGCTCGATCGCCTGGACCGTGCAGATTCTTCCATGCTTCGTCTTAAACGTCATGTCCTCGACAATCTCCTCCGGCGTGGGGACGCGCTGGTTGTTGCCCGGGCTGCCGCTCTCCAGGGCGTCCTTGGCCAGGGTGGGCGAGAGCGCCATCAGCTGGCGGCCGAGTCGCTACACCTGGATGAACTCGTCTCCAAGCTCGCCGCAGATCGGGCAGGAGGCCGGAGCCGCGCCCAGCTCGATATGGCCGCAGACGGGGCAGAGGAAGAACTTGGTCTCGGTTAGGTCCTTGCCCTGCTTCGCCGCCTCCAGGGCCATCTGGTAAAGCTTGGCGTGGACGGCCTCGGCCCTCACGGCATAACCGAACATCCGCTTGGCGGGATGCTTGTCTGCCGTCGCCTGCGAGAGCATTGGCGGATACATCTGGGTGTACTCGTAGGTCTCCCCTCCGACGGCCGCCTGGAGGTTCTCGGCGGTGGAGCCGACGCCCTTCAGCGCTTCGAGATGCCCATGGGCGTGAATCGTCTCCGCCTCGGCGGTCGTCCGGAACAGGCGGGCGATGTTAGGGAACCCGTCCTTCTCGGCCTTCTTGGCAAACGCCAGATACTTGCGATTCGCCTGGCTCTCTCCCGCAAACGCCTCTTTGAGGTTTCCTTCTGTGTTCGCCATGATAACCCTCCTCAGTTTCCTGTGGTTGATAGCAGATATTGCCCATTTCCTCCTTGACCTTGGAGCTGCGCTTCACACGTATTGTTACGCCGGAACCCGTGGGGCGTCAACCGAACGTTCGTCAACGTCCGGCCTTCTTCTTAAGCGCCTTGACGGCCTCGGCCTCGGGACGGGCCTTGTAGAAGGGGTCAAGGGGAAAGCAGCCCGAGACCATTCGGTTGCGCGGCGCCGTGGTGCACTCGCTGAAGGTGCGGCAGATACGTTTTCGATCCAGGCGGCGGCCGATGAGGATGTGATGCGGCATCTCCGGATAGGACAGCAGCATTCGGCCTAGGCCGACCAGGTCCACACGGCCGAGCCGGATCTGTGCCTGCGCCACGAGGGGCAGGTAATCCTGAAAGTACGTGTACCCGGTGCCGACCACCGTGATTTCTGGCACGGCGCGCTTGAGCCGGGCGGCGACGTCCAGCAGGCGGGCGCAGCCGATCAGGGGATCCTCGGGGGGCGGGTACCCGTCGGACGGGGGGAAGGTGGCCGGCCGCATGAGGTGCGGGTTGTAATAGGGGCTCGCGGCGGTGAAGTTGGCCAGGGTCACGCCGAGATCCCGGCACAGCCGGAGGAAGGCGATCGGCTCGGCGAGGTCGATCTCCAGCGGGTTATCCGGATTGTTTCCGAACCCGTATCGCCACGGCAGATGTGGGCGAAAATCGATGGGGACCCCTCGCGACCCCTGGTTCGGCCCGGGTTTGGCGAACGGAACGAGGTCGAAGGACGACAAGCGGATGCCGAGATGCAGACCGGGGACGTCTCGCCGGATGGCCGCCACGATCTCGCGGAAAAGCCGGGTGCGGTTCTCGAAGCTCCCACCGTAGGGTCCGGGACGGGTGTGGGCCGAGAGGAATTCATGGAGTAGGTAGCCGTGGCAGCACTTTACGTCGACAAAGTCAAAGCCCGCTCCGGCCGCGAACCGGGCCGCCGCCACGTAATCCTGGACAAGGTCAGCCAGTTCGGTGTCCGTGAAGACCGGGGTGTCGTCCGCGATGCCAAGGCGGACGTCCAGAATCGGATGGCGGTAAGCGATGCGCGGGCGCGACTTGTGATCGGGGTCGGGGCGCGAGAAGCGTCCCGAATGGGTGAGCTGCAGGCCCGAGAACAGGTCGTCTGTCGTCCCGTACTGTTCGCGATGCACCGACTTCAGCGCCGGCAGGAGCGTCGCCAGAGCCCGCTCGTTGTCCTTCGTGTAGCAAAGCTGGTTGGGATTGGCGCGCCCGTCGTGTCGGACGGCCACGGCCTCACCTCCCCAGATCAACTTGGCTCCGGAGACCCCAAAATGTGTCCAGCGGCGCAACACCAGGTCGGTCGGCTTCCCGTCCAGCGTGCCGTCCCAGCCCTCCATCGGATGGGTGGCAAACCGGTTGCCGACGACCCGGCCGTAGATCGTGACGGGCTTGCCGAGCGGGTTCTCCCCGGGCGGGAGCACCGCGTCGTCACAGTCCATGGGGATCGGCAGGGAAGCCAGATGGGCCTTGAATGCCGCCAGCGTCTTGAACGCCGCCACGCGGGGCACGCCGTCGAGGTTCAGGTCACGTTCGTCCGCCATCAAGGAGTCGCCTTCCTGGAAGGAGTCGGGGTCTGTCATCCCAGCAATTCTGAGCCATACTTCTATACCGGCCGGGGACCGTCTAGGCAAGCGCTTTCTGAAGTCGGGGCAGGATCGGCGTGGGTCTAAACCTGAGAGTAGGGCGCAGGCCGCAAGATGACGCTGGTCACGTTCGACACGATCTCGGCGTCGGTGAGTCCGGTCGTGGACCAGAGCTGCCTCCACTCCGGGTCCTCGCGGAAGGCAGCCCAGCATTGCTCTCGAGCCGCCATGCTCTCGAACGCCAGCATGTAGGTCAGGTTCGGCTGCCGGGCTCCGATCAGCGTCTCGCCGAAGAAGACCGGACGGAGGCCCGAGCGCCGAAAGATGGCGATCTCTGCCCCGTTGAACATCTCGATCTTCCTCTTGAGCGCCCCCTCGCCGTGGCTCTCGTAGCGGCGCAGTTCGAAGATCCGGGGCCGATTCTCCTTTGCCTCCGGGGGCACCTCCAGCTCCGGCATCGCATCAAACGCCACCAAGAAGCTGCTGTCCATCCGGACAAAGGAGGGATCCGAGGCCGAGACATCCTGGAAGAAGGCAACCGCCTTCTGGAACTCGGGATCGGCCGAGAGCCAGTTCCTGACGGCGATGACGGAGTCCATCGACTTGTGTCGCAGAAGCGCGTAGACCCCGGGGATGGCGTCGCCCAGGAGAGCCGAGAACACGCCGACCGGCTGGACCCCATACAGATTCCAGGCCGGAATCGCCAGGTCCCGCAGGAAATCGTCGAGCCGCCTGGCCTGCGGGCCGTTGCGCAGCTGGTACCGCCGGAGCTCATAATAATCGGGCATGCTGCCTCTCTCCCGCGCTCTGTCACCGGGCCGATCTCGGATCGGCGACAGACGGTACCATCCCGGCGCCCGAAGTCAAGTCGAATCGCCTCGTCGCGTCTAGGGGACGTTGCGGCATACGTTGCCTTTCCTTCCCGACGCAACTCCCAAGCCCGTCGGCGTTGAAAGCCTGCCAGAGATATGCAAGACTCTCTGCATGGAAGAGGTGCTGCAATCGGAGCGGCTGATCTTGCGGCCGCTCCGCATCGAGGATGCCGAGGGCTTTGTGCGGCTGCTGGCGGAGGATCGCGAGGCGATCCTGATGATGTCGCGCATGCCGTACCCCTGCACCGAGGCGGCGGCTCGCGAGTGGATCGCCATGCGCACCCGGCCGGGGGCGACCGCCTTCGCCGTCACGCGGCGCGACGACGGCGCGCTGTTGGGGGCGATCGGATTCGCCGGCCTGCCCGAGATGCCCAGTGTCGGCTACTGGATCGGGCGCCCCTCCTGGGGGCAGGGATACGCGACGGAGGCCCTCCGCCTCATCATCGGGTACGCGAGGCAGTTGGGAGCGAAGGGCCTCCAGGCAGAGACGTTCCCGGACAATCCCGCTTCGGCGCGAGTTCTGGCGAAGTGCGGCTTTCGGGATCGAGGGATCGTCCGCCGAGACCACCCCGCGCGGGGTGGTCTGACCCACGTGCATGTCCACGTCTTACACTTCGCCACTCAGGACGCCCTGGGGAGGCCGGGATCGGCCTGACCCCGGGGAAAACGAAGGCCCAGGGGCTAGCCGCTTGTCCGCTCTCCCCGACATCCAGCAGGATGTACCTTGACGGCCCCCATGGGGAACCGTAGCGTGAGCCCAAGGCTGGCGCCCCTCTTCCAATTCCCTCCGTGCCGGCCAAGGATGCCTATGCCGCGATTCTCCTGATCCGACAACTATCACCTGCCCCGACCCTCGCTGCGAGAAGGGAGGAAGAGAGCGAACCATGGCACACAAGGCGCTCGTAGACGAACTCCGACAGATCGTGGGGAAGGCGAATGTCTTGGACTCCGGCGTCGACATGCAGCTCTATCAGTACGATGCGTATCTGGAAGAGCGGCGGCCGGACGCGGTCGTCTTCGTCAATTCGACCGACGAGGTGGCCGGGGTTGTCAAGCTGTGTAACAAGCACGGCGTCCCCTTCGTGCCCCGCGGCGGCGGCACGAACCTGAGCGGCGGCACCATCCCCTTCAAAGGCGGCGTCGTCATCGAGATGATCCGCATGAACCGGATCCTGGAGATCGACCGCGGGAACCTCCGCGCCCGGGTCCAGCCGGGAATGTTCAATCTCGAGTTCGGGAACACCTTGATCCCCCTCGGCTATCAGTACCTCCCCGACCCGGCGAGCCAGAAGGCGGCCACCCTGGGGGGCAACGTGGCCGAGAACTCCGGCGGCCCGCACTGCTTCAAGTACGGCGTCACCACGAACCACGTGCTGGGATTGACCGTGGTCCTGCCCGACGGTCAGGTGGCGAAGATCGGCGGGAAGGCGCCCGACACGCCGGGCTACGACCTCCCCGGGGTGTTCGTGGGCAGCGAGGGCACGCTCGGGATCTGCACCGAGGCCGTGGTTCGGATCGTGCGTCTGGCCGAAGGGGTCAAGACCCTCTTGGCCATCTACGACAGCATCGAGGAGGGCAGCGAGACCGTATCGGCCATCGTGGCCGCCGGCATGGTCCCGGCCACCCTGGAGATGATGGACCAGCTCGTCATCAAGGCGGTCGAGGAGTCCATCCACTGCGGTTTTCCGCTGGACTGCGCCACGGTGCTGATCATCGAGGTGGACGGGCTGAAGGACGACCTGGAGATACAGGCTCAGGCCATCGTGGATCTGTGCAAGTCGCACGGCGCCCGCGAGGTCCGGGTAGCCAAGGACGACACAGAGCGGGCCGCGCTCTGGGCAGGCAGGCGCGGCGCCTTCGGAGCCGTGGCCCGCTTGGCGCCGAGCTACCTGGTCTGCGATGGGACGGTGCCCCGCACCGCCTTGCCCAAGGTCCTGCGCAAGGTGGCCGAGGTGGGCAAGAAGTACAACCTGAAGATTCCCAACGTCTTCCACGCCGGGGACGGCAACCTGCACCCGCTGATCTTGTTCGATTGGCGGGATGCGGAGCAGAAGGCCCGGGTGATGAAGGCGGGGATGGAGATCCTGCAGCTCTGCGTGGAGATGGGCGGCACGATCAGCGGCGAGCACGGCGTGGGGCTGGAAAAGATCGACGCCATGCGCCTCGTCTTCACCGAGGCGGACATTCGCAGCCAGGTCCTGGTCAAGCAGGCCTTTGACCCTCGGAACCTGGCCAATCCCGGGAAGATGTTCCCGCTCCCGGAGGAGGTGCGTCGTGCAGCCTGACCTGACGGGACTTCACGGGCAACTGGAGAAAATCGTCGGCGCCGACCAGGTGAGTGCCGGTCCCGCGGACACGGTGCGCTTTTCGGTGGATGGGGTGATGCCGGGCCTCACCGTCCGGCCGGGGACGCAGGAGGAGGTATCGAAGGTCGTGGCCGCCTGCGCCGCCGCGGGGGCGACTATGATTCCTTGGGGGGGCGGGACGACGATGGGGCTGGGAAATCGTCCGGCCCGCGCGGACGCAATCGTCCGGCTTGACCGGCTGGATCGGATCGTGGAGTTCGACGCAGCCAACCTGTGCGTGACGGTGGAAGCGGGGATGCGGCTTGCCGCGTTGCAGGCGACCCTCGCCCAGGAGAAGGAGATCCTTCCTCTGGACCCGCCCGCCGACAGTAAGGTGACGATCGGCGGCCTGGTGGCGGCGAACGTCAGCGGCCCGACCCGGCTCCTCTATGGGACGGCGCGCGACTGGGTGCTGGGGATGCGGGTCGTCCTGCCGGACGGCGAGCGCGTCCACTGCGGCGGCAGGGTCATCAAGAACGTCTCGGGCTACGACATGAACAAGCTGTTCGTCGGCAGCCTGGGCACCCTGGGGATCCTCACGGAGGCCACCTTTAAGCTGCTGCCGCTGCCCGTGATGCGGGCCGGCGTCGTCGGCCTGTTCCCGGAGCTGAAGCAGGCGACGGCCGTCGTTGGCAAGGTGCAGGAGTCCTTTCTCCTCCCCGAAGCCCTCGATCTGCTGAATCCGGACGCGGTCGCCCTCCTGGCTCCACGTCTCGGCCTGGAGGCTCCGGCCGGCTCCTACGGCCTGGCCGTCGCGCTGGCGGGCAGCCGCGAGACGGTGGAGAGGCAGGCGCGGGACTTCGCCGCCATCTTCCGCGACGGGTACGGCCGCGTGACGCCGCTGCCGGACGGACGGACGGTCCTGGCCTGGGATGCGATCCGTAATGTGTTCGACCTGTTGCCGATTCCGCCCGCCGCGCGGGTTCTGTGCAAGATCACGGTCCCCATCAGCCGGACCGCCGAAATGCTGGAGGCCGCCGAGAAACTGGGAGAGCGCCATCGCGTGAGTGGTTCGGTGATCGCACACGCCGGGAGCGGCGTCGTCTGGGCGTGTTTCCTGTTGGGACCGAAGGCGCCCCCGGAGGAGTTGCTGGCCGACGCGCTGGAGGGTCTGCGCCGAGAGGCGATGGCAGCGGAAGGCAGCCTGGTCCTGCAGGACGCCCCCGCGACCCTCAAGGCGCGGGTGGATGCCTGGGGGAAGCCGGGCGACGGGTTTGACGTGATGCGGCGGCTCAAGGCGGAATTCGATCCTCGGGGCCTCTGCAACCCGGGGAGATTCCTGGGCGGGATCTGAGGCGAGGGCGGACCATGGCGACGACAGAGCTCCTCCCTTTGTACGATACCATCGCGCAATGCAATCGCTGTGGATTCTGCCAGGCGGGCTGCCCCGTTTTTCGGGTGACCGGCGAGGAGCACTCGCTGGCGCGCGGGCGCCAGGCCATCGCGCGCGGCCTGATCCTGGGGAATCTGGAGCTGACGCCTGAAGTGTTTCACGCGCTGGAGGATTGCCTGCTGTGCCGCGGGTGCACGGCCCACTGCTTCCCGGCGATCAAGACGGACGAGATCGTCACAACGATCCGGCACGCCTACATCGCCCGCCATGGGCAACCCATCTGGCAGCGCATCCTGTTTCGGACGATTCTCTCGGACAGCAAGAAGATCGAGCTGGGGGGGCGCATGGCGCTGTGGGCGAAGCGCCACGGCCTGGCGACCATGGCGGAGAAGACCGGCATCCTGAACCTCGTGGACAAGCGGCTGGCGGTGGCCAACCAGGTGGTGCCCCCGATGACGGGGAGGCCCTTCCTGCGCGGAGAGCAGGCACAGGTGCCGACGCCGGACAAGGTGAAGCACCGGGTCGGCTACTTCGCCTCCTGCGGGTTCAGCTTCCAGTTTCCCGAAGTGGTCGAGGCCACGCTGCGCGTCCTGGCGCGCAGCGGCTGCGCCATCACCGTGCTGGACAACACCTGCTGCGGCCGGCCGGCGCACTCGTATGGGGACTTGGATGCCGCGCGGGATATCGCCAAGAAGAACGTGGATCGCCTGGCGGGGGCGATGGGGCTGGACGCGATCGTCTCGGAGTGCGGGAGCTGCAGCACGCATCTGAAGGATTACGGGCACCTGCTCAAGGACGATTCGGCTTACGCCAAGAAGGCCGCGGCTCTTTCGAAGAAGGTCCAGAGCTTCAGCGAATTCCTGGTGGCGGCCGGGGCGAACGAGAGCCTCGGCGCGCTCTCGGGGACGATCACCTATCACGACCCCTGCCACCTGTCCAATCGTTTCGCCAAGATCACCGCGCAGCCGCGGAAGCTCTTGCAATCCATCCCGGGCATGACCTACAAGGAGATGCCGGAAGCCGACTGGTGCTGCGGGGCGGCGGGAAGCTACACGTTCCTGCACCACCCGGAAGCCACGGGGGTCCTGGACCGGAAGATGGGAAACGTGGAGAAGACCGGGGCCGACACGCTGGCCACCGAGTGCCCGGCCTGCATGATGCACTTGAGCTACGGGGCGCGCAAGAAGGGCCTGCCAATCCAGGTGCGGCACGTGAGCCAGATCCTGGACCAGGCCTACGCGGCCGGGAAGGCGGACTGACGGATGCGGTGAGCGCCGCGGCGTCTCTTGACGGCGCATGCAGCGATGAGACTCTGCGGGGGGCGGCGGATGGGGAGCCGGCCCCCGCAGCTTTTTGCCGGCGAAAGCGCTTGCGCCGCCCGGCCCGAATCGGTGTAGACTGGCCCCCATGTTGATCCTCCACCACAGCAACCGCCTGGAGCGACTGGCGGACGACCTCGCCGAGGTTGTGCGCACGCCGCTGTCCTCGCCCTTCACGCCCGAAGTGATCGCCGTGCAGAGCACCGGCATGGCGCGCTGGCTCTCCATGGAGCTGGCCGGACGGCTCGGCGTCTCCGCCAACGTCCGGTTTCCCTTTCCGGCGCGTCTGGTCTGGGAGATGTTCCGCTGGCTGGTACCGGACCTGCCGGAACAGTCCCCCTATACCCGCGAGGTGATGACCTGGCGGCTGATGGGGCTTCTGTCGGAGATCGGCGGGGAGCTCGGGCTCGGGCCGCTCCGCGCCTATCTCGAGGAGGAGGATGATCTGCGCCGCTACCAGCTCGCGGGCCGGGTCGCCGACCTCTTCGATCAGTATCTCGTCTACCGGCCGGATTGGATCACCCGGTGGGAGCAGAACGAGGAAGACACCTGGCACGCGCACCTGTGGCGGCGTCTGGCGGCGACGGACGGCCCCGATCACCGGGTGCGCATCCAGCAACGGGCACTGGCCGCCCTCGACGCCCCGCGGATTACCGACCTGCCCCGGCGTCTCAGCCTCTTCGGCGTCTCGACGCTGCCCCCAGCGGAGCTCGACGTCTTCGCGCGGCTGGCGGAGCGTCTGGACGTGCACCTCTTCCTGCTGAATCCCTGTCTGCATTTTTGGACCGAGATTCGGTCGAGACGGGAGATCGCCCGACAGGTCAAGGACCAGGATCCGCGGACGCTGTACCTGGAGACCGGAAACAGCCTGCTGGCCTCGCTGGGGAAGCAGGGGAAGGACTTCCTGCGTCTTCTCCAGGACTACGACCCCGACGAGGCGCAGAGCTTCGAAGACCCCGGCGAGGACAGCCTGCTCCATTGTCTCCAGTCCGACATCCTC
>CAVSHW010000041.1:0-35968 GCA_963727695.1 uncultured Methylomirabilota bacterium | reverse complement strand
CCTTAACATGACGGGGACTAATGAGGGACGTTGGTGCGGAAACAACTTGCTATCAATGCCACCCCCGAGTTGCCACGTGACGCCCACCGGTGCTTGTGCCAGGGCGCGGTCCCGTATCTCGGCTATCCCGGGGTCACAGAGGTCGGGTTCCTGGGTGTGACCACCTCGGCTGTGAATCGGGCTACCTGGACCGATCCCACGCCCAAGTTGGTCGAGTGTCGTTAAGTTGTCTCCGCACTAACGTTCCCCCATGTGCCGCGCCGCGCCCGCCGGTTCTTGTGGTAACTTGTCGATCTTTCCTCTTGACAGCCGTTGCCGATCCGCCGGACACTCGCCTTGATTCGGGAAAGGACGTAGGTGCGTCATGGATCGCGCGCCGGTACACCTCGTCGTTGACGACCGGGAGAGGGCGGGGGGTTCGGTATTGGCCGCCCTGGAGGCGCAGGGCGACGCGACGGTCGAAATCGCGCGGCTCGATATCGGTGACTATCGCGTCGAGCATCGCCTGGTGGTGGAACGTAAGACCGCCGCCGATTTTGCGGCGTCGTTGATCGACGGACGTCTCTTCCGCCAGGCCGCCGCGCTGGCCATGGCGCCGGAGCGCGCCGTCCTCGTGCTGGAGGGCGGAGATAAGGATTGGCATGACACGGGTGTGCGGCGCGAAGCCGTTCAGGGGGCGCTGATCGCGGTCGGCGTGTTCTACGGTTTAGCCATCCTGCGCTCCGACGGCCCGGAGGAGACGGCACGGCTCTTGATCTACCTCGGTCGGCAGGCACGACGGGCTGCACACGGGGGATTGCCGCGGCCCGGGTATCGTCCCAAGGGCAAGCGGGCGCGCCAGTTCTTCCTCCTGCAGGGCCTGCCAGGCGTGGGTCCTGAGCGAGCGGCCCGGTTATTGGAGCGATTTGGCTCCGTGCAGGCTATCATGACCGCTTCGGCCGACGAACTCGCCGCCGTCGATGGGATTGGCGAGAAAACCGCGGCAAGAATGCGCTGTGCTGTCCAAGAAGCAGCCGCGAGCTACGGTATAGCTCCGCCGGATACTCCATCCCACGCGAGCGATATCGATCTGTCGCTGCTGGAAGAAAGCCTTCGCTTGACGCCCTGGGAAAGAATGCTGGCCAATGACGACGCGTTGAATTTTGCCGAGTCCCTGCGAAGGGCCATGGAAAAGCGGTATGCAGAATCTCAGTGAACTGGTGCGTCGATTGATCGCCGCCGAGGTCGAGTTCGTCCTTGTGGGCGGATTCGCGGCCGTGGCCCACGGGGCCGCCCTGGTCACGCGCGACGTGGATATCTGCTGCCGGTTCACGGAGGCGAATCTGATGCGGATTCAAGAGGCGTATGCCGACCTCCATCCTGTCCATCGGCCGCGGACCGATATCCCGCTCAACCTGACGCCCGAGCTCTGCGCAAGCCTGAAGAATCTCTATCTGAAAACCGATGTAGGCAGCGTGGATTGTCTCGGCGAAATCCTGGGCTTGGGAGGGTATGACAAAGTCGCCCGGCACGCGGTTGCAATTGAGCTTCCTGCCGGGATCTGCCGTGTCCTGGATCTCGAAGCATTGATCCGCTCCAAAGAAGCGATGGGCCGCGACCACGACAAGGCCACCGTGAGGCATCTTCGGGAGATCCAGAAGCGCGCGGTTACGCCTTGACAGTAGATACGTTCCTGGCCACCTCCCATTATCTCATCGCCACTTTCGCAGAGAGCATCAGGGCACCCGAAAGCCGGAGGGGTGACATTGCGCGCACCAATCGGTCGAGGGGCGATGTGCGTGATGGCACATCCTGCATTCCACATCACCCTTGTGGGATGCGTGGGGGTTGGGCGACACTGCTCGGGTGCGCTCTCCCATCTTGGCCAGGTCCCCGTGACACTGGCCACACCCTGCCGCCGGGGGCTCCGTCTCCGGTCGGCCCTCGTCGTGGCAGGCGCCGCACGTGAGCCCGGCGTTCTTGTGGCGATCCGCGAGGAGGGGCAGATCCTCCGACCAGGCGCAGATGGCCCATAAACCTCCCGGGACGAACAGCAGCCCCCAGGCCAGAACGAGGAGGAGCCCACGCGAACGCCTCACTGTTTTCGCCCGCCCGCTCATCTACCTCGCCTTCCGTTTGGCGGTGAATCAGCACCGGCCGATTCTGAGACCGTATTGCAGGACGCGCAAGCTATTATGTAACCGTTCAATCGGTGTCGTGGGTCGGAAGGCGGTCGCCTAATCGCCGGGGCCACCAGGGTCTCCCTCCGACGCCTATCCCCCGTCGATGCCGGCTCCCCCTTACCCCGGGTCGGTCCGCTCGGAGAGCGGACCTCCGTGCCAGGGACGGGCTCGCCCGCGGGGGCGGCGCTCCGGGAGACCCTGGTGGCCCCTGGTGTCGTAGCTGAACGCCAACCTATTCGCATGCCCGTCTTTGATGGACAAGAATCCTGGTGCGTGGCTGGTGAAAGGATCGACTGCTCATCACGATCTCATCACGCTCGGGCCGTTTTGCATAGCAATATGATGCGCTTTATGGCACCCTAATCGGGTCAAACAGCGGCGAATCGAACCAGGAGTGGGAGCAGACCCGACATTGGCCTTCTGCGCTTCAACGCACTCCGCAGGCGAGCCACGCGGCCTCCCCCGATCGATGCCGGTGGCTCTTCTCTCATTCCTGGTCGTGCTGTTCTTCCTGAATATCGTCTCCCGACTTGCGGTAGGTCCCCTCCTCCCCGTCGTCGAGCGCGAGTTCGGCTTGGGGCATGGCAGCGCCGGATCGCTGTACTTCTTGATCACCCTCGGGTACTGCGTGGGGCTGTACATGTCGGGCTATGTCGCGTCCTGGCTCAGCCATCGCGCCACGATCGCCGCGTCGGGGATCACGCTTGGCACCGCGCTCTTCGCGATCTCCTGCACCCCATCCCTCTTCTGGATCCGGATGGACCTGTTGCTCCTTGGCTTCGGCTCCGGCCTGTACCTCCCCTCCGGCGTCGCGGTCCTGACGGAAAACACCCGCGAAGGCTCCTGGGGAAGGGCGCTGGCGATCCACGAGCTAGGGCCGAATCTCGGGTATGTCTGCGCGCCGCTGCTCGCCGAACTCCTGCTGGGATTCTTCGCGTGGCGTGGCGTCCTGGGCGCGATGGGCGTTCCGACCATTCTCCTCAGCGGGATCTTTTTACTGTCCGGGTTGGGAAGGAGCTCGCGGGCCCATCCGCCGAGCGGGATTACGATCACGCGTCTCGTCTCCGATCGGGCATTCTGGGGCGTGGCAAGTCTCTTCGCGCTCTCGATTGGCGTGGGGCTCGGGCTCTATACCATGATGCCGCTCTTTCTGGTCAACGACGTGGGGATGGATCGTACGCCCGCCAATTTGATCACCGGGCTCTCCCGCCTTTCGGCGCTCTTCAGCCTGTTCATCGCAGGCGCCCTGGCCGATCGGATCGGCCGGCTGCGCACCGTCAGACTTTCTCTGGGCGCAGCGGGCACTTGTGCCCTCCTGCTTGGAGTCTTTCGAGGCCCATGGATCATTCCGCTCCTGATCTTCCTTCAGGCGGGATTCGCCGCGTCCTTCTATCCCGCTGGATTCTCCCTGCTCTCCTCGGTGTTTCCCCTCCCGGTCCGCAACGTGGCCGTTTCGATGGTCTTGATCCTGGCGTCGCTCATCGGCGCCGGCGTGGTGCCGCCGCTCGTCGGTTTCCTCGCGGACCGCTACTCCTTCTCATTCGCCTTCGGCGCGGTCGGAGTGACGACGCTCGCCTCTCTTCTACTCTTCGGATTCTCCCCGCCCCGCGGCACCGCCCAGAGCGACGACGAGGAAAATCGATCAGCCTCCCGCTGAACCTAGACATTGCAATTAGATCGCAAAGCACGCCAAGCACGCAAAGAAAGACCATATGCTCGAGGTTCGGAACACCACCTGCCACGGCGCTGGCCGGAAAGTTAGGGAACCGCGCAGGCCTCGAACTGGCCTTCTCAGCTTGGGAAGACAATGTAATCCCTTGTGTCTTGGTCATCACAGATTACTGGTGCGTGACCTGGTTGACCCTGCTATATTCACTGTCGTTGATTCGGTGAGAAGCAATTGAATGATCCTGAAGGCGTTGAGGAATTCCCGGACGGCGGGAAGTTGCCTATAATCGGTGCTCTTCGACGTTTCTGCTGAGATGATTATAACCCTCTATCCTGTCTGATCCGATTGCCTCAAGAGCCAGTCAATACGTCGGAGGACCTCATGCGGGCATTGGTGATAGCCTTGGCAGCTTTGCTGTTCCTGCCGACCTCGGCTCGAGCGCAGGATTCGTCCTCGCTGGGGGCGGTGATGGGCAGCGTGGCCTCCCAGAACAACGTCCTGCTGGAGGGGGCGGACGTCGTCTTGGAGGGTGTGGGCGGCGTCCGTAGCGACAGCCAGGGGCGGTTCACCTTCAGCCGCGTGCCTCCCGGGAACTATCGTCTGAACGTCTCCAAACAGGGCTTCACCTCTTCCAGCCGGGCCGTGACCGTGCGGGCAGGAGCCACGGCACAGATGGACGTGACCCTGGGCGGTTCCGCCGAGTTGCCGAGTGCGCAGGGCTGGAAGGTCGCCGTGCCCCTCATCCGCGCGGGCAATGCCTTACTCGTACGCGCCCTGATGAACGGGCGCCGCGAGGTCCTGTTCGTCGTGGACACGGGCGCCAGTCTTACCACCATCTCGACGGGGCTGGCGCAGGAGCTGGGCATCCCCTTCGGTGCCGGCTCGCCCATGGTGACCATCGCCACCGCCTCGGGCATAATCCGCGCCCCCGTCGCCAGCGTGGAGTCCATCCAAGTGGGCGGGGTCGAGGCGCGGGAGGTGCAGGTCGCGGTGTTGGACCTGCCCGGGGCCCTTCAGGTGGTGGGCTTGCTGGGCAACACTTTCCTCTCGCGGTTCCACGTGCAGCTTGACGCCATGCAGGGGGTCTTGACGCTGAGCCAGTAGCAAGGGGCGACGTTCGGCCCAGGCGGATCGGAGGGAATTTTTTCCACGCATGCACTTTGGGGGTTGACAGGCTGGCTATCTCGGCTTAAATAACGTTTGGATATTCGCGGGGCGGCCCGTGCCGGCTCCGTGTGATGGCAAGCCGTTGTCAAAGAATAACTTGACCGGAGAAATTCCGGAACGGCATAAGGAGCCGTAACGAAATCACAACAGATGGTCATGCTATTTCGTAACGGCTCCTAACGAAAGAACGTGGTACGGGTCCTCGGTAGGTGAGGCTCCCGCGCGACACACAGGCCACTGCCCGGCGGCGTCGAGAGATGCTGGTTGACGGGTAGACCAAGCACTCCCGGATTAAGGGTTTGCTCGAAGTGGCTGAGGCCGTCGGCCTCTCACGGTGCGCGGTGCCAAAACTTGAACGAGTGGGGAATCCGACGGATCGGAGACCTTGGCGCGTCTGCTCACTGCCAAGGTCGAGGGTCTTGACCCTTTCCCCACCCCGGGAAAGGGTTTTTTGTTTCTTCGGAGCCGCCCATGTACTGGATCAGCAAGACCTTCCACCTCCTGAACCGCTTTCGGCGGCGGCTCCTCATCTTCTTCGCCGTGCTCGGCCCCGGGATCATCACCATGGTCGCCGACAACGATGCCGGCGGCATCTCGACGTATGCCGTGACCGGCTCCAAGTACGGCTTCAGCCTCCTCTGGATCTTCTTCATCCTGGTCCCCATGGCCTATTACATCCAGGAGATGACCGTACGGCTGGGCGCGGTCACCAAGCGCGGCCATGCGGAGGCCATCTTCGAGGGGTTCGGCCCATTCTGGGGCTGGTTCTCCCTGGTGGACCTGGCGATCGTCAACTGGCTCACCCTGGTGACCGAGTACATCGGGATGATGGCCGCCATGAGCCTGTTCGGGGTTTCGCCGTGGATCACGTTCCTGGGGGTCACCGCCATCCTGTTCGTCGTGGTGATCACCGGCAGGTACTGGACCTTCGAGAAGCTGACCCTGTTCTTCTGCGCGTTCAACCTAGTCTACATCCCCGCGGCCTTCTGGGCGATGGACACCCCGAGCGCCCCGGGCTGGGGGCTGGTCGCCAAGGGGTTGCTGGTGCCGACGCTTACCGGCGGTCTCACGGGGGACATGCTCTTCATCATCCTGGCCAACATCGGCACCACCATCACCCCCTGGCAGATCTTCTTCCAGCAAAGCGCCGTGGTGGACAAGGGCCTGGATCTCCACGACATCAAGTTCGGCAAGATCGACACGTTCGTCGGCTCGCTGGTGACCTGCATCGTGGCGGCATTCATCATCATCGCCACCGGCGCGGCTTTCTACTATCACCAGCCGCCGATCGGCATCGAGGATGCTGCGCAGACCGCGGAGGCCCTGGTCCCGCTGCTCCCACACGGCCAGGGGGATCTGGCCCGCAAGCTCTTCGCCATCGGCCTGTTTGATGCGGGCTTCCTGGGGGCCCTGTGTATCTCCCTGTCCACCTCCTGGGCCGTGGGGGAGGTCTTCGGCTGGGCTCACTCGCTCAACAAGAGCGTGCGGGATGCGCCCTGGTTCTACGTGGTCTATCTCGGGATGCTGCTGAGCGCCGGGGCGGTGGTGCTGATCCCGGGCGCGCCGCTGATCACGATCACCATGTTCGTCCAGGTGGTGGCCGTCACGCTCTTGCCGTCGGCCCTGGTATTTCTGATCCTGATCCTGAATTCTCCGGAGTTCATGGGCGATAAGATGAACACCCGCTGGCAGAACATTGCCAACTGGAGCATCGTCCTCTTCGTCACCGTCATGTCCACTCTGTTTGCCCTGAGCACGCTGTTCCCGCAGTGGTTCGGGACGACGCAGTAGGAGGCTGCCATGGGCACACCACCCAGCCTGATGCAGAGGGTCCCCGATCTCCCCCCGGGAATCGGCAGCTACCGCTTTCTATACTTCTCCGACCTGATGAAACGGCCGGTGTGCGCGGGCAAGATCCGGGATCGGGTGGGCAGATTGACCGACCTGGTGTTTGCCCTCAAGGAGCCGTACCCCGAGGTGGTCGGGATCTATCTCGAGCGCGGCTGGGGAAAGCCGACGGAGTTCATCCCGTGGGACCGGGTGCTGCGGATCGAAGACGATGCGATCTTCGTCCTGCCGTCCGAGCAGGGTGGGAGCTACCCCCCCTTCATGGACCAGCCGGGCTGGATCATGCTGGACACCCACCTAATGGGCCGGACGATCCTCGACATGGATGGGCGGCGCACCGAGGTGGTCAACGACGTGCACCTGCTCGAGGCCAAGGGGCGACTGCTCCTGATCCATGTGGACAGCTCGTTCAACGGCTTCCTGCGGCGCTGGGGACTCGGACGGATCCAGGGGTTCAAGGAGGATCTGATCTCGTGGAAGTATGTCCAGCCGCTCTCGCTCGAGGACGCCGCCATCACGGACAAGGTCTCGCTCTCGGTGACCCGGAAACAGCTCAAAGAGTTGCCCAGCGAGGATCTGGCCGACGCCCTGGAAGAGCTGACCGGCAGCGAGCAGGAGGCCCTCTTCTCGGCCCTGGACTCCGAGAAGGCCGCCGACACGCTGCTGGAGGCGGAGCCGCGGGCGCAGCGGCAACTGATCGCCAACCTGCGCAAGGAGCGCGCACGCCAGATCCTGGGGGAGATGACCATCCCGCAACTGGCGAACCTCTTCACGGTGCTCCCGCACGACGACACGACCGAGATGATGGGGCTCTTGCCGGACGAGAGCGTTCGGCGGATCACGACGATCCTGGCGGCGCGAGAGGCGAAGGCGAGTGACCTCCTCTCAGGGGAGTTCGTGTCTTTTCCGAAAGAGGCAAAGGTCCGCGAGGTGCTGGAGTATATCCGCCGCTCCGGGCTCGAGCCGCACCACCTCTCCTACGTCTACGTCGTGGCGCCGGAGAGCAAGCTCTTGCAGGGTATCGTGGACCTGCGCGAGCTTCTGCTGGCCGGGGATGAGATACCCCTGGGCGAGATCATGGCGTTTCCCGTGGTGTCGGCGGAGCAGGATGACACGCAAGAGGACCTGGAACAGATCTTCGCCAAGTACCACTATCGCATGATTCCCGTGGTGGATGCCCAGGATCGCATCCTCGGCATCATTCGGTACAAGGACATCATGAAGACGTCGTGATCCGATTTCTGGAATGAGGAGTCCGCAATGCCGCGCGTGCCGATGACCCCCATGGTTCGCTTCGCCCTTTATTTTCTTCGGGTGTATCTGGTCGTGCTGCTGACCCTCCTCGTGGTGCGATTCCTGCAAGTGTTCCGCTAGCCGGGAGTCGAACCGTTTGTAGAGGGCCGGAGAGGCATCGTAGAAGGAGCCCCATTATGCGACTGAGCCTGATCCAGATGAACAGCCGGACGACGGCCCGGGACGAGAACGTGGAGCGGGCCTGCGCCTTCGTGGACGAGGCCGCCCGTCAGCGCCCCGACATCGTCGTGCTGCCGGAGTTTTTCAACGTCGAGTATTTTCCCCAGTACCGCGACTACCGATACCTGGATTACGCCGAGACCGAGGACGGTTACACCCAGACGCGGATGAAGGAGAAAGCGCGGCAGCACGCCGTCCACATCGTGTCCACGATCTTCGAGGCGGCGCGACCGGGGCTCTATTACGACACGACCATGCTGATCAATCCGGCGGGAGAGATCGTCGGGAAGTACCGCAAGGTGCATCCGGCGGCGTATCTTAGCCTGGAGAAGATCTACTTCCGGGGCGGGTCCTCCTTCCCGGTGTTCCGGGTGGGCGACTGGACGGTCGGCTTCTCGATCTGCTACGACAACCTCTTCCCGGAGTCCTGCCGCTGCCTGATGCTCCACGGGGCCGAGCTGATCATCGCCCCCTACGCCACCCCGGTGGCCGATCCCTGGGAGAACTTCCTCACTACGCGGGCGCTGGAGAACGGGGTCTTCCTGGCCCCATGCAATCACGTGGGGCAGGAGGGCGAGTGGGTGATGTCGGGGAAGAGCATGATCGTCGATCCGGTCGGCAAGATCCTCATCCAGGCCAGCGGGACCGAGGAGCAGGTGGTCAGCGCCGAGATCGAGCGAGAGTCCGTCATCCGGGCGCGGCAGCGATTCCTCCTGGCCCGCGACCGACGCCCGGACGCCTACGGCGCCATCACGACGATCACCGAACGCCTCCACTCTTGAGGCGACCCCGGCCTACGCCTCCGGGGCGAGCGGCGGCGGCTGCCGGCCCGGGTGTTCGATGACCCGCATGGTCTTCCACTTTCCGCTCCTGAACCGCAGATAGAATGCCACGCCGAGGACGGACACGTAGACGGTGGCGATGGTCCAGCCGGCCAGGATTCCCGCTCCGAAGACCTCGACGGCCACATAGCTCGGGATGATCAGGAGGCCGAGCGAGAGGCCGGAGACCATGTACATGACGAATCGGCTATCGCCCGCCCCCTTGATCGCCGAGGCGAACACGATGGTCAGGGCGTCGAAGAGGGAGTAAAGCGCCACGAAGCGCAGCAGGACTTCGGCCAGGCCGCGGATCTCGTCGTACGCCCCCGGCTGAGCGTAGAGTCCGAAAGGGGCGAGGAACAGGCCGGGCGTGAGCACGTATAGCAGGGCGATCGTGCCCATGTAGAGCATGGTGAGGTGGAAGCCGGACCCCACGCACCGGACGGCGAGTGGTGCGTCGTTCCGGCCCAGGTGCTGCCCCACCAGAATGCTCACGGTCATGCCGAGGCCGATCATGGGCATGAAGGCGAGGGTGTTGATGTTGAGCGCGATGTTGGTCGCGGCGAGAGCCGTCGTGCCCAGGCGGCCGACGATCAGGAGGAACACGGTGAAGCCGGCCATGTCGAGGAAGAACTGGACGCCGTTGGGGAGGCCGAACCGGATGAGGCGAGAAAAGAGCCCCGGGTCGAGCCGCCATCCCCGGATGATCCGGAATCGGCGGTCGTGGCTCTTCCGGGCGATCAGCACACAGTAGGCCGCGAGCGCGGCCGCCATCGAGAGGTTGGTGGCGATGGCGGCCCCGGCGATGCCCATCTCCGGAAAGATCCAGACGCCGAAGATCAGCAGGTAGTCGAGGACGATGTTCACGACGGTGGCGAGCAGGCTCGCCCACATCACGGGTCGGGTCTCACCGCGTCCGGAGAAGAATCCCCCCAGCGCCGAGCAGGCGATGGCCGGGAAGGCGCCGAGGCAGAGGATGCTGAAAAAGACGGTCTCCTGGCGCTGGATCTCTGGGGCGTGCCCGATCAGGCGGAAGGCCGGACCGGCGAGGGGAATCAGGAGCGCCATGAGGGTCGCCCCGATCGCCGAGATGTAGATCCCCTGCCAGACGCTCGGGCCGATGCGCTCGGGCCGGCCCGCCCCGTGGTACTGGGCGACGAACGTGCTGACGTATCCCGCCGTGCCGATGAACAGGCTCATCACGGTGTAGTTCAGGATGCCGGCCGGGGTCGAGGCCGCGAGGCTTTCGGGCGAGTACCAGGCGAGAAAGATGCGATCGACGAAATGCTGGAGCGACCAGGAGCCGGTGCTCAGGATCAGCGGGAAGGCGATGACCAGGATCTGACGATACCCGCCCTCCGCATTCCAGCGATGGCTGAGATTCTTCATGGAGAGGTGGCTCGGCTGAATATTAACCAACCCCCATCAGGGCCAGGATCACCCCGCCCGCCACCACGCTGGCAATCTGCCCGGCGGCATTGGCGCCCATGGCATGCATCAGGAGGAAGTTCTCGAAGTCCTCCTCCTGCCCCATGCGCTGGACCACCCGCGCCGCCATCGGGAAGGCGCTGATCCCCGCCGCGCCGATCAGCGGATTGAGTCCCCCCCGGCCGATCCAGTTCAACCCCTTGGCAAAGATCAGTCCCGCCGCGGTATCCAAACCGAAGGCCAGGATCCCGAGCGCCAGGATCTTCAGGGTGGTGACCTTGAGGAAGAACTCGGCTTGCATGGTGGAGCCGATGGCCAGCCCCAGGAAGAGGGTCACGATGTTGGCAATCTCTTGGGAGGACGCCTTGGTGAGCCGCTCCACCGCGCCGGATTCCCGCATCAGGTTCCCCAGCATCAGCATGCCGATCAGGGGCGTGGCAAAGGGCACCAGGATCCCGACCACCAGCGTCACCGCGATCGGGAAAAGGATGCGAGTGCGCCGGCTGATCGTGCGCTGAGTGTAGGGCATGCGGATCAGCCGCTCCTTCTTGGAGGTGAGCAGGCGCATGATGGGCGGCTGGATGATGGGCACCAGGGACATGTAGCTGTAGGCGCAGACGGTGATGGGGCCGAGCAGATGCGGAGCCAGGATGCTGCTGACGTAGATGGCGGTCGGCCCGTCGATGGCGCCGATGATCCCGATGGACGCGGCCTCGTTCAGATTGAAGCCGAGCAACAGGGCCAGGAGCAGCGTGCCGAAGATCCCGAACTGACCGGCGGCGCCGATCAGGACCATCCGCGGGTTCTCCAGGAGCGGCCCGAAATCGGTGAGGGCGCCGATGCCGACGAAGATCAACAAGGGGTAGAGCTCGTTGTCCACCCCGAACCTTCCCAAAAGGGTGAGCAGCCCCCCCTCCGCGACGAGGGGGGAGAGCGGCAGGTTCGCCAGGATGCACCCCGCCCCGATGGGCAGGAGCAGCACCGGCTCATAGTCCATCTCGATGGCGAGGTACAGGAGAACGCCGCCCACGGCGATCATCAGGATGCCGCCGGGGGTCAGGTGGAGGATTCCCTGCGACAGGCGAGTCAGTGTGTCCGCGCCCATCCTATTCCTCCCCCAGTTGCGCGAGCGGGTCGCCATAGGCGACGGTCTGCTCGGCGCGCACCATGATCTCCAGGACCACGCCGTCGTAGGGAGCCTTGATGGCGTTCTTCATCTTCATGGCTTCCAGGATGACCACGGTCTGCCCTCTGCTCACCCGGTCGCCCTGTTTGACCTCGACCGAGAGGATCTTCCCCGGCATGGGAGCGGTCAGGGCGCCCACGATGTGTCCGTCGGTCGAGGAACGCGGGCCGGGCGGCGGCGAGGAAAAGGCGGGGGACGGGGAGGCAGCGGGGAACGGCGCGGCCGGACGCACCGGCGGAGCGGTTTGCGGCGGATGCTGCGCGGCTTCGCGCGCGAGGACGATCTCCGGCGAGATCCGCGCCTCGGTCAGGTCCTCGTCGCCGGACAGGCGCACCTCGTACTCCTGCCCCTCGACCTCGACCCGGTACCGGTCCGCCGTGACTTCTTGCACATCAATCACGTAAGGCTTGCCGCCAACTTCCAAGGTGTACCGACGCATCGCGTATCTCCCTCGTGCTCGGACTGCGGATGCTTGTGGTAAGGATCGCTCAGCGGTTGCCGGGATGCCAGTTCTGCGTTTGTCGATGACGGCCCGCGGCGACCCAGCGGCTGGCGAACAGGATACTGCCCGGCCAGAAGCTGCGCATGGCCGGCGCCGCCTGCTTGCGGAGGACCGATCGGTGCGTCAGGACCGCGATGCTGATCGCGGTCAACAGCTCCGGGGCCAGCCTGGCGGGCCCCGCCCGTCTCCGGCCGGCGGCGTCCGCTCCTGCGTCCGCCCCCGACGGCGGCTCGCGATCCAGCCGGAGCATGAGGACGAGGAGTCCCCACAGGAGCGCCAGCAGGAGGAAGACCAGGCCCATTCCCAGGACCGTCAGGTTGAAACCGGTGAAAAGCCGCTCTGCCAATGTCATCAAAGCCTCTCATTCGGCGTCACGGACGGGGACGCCCGCGCCGCCGCTCGCTCCCTCGCAGACTACTGATACACCCGCTTTCGCCCAGGCTGCTCAAAAAGGTCCAGATGCAAGGCGGCGCGCGTAGGGCCGAGTGAGGCGTACTGGGGTACGCCGCAACGAGTGCCTAAGCAAGCCAACGCAGCAGATGGGCCTTTTTCAGCAGCCTGCTAGACCGGCATCAGGCCGTGTTTCTTGGCCGGGTTCTGCTGCACCTTGGTGCGCAAGACCTCGAGCGCACGGATGAGACGCGGCCGAGTCTCGCGCGGCTCGATGACCTCGTCGATCTGGCCGAGGTCCGCCGCCCGGAAGGGGTTGAAGAACATCCGCCGGTACTCCTCGACATACTTCCGCTCCAGGGCCGCCGGATCCGCCGCCTTGACCAGCTCCTGCCGGTAGAGGATGCGGACGGCCCCTTCGGCGCCCATCACGGCGATCTGGGCCGTGGGCCAGGCGAAGGCCAGGTCGTTCCGCATCTGCTTGGAGCTCATGGCGACGTAGGAGCCGCCCATCGCCTTGCGCGTGACGATGGAGATCTTGGGGACCGTGGCCTCGATGTACGCGTAGATGATCTTGGCGCCGTGACGGATGACCCCGTGATACTCTTGGTCCACGCCGGGCAGGAAGCCCGGACAGTCCACGAAGGTGACGAGCGGAATGCTGTAGGCGTCGCAGATCCGGATGAAGCGGGAGATCTTGTCGCTGGCGTCGATGTCCAGCGCACCCGCCATGTGGGCGGGCTGGTTGGCCACGATGCCCACGGCGTACCCGTCGAGACGCGCGAAGCCGACGATGGCGTTGGGGGCGAAGCCGGCCTGGACCTCCAGGACGCTGTCCCGGTCGAAGACCGCGTCGATCACCGCGTGCATGTCGTAGGGCTCCCCCTCGCTTCCGGGCACGACCCCGTTCAGCGACTCATCCATCCGGTCGGCGGGATCGTAGGGAGCGACTTTGGGCGGGTCCTCGGTGTTGTTCTGGGGGAGGTAGCTCAGCAGCAGCTTGGTCAGGAAGATGGCGGCGTGCTCGTTCTCCGAGACGAAATGCGCCACGCCGCTCCGGCAGTTGTGGATCAGCGGGCCGCCCAGGGTGGCCGCGGTCACTTCCTCGCCGGTGACCGACTTGATCACCTCCGGCCCGGTGAGGAACATGAAGCTGGTGTCGCGGGTCATGATCACGAAGTCGGTGAGCGCCGGAGAGTAGACCGCGCCGCCCGCGCACGGCCCCAGCATGATCGAGATCTGCGGGATCACGCCGGAGGCGAGGACATTCCGCTGGAAGACCTCGCCATAGCCCGCCAGGCTTCGCACCCCCTCCTGGATGCGGGCCCCGCCCGAGTCGTTCAGGCCGATCAGGGGAATGCCGCTCTCCAGGGCCACGTCCTGGATGCGGCAGATCTTATGGGACTGGACCTCGGAGAAGGAGCCGCCCATCACCGTGAAGTCCTGGGCGAAGACCGCCACCCGGCGCCCATTGATCTTACCCAGGCCGGTGACGATCCCATCGCCCGGATACCGCTGCTCGCCCATGCCGAAGTCGGTAATATTGTGGGTGGCGAGAGCGCCGAACTCCTGAAAGGACTCTTCGTCCAGCAGATGGGCCAGCCGCTCGCGCGCGGTGAGCTTGCCCCGATCGTGTTGCTGCTCGATCCGCTTCGGGCCTCCGCCCCTCAGCGCCTTCTCGCGAAGCTCGCGTAGTGTGGTCAAGTAGTCGCTCATGGTCCCGGTCCGACCCCTTTCTTCTCGGCCTAGTGGTCTACCCCTTGCCGGTCAGCGCCACGGCCGCCAGCAGAATATTCTTCACGCCCGTCGAAATCGGGCCGGTCTCGATGTACTCGTCCAATCGGTGCTCGTTGGCCCCCTCGGTGATGCTGAGACAGACACCCGGAAGCCCCATCCCCAGCGGCACGTTGGCGTCGGTGCTGGAGGCCTCGCTGAATGTCGGGATCCCAAGCGCCCGGTGGACTGCCCGGCAGGTCTGGACGACGGGGTGATCCGCCGAGATGGAGCCGGCCGGCCGGTCACCCACCATTTCCAGCTTCGCCTGTCCATCCCCCTCCGTGGCAGCGTTGCCCACGATGGCCAGAACCCGCCGCTCGAGATCGGCCAGGGATCGGGTGTCCACGGAGCGCATGTCCACCAGCATGTCGGCTTCGGTGGCGATGGTGTTGACCGTGGTCCCGCCATGGATCACGCCGACGTTGTAGGTGGTCTTGGGGTCGGTGGGGACCTCCAGACGCGAAATCTCGGCAATCGCTCGTCCCATGATGTGAATGGCGCTGGGCGAGGGGAAATGGCCCCAACTGTGGCCGCCGCGCGCGGTAAAGATCACCTTGTAGCGACGGCTGCCCACCGCCGTGTGGATGACCCGGTTCACCTTCATCCCCTCGATGGCGATGGCGGCACCCACCCGGTCCTTCACCTCGGCCATGAAGGCCTTCATGCCCTTGAGATCGCCCAGCCCCTCTTCCCCCGTGTTCGAGGCGAGGTAAAGATCTCCCGCCGTCGCGAGCCCGGCGGCGTTCATGGCCTCCAGCATGGTCAGCAGAGCGGCGATGCCCACGCTGTTGTCTCCGATGCCGGGGGCCAGCAGCCGCGTGCCCTGCCGCTTCACCTTGACGTCAGTCCCCTTCGGAAACACCGTGTCCAGGTGGGCCGCCATGGCCAGCCCCGGACCCCCGCCCATCCCGGGCCGTCTCCCGCGGGCGTTGCCGGCAGGGTCGATGGTGACATCCTGGAGCCCGAGTTCGGCGAACCGGCGCCGCACGTAGGTGGCGCGCTCCGCTTCCTCGAAGGTTGGGGCGGGGATCTCGCAGATCCGGACCGCCTCTTCCGCCGCCTGGACGGCATGAGCTTCGACCCAGGCCAAGGCTCTTATGACGGCCGGGTCCCGCATCAGAACAGTCGCATCCATTGACACGCTCCTCCCCCGCCGGGGTATCCCGGTCTGGCATACGGATCCGAATCCTACGGGATTAGCCCTGCATCAGCATGAACACGACGGCGGCCACCAGCATGGGGACCGCGTTCCGTTTGGCGAGATCGAGAGGGCTTACCCCGGCGAAGCCCGCCCCGATGATGCAGGCCGCCGCCACCGGCGACATGCTGCGCCCCAGCGCGCCACCGACCCAGGCCATGTTCCCCAGGTGGACGGGTGTGACGCCGAACTGCGCCGCATGGGGGGTCACCGCCGTGTTGAAGGCGATGGCGGCCGCATCCCCGGAGCCGCTGAGCACCGCCACGACGAAGGGCCCAAAGGTGCCCAGGAGCGATACCGCCGACTTGGCGTCTTTCAGCGTCTCGATGAAGGACTTGATCAGGCCCGCGGCCTCCAGACCGCCGATGAAGACCCCGGCGGCGATGATGATGCCGATCACAAAGCTGTAGCCGCGGCCCATTCCGTCGAAGAACTCGGTAACGATCCGGGTCGGGCCGCTCCAGGTGACCAGCATCCCCAGCACGCTCCCGATCAGCATGGACTCCAGGACGGTGAGCCCCTTGGGCAGGATCTTCGTCGTGATGCCGAACTCGGGCACGGTGATGAGGAGCAGGGCCAGAGGCACCATGGGGATAAGCGCCATCAGGAAGTTGACCTTCTCGATATTCGGCCGCTTCGCCGCCGCCAGCCTGCCGAGGTCGGCCCCGGCCTTTTCGGGGGTCCAGTCCCTGTCCTGCTTGAACAGCTTGGCCTCTGCGAACAGGAGTGCCGCCACGATAAGAGTCCCTGTGATCGAGGCGGTCTTGTGGGCCAGGATCACGTCGATGACCGACACGTTGGCAATCTTGGCGATCATGGCCACGTGGGGCGAGCCTGGGCTGAACACGGACCCCCAGGTGCCGGCGAACACCGCGGCTCCCGCCATGGCCGGATGGATGCCGGCGGCCATCATGGCCGGGATCAGGATCACGCCGACGGCGGCGGTGCATCCGGCGGCGCTGGGAATGGCGGTGTTGATGAGGAAGGTCACCAGCATGGCCCCGGGCACCAGGATGGCCCGTACCTTGAGCAAGGGATCGGTGAGCATCTTCACCAAATGGGCGTTGCACCCGGTGAGCTCCATGACGGCGGCGAAGCCCATGACGGGCAGGATCACGCTGATGAGGCCCGCCACTGTCATGCTCTTGGTGAAGGCCTCCGAGAAGGCCGGCAGGTTCCAGGACAACACGGCCATGGCCAGTCCGCCCGTCAGCAGAGCCAGCCGCACTTCAACCTTCCGGATGATGGCAGCAAACGTCAGGACGGTCACCACGAGGGCAATGATGTTGAGGAACATCGCCACGCTCCTTTCGGGTCATTCGGCCCTACGAGGATCAAGACGCGCCAGGCGCGGACGGACCGATCGCCGTGCCTAGAAGCGGTAAAACTCCCCCTGCTCCACATCCACGACGATCGGGATCAAACCGGCGGCCTCCACCGCTCCCCGCCCCGCCGCCGTCGTGACCATCCGCCCCCCCTGGCCGCAGACATGCCCACGATGCATGATCACCGCGCCGTTGGCGAGGCTCAATACGGCTTTCCGAGCCGCCAGATCCAGCACCGTGATGTCCGCATCCGCCCCGGCAGCCAGTCGCCCCTTGTTTGCCAAGCCCAGGATCCGTGCCGGATTCGCGCTCGTCTTGCGCACGAAGTCGGCCAGGCCGAGGGCTTGCAGGTTCACCAGGGCCAGCCCCATCTCGACGATCACGTTGCGGGGGATCCCGCCGCCGTCGGTGCTGATGCAGTCCACCACGAACCGCCCGTCGGGCCGCTTGGCGGTGGCCAGGCGCAGCCGCGGCTCGGGCGGGTTGACCCGGAAGCTAACCGTGGTGTCGGTGCTCCGCTGCCGCCAGTATTCCACGGCGGGCTTTCCCGTGGCCAGGACCACCTCGCCCCCCGCCTCCAGGTTGATCTCCGCCCATCCCGCCAGGATGGCCGCTTCGAAGCCCGACTCGGTTGGCGGGAACCCGCCGACTTTCAGGCATTGCTGGGTCACCCGGCTCTCCGGTGCGCCGTTCGCGCACTTGGCGCTCGTGCCGTTCAGGGGTGACAAGTAGTTCTCCGAGCGAAGGTTGGGATGGGCGATGAGCGCCGCGATGGCCTCCTCCGTCTCCTGCATGTGCGGCCGCACCGCTCCGCGACAGTAACTGTTGATGTGGGCGATATGGACCGCGTTCCCCGCCGCCAGTTCCACCGCCTGGAGAAAACCGTCGATGTTCGACCCCTGACTTGTGGTGCCGGCATGGAACGCCACGTAGGCATGGTGGGCGTTCGCCAGCGCGATCGCGCGAGCCGTCGCCTCCGGGGTGAGGGGATAGTGGCCGCCCAGGAGCTTGATGCCGATGGCCCCGCCGGTCAGCGCTGCGCCGATGAGTCCTTCCAGTTCGGCCCGATCCGGGTTGCTGTCCCGCACGGTGAGGCCCGGTCGCACCGCCTCGATGCATGCGATGTTGAGACCGGTGCCGTGGTCGCGGAGCATGTGCATGACGCTGCCCACGGGCCCGGACATGTCCAGGGCGGTGGTGACGCCCACCCGGGCCATCATCTTGTGGCCCCACTTTCCGCCCAGCCACTCGGAGGCGTGCATGTGGAGATCGATGATGCCGGGGACCACGTGGGCACCCGAGACGTCGAAGAGTTCGTCCGCCCGGGCGGGGTCGAGATCGGCCGCGATCTCGGCGATCTGCCCGCCCACCACCGCCACATCCGCCACGCCGTTCAGACCCGTGGTCGGGTCAACCACCCAGCCGTTCTTCAGCAGGACATCGAACCGGGTTGCCATGTCGCGTCTCCCGGGAGGCGCCACGACGGTGCGCTCAAGGCTCCCGCCGGAAGTCGTTCCCCTGACCCACCAGGCCGTTTGGCAGGCGGACCCTTCGCTCCGGATCGGCGACAGCCCGACCGAGGACGGCCGCCTCGGTCCGGTGTGCTTGCAGGATGGCCAGGGCCCGATCCGCGTCGGCCGGGTCTACCACCAGGCAGAAGCCCACTCCCATGTTGTAGACCTGGAACATCTCCTCGTCCGAGACCCCACCCAGCCGCTGCAGGAGGCGGAAGACCGGCGGGGGGTCGGGCAGTGTGTCGAGGACGTAGCCCACCGCCGACTGCACGCGCAAGAGGTTCGTGAGCCCGTCGCTCGTGATGTGGGCCAGGGCCTTCACCTGCACGCCCGATCGGAGGACGTCCATGACTTCGCGGACGTAGATCCGGGTCGGCTCCAGCAACTCCTCGCCGATGCTCCGGCCCAATTCTGGTACGTGCTGCTCCGGGCCCATCTTCGCTCGGCTGAAGAAGACGTCCCGGGCCAGGGTCAGCCCGTTGCTGTGGATGCCGCTCGAGGGCAGGCCGATGACCACATCGCCCGGCCGGATGTCCTGCCCGACGATGATCTTGTCCAGGGGCACGCTGCCGACGCACGCCCCGGCGAGGTCAAAGCCCCGCCCCTCCCGGACCCCCTTGATCAGCTCCCGGACCTGGGCGATCTCCCCGCCGGGGATCGAGATGTTGGCCTGCCGCGCCCCTTCGTAGAGGCCCTTCCCGATGGCCGCGAGCATCGCCGGATCGGCCTCCTGGACGGCGATGTAGTCCAGCATGGCGAGAGGCTCAGCCCCCACGCAGAGGAGGTCGTTCACGTTCATGGCGATACAGTCGATGCCCACGGTGTCGTATTTGTCCAGCATCTCGGCCACCAGGAGCTTGGTGCCGACCCCGTCCGTGGAGAGGGCCAGGCCGAGGTTGTTCCCCAGGTCCAGGACCGTGGCGAAGTAGCCGAAGTCCAGGACCGGCTTACAGCGGCCGAAGGCCACGGTCTGCCCCACCCAGCGGAGCAGACCGGCCAGGGCCGCCTCCTCTTTGATCGTGTTCACGCCCGTGCTGCTGTAGGTTGACTCGCTCATCGGTGTCAGTTCCCCTTTCCCGCGTATCCGCAGATGTTGCAGCTACAGCAGTTCGGTCTCGGATCATTTTACCTTCGAGCCGACCTCGGCGGCCCGTTCCGGCGTCACCAGGGCGAGCTTCCCGTCGGCACCGGCGGCAGCCAGAAGCATCCCCCGCGATTCGACTCCCATGAGCTTCGAGGCCTTCAGGTTGGCGACGATCACGATCTGCTTGCCCGTGAGCTCCGCCGGCGGGTAGTCGAGCAGGATCCCCGCCACGATCGTGCGCTCCTCGGCGCCGAGGCTCACGCGAAGCTGCACCAGCTTCTTGGAGCCGGGGACCGCCTTGGCTTCAAGAATCTGGGCGACGCGAAGCTCCAGACGCCCAAACTCCTCGATGCTGACCTCGCCGCCCGCTGCGGGCGCCGCTTCGGCCTTCGCCACTGCTGTTTGGGGAGACGCCTCCGGCGGCGCATACTCGACCCGGGGGAACAGCGCCTCGCCCGGCATGGCGGCGGTGAGGGGCGTGGCGCCCCACTTTCCGGCCACCGCAAAGCGCGCCTCGGCCAGCGGCTCGGCGACCCCGAGCCGGGCCCAGATCTTCTCCGCGGTGGGCGGCATGAAGGGGAAGAGGTGCAAGCCGACGAGCCGCAGAGCCTCACACGCATGGCCAAGGACGCGGGCGAGGGCCTCCCGATCGCGCTTCGCCAGTTCCCAGGGCTTCTGGCCGTCAATGTACCGGTTGGCCGCGTCCAGGAACTCCCAGATCGCCTCCAGGGCCCGGTGGAAGGCGAACACCCCCATGGCCGCCGCCACGCGATCCTCCAGCGCCTCGGCCTGGGCTCGCAGGCCCCGATCCCCGTCCGTCACCGGATCCCCGGCCGGCGGGATGCGGCCCTCCAGATATCGGCCCACCATGCCGAGGGTTCGCTGGATCAAGTTTCCCAAGTTGTTGGCCAGGTCGGCGTTGAGCCGCCCGACCAGTGACTCCTCGCTGAAGTTGGCGTCCAGACCGAACACCATCTCCCGCAAGAGGAAGTACCGCAGGGCATCCAGGCCGTACTTGTCCGCCAGCTCCAGCGGCGAGAGGACCCGGCCGCGGCTCTTGGACATCTTGGTCTCATCCATCAGCCAGTAACCGTGGACGTTCAGATGCTGGTAGATCGGGATGCCGGCCGCATGCAACATGGTCGGCCAGTAGATGCCGTGCGGCTTGAGGATGTCCTTGGCAATCAGGTGCTGGGACACCGGCCAGAAAGTCTGGAAGAGCGGCCCGTCCGGGTAATCGAGGGCGCTCACATAGTTGATCAGGGCATCGAACCAGACGTAGGTGACATAGCGGTCGTCAAAAGGAAGGGGGATGCCCCATTCGAGGCGGGAGCGGGGCCGCGAGATGCAGAGATCCTCCAGCGGCTCGCGCAGGAAGCCGAGGGCTTCGTTCCGATACCGCTCGGGCCGGATGAAGTCCGGGTGCTCTCGGATATGCCGGACCAGCCAGTCCTGGTACTTGCTCATCCGGAAGAAATAGTTCTGCTCCTTCACGAAATCCAGCGTCGTCTGGTGGTCGGGACATTTGCCGTCCACCGCCTCTTTCTCGGTATAGAACCGCTCGCAGCCTACGCAGTACAGACCGCCGTACTCGCTGAAGTAGATGTCGCCGGCGTCGTAGATCTTCTGCAGGATGGCCTGGACGACCCGCGTGTGGCGCGGTTCGGTGGTGCGGATGAACTGGTCGAAGGTGAGGCCCATGCGCGTCCAGGTGTCGCGGAAGATGCCGCTGATCCGGTCGGCGTAGGCCTGGGGAGTCTCGCCCGCGGCCGCCGCGGCCTGGGCGATCTTGTCCCCGTGCTCATCGGTGCCCGTCAGGAAATAGGTCCGGTGGCCGGCGAGCCGATGGTAGCGCGCCGCCGCGTCCGCCACGATGGCGGTATAGGCGTGCCCCGAGTGGGGCGCGGCGTTCACGTAGAAGATGGGCGTGGTGAGGTAGAACATCTCTTCCGACATATGCACTCCGCTTCGTGTGAAGGACCGGGACGGACGTCCGGCCGCCGGGATCAGGGCTCTTCCAGGGCGGCGAGGTCCCGCGGGGTCTCCTCGCCGTTTGCCGGTGGTGCGCCCGGAGGGGGATCCTGGCGGCGCGGCCGCCGCCCCCTGCCGCGTTCCGCCTCTTTGGGCGCAGGCTTGCCGGCCGTCGGCGGCACGCCCGCCCGGGACGCGTTTGCGCGGCTCGTGTCCTGGGGCCGTCCTCCGGCGTCGGGGCGCGGGCGGGCGCTGACCTCCGACACGTTCAGGGTCACCTGGCCGCCCGTCTCCAGATTGACCATCACCGACTGCTCCAAGATATTCTGCCCCCGGACCACCCCCCCGCCCCGGCTCGTCGCGACGTTGCTGCCGACCTTGGGCAGGACGCGCCGCAGGTCCGCATACAGGCAGTGCTCGTAGGCCAGACAGCACTTGAGTCGTCCGCAGATCCCCGAAAGCTTGCCGGGATTCAAGGCCAGGTTCTGGTCCTTGGCCATACGGATGCTGACCGGCGTGAAGGCCGCCAGGAACGCATGGCAGCAGACCGGCCGCCCGCAGGCCCCGGCGCATCCGAGGACCTTGGCTTCGTCCCGCACGCCGATCTGCCGGAGTTCCACCCGGGTCCGGAGGTGCTGGACGAGGTCTTTGACCAGATCGCGGAAGTCCACCCGGCCCTCTGCGGTGAAGTAGAACATGGCCTTGCTGGAGTCCAGGCCGATGCGCACCTCGGTGAGCTTCATCGGGAGGCTGCGGGCCAGGATCCGCTCCCGGCAGAAGGCGCGAGCGTCACGCTCGCGCTGCGTCAGGGTCGCCCGGCGCGAGAGGTCGGTGGGGGTCGCCTTGCGCAGGATCGGGTACAGGGGAGGTTTCATCCGCTCGATCGTCACCGCCGGCAGGGCGGTCGCGACCCGCCCCATACCGACCCCCCACTCGGTCTCCACGACGACCATATCCCCCAGGCGGACCCGGGTCTCGCCGGTGGTGCAGTACTGCGCCCGTGCCGGCCCGGCAAATTCAATACGCACCACGTGGGTCATGCCGGCCCCCCGACGTTCTCTTCCGTCGCCTCTCGCATCTTGAGAAGCATGCGCTCCGCCGTGAAGCGCGGCTGGGCGTTCACGGCCAGCCGTCGCCCTGCCTCCGCCTGCGCCTCGTGGATCTTCAGGGTCGCCGAGAGCGGGATGCCCGCCGCCAGCCGGTCGGCGGGAAACGGTTGCCGAGAAGCCCCCCCGACGCTGAAGACCGCCAGATCCCGGGTGAAGCCGAGCAGGATCTCCAGCGCCGCCTCCAGGGTGGCCCGGTCCTTCCCGATCCGCTCGGCCTGCTCGAGCAGGGCGGGGAGGGAGCCCAAAGCCCCCCAGGTCTCCGCCACGACGCGCTCCTGTCTGGCGCGCTCCTCGACCACATCCAGCCCGAGGGCCCGCTCGGCGTTCCCACCCGCCAGGGGCAGCACGGCGGCCACATCCTCGGCGCTCCGGCCGTGTCGCATCAGGATCGTCCGCAGCGCGTCGTCGCCCACAGGATCGAAGCGCACCTCCTGGCAGCGCGACCGGATGGTGGCCAGGAGCGCGGTGAAGTCGGTGGTCACCAGAATGAAGAGTGATCGGCCGGCCGGTTCTTCCAGGGTCTTGAGAAAGGCGTTGGCCGCCGGCTCCTGCATCTGGTCGGCCGGATCCAGGATCCAGACCTTGACGTTCCCCTCGTATGCCCGGAGACTGGCTCGCGCGGCGAGATCGCGCACCTGCTCGATCGTGATGACCGTCTTTTCCTGCGGCGTCACCAGGATCACGTCCGGATGCTGACCGGCCGCGATCCGGCGACACGAACGGCAGGTCCCGCAAGCGTCCGGAGCAGGCCCCGCGGTCGCGGGGGCGAGGCAGTTGACCGCCTGCGCCAGCGCCAGGGCCGTGGTACGCTTCCCCGCGCCCGGCGGGCCGGCGAAACAGTACGCCTGCGCCAGCCGCCCGCCCGCCCAGGCGCGCCGGAGCAACAACACCGCCCGGTCTTGCCCGCAGATCTCGCCGAAAGGCATCGTCATCTCAGTCGGACCGCCGCCGGATTCCGGGGGCGGCCTCCGTTGGGCCAAGCCGCGCCTCAACTCGGCGGCGGATCTCCGCGGCGAGTTCCAGGAGACTCTGGACGGCGTCGAGCGCGATCACGCGCTCCGGCTCTCTCGCGGCCAGGGCCCGGAAGCCCTGCCGCACCCGCTCGTGAAAGGCCAGCGCCTCGTCCTCCAGCCGATCCCGCGACGGGCGTGACGGGGCCAGCCGGCTCTTCACCCGTTCCAGCCCCACGCCAGGATCCAGGTCGAGGAAGAAGGTCAAGTCCGGCCGGATACCGCGTGCGGCCGACGCGTTCAACCGCCCGATGAGGTCCAGATCGAGCCCGCGCCCGTAGCCCTGGTACGCCACGGTGGAGTCCGTGAAACGGTCGCAGAGGAGGATTCGGCCCGCGGCCAGGACGGGCTGGACGACCTCCTGCACCAGTTGCGCCCGGCTGGCCTCGTAGAGAAGCAGCTCCGTCAGGGAATCCATCCGGGCGTTCTCGCCGTCCAGGAGGAGGCCCCGGATCTGATTCCCGATGGCCGTCCCCCCGGGATCGCGAGTCTCCACAACGTCCCGCCCCACGGATCGGAGGTGGCCGAGGAGCGCTTTGAGCTGGGTGGTCTTGCCCGATCCCTCCCCGCCCTCGAAGGTGACGAAGAAGCCCCGCATAGGCCTAGTGCCCCTCTCCGCCCCCGGGGCTGGATGCCGTCTTCCGGCGGTCCAGAACCGATTTCGCGGCGCGGCTGATCACACCCGGGACGTTCTTGCTCTTGGCCAGATCCGACAGCTCACGATCCGTGAGGGTGTTGATGCCGAGACTCAAGGACACGCCCACCGGCGTGTGGGGGTTGCTCAGCAGGGCCAGGATGATCTGCTTATTTTGCCGATACTTCCGGTTGTTGGCGATGTAGCGGAGGACCTTCTCCGAGACGTCCCGCATCGTCGAGATGGACAGGATCTCCCCATCCGTGATGCGCGAGGAGCTCACCGTTTCCATGGCCACCATGTCGTTGCTGTCCTTGATCAGGATCATCCGGACATCCTTGTTCCCTTTCTTGGCGAGAGCCAGCTTCTGGCCCGCCGGCAGTTCCTTGACCCGAAGGAGCAGGCTTTTGACCTTTGTCCCTTGCGCCTCCCGCTTCTTGGCCGCCGCAAGCGCCTGTTGCAGCGTGGGATGCTTCACCTCCGGGACGTTCGGATTCCTGAGAAGGGCCTCCACGGCCTCCACCCAGCGGCCCAGCCGCTCCAGCGATCCCAGCAGGACGTCGAGCAGCGGGCCGGTGGCGGACTCGGCCAGTTGCGCCATGGCCCTGCCCGAGGTGTTGGGATGGCGGAGGAGGGCGATCACAACCTCGGGGGTGAGGGCCGGATGTTCCAGGACTTGCTCCAGCACCTCGGTCGGGGTCTTCTGGTTCTGGACGATGGTCAAAAGATCCGTGCCGGCCGGGACCAGTTCGGCTTCCATGTTCATGCGAGCCCCCTCGCCGACCCCGCGCGCAGGGCGGTTGCAAGCGCCTCGCGCAGGGGTGCGTCCTCTGACGGCGAGACCGTTCGGAGGTCCACGAGGACCCGATCCTCCTTGACACGGACCAGGACCGGCGGCTCCCCGAGGCGGAGGCGTTCCTCTAGCAGGCCCGGGTTCTCCCCGCCACGGAGCGCCAGCACCCGGGTGGGGATGACCGCGAGCGGCAGGGCGCCTCCCCCGACCTCGGACGTCCCGTCCTCGACGGCGCAGGAAACGTCCGGCGCGGCGGCCCGGAGGGCCTCGGCCAGAGCCTCGGCCCGGGCGCCGACGGCGGCGGCTGGCTGGCCGAGCATCGCCAGGGCGGGGATCTCCTGCCGCGCCCGCTCCGGCTCGCGGAGCAGGCGGAGCGTGGCCTCCAGCCCGGCAAGGCAAAGCTTGTCGATGCGGACAGCCCGCGCCAGCGGATTCCGCCGGAGGCGCGTCACCAGATCGCGGCGGCCCACCACGATGCCGGCCTGCGGACCGCCCAGGAGCTTGTCGCCGCTGAAGGTCACCAGGTCCACCCCGGCCCGGATCGCATCCGCGGCCAGGGGCTCGCGGGGAAGCCCAAAGAGGGAGAGATCTAGCAGGGCGCCGCTCCCCAGATCCTCCATGGTGGGGAGCCCCAGCCGGTCCCCCAGAGCCGCCAGGTCGGCGGTCTCCACGTCGGCGGTGAAGCCCATGAGCTGGAAGTTGCTGCGGTGGACCTTCAGAATCAGGGCGGTCTCGGGACCGACGGCGTCCTCGTAGTCTTTGAGGTGCGTACGATTGGTCGTGCCCACTTCCCGGAGGCGCCCCCCCGCCCCCGTCATCACGTCGGGAATACGGAAGGAGTCCCCGATCTCCACCAGTTCTCCCCGGGAGATCAGGACCTCGCGCCCATTCGCGAGCGTGTTGACGCCGAGGAAGACGGCCGCGGCGTTGTTGTTGACCACGAAGGCCGCCTCGGCTCCGGTGAGGGCGCAGAGCAGATCCTCCACGTGGATCTGGCGACTGCCGCGAGCACCCGTGGTCAGGTCGAATTCCAGCGTGCTGTACCCGCGTGCCGCCGCCTCGATGGCGGCCAGGGCCGCCTTCGCAAGCGGGGCCCGGCCGAGGTTCGTGTGCAGAACGACCCCGCTGGCGTTGATGACCGCCCGGAGCGACGGTCTGGCCTTGCGCACCGCCGCCGCCTCGACGGCGACCTCGAGGGCCGCCGGGGCCACCAGCGCCCGGGCCGCCTCCGGCGTCAGATCTCCCGCCAAGGCGCGCCGCCGGCACTCGGCCAGAACCTCGCGGATCGCCTCCAGGACGGCCCAGCGGGGCTTCGCCGTCAGGAGACCGCGGATTCGCGCGGTCGCCAGCAGTTCGTCCACTGAGGGAATCAGGCGCAAGATTGCGCCCATGTCGGGCGGGATCGGGTTGGGCATACTCTCTCCAGCCATCGGCTGTCAGCCGCAAGACACGATTCTCAGGGCTGCGGGCGAAAAGCTGACGGCTACTTGTAACACACGTCCGGCGGCGTATTCAATGCCTTTCAGCCGAGAGGGGAGCGGTGAGACGGGGAGCAAAACAAATCAGGCCGGACGCCCGTCCGGAATCCGAACGGCGCCCGGCCTAGCAAGGAGGGACAGGGAGAAGGTCCTACCGCTCCCCGCTCGCCCGCCGCGACTGGAAGCAGGTGCGGCAATAGACGGGGCGGTCGGATGTGGGCTTGAACGGGACCGTGGTCTTCTGCCCACAGGACGAGCACACCACCTCGAACAGTTCACGGTTCCCGCCGCCGTCCATTCCCCCGCCGGGGCCGCTGGACCGTTTTGTCACCTTGCAGGACTTACAGCGCTTGGGGGCATTCTGGAATCCCTTCTGCGCGTAAAACTCCTGCTCCCCCGCAGTAAAGACGAACGTCTGCCCGCAATCCACACACGTCAAAGTCTTGTCCTGGAACGCCATGCGACTTCCTCCATCGGTCTACGTTTACTTCCGTCACTGCGCCCTCGATCCGCGTCCCGTCTGTGTGGCTGGCACCCCTCCTGTGAAATAAGATTACGGGCTTGAAGCCCATGCCCCGGAAAGACCGCACCTCTTCGGCGGTCACCAGCCTAGGTCCTGCCCGAAGGCGGATTGCCGGCCGCCGGCCGCTCTCCTACGGGTCCCTCGCCTGGCCGGCAGTACCTCCCGCTCCGGCCGCCCGCCTTGTACACCAGGCGGATATCGGTGATGGCCATCTCCTTGTCGACGGCCTTGCACATATCGTAGATAGTCAGGGCAGCCACCGAAACCGCCGTCAGGGCCTCCATTTCGGCTCCAGTGCGGCCCGTGGTCCTGACCCGAGATTCGATGTGAACTCCGGAGGGATTCCGGCCGGCGCGAAAACCGACATCCGCGGCCGTGAGGAGGAGGGAATGACATAGAGGGATCAGCTCGTAGACCCGTTTGGCAGCCATGATTCCAGCCACGCGCGCGGCGGCGTAGACGTCCCCTTTGGGAATCGTGCGGTTCGTGATCAGGCGAACCGTCTCGGGCCGAAGGGCAACAAAGCCGCGTGCTATGGCCTCGCGAACCGTCTCGTCCTTGGCGCCGATATCCACCATGCGCGCCTGGCCGAGACGGTCAAGATGTGACAGCCTCTTCTTGATGGGCATGCTGAACTTGCCGCATGATGGCGTACATCTCGTCCTTGATCTTCAACTTCATCTTCTGCAGTTCCTTGCGCTTGCGCTCCTGCTCGCTCGTCAGGTAGTAGATCCGATCGAACTCGCCGATCTTGATATCGTACTCGCGGTGCTTCTCGGCCAGGCGGCGAAACTCGGGGTTCTCCTCCTTGAGCCGAACAAAGAGTTGTGCTTCCGTATCGCTCATCCGCGACCTCCTTCCTTCCACCGTGGTCCGCTGCGCACCACGGGGGTGCGACGCGGTTTACCTGTGGGTAGAGCTGAATTGCGTGCGTCGAAATGATCGAGGCAGATTCGGCAGCTTACGGGGGCTCGGCACGCCCCCTTCTGTGGGAAGGCAATAGCCATATTTTCTCGGACCGTCGCGTTCTAGGGGATTGAAGCATATTCGACCAGTCTCCTCCCCGTCAAGGCCAAAATCCCTTCGGGCTTTGAAACGGACAAGAGGCGGCGGGGCGCGCCCGCCTTTTGACTGGATCCGGGGGCTGTGGTACAGTCGCCGGGCCAGGCGCTGGGCGCTTGTCAGCGCGGATGTGCCGGACGCGGTCGAAAGCAGGGGGCGATGCAGCGACTCGCAGCAGGCGTGCTTTGCATGGGTGTCCTGGTCGGGTGCGGAGGGATGCCACCCGGAAGCCGCCCGCCGCAGGAGGCTCGGCGCCTGGGCGTGGATTTCGATCAGGCCTGGGACACGGTGGTCCGGATCCTCGCGGAGCGAGGATACGAGATCCGGCAGGAGGACCCTGGAGCCGGGACGATCGAAACGGAGTGGCGTACGATCAACCCCGATTACACGGCCAGCATCCTCGTGACCCAGCACGAGGATCGGTACAGCGCCTGCGGAAAGCCCGGATTCGGGCAGACGTTCCGGGGCAAGCAGGTCCGCCTGACGGTGGTGCTTGCTCCGGTGCGTCGCGGCGTGACCGACTTTGCGGTCCACGCCGACTTTCGAACCGATGGGCGTTCCAGCCTCTCCCTTCTCGTCTGACGCGTCGGGAGACGAGGTGGCATGCCGATCGCGAGGACGTCTCGAGGACGAGATCGCAATCGAGACCCAGGTGCGGGTGCTTGGCGATCAACTCAATCGGACGCGGCGGGGGGTGCGCTAGTGGTCAAACGTTACGAGCCGCTGGATCTTGCCGGGATCACGACCTATCCGCTGGCCTCGCGCCCCAGCAAGGTGCGGGTGGAGGACGCGGCGTCCCCCTGGCGGGCAGGCGGAACGCTGCGGGCCTACCTCGACTCCCTGCCGAAGCACCTGGCGGTTCAGAGCCTCCGCGAGGTGGTGCAGGCCATCCTGGCGGCGCGAGCGAACGGGAAACCGGTCCTGCTGGGGATGGGGGCCCATGTCATCAAGGTGGGCCTGACGCCCATCCTGGTGGACCTGTTGGAACGCGGCGTGGTGACGGCGGTCGCGCTGAACGGGGCCTGCGCCGTCCACGATTTCGAGCTGGCCACGGCGGGCTTCACGTCGGAGGACGTCGAGACGCAGCTTGCCGAGGGCGAGTTTGGGATGGCCGAGGAGACCGGCCGAGTTCTGAACGACGCGGTCGGCGAGGGGGTGCGGCGAGGGGTCGGATTCGGCCGCGCCGTCGGAGACTGGCTCCTCCGGACAGGGCCGCCACACCTTCAGTTCAGCCTCCTCGCGGCGTGCGCGCGACTCGACGTGCCCTGTACGGTCCACGTGGCCCTGGGGACCGACATCGTTCACATGCATCCCCGCTGTGACGGGGCGGCCGTGGGAGAAGCGAGCCATCGAGACTTCCGTCTTCTGGCGGCCGTCGTCGCCGACCTCGGGGATGGCGGGGTATATCTCAACGTCGGCTCGGCCGTGTTATTGCCGGAGGTTTTTCTGAAGGCCCTCACGCTGGCCCGGAACCTGGGACATCGGGTCCAGGATTTCGTCACGGTGAATCTGGATTTCATCCAGCATTACCGCCCCACACAGAATGTGGTACGGCGTCCCGTGGCGCGCGGCGGGCGGGGGTACGCGCTGACCGGCCACCACGAGCTGCTCGTGCCGCTCCTGGCGGCGGCGGTGATCGAGGGGATGGAGCGGTGAGAGCCACGAGCCGGGAGCCGGGAGCCGGGAGGCCGCGGCGGGCGCGCGACAAGGTGAAGTCGCTTGCCGCTGCGGTCCGTGTCGTGCGCAGGGCCCAGGCCGCGAGCCGGCGGGTCGTCTTCACCAACGGGTGCTTCGACCTCCTCCATCGCGGTCACACGCGCTACCTGGAGCAGGCCCGCGCCCTAGGCGATCTTCTGGTCGTGGCGATCAACGGCGATGCCTCGGTTCGAACGCTCAAAGGACGCGGCCGTCCCGTGGTGCCGGCCGAGGAGCGCGCGGAGGTACTGGCGGCGCTGGCCGCCGTGGATCTCGTTCTGATCTTCGATGATCTGACTCCGGCCCGAGTGATCCACGCCGTGCGGCCGGACGTGCTAGTCAAGGGGGGGGACTGGCCGATCAGCCAGATCGTCGGCGCCGACTTCGTCCAATCCAGGGGCGGGATCGCGCGAAGCCTCCCGTACGTGGCCGGGGCGTCAACGACCGAGCTGATCCGCCGCGTCCTGGCGCGCCGCGCGCCGCGCGACTGACCCGTCGGCGATTGTCCTGCAGGGAGCGGCTGACGGCGGTACCGCATTCCATGCTTCCACAATTCGTCTGGAACGAATCTCAACTTGGAGACCTCTGCGAGAGTCTCACGCCCTCGGCGGAGGTCGTCCTCGCGAGCCTGCACGGGTCGGCCCGCGCTCTGGCGCTGGCCGCCTGTCAGGTCGGGACCGGCCGGACGTTTCTGGTCCTCTGCCGGAGTGACGAGGTCGCGGCGGCGCTCCACCAGGACCTCGTCTTTTTTCTTGGCAAAGGGGTGGCGCTCTTGTCCGAGCGCGAGGCCGACCTGGAGGCGCGGGCGGGACGGGTGGAGGCTCTCCACCGGCTCCAGAGGCGCCAGGCCGTCGTCCTGGTCGCCTCGGTCGCGGCGGCGCTGCTGCGCACGATCGGTCCGGCGCTCCTGGAAGGTGCCGTGATCTCGCTCTACCCGCAGCGGATCCTGCCGCGCGAGGGGCTGCTTCGGGCGCTCGCGGCGGGCGGATATCGCACCGTCGGGCAGGTGACGGAGCCGGGGGAGATCGCGGTGCGCGGCGGGATTCTGGACTGCTTCCCGCCCGCGCTGGACCACCCTGTCCGGGTCGAGTTCTTCGGGGACGAGATCCATTCGCTGCGCCACTTCGATCCGGAGACCCAGCGCTCATTGGGTCCCGCCCCCCAGACGACGCTTCTGCCCCTCCAGGAGTTTCTCTTGACCGAGGCGGCGGCGGCGCGCCTCACGGGGTGTCTGCAAGGCCGGGCGCGACGGGGGGGGATCGCGGTCCCGCCGGCTCTGCTGGACGCCCTGGACCAGCGGCGGCCGATCCCGGAGTGGGATGCCTTTGTCCCAGACCTCGTGGAGGAACCCGTCTCGATCCTGGCCTATCTCCCCGCGGACGCGGTGATCGTCTGGGACGAGCCGCCGGCTCTGACCGAACGGGCGACCGCCGTCCTTGCCGACGCCGCGGCCGAAGCAGACCGGGAGCCCGACCTGGCACCCCTCTTCCCGCCCGCGGAGGAGCGCTGGGTGGGCTGGGACGCCTTCCGCCGGGAGGCGCGGGCATGGGCGGGAATCACCCTTACCCCCTTCGCGTCCCCGCCCCGCGAGACGGGTCCCGCCGCCCCGCCCCGCCGGGACATCCAGAGCGCCGGCATCGAGCCGTACCGCGGACGGATCGCGGCCTTCCTGGAGGATCTGGACGGCTGGCGGCGTCAGGGGGAGCGGATCACTCTGGTGGCGCGCAGCGAGGCGCAGGGTCGGCGACTCCAGGAGATCCTGCGGGATCACGATCTGGGGGCCCGGCTGGGGCGCGAGCTGCCCGAGCCGGGCGGCATCGGCCTGGCGATCGGGGAGCTCAGCGCCGGCTTTCGGGTCGAGCCGCTTCGCCTCCGCTTGATCACCGAGCAGGAGATCTTCGGGGCGCACGCCTTGCCGCGGCGACGCGTCCGGCCCAAAGAGGCGCTGCCCTTCACCTCCTTCGCCGACCTCAAGGCCGGCGACTACGTGGTGCACGTGGACCACGGCATCGCCCGATACTGCGGGCTGGAACAACTGTCCGTCGGCGGCGAGGAGGGCGACTTCCTGCACCTCAGCTATGCCGATAGCGCCACGCTCTACGTGCCCGTCGCCAACCTCCACCTGGTGCAGCGCTACGCGGCGGGAGAGTCGGCCTCCGGCGGACCGGCGCTGGACCGGCTGGGCGGCACCTCCTGGGCCAAGGCCAAGGAGCGGGTGCGCGCCAGTGTCCGGGAGATGGCCGGGGAATTGCTCCGTCTCTATGCGACGCGGCAGATCGTGACGGGCAACGCCTTTGCCCCCGACACCCCCTGGCAGAAGGAGTTCGAGGCGGCGTTCCCCTACGACGAGACGCCGGACCAACTGCAGGCCATCCGGGACGTCAAGCGGGACATGGAGCGCCCCCAGCCCATGGACCGCCTGGTGTGCGGCGACGTGGGCTACGGCAAGACCGAGGTGGCGCTGCGCGCCGCCTTCAAGGCGGTTCTGGACGGGAAGCAGGCGGCCATTCTGGTACCGACGACGGTCCTGGCGATGCAGCACCACCAGACCTTCAGCGCCCGTTTCGCCGGTTTCCCGGTCCGGGTGGAGATGCTCTGCCGCTTCCGGCCGGCGGCGGAGCAACGGCAGGTGATCCGGGGGGTCGCCGAGGGGACCGTGGACATCCTGATCGGGACCCACCGTCTCCTGCAGAAGGACGTGGCGTTCTCGGCCTTGGGCCTCCTGGTTGTGGACGAGGAGCAACGCTTCGGTGTGGCCGCCAAGGAGGCGCTGAAACAGCTCAAGCGCGAGGTGGATGTCCTCACCCTGACGGCCACCCCGATCCCGCGGACGCTCCACATGACGATGCTGGGGGTGCGTGACGTCAGCACGATCGAGACCCCGCCGGAGGAGCGGCTGGCCATCCGCACCTATGTCACGCCCTACGATCCGGACGTCATCAGCGAGGCGATCCGACGGGAGCTCGCCCGCGGCGGCCAGGTCTTTTTCGTCCACAACCGAGTGGAGAGCATCCACACCGTGGCCCGGCGGCTGAAACAACTGGTGCCGGAGGCGCGGATCGGCATTGCCCACGGGCAGCAGAGCGATGCCGCCCTGGAAAAGGTGATGGTGGAGTTCTACCTCAAGAAGGTGGATGTCCTTCTCTGCACCACCATCATCGAGTCGGGCCTGGACGTCCCGTCGGCCAACACCCTCATCATCGACCGGGCGGACGCCCTGGGCTTGGCGCAGCTCTATCAGTTGCGGGGCCGCGTCGGTCGGGACAGGCATCGGGCCTACGCCTACCTCCTGGTCCCGGCCGACGGCGGGATGACCGAGGTGGCGCGGAAGAGGCTGCAGGTCATCGCCGAGCTGACGGAGCTGGGCTCCGGGTTCAAGATCGCCGCCCGGGACCTGGAGATCCGGGGCGCGGGGAATCTGCTCGGGGCCGAGCAGTCGGGCCACATCGCCGCCGTCGGTTTCGACCTGTACACCCAGCTCATCCAGGAGACGGTGCGCGAGCTCAAGGGGGAGCCCGCGGAGGCGGTGGTGGATCCGACCATCCGTCTGCGGGTGGACGGATTCATCCCCGAAACGTATCTTCCCGACCCGACGCTCAGGCTCAACCTGTACAAGCGCCTGGCCGCCATCGGCGAGGCCGGCCAGCTCGCCGACTTCGCGGAGGAGCTCACGGATCGCTTTGGCCCCATCCCGGTCGAAGTGTCGAGGCTGTTCCAGGTGATGGAGCTCAAGCTACAGGCGCGGGCGCTCCGCATCCAGGAGATCGACGCCCGCCGCGAACTGATCCGGGTCCGCTTTGGATCGAAGCCGCCTGTCCAGCCCGAGACGATCGTGGCTCTCATTCGAGCGGAGCGCGGCCGCCTCAAATACCGGCCGGAGGACACCCTGGAGTACCGGGCCGACGCGACGACGCCGGAGGCCCTGCTCGCGGCGACCAGAAAACTCTTGCAAAGCCTTACTGCGGGTGTTACGGTTTTTCGTTAAGGTTGGCCGCGGGCCCTGCGCCGGGGACGCGGCCGGCGTATTTGGAGGCGTTCAATCCTCGACAAGGAGCCCAGTGTGAAAATCACGATGTGGAGAGCGACTGTCCTGGCCGCCGGATGTGCCATCGGCCTGCTGGGATGCGGGAAGGAAAGCGGCAACACGAAGAATCCGGGGCCGGCGGTGCTCAAGGTCAACGACTGGTCCTACTCGGCGGCGGACATGGAGAAAGAGATCGGTCAACAGCTGCGGCAGGCCCCCCAGATGCAGCCGTTCTTCGCCTCCAAGGAAGGCCAGAAGCAGTTCCTGGATCGGGTCACTCGCCGAGAGCTCTTGGTGCAGGAAGCCGAAAAGCGGAAGATGAGCGAGACACCCGAAGTGGCGGAGCAGGTCGCCAATCTGCGCCGGGAGCTGATGATCCGGGCGCTGGTGCAGGACGAGATCGGCAACAAGGTGAAGGTGGAGGAGAAGGAGGTTGAGGAGTACTTCAAGGCCCACCCCGACGAGTTCTCGGGGGACACGGTACACCTCCGCCACATCGTGCTCCAGAACGAAGACGAGGCCAAAGACATCAAGGCGCGTCTCGCCAAGAACGAATCGTTCGACGATCTGGCCAAGAAATACTCCCAGGACTCGGCCACCGCCGCCAAGGGGGGCGATCTGGGGTTCCTCTCGCGGGAACAGGTGCTCCCCGAGTTCGCTCGAGTCGCCTTCAGCCTCAAGCCGGGCGAGGTGAGCGACCCCGTAAAGACACCGTTTGGATTCCACGTCATCAAGCTAATAGAGCGAAAGACAGGGCAGCCAGCCGGTCTGGATCAGGTCAAGGGGCAGCTCCAGCGCCGCCTGACCGAAGAGCGGCAGTCGCAGCGGTTCCAGGCCTGGATGAAGGAGCTGGAAGCCGGGGCCAAGATCACCAAGGACGAGTCGTTCTTGCCGGTGGGCAAGTTCGGTCAGGCGACCCCTATCCCGCAGGCGCCGGCGCCTAGCGACAGCAAGGCGGGAGACAAGTCATGATATTGAAGAGACTCGGGTTGACCCTTGGGCTGGTCCTGGCCCTGTGCGCCCTGATGGCGCCCGCGGTCGCCCAGTCCGCTTCCGTCGCACCGACGGGGGCTCCCGCGCGCGAGATGGTCCTGGACCGCGTGGTGGCGTCGGTCAATGATGAGGCAATCACGCTGAGCGAGGTCCAGGAGGAAGGTCAGCCGGTGATCCGGAAGATCTTCCAGGATTTCGTCGGCCCCGAACGCGAGCGGCGCGTCGAGGAGGCGCAGCAGCGCCTGATGGATGACTTGATCGACCGGCGCATGATGTATCAGGTTGCCAAGCAGGACGGTCTCACCCCCTCGCCGGCCGAAATTGAGGGGGCCATCGATGAGTTGAAGCGAAACAACAACGCCACCGACGAGGCGCAGTTTCGGGCTCTGCTGAAGGCCGAGGGCCTCACCGTGGAGCAGATCCGCCGCAGCATCGCGGAGCGTCTGGCCATCGGGCGCCTGCTGATTCGACAGATCCGCTCTTCGATCATCCTGAGCGAGGACGAACTCCTCAAGACCTACCAGGAGAACAAACAGAAGTACCAGCGGGAGCCCAGCGCCGAGATCGAGCATATCCTCTTCCCGATCGATCCCGGGCAAGACGAGGCCACAGCCCGGGCGCGGGCCGTGGAGGCCCTGGCCAAGATTCGAGGGGGGGCCGATTTCGCCCAGGTCGGGAAGGAGGCCACGAGCACTCCCGGCAGCGGGCAGTCCGATCAGTTGACCGTGCATCGCGGGGAGCTGGCCTCGGAGATCGAGGCGGTGGCGTTCGGTCTTTCACCCGGGGGAGTAGTAAGCGAGCCGATCCGCACCGCAGCCGGCTTTCACCTCATCAAGGTCCTTCGCGCCCAGACGGAGCCGTTTATTCCCTTCGCCGAGGTCCGGGACCAGATCCGGGAGCAATTGTTTCAGGAGAAGTTCGAGGTTAAGCGCAAGGACTGGCTGGCAGCCCTGCGCGCCCGGGCGTCCATCCAAGTGTTCGTCAAAGAGGGCGAGATTCTCCGCGCGCTTGGCGACGCCAAGGGAGGCGAGGCCTCCGACCAGAAGAAGCCCTGAGGGATTCCGGGTATCGGTTTGCTCCGATCCCCGGAATCCCTTTCCCCCTCCGCCCCGCCCGACAATTGGCCACAGGAG
>CAVSHW010000040.1:0-12200 GCA_963727695.1 uncultured Methylomirabilota bacterium | reverse complement strand
CCAGCCAAGATCCTCCCCACGGCCGGGCACCCCGTGGTGTTCGGCGAGCTCAAGTCCCCCGGGGCCGCGCGGACGGTCCTGATCTACGGCCACTACGACGTCCAGCCGCCCGACCCGCTCGACCTCTGGAAGTCCCCGCCCTTCGAGCCGACCATCCGCGACGGACGCCTCTACGGCCGGGGCACGGGGGACAACAAGGGGCAGCTCTTCGCCCACCTCAAGGCCGTCGAGGCGATCCTGAAGATCCAGAAGCGGCTCCCGGTCAACGTGAAGTTCCTCTTCGAGGGCGAGGAAGAGGTCGGCAGCCGGAATCTCCGGGCCTTTCTGGAGGCCAACCGCGAGTTGTTCGCCGCGGACTGCTGCTTCTGCGCCGACGGCGGGATGCTGCCCAACGACCAGCCCAGCATCGTCTGCGGCGTGCGGGGGATTCTCTACGTCGAGGTCGCGGCGCGGGGCGCCAACCGGGACGTCCACTCCGGCAACCTCGGCCCCTTCGTCCCGGCCCCGGGCTGGCGCCTCGTGCAGTTCCTGGCCACGCTGCAGGACGCCGACGGCCGCATCCGGATCCCGGGTTTCTATGACAGCGTGCGGCCGATCACGGCCGCGGAGCGGGAGGCTCTGAGCCGGCTCCCCTTCGAGCCGGGCGTCCTCACCGACCTGGGGTTGCCGGCGCCCACGGCGGAGCAGTGGCCGGCCTACCAGGAGCGGGTGATGTTCCAGCCCTCCATCAACATCTGCGGCCTGGCCAGCGGGTATGCCGGCCAGGGGATGAAGACGATCGTCCCCCACCAGGCGGTCGTCAAGCTGGACATGCGCCTCGTGGTGGACCAGGACCCCGACGACATCTTCGCCAAGTTCGTGGCCCACGCCAAGGCGCAGGGATACGGCGACCTGGCCATCGAGCGGCTGGGCGGTTTCCACCCCTCGCGGACCCCGCTCGACCACCCGGTCTGCCAGGCGGCCGCCCGGGCGGCCCGCCTGGGTTTCGGAAAGGAACCCCTGTTCCGCTCCTGCATGGGGGGGAGCGATCCCGACTACCTGTTCACCCGCGTCCTGGGCATCCCCCGGGTGAACATCCCCTACGCCGCGCACGACGAGAACAACCATGCCCCCAACGAGAACATCACGCTGGAGGGCTTCTTTTGCGGAATCAAGACCTCTGCCGCTTTCTTGTACGAAGCGGCGAAGCTTACAGGCTGCTGAAAATGGCCCATCTGCGGCGTTGGCACGCTCGCGCACTCGCTGCGGCGTACATGGAGTACGCCTGGACGCCTGCGGTGGGTACTCCGCCCATCGCGCGCCGCCTTGCATCTGCGCCCTTTTGAGCAGCCTGGGCGACTCCGGGTTTTCCAGGAGTTTGATAACCACGCCGCTCTCTGAAATAGCCGACCTCTCGGAAAGAAGGAGGACCGAATGAACGGAAACCGCGTATTCAGGATCATGCTGATCATCGCCGCGCTCATCCTGCCCCTGATGGCGCTGAGCGCGGCTCCGGCGCAGGCCGCCAAGGACAAGGTGGTGGTGGCCTTCGGGTCCAACATCCCCACACTGGATCCCCACATGCACAGCAGCCGGCTGGCCCACATCGCCGACTGGCACCTGTACGACACCCTGATGGATCGGGACCCCAAGACCTACAAGCCGATCCCCGGCCTCGCCTCGTCCCTTCGGAACGTCAATGCCCTGACCTGGGAGCTGAAGCTGCGGACCGGCGTCAAGTTCCACAACGGCGAGCCGTTCAACGCCGAGGCGGTCAAGTTCACCATCGACCGCGTCCTCGACCCGGCCACCAAGTCCGTGACCCGCGGGAACTTCACCTGGATCAAGGAAGTCAAGATCATCGACGAGAACACGGTGCAGATCATCACCGCCAAGCCGTTCCCTGCCGCCCCCGAGTTCCTGACCCTGGCATACATCGTGCCGCCCAAGTACCTGAAGGCGGTCGGCGACGAGGAGTTCAACCGGAAGCCGGTCGGCACGGGGCCGTACAAGTTCGTCGAGTGGAAGAAGGCGGAGCATCTGATCGTCGAGGCCAACGAGAACTACTGGAAGGGCAGCCCCAAGGGCATGCCCAAGATCAAGACCATCGTGTTCCGGACGATCCCGGAGACGACGACCCAGATCGCGGAGCTGCTCTCGGGCGGCGTGGACATCATCCGGAACGTCCCGCCCGACCAGATCGCCGTGGTCAAGGATTCGCCAAACGCCCGGATCTCGGCCACCAAGATCCTGCGGGTGAACTCCCTCCTCCTGGATAGCGCGGGGCGGGCCAGCAAGACGCCGCTCATGAACCAGAAGGTCCGGCAGGCGATCGCGTATGCCATCAATGTGGACGAGATGCTCAGCAAGATCCTGGGCGGCTACGCCGAGCGGACGGCTACCGGGGTCAACCCGCTCCACTTCGGCTTCGACGCCTCGATCAAGCCGTATCCCTACGACCCGGAACGCGCGAAGAAGCTCCTCGCGGAGGCCGGGTATCCGAACGGCTTCGAGATGACGCTGAACACCTACAGCGGCACGATCACCAGCATGGACCAGATGGCCGACGCCGTCACCGGCTACCTCGCCAAGGTGGGCATCAAGCTCAAGCGGCGCCACATCGAGGACGTGGGCATGTGGACCTCCTCCAGCAAGGAGGGGAAGCTGGAGGGCCTCCAGTACTATAGCTGGGGCTCCAACTCCATCTTCGACGCGGACGCGATCATGTACGCCCTGGCGTACTCCAAGGAGCCGCTGAGCTATACGAAGGATGCCGTCCTGGATCAGTTGCTTGACGAGGGACGGACCCAGATCGATCCGAAGAAGCGTCTGGAGGCCTACGCCAAGGCCCAGAAGCTCATGCACGAGAAGTTCTACTGGATCCCCATCAACGTCCAGTACACCATCGAGGGAGTCAACAAGAAGCTCAATTACGAGGCGAGCAGCGACGAGATGATGCGGGTGTACTCTGCCTCCTGGAAAGACTGAGCGGGAGCAGAGGGGCTGGGGCGCAGGGGCGGAGACCATAGAGCCGATCGCCTCTGCGCCTTTTCGCCACTGCGCCCCTGCGGGATTTCGCGGATATGGGTTCATACATCCTGAAACGGCTCGGTGAGGCGGTCCTGGTCTGCTTCGGGATCTCGGTCATCACCTTTCTGCTGCTGCACGTGGCGGGCGATCCCGTGCAGCTCTTGCTCTCCATCGAGGCGAAGGCCGAAGACGCCGCGATCCTGCGGAAGAGCCTGGGGCTCGACCAGCCCCTCTATGTCCAGTACGGCATCTTCCTCAAGGATTTGGTCCATCTGGACTTCGGGAAGTCGCTCTTCATCCGGGAGCCGGCTCTGAGCCTCGTCCTGGAGCGGTTCCCGGCGACCCTGCAACTGACGCTGGCCGGGATGGCGATCGCACTGGCGATTGCCATCCCGCTGGGCGTCGTCGCCGCGGTCAGGCGCTATTCCTTCCTCGACAATCTGTGCACGATGCTGGCGGTCTCGGGCCAGGCCATGCCCATCTTCTGGCTTGGCCTGATGTTGATCATCCTCTTCTCCGTCAAGTTCCACCTGCTGCCCGCCTCGGGGCGCGGATCGCTCTTTCACCTGCTCATGCCCGCGTTCACCCTGGGCGCGTCGCTGGCCCCGATCATTATGCGGATGACCCGCTCGAAGATGCTGGACATCCTCTCGGAGGATTACATCCGGACCGCGCGCGCCAAGGGTCTTCATGGGCGGATCGTCCTGTTCCGGCACGCGCTCCGGAACGCCTCGATCCCCATCGTGACCATCCTGGGCTTGCAGTTTGGGCGCCTCTTGGGCGGCGCCATCGTCACCGAGGCCGTGTTTGCCTGGCCGGGCCTGGGGAGCCTCGCCCTGTCGGCTATCCGGAACTTCGACTATCCCCTGGCCCAGGCGTGCATCCTGACGATGGCCGGGATCATCGTCGTGGTGAATCTTGGGATCGACATCCTGGTCGGAGCGCTCGACCCGCGCATCCGGTTCGACTGAAAAGGATAGAGGCGCGTTGACTCTTCGCAAGATGTGGAAATACCGGGCCGGCCTGCTCGGCCTGCTCATCGTCCTCGGCATGTCCGGGATCGCCGTGTGCGCGGGCCTGGTGTCGCCCCATGACCCTTACGAGCAGGACGTCACGGCGCGGCTGAAGCCCCCGATCTGGATGGACGGAGGAAGCCGCCAGAACATCCTGGGAACGGATCCGGTCGGTCGCGATATCCTGACCCGGATCATCTATGGGTCCAGGATCTCGCTCGCCACCGGCGTCGCCTCCGTGTTCATCGCGGTCATCATCGGCGTCGCGCTCGGGCTGGTGGGGGGATACTACGGGGGAAAGACCGATTCGGTCATCACGAACCTCGTCAACGTCATGATGGCCTTTCCCTTCATGCTGCTCGCCTTGACCGCCGTGGCGGTGATGGGGCCGAACTTCAAGAACATGGTCATCGTGCTTGGAGTCACGGGTTGGCCCATCTACACCCGGGTCGTGCGGGCGGAGACGGCCCAGCTCAAATCGCTGGAGTTCATCACGGCCGCGCGCGCCATCGGCTTATCCAGCCTGAGGATCATCACCCGGCATATCCTCCCCAACCTCTTCAACACCATCGTCGTCACATCCAGTCTCGAAGTCGCCCGGATGATTCTGATGGAGTCCATCCTGAGCTTCCTGGGCCTGGGGGTCCAGCCGCCCACGCCCTCCTGGGGTGGGATGCTGGGAGAGGGAAGGACCTACATGCTGACCCACTGGTGGTTGGCGACCTTTCCCGGCATCGCCATCTTCGTGACCACGCTCGGAATCAACCTCCTGGGCGACGGCCTGCGGGATGTCCTCGATCCGCACCAGTACTAGCACGGCTGCTGAAAAAGGCCCATCTGCGGCGTTGGCTTGCTCAGGCACTCGTTGCGGCGTACCCCAGTACGCCTCACTCGGCCTTACGCGCGCCGCCTTGCATCTGGACCTTTTTGAGCAGCCTGGGCGAAAACGGGTCTTTCGGCAGCCTGCTATTTCAAGCCACGTGCGAGGCGAGCGGCGCGGCGTTTCCAGGGGCGGTCGTCCGCGCGCCGGTACCAGGGGGCGGTGCGATAGGAGGCGAGGGCTTCCCCAAGCGCCTCACGCGCCTCTTCTTTCCGCCCCAGCTCGATCAAAGCCCGCCCCAGCTTGGACCATCCCTCCACGCTGGACCCGTAGATGTCGACGGCCTGGCGATACCGCTCTGCCGCCGGGGCCCATTCCGATCTCTCGGCGTGGAAATCGCCGAGACGCAGATATGGCTCGCCGTAGCCGAACTTCGGATTGATGGCCAGGGCCCGCTCCACCAGGCTCCGTCCCCGCTCGGCCGCCCCGTCGTTCATCAGACAGAGCCCCAGGTAATAGTTGGCATCGGGCAGATCGTCCACGCGGGGCAGGACCTGTTCCAGTTCCGCCCGCGCCTCGCGGAATCGCCCCTGCCGGGTGAGGATGGCCCCCAGGTCCACCCGGGCCTTCGCATCGTGCGGATTGATCGCCAGGGCGCGGCGGAGTCGCCCCGCCTCTCCCCACGCCCGCGCCTTCCGACTGAACCGAAAGGCGTAGCGAGAGCCTGCGAACCAGCTCGGAATCGCCAGGGCAATCAGGATCACGATCGCCAGCAGCGGACTCCCCGTGATCCAGGTGAGAATGGCAAAGAGAAAAAAGCGGCCCATGAAGGCTCTCTCCTCAACACGAGAGGGGCGAATGCCTCGCCCCTCTCGCGAACGTACGCCTCCCCTGTTGCGGTTTGCTTACACGAGCTGCTTCAGCCGCTCCTTCGACTGCTCCAGAACCGCCGCGTGCAGGCTGTGGCCGTGGGCATCCATGGTGACCACGGCGGGGAAATCCTTCACGCGGAACGCCCAGATGGCCTCGGGGCTTCCGAACTCTTCCAAGTACACCCCCAGAACCTCGGTGACGCATTCGGCCAGGACTTGCGCCGCCCCTCCGACCGCGTGCAGGTAGACGCAGCCGAACTTGGCGCAGGCCTCCAGGGTCTTCCCGCCCATGCCCCCCTTGCCGATCACCGCGCGCAGCTTGAACTTCTCGATCAGGTGGGCCTGGTATGGCTCCTCGCGGATCGAGGTCGTGGGTCCGGCCGCCTTCACCACCCACTTCCCCTTCTCCTTGATCACGACCGGCCCGCAGTGGTAGATGATTTGTTCCTCCAGGCTGATCGGCGGCTTGCCCCCATCGTGCAGGAACTTGTGGACCGCGTCCCGGCCGGTGTAGATCACACCGCTGAGATGGACGATCTCCCCCATCTTCAACGCGCGAATCTTCTCTTCGGTGTACGGCTCGACGAGCTGGATCATTCTCCACCTCCAAAAGTTCAGCGATCAGCGCTCAGCCTAGTAGAGCCACTTGACGATCTTCCCCGCCTCGCTCAGCAGGAATCCCTGGCGCCGGTAGGCCCAGCACATGTACGAGACCGAGACGAAGAAGCTCGCCGGCAGTCGGTTCAGGGAGCCGATCTTGCACCCGAGCAGCGTCGTCTTGCCGCCGAACCCCATGGGCCCGATCCCCAGTGTGTTGGCGCTCTTCACGATGTCCTGCTCCAGTGCGGCCAGCTTCGGATCGGGGTGCACATCCTCCAGCGTCCGCAGGAGCTGCTCTTTCGAGTGAAGATAGCCGGTGGCCCGATCCCCCCCGATGCAGACACCCAGGATTCCCGGGCTGCAACCTTTCCCCTGGGCCAGCACCACGGCGTTCAGGATGGCCTTCCGGACCCCCTCCAGATCCCGATTGGCGCCGATTGTGGTGTCGGGGAGTGAATACTGCGTCCCCACGTTCTCGCAACCGCCGCCCTTCAGGATCAGCCGCACGTCGAGCCGCGCCCCGTGGTGCTGGTGGAAGTGCAGGACGGGGCTCCCCGGGCCGAGGTTGTTCCCGCTGTTCTTCCCGGTGACGGAATCCACCGAGTTCTGGCGAAGGTACCCCTTGGCCGTCGCCTCGGCCACGGCCGCCTTGGCGACGACTTCGAAGCCCACCTGGTCGAACCCCACGGGGGCTTTCACGAAAAAGAGGATGCTCCCCGTATCCTGGCAGAGCGGCTGAGACTTGCGTCGGGCCAGGTCGATGTTCTTGGTGATGATGTCCATCGCGTACCCGCCCGTCGTCCCCACCTCCTCCGCCTTGGTGCCGACATCGACGGCCCGAAATACGTCGTCCGGCAGTTCGGCCGACGTCCGGCGGATGAGTTCCAGCAGATTGACCCTGAGATTTCGCATCGCGATGCTCCCTTCTCATGAGCGACGCCCGTCCGAGACACATGCTCCAGACAGCGGTATTGTAGGCTCCTCCGCGGCGGGCTGTCAACGCGCGGAATCGCGGCACGGTTTGGCAGGCGTCGCCTTGGCGTGATAAGATGCCCCGCATTGTCGCCAGCCCAGCCGGGTCCGCGGGTCCCGGAGGCGCGGCCGGCTGACAGGAACCTAGCAGGAAGCTGAAAGACTCACTCTAAGGGAGTTGGATCGTCATGGCCATCCTCAAAGTCGCCCAGATGGGCAACCCGATCTTGCGTATTCCGGCCGAGCCGGTGAAGAATATCCAGGCGTCGGACATTCAGCGTCTGATCGACGACATGATCGAAACCATGCAGGAGTATCGGGGCGTGGGCCTGGCGGCGCCGCAGGTCCACCGGTCTCTCCAGATCGTGGTCATCGAGGCGGAAGAGGACGACCGCGCGGAATCGGCCCCGCCCGCCACGCCCACCGTCCTGATCAACCCCCGGATCATCCCCGCGAGCGATCAGATGGAGGAGGGCTGGGAAGGCTGTCTGAGCCTCCCGAACCTCCGCGGTATGGTTCCGCGTTACACGGACATCGAGGTCCAGGCCCACGACCGACGGGGGAAGCCGCTTACGCTTAAGGCGGTCGACTTTTTCGCCCGCGCGATCCAGCACGAGTACGACCATCTCATCGGTACTCTCTTCCTGGACCGGATGAAGAGCCTCGAGACGCTCACCTTTCTGGACGAGTTCGGGCGCTACTGGGCGGATCGGGAGGACGAGGAGTGACCGGGCCTCCCGCCTATCGCTTCTGCCCCTGCTGCGGCGCCCCGCTGGACTCTCGCATCATCAAGGCCGGTGAGCCGCCTCGGCTCGTCTGCCAGTCCTGCGGCTTCGTTTTCTTCCTCGACCCCAAGGTGGCCACCGGCGTGGTCTTCTCCTACGACAACGGGCTCCTCCTGGTCCAGCGCGCCATCGAGCCGAGTTACGGCAAATGGGTCTTCCCCGGAGGCTACGTGGACCGCGGGGAAACGCTGGAGGCCGCCGCCCTCCGCGAGGTCCGGGAAGAATCGGGGCTCTGCGTCCGGCTGACGCGGCTCCTCGGGGCCTACTCGCAGCCGGGCATTTCCGTCATCCTGGTCGCGTACGCCGGCGAGGTGACGGGCGGGTCGCTTCAGACCGACGACGAGAGTCTGGCCGTCCGCGCCTTCCCCCCGACCGAGATCCCCTGGGATCAGCTCGCCTTCCCCAGCACAGTGGCGGTCCTTCGCGATTATCTGGCTCTCCCCGCCGCGCGGTGAGCGTTCAGCAATCCCCGTTGTCACCATCCGGAGCGCGTGCTATCGTTCCATATACACTACGGGCGCGTTCCCCGGGGGGGTGGGCGTTCACCTATGACACCAGGGGCCACCAGGGTCTCCCGGAGCGCCGCCCCACACCCATCCCGGGGATGGGTACCCGGCGACCTCGTCCCCGGCACGGAGGTCCGCTCCCCGAGCGGACCGACCCGGGGTAAGAGGGAGCCGGCTCGGGTACCCGCCCGAAGGGTGGGTGCAGGGTCAGGCGTCGGAGGAAGGCCCTGGTGGCCCCGGCGAGCGTGCGACCAGCCTCCAACCCACGACACTGGCTGAGTGGTTACTCTGGGGGAACCAGGCTGATGTTATTCATCCGGCCCCAGTCTCGATCGCAGGCTCCCCATCCCATGCGGATCCTCCTCGTCGTCTTCCTGTCCGTGCTCGTCGCCGGCTGCGCCGAGACGAAACCGGTCCGGGAGCCCGAGGGGAGCGTCGCCTTCCGGGCGGGGATCGCCGAGACAAGCGGAAATCGGATCCGGCTCACCCCGGGCCCGGCCTTCCAGCATCCGGGCATCCTGGTCCCCGCCTCCGATCCGGTCTGGCAGTCCGCCTGGCTGAGCAAGGACCAGGAGAATTCGCTGATGCAGGGCGCCACCTCTGGCCTGCTCACCGGTATCAGCATCATGCAGATCGTCCCCTTCGCCTTGATCTTCTGGCCGGCGGCGGTCGGCATCGTGGCCGGAGCTACGGCCATGGGAATGCTGGGGGTTGGCCAAGAGGATCCCGCGCTCCAGCGGATGTCGCCTCCGGATCGCGCCGCCATCGCCGAAGCCACCAAGACTCTTCGGCCCGATCGTCTCTTCCGGGACGCCATGGCCAAGGCGCTCGCCCGTCGCGCGGGGGGTCCCCTCCCGGCCGTCGACTGGCACCAGGCGTGGGGCCCCGATACTCCCGGGACCGATCTGCTGATCGAGGCCCGCGACAAGGGACTGGATGGTGTGCTGGAGTTCTCGCTGGATGCGATCGGCCTCGCAGTCGGGGAAGAGGCGGACACCTTTGGGGTTTTTGTTCAGGTCCGGGTCCGCGCACTCGACGCGCCGGGCGGGCAACTGCGATACGAGAGAGTCCTGAGCTACGGTCCGGGCCAGCGCATGGAAGGACTGCCGAAGTTGGATTTTCATACGGTCGAGTTTCTCGCCGCGGACAAGGGTCGCCCCTACCGGCACTTCGCCTCCGAGGCGATCGGGCGATTGGCCCGCCTGCTCTCAGACGACCCCGCCCTGCCGCTCGCACCGCCAAGAAATGGTAAATGACCAACCGAGACTGACCAGCCTGAGCGGAATGCCGTGTCACTCGGCAGGCGTGGCTTCCCGAAGCCGGACGACCGTCGCTCCCCATCCGCCGCGTTCCGGAGGGGCGTCGAAGAAGGCTTGGACCAGGGGGTGGTTCGTCAGAAGCGACCGGACGATCGCCCGTTGGGTTCCCGTCCCCCGGCCGTGAATCAGACGCACCTCGCCAAGGCCGCGGCGAGCGCACTCGGCCAGGTACTCGCCCACGACGTCGGGGATGTCTCGCGGGGCGAAGGGGTGCAGGTCGAGGCTGTCCTCGATCGGCAGAACTACCGGCTCCTCGGGCGAACCCGAAAGAATCCTCTTGCTCATTCGGATCGGGCCGGCGCGGCGACATCGTGGCGGCGGTCAGCCCGCCAGCGGAGGCCGATGATCCCGGAAGGGACTCACCGCCTCGTAGGCCTGGCCAAGGCGAAGGAGCGTCGCCTCGTCGAACTGGCGCCCGACGAACTGAAGGCCGATGGGCAGCCCGTCCCTCGTCAGGCCGCAAGGCACCGAGAGGGCGGGGTTCCCCGTCAGGTTGATCGGCCGGGTGCAGCGCGTGAGCCATCCTCGCACATCCTCGCGGACCCCCTCCACCGTGGCTTCCCGCTCGTCCGTACGCGGGGCCGGGATGGGCGTCGTCGGAGTCAAGAGCGCATCCACCTGCCGCAGGACGCCGTCCACCTCGGCTCGCACGACCTGCCGGGCTCGCTGGGCCTTCAGATACTGGGTGGCCAGGACGAACTGGCCGGTGAGGAGCCGGGCGCGGACGTCCGCCCCGTACTCGGAGGCCCGCGTCTTGAGATAGGGCTCGTGATACGCCATGGACTCTGCGGAGATGATGGCGAAGACAGCGGGAGTCGCGTGGTGAATCCGAGGCAAGCGGACCTCCTCCACCCTGGCGCCCAGCCCCTCCAATGCGCGCGCCGCCGCCTCGACGGCGGCCCGTACGTCGGGATCCAGGCGCTCGAAGAACAGTTCGCGCACGATCCCCACGCGGAGCCCGCGGACATCCCCCGCCATGCCCGATCGGTAGTCGGGGACCGGGACGGCCGCCGTGGACGGGTCGGCCGGGTCCTGTCCGGCCAGGGCCTGCAAGAGGATCGCCGCGTCGGTGACCGTCCGGGTCATGGGGCCCACGTGGTCCAGCGACCAGGCCAGCGGGACGACGCCGGCGCGGCTCACCCGTCCGTAGGTGGGCTTGAGCCCCACGATCCCACAGAGAGAGGCCGGAATGCGCACCGAACCGCCGGTGTCGGTCCCCAGCGCCCCGGCGCAGAGGCCTGCGGCCACTCCGCCCCCGGACCCGCTGCTGGACCCGCCCGGCATCCGATCGCGGCCCCATGGGTTCTGCGCGGTACCGTAGTGGGGATTCACGCCCGTCGGGCCGTAGGCGAACTCGTGGAGATTCAGCTTGCCGAGGAGCACCGCGCCCGCCTTGAAGAGCCGCGTGGCCACCGTGGCGTCGGCCTCCGGGACCCAATCCTTCAGGATGCGCGATCCACAGGTGGTCCGGATCCCGCAGGTCATGATCAGATCCTTCAGGCCGATGGGAATCCCGTGGAGTGGTCCCCGATAGTGCCCGTCGCAGACCTCTTTCTCCAGACCGGCGGCGACCGCCAGCGCCTCCTCCCGCAGGACCGTGATGTAGCAGCGGCTTTCGCTGTCGCGCGCCGCGATCCGGTCCAGGTAGGCCCTCGTCAGCTCGACCGGCGAGATCGACCGCCGACGAATCTGCTCGCCGGCCTCGGCGATGCTGAGCTTCGTCAATTCGTTAGCGGCCATGGGGCGCCTCCGTCGAGGGCTAGAGCACGGTGGCAGGCTCCACGTGAAGCAGGTCGAGGTCGTCCAGCCGGGCCAGGCCATCGAGCTGAGACCCAAGCTGAGCGACGCTGCCGGCGAGATCGGCAGGATCAACCGGGACCCGCGCCAGCACCTCGGCGATCGACTGCAAGAGCTCTTTCGAAAGGGCTGTCATGCTGTCCTCCACGGAATCTCAAAATGTTTGGCGTACTCTAGCAAGAGCCGCGAGCCCCTGTCCAGCCGAAAGGCCGGCGCCTCTGGCGCTGCAGGAGGTGGGAAGACGGGGAAGTTGGGAGAGGGGCGCGGGCAAAGAAAAGGGCCCCGAAGTGTTCACGGCAAGCTAGCCGCCCCGGTGGACAAGGCCGGAGGCTTCGAGGCCCGGCGATTGCGGGGATTCCGCAGGCGGAAACCCAGGCGTTCGCCTCAGTGGAGAACCGCCTACGTTACAATCACCTCACCTGTCCAGTTGGCTATGCCCACTGGATCACCTCCTTTCTGGTGTAATTTCTATGTACAATCATGAACGCCCGGATGCAAGAAAAAAAT